>JASJLO010000015.1:0-45604 GCA_037620605.1 Candidatus Planktophila sp.
TGGCAACAGTAGGGGCCGTTCGTTATGCGCGAAGCCTAAAGCCGCGGGAATTGAGCGCAGTTCACTTCGTAATTGATGACAGACGTGCTGAGGAAATTAGAAAAGCTTGGGCTAGTTCAGATGCTTTAGATGATGTAACACTTGAGTTAATTGATTGTCCTGATCGCCGTTTAGCTAATTCTGCACTGGACTATGCGATCCGGATGACTGAGAGAAATGATGTAGAGCTAACGTTACTTCTTCCGCGTCGTTCATATTCAGGAGTTCTTGGGCGACTACTGCATGATCAAACGGCTGAAGAAATTGCCGCACCTATTTCGCAGCTGCAACGAGTAGTTGCAACAATTGTTCCCTTTGACGTAGATCGAATTACCTCAGGATCTAAGTTAGAATTTGCTCCTGTGGGAAAAGCTGCTGGTGCTACTAAAATTAGAACTGAAGTTAAATCAATAAAGGATTCTGCAGCAACGCAAATTCCAGTTGGCCATTACGCGGAGAACTTAACTCCGATTAGTGAAATTCAATGGCGCCAAAGAGCTCATGTACAAGGTCAAGTTACTTCAATAAAGAGCGCACCGAGTGGTTCTGCACCAATTCTTCAGGTAGAAGTTTGGGATCCCACTGGAGGCGTAACTCTTCACTTCCTTGGTAGGCGTGAGATTGCCGGCCTCGAAGTTGGTACTCAGATTCGCGCCGAAGGCATGGTGGGTGAAGAAGAAGGTGTGCTTACTATCTTGAACCCATCTTACGAATTGCTGGTCTAATTTAACGTTGCCTTTTAAAAAAATTAGTTAATAGATTTGCGCATTCAACTTCACGGATTCCTGATGTAACAGCAACTTTATGAATTGAACGTGGGTCGCGTAGCACATCCCAAACTGAACCAACTGCACCAGCTTTTTGATCCCAGGCACCAAAAATTAAATGTGAGATTCTTGATTGTGCAATTGCACCAGCGCACATTGCACAAGGTTCAAGAGTGACTATCAGAGTGCATCCATCTAGCCGAGAATTTTCTTTCTTAGATGTAGCGCTGCGAATAGCAACGATTTCAGCATGTGCAGTTGGATCATTATTCGCCTCGCATTCATTTGATCCAGTACCTATGACTGTGCCATCTTTATTTATCACTAAAGCTCCGACCGGAACGTCGTTGGTGGTCGACGTATTTGAAGCAATTAAAATTGCTTGATCCATAAGTGATTCAGGTGTTTGAATAGTAATTCTTAGAGCTCCAATAATTCCGCGAATTGATCGGCAAATCCTAACCGACTGGCAATTGCTTCAAGTTGTTCATCAGGAAATAGTTCGGCATCATCACATAGCGCAGCAATTTCCATTTGGTTGACCCCTAAATCAGCCAAAATATCTAAGTTGCCGACTGGCAATGGTTCGTCATCTTCTTCAGGTGAATCAAGATCGCAAAGTTCTAGAAATTCGGCAGCCACTTCGTAATCAATTGCACAAGTGATATCACTTAACAACATACTGATATGAGAACCTAATACTCGGATCACCATAAAAAATTCTTCATCAATTGCCATCAAGGCAATGGCGCCCCCATTGGTTTGTTGGGACTTAAGCCGTTCAATAATGTGTGGTAGATCATGCGCATCTGGAAGCTGGGCCAAATTCCATCGCCCATCCTCATGCCAGGCGGCAACTGCAATATCGACTTCGTTAACCAATGCATCCGTCACATCAGACATATTCCCACTCATTGGGCGAGATGGAAACCCCTGTAAGGTAGGAGGTATGAAAGTTCACGTGGCAGACCATCCTCTTATTACCCATAAATTGACTGTTTTACGTGATGTGAGAACTGATTCTCCAACTTTTCGCCATTTAGTGGAGGAGCTTGTGACATTGCTGGCATATGAGGCAACTCGTGAAGTTAGAACTGAAAAAGTCACAATCACTACCCCTGTCACTCAAACCGTTGGCTTAAAGCTTTCTGATCCGCGCCCAGTTGTCGTCCCGATTCTTCGCGCGGGATTAGGAATGCTAGAGGGTATGACGCGTCTTATTCCAACCGCTGAAGTTGGTTTTCTTGGAATGGTCCGTGATGAAAAAACTTTAAAGGCTAGCACCTACGCTAACCGTTTACCTGAAAATTTAGCTGGCCGTCAATGTTTTGTACTTGATCCAATGCTAGCAACAGGTGGAACTTTAGTTGCCGCAATTGAATTTTTAATTGAAAGAGGGGCTGACGATATAACTGCAGTCTGCATTCTCTCTGCTCCAGAAGGTATTAAAGTTTTAACCGACACATTTGCAAATTCGGGAGTTCCAATAAAACTGGTAACTGGTGCTCTCGATGAAAAATTAAATGAACATGGCTATATAGTTCCAGGTCTAGGCGATGCTGGTGATCGCCTTTATGGTGTTGTTTAAATGGCATCAACGTCGCCTGGATATGGCATAACAATTCGCGTTGAAGGATCCCCCGATCTTTATCCAGTTGCTCTAATTACTGCCGCTATAACTGAAGCGGGCGCAACAATCACCGCTTTAGACGTGGTTGAATCATTACTGGAAAAAGTTGTCATAGATGTCACATGTGACACTATAGATATGGACCACGCCGAGTTAATTAATATCGCACTTTCAGCCCATGCCGGACTCACTGTCCGCAAAATAAGTGACCGTACTTTTTTGCTTCACCTAGGTGGAAAGCTGGAAGTTCAATCCAAAGTTCCACTTAAGACTCGTGATGATCTCTCACGTGCCTACACACCTGGTGTTGCTCGTATCTGCCAAGCCATCGTCGATGAACCATCCGATGTTCGTAGACTAACTATGAAGCGAAATACTGTCGCAGTGGTGACAGATGGTTCAGCAGTGCTTGGCTTAGGAAATATCGGACCAGCTGCCGCCTTGCCGGTTATGGAAGGTAAAGCCGCCCTCTTTAAACGCTTCGCCGATGTAGATGCTTGGCCTGTGTGTTTAGATACCCAAGATGTCGATGAGATTGTCAGAACCGTTCAGTTAATCGCTCCCGTATATGGCGGGATTAACTTGGAAGATATCTCCGCCCCTCGCTGTTTTGAGATAGAAGCACGCCTACGTGACTTACTGGATATTCCTGTCTTTCACGATGATCAACATGGAACTGCCATAGTTGTATTGGCTGCTCTCACTAATGCACTTAAATTTGTTAAGAAAAATCTGAGTGAAGTAACAATTGTAATGAGCGGTGCCGGCGCTGCTGGAACTGCAGTTGCTCGCCTTCTAACTTTAAGTGGCGCGCAAAAAATAATAACATTTGATAAAGATGGGTCGGTGACGAAGGGATTTACTGGACAGATTTCTGATGCCATGGTCGGAGCAGATGTATTTATCGGAGTAAGTGCACCCAATGTTCTAAGTGAAGCCGATGTAGCCGCTATGGCAGATGGCGCAATAGTTTTTGCCTTAGCGAATCCAGATCCTGAAATTGATCCAGTTATAGCTCGAAAATATGCAGCAGTAGTAGCTACTGGCAGAAGTGATCAACCGAATCAAATAAATAATGTATTAGCATTTCCCGGCATATTTCGTGGCTTGCTAGATGCCAATGCCCACAAAATCACCGATAAGCTACTCGTCGCAGCTGCACAGGCTATTGCATCTTGTGTTGACTCATCTCAACTTAACGCATCATTTATTATCCCCAGCGTTTTTGATACACAAGTTGTAACTAAGGTTGCAGCCGCAGTTAAAAAGAGCGTCTAAGTGGAACTTGCTGCCTCCTTTGATACACAACTGTCAACACTTGCTCCCTTTATATTTTATGTAGTTGTGGCTGCGATTGTTTTTGTGGAAACCGGTCTATTATTCGGATTTTTTTTACCTGGCGATTCAATTCTATTTAGCGCAGGCCTGGTTGCTGCAGCTCATGGGAATATCAATATTGTCATCTTGGTTTTGGTTATCTTTCTAGCGGCTTTTTTCGGTGACCAAGTTGGGTTTGTGATTGGCAGAGTTGTCGGTCGGCCCTACCTAGATAAGCGTAAGTCACCACGTATACAGCGCATGATTGTTAATGCTGAAGATTTTTACGAAAAAACTGGATGGTGGGCTGTTGTTGCAGCCCGTTTCTTCCCTTGGATACGTACATTTGTTCCTCCAATAGCAGGGGTTGCAAAGATGAATTATTACAAGTTTCTATCTGCAAATGTATTAGGTGCTTTGTTATGGGGTGTCGGTATCACTCTTGCCGGATTTTACGCCGCCACCATACCTTTGGTGAAAAGCTCTTCTTACGCTATAGCCGCGTTCTTTATTCTCGCTTCTTTAATCTCAGCTTGGGTAAATTACCGCCGCCGCCTACAACCACTCCAAGATAAGTGAGCAGAATACCCGATAATAAATAACTGCTTACTTGAGCGCCAGCTGTCGGAGAAAAAATATCAATTAGTAGTGAACCAACTAGTTGACCACCTACGCTAATCAAGGTAAATGTTAAAACGCCTAAATGCTGCACAATCGTTGAAGTAAACGCAATGTAGATCACCCCAATAACTCCACCAGTATAAATCCACCAAGGTCCAGCAGGAAGTGGCACAAGATCTGTACGGTTGATTAATACTCCTATACCGAGGAACAAAACTAAAAAAGAAGTACCCATAGTAAAGTTGAGCAATGATGTTGTAAAACCTTGCTTTGTGCTTTCATTTATCTGACCATTTAGCGCTCGTTGGAACCCAACTATTGATCCGGCGAAAGTCCCAAATAAAACAGCCCAAATCGATAAGTTATTCGCCTCAATTCGGTCAAGTACTGAAACCATCACTGCAAAAACTGTAATTCCGGCTGCGCTTACGCGGCGCTTTGTGAAATGTTTCTTTCCGCCTCCAGTTAAGCCAATTTTATCAACTAGAAGCGAAGCTGCGGTTTGTCCAGCAATCGAAGCAACAGAATAAATTGCGACTCCAACGATAGGTACAACTTGCGTTTGTATCGCGACAAAAGATCCCCCCAGCATGCCCGCAAATAGAGTCCAACGTGGAATCTCCTTACGTGCCACGGCAGCGCTCAAATTACGGACGCCCACCTTGATCGTTGGATTAAAAATTGCGATTGAAGCGATAATTAATAGCCCGGAACCAAAAGAGACAAGCGCCGCTTCGACTGAGTTACCCAGAATGTGCGAAAGCTCGCCATTAACGCGCGCTTGGGTCGCGATCAAAACTCCAGATAAGGCAGCGAGTAATTCCAGCCTACGGGAAATATTATTCATCCGTTTTCCCGCTAACAAACTCATCAAGAAAGTTTAACTTAGGATTCAAGTGAGAGAGTGATCTGCAACCACTCTTCTTCGCGTTGATTTAATTCCCTAGACTCTAAATCTATCTCTGCTGAGACTTTTGCGAGCTCGGCAGCATCAAAGGCTGCGCCTTCTTGATCTATCTCAAGTTCAGCGATTTTCTCTTTTAATTTTTGAATTTGCCGTTCTACTCGGACTAAGTCTTTTTTAAGTTGGCGCTGATCAGCTGCAGAAGAGATACCTTTTCCTTTAATCTCTTTGCCCGGTATCTGAAGTGCCGCACTTCTCTCTTCTAAATATTGATCGACTCCTCTTGGTAGATCGCGCAATCTTTTATCACCAAGTAATCCCACAAAACGATCGCAAACTCGCTCCATGAAATAACGATCGTGGGAGATAATAATTAAAGTTCCACCAAAACTGTCAAGTAAATCTTCCAACTCAGTCAGCGTTTCGATGTCAAAATCATTTGTCGGCTCATCTAAAAGTAAAACATTTGGTGAATCCATCAATAGCCTAGTTAGTTGCAATCTACGTTTTTCACCCCCGGATAAATCGCCCACTGGAGTCCATTGAGAATCCTTGTCAAAACCTAGTCTTTCACATAACTGTGAAGCTGATAAAGATTTTCCATTCCCTAGTTCAATGTGCGCCGCTACTTCTTCAACTGCCTCTAGTACCCGCCATTTTGGATTAAGTTCATCTAAGTGCTGAGTTAGAAATGCTGCCTTTACCGTTACCCCAGTTGTGAATTTACCAGCAAATGGTTGTGCCTCACCAGCTAGCGTGCGCATTAAAGTGGTTTTTCCAGAACCGTTAATACCAACGATACCAATTCGATCGCCAGGTCCAACGCTCCAGTAGAGGTCACCGATTAAATCTTTATCTCCGGCACGTATCTGTAAATGATGCGCCTCGTAGACGGTATTGCCTAGTCGATTTCGCGCGAAGCGCAAAAGTTCGCCTTGATCTCGAGGGGCTGGCTCCTCCGCAATCAAAACATTTGCGGCATCAACGCGAAACTTTGGTTTTGTCGTTCGTGCAGGCGCGCCACGACGTAACCAAGCAAGCTCTTTGCGGATTAAATTATTTCGGCGGGCATCCATAACGTTAGCTTGTCGCGCTCGTTCTGCTTTTGCTAAAACGAAGGCCGAGTATCCACCGTCATACTCTTCGACTCTTCCATCGACGACTTCCCAAGTTTTATCTGTAACCGCATCTAAGAACCAACGATCGTGTGTGATAACTAGAACAGCCAGGGATCTTCTATTGTTTAAATGGGCAGCCAACCAAGCTATACCTTCAACATCTAAATGGTTTGTCGGCTCGTCAAGTAAAATTAAGTCAAGATTATCAATTAAAAGTTTTGCCAATCCCACCCGACGTTTCTCGCCTCCCGATAGCGTTGCAAATTTCCGCTCGAAGAGATGATCATCAAAGCCCCCAAATAAGCCTGTAAATACCTCGCGAATTCCCGCATCGCTCGCCCATTCATGTTTGGCCTTATCGCCAATTACAACATCTCCTACGGATGCACTTGGATCAGCTTTATCGACTTGTGTAAGCAAGCCTATTTTTACAGAATTTGCTTTGGTAACTCTTCCCTGATCGGGACTTTCTACAGCAGCGATAACTTTCATTAATGTACTTTTTCCAGACCCGTTTCGACCGACAATACCGATACGTTCTCCCTCAGAGACTCCTAACGAAACCTTTTGGAGCAGGGCTCGAATATCAAAGGCCTTACTGACCTCTTCGATATTTACAAGATTGCGCGCCACGATGAGAGAGCGTACCTTTCAACTATGAGAGCTACTGACCGTCAATTTGCACTCGATCTCGATGCCCGCGACCCATTAGCTGGCTTTCGCTCCCAGTTCGTGATTGGCGATCCAAATATCTGTTATTTAGATGGAAACTCGCTGGGTCGACTACCGCTAGCCACAATCGATGCTGTTAACGAGTTTATGAATAAAGAGTGGGGGCCAGAGGTTGTTTCGGGTTGGGGCCACTGGGTAGATGAAGCGCAACCAACTGGTGACCTAATCGGGCGCACCACGCTTGGCGCTGCGGCAGGGCAGGTACTGGCCTGTGACACCACGTCTGTTAATTTTTATCAGCTTGCACTAGCTGCTATCAAAGCTCGCCCCGGACGTAGAACAATAATTACAGATGCAGCGAATTTTCCAACCGATCGCTACATCCTCGATGGAATTGCTAAGCAATTTAATTTAAACCTAGTAATTATCGATAACGAATCCCCGGGTACCGCCGAAAATGAGCGAATTACAACGGATATTTTGGCTTCTTACCTAAACGATGACGTGGCGCTCGTTACCTTGGAAGTCATTCAATATCGATCCGGTGCGCGTAATGACATCAAATCTCTAACTGATTTGGTTCGTAGCCATGGTGCATTTATGTTGTGGGATGCCAGCCATGCGGTAGGTGCGATTGAAATGGACTTCGATAAAAATGGTGTTGATATCGCAGTCGGATGTACTTATAAATATGGAAACTCGGGGCCGGGTGCTCCCGCCTGGCTCTATGTAAATAAAAAAGTTCAAGCTGAATTGCAGGTACCGATCCAGGGCTGGTTCTCGCAGGGCGATCAATTTGCAATGGGTCCTATCTTTGAAAAGGCAGAAGGGATCCGTGGATTTCAGATAGCGAGCCCATCTCTAATCGGATTAAGGTGTATAAAAACTGCCTTCTCAATGATTGAAGAGGCTGGAATTGGGGCTATCTCAGAAAAGGCAGCCATCGGAACAGAGATGATGATTCAACTCTTCGATGCGTGGTTAGCCGAATTAGGTTTCACGCTGCAGACATCTCGCGATCCAAAAGAACGTGGCGGGCATATTTCTATTAGCCATCCTGATGCAGCGCGAATTTGTGTTGCATTAAGAGAATTTGCCGCAGTTATCCCCGATTACCGCACTCCAAGTTCAATTCGGTTAGCTATTGCTCCACTGCCAACTTCTTATGTTGAGGTTTGGGATGGCTTTGCCCGCATTCGCGATCTGGTGGCATCTCGGCAATATGAAAAGATTGCGAAAACTGATTCGAGAGTAACGTGAAGAATCAAGAATCTAGCCCAGCTCTAACGTACACCTCGTACCTTGCCATTGATGAATTACTCAAGTTACAGAGGCCACTATCAGATGGTCCTGAGCACGATGAGATGCTCTTTATAGTAATTCACCAAAGTTATGAACTTTGGTTTAAACAATTAATTCATGAATTTCAAGCGTCGGCAAGAGCTTTGGAGTCAGGCGATACACATAGATCTCTCGCTCTATTGGGTCGGATTCGTACGATTCTCAAAGTTTGTGTAACTCAAGTGGATATCTTAGAAACTATGACTCCACTGCAATTTAACGCTTTCCGGGGTTATTTATCTTCCTCCAGCGGATTTCAATCTGCCCAATTTAGAATGGTGGAAGCGCTTCTCGGAAGGCGCGATTCAAAAATGTCATCACATTTGCCAGATGATGTACAGGCAGAAATCGCAATCATTACCTCACAAAACTCTATCTGGGATTCAACTCTGGCATACCTAGAAAAGCGTGGATATAAGATTCCAAAAGAAATACTGGAAAGAGATAAGACGACGCATTATCAATCTGATCCTAGAGTTTTAGATGTTTTGCTAGAAGTTCACCGAACTGATCCAGAATCTGCGATGGTATGTGAACGCTTATTAGACATTGATGAAGGGCTGCAAGAGTGGAGATACCGCCATGTAAAAATGGTGGAACGCACAATTGGCCAGAAAGCTGGCACGGGCGGTTCTGATGGCGTTAAATATCTAGCGAGTACTTTATTTAACCCTGTATTTAAAGATCTTTGGGATATTCGTTCACAATTCTAAATTCTCAACTTTGCGACTTAGAGTTTTAGAGTTTTAGAGTTTACATACTTCCGGAGTAATGCAGATATAGAATTACAAAAATAGATAGAAGCGCTCCGCCTGCGATTAGCGAATACTGTACCCATTTTGGAATTCCAGCTTTTTCTGCAGCCTTCTGCGCATAGGTTCGGGTTTGAATTATTACGCGCGCCGCCCATGCAAATTCGCTGGCGAGAATTCCAAGCCCAGCTAAAAGAATTAGAATTCCTGGCCCTGGACCAACTAAAGCAATTGCACCGAATACGGTAACTAAACCACCTACTAGGCCAATGATGATGCGCCAAACTAAACGCCCCATAGGGGTTTTCTTAAACCAAGTGCGAATTTTCATTTTTTCCTTTTCGAGTCTAGTAAAATATTTTACGCATAAAAATCATTTTTAGAAGAATAGAAACTATACTTAAAATTGAAAACTAACTTTATGCACAGAATTTTATGAGACACGCCCGAATTTCTCGCATAAATAGGGGTAGGGGTTGCAACTTTTTTTGACTTCAGCGATAATTAAGTCACATTCGAAAGAGTGAAAAGGATCGGGAGAGTACTTCTCAAACGAGTTTCTAAATCAGAAACCTTTGCCGTACAGCTTTAAAATGATTACACAATCGAATCACGCACAGACTTTTAGATCAGTACCAGCAACATCCACGCCAATATCGCCTGAAAAGGTAGCTTCTTTATTAGCTTCAGAATGGCAACTCTTTACTAAAAATACAAAAGGCTCAGCTGCCGAGAGCGTTCGCTCCTTGCACTCCCTTCCATTAGGAGTCACATCTAGCTTCCAGCACTGGGATCCATATCCGATCTCGATCGTCTCAGCCAAAGGTGCATGGATGACCGACATTGATGGGCGCGAACTTCTCGACCTCTCAATGGGCTTCGGGGCTATGCTTGCTGGTCACCTTAACCCAGTGGTTGTCGCAGAATCTAAAGCAGCTCTTGATTCTGGAATGCTCTTTGTGACGCCTTCTCCAATATCAACAGATGCCGCAGAACGAATCTGCCGGCGATTTGGAATTGATCTGGTTCGCTTCACTAACTCAGGAACCGAATCGACTATGTATGCCGTCAGAGTTGCCCGAGCAGCCACTGGCAAACAAGACATTGTTAAAGTCGAGGGTGGCTACCACGGTAGTTATGACCCATTTGTGGTCTCATCCAAACCAAAGGTTGAACTGGCCGGCGATGCCGAAATGCCTACTCCAGTTGCAGATTCAAATCTTGTACCCGGAAATGTATTTGTCGTTCCATACAACAATGCCGATTCTTTAGAGCAAATATTTGAAAAACATGCAGCAACTATCGCTTGTTTCATTGTTGAACCTGTTCTAGAAAATATTGGAATAGTCCTTCCAGATGAAGGATATCTGGAGAGAGTTCGAGAACTTTGTGACCGATATGCAATCGTGCTTATCTTTGATGAAGTCAAAACTGGGCTAACAGCTGGCCACCAAGGAGCTGCACAACGTCTTGGAGTTTTGCCTGATTTGATCACCCTTGCAAAATCAATTGGAGGCGGACTAACTGTTGCTGCATTTGGTGGCAAGAAGAAATACATGGACTTTGTAACTAATGGCAAAATGGCCCACTTTGGAACTTTCAATGGCAATCCTTTAGCTATGGCTGGTATTCGCGCAGTAGATAAAATTTGTACTGCAGAGTCACTCGCGGCGGCTGAAGCTTTGAATCAACAAGCTCTCGTGCGAATCTCTGAAATTATTGATGAGCATCAACTACCTGCTCATACCGTTGGTTTTGGTGTTAAGGGATGTATTACGTGGGCTACCGAGCCAGTTCGAAACTACCGAGATTACAAGGCAACAGATTTTGGTGTCGCCGAACTTTCTTGGATATGGGCGTTAAATCGCGGCATCATCACTCCTCCTGGATTAGATGAGCAGTGGTTAATTAGTTTGGCACATGGACAAAAAGAGATCGACATTCTTGTCGAAGATTTCCGTTCCCTAGCCGCTGCGCTTCGTAGTTAAAATAAAACCATTAGTCGATAGCAACTACAAAGTCAGCTCGATCGCGCCCTTGCTCGATCGTCTTGGCATTTATCTCATCGCTACCCTTTGCCCACGCTTTCGCTGCCTCGGGATCTTTTCCAAAGGCAATATGTCGCGAAATTAACCTAGAAATTCGCTTATCCTCATCGACGTCGACCATCCAACTCTCGTCGAGTAAGTTTTTAAGAACTTCCCAACCACCTTTGTCATGCAATAGATAATTACCTTCAATGATTACAATCTTTGTAGCCGAAGTAACCACACCTTGTGCCGAGATTGATTCCTCAATTGCGCGATCAAAAATTGGATAATAAATGTTTTGGGTGTGCTCGGCTCGAATACGTTTTACTAAGGATGCAAAACCGGCCACATCAAATGTATCAGGGGCACCTTTGCGATCGGATTTTTTAATATCCTTCAAAACTTTATTACTTAGGTGATAACCATCCATGGGCACCACGGTTACAAATTCTTTAGGTAGTTTGCTCATCAAAAACTTAGAAAGCGTTGATTTACCCGCTCCAGGCTTGCCGATTATTCCGATCAAGACTCGCGCTTTGGATTTATCAAGATGGCCCTGAATCCTGGCTAAGGCGGCTTGTTGATCTGCAAGCTGTACGGGCATTTTGCAAGTTTAGCGCTTGTGCGATGGCCATTACTAGGGAATCATAAATTCATGATAAAAAATGGAATTATTAATGGGGAGTTGGCATCGCTCCTTGCGCGTTTTCGCCACGTAAATACAGTCGCAGTCGTTGATGGCCCATTCCCAACTTACCCAAATATTGAAACTGTCGATTTGGCAATCGTTATGGGGCTTCCAACTGTTAGCCAGGTACTTGATGCCATTCTCCCATATTTGGATTTGACAGGAATTTATCTAGCAGCTGAATTTGTTGAGAAAGTAGATGCCGCAACCGTTGCTGAGTATAAAAAGCACCACGTTGGATTGCCAACAACTTTAATCCCCCATGAGGAATTTAAAATCAAAGTTGGAGAAACTTTAGGAATAATTCATACGGGTGATGCAGTTCCTTACAGCAGCGTTATTTTGCGACAAGGTTAAAATTAATCCCAGCACTTCTTGGATAAGAAGCCTGAGCGCCTTTTTTCATCACGCTCTTAGTCGCACAGTCAATACCAAATTCCACTGCGTTGGCTTCTGAGGCACCGGAGGCGATGGCTGCTGCAAAGGCTCCAATAAAACAATCACCAGCACCCGTTGTATCTATCACTTCGACTTTGGTGGCTGGAAAATACTGAACTGAACCATCTAAATTAACGAGTGCTGCACCTTCGCTGCCCAGGGTGACAATAGTACGGCCCACTTTACGCAGTGAATTGATTATCAAATCGGAGTTTGGCATCCGATGGGTTTTATCTAACTCAGAAAATTCGATCTCATTTGGAATTAGCCAATCACTTAAATCCAAGAGTTCATCACTTAGTGGCTGGAATGGAGCTGGATTTAATATGGTAATTATTCCGAGCTTTTGCGCAGTTCGAAATGCAGCCAAGGTAACTTCCTGAGGAATTTCACATTGCGCAATTAACACAGTCACGCCCTGTAACTTCTTAACTTCTGTAATTGCATCTTGTGGAGTCAGCGCAAAGTTGGCGCCCGGCACGATAGAAATGCGGTTTTGTCCTTGCCCATCAACCCATATGTGGGCTACGCCAGTATGCGTATCCTTACGTAAAACTGAAGTGGTCTGAATGTTGCAGTCTGCAAAGTTTTTAGCGCTTTCATCACCGAAACCATCATGTCCAACCGCGGTGATCATGGTGACCCGAGCTCCTGTCCGAGCAGCCATTACCGCTTGGTTGGCCCCTTTGCCGCCAAAACCAGTAGTGAAACTTTCGCCAAACCTTGTTTCGCCGGCTGCCGGCAGAATATCTGCGTAAACAGTTAAATCCATCATCGTGCTGCCAATTACTGCCAGATTAGTTTTAGAAAAGTCTCTCATTTATTTCAACACAACCTCGCTATGAGTATCGTGAGAATGCATAGCTGCAGCGAAAACCCTGTGCGAATTAAGTACTTCTTCCACAGAGGCACAAGCAAAACGATCACCCAACGCTCCTTCGCGTTCGGCAAAAAATGATGCCCACATCTGTAATAAGGCATCAGGAAACCCGAATTCAAATATATGCCCCGTGATTACCGGCCAATTAACAACATGCCCAGGTTGAATTTCTGACCATATCTGAACACCGTTCTTAAGAGAAAATGTTTGATAGACGGCAGGGTTTCTAGTTGTGAAGCGAACTCCACCCGTCATACCAATTGCACTGAAGAAGAAGGTGTTGCTTTCTCCTGGTGCAATTCGTTTCATCTCCCAAAACATAGGAAACTCTCTTTTAGTATCTGGACTTGTCGCACGAATCGCCAACGTCGCATTATCAAATGTATCGCATGGAACTTCTTGGCCCGAAGCGTTTTCACGTTGGGTAACGATGTCATCTAAAATTGCAAAGACTTTCTGTGGTTGATATCCCAGACGCAGTGGTATGTGTGCGGCATGCATACCTAAATCTCCTAGAACGCCAATATCACCACAAAATTGGCGTTGCCTTTTCCAATTTATCTTCTTCGTGCGGTCTATATCTGAAGAGTGCAATAACCCAGATCGAACTTCGACTATCTCCCCTAAATTACCTGACTGTGCCTCCCGTAGGGCAGCTTGTGCGCCAGGATAGAAAGGCAGTTCGCTAGATACGCGGACAAAGTTAGATTTTCCCGATAGCGCAGCGGCAATTTTTTCGGCTGCTGCTAAATCAATTCCAAATGGCTTTTCTCCAAGAAAGTCTTTGCCAGAATTTATAGTGGCTAAATAAATTTCTTCATGCAAATTATGCGGTACTGCAATATAGACAACATCTACATTACTGCTGGCTAATAAATCTCTATAGTCGCTATAAGACTCTGCAACCCCGGCTTTGGTGAAGAAGGTGCGCACAGAATCTGATACATCTGCAATCGCGGTCAGAATTGGGCGTACCGGGTGATCAATCAAAGCATCCCAACGTCCGACTAAAGCAAGGAGCTCTCGCCCCATAAGGCCGCCACCAATAATGCCGACTTTAACTATTTTTTGTGAACTCATTTCAAGCATTAACAATCTTTAACGCATCAGGTGCAGAGGTGCCTTCATGCAACATAGACATCAGCGCAGCTGTCATTTTCGCTGGTTTTGGATGAGCGATGATATTTCGACCATAAACAATCCCAGCTGCACCTTGCTTCAAAACCTCAGCGGTGCGATTTAAAAGTTCTTCATCTGATACTCGGCCACCACCTCGAACTAAGACCGGGATGTTTCCTGCAGTTTGAATTACATGATGATAATCAGCAGCGTTATCTGTTGGATCTGCTTTAATCACGTCCGCACCCAGTTCGATTGCTTGTCTAACCAAAGGAAGAACTTTTTCAAGTTCTCCATCTGAGGTATATCCTCCTACAGAGGAATCTTTCATGACAAGTGGTTCAACCATTAGCGGCATTCCGTAATGTTCACATTGCGCTTTAAGAGTCATAATGTTACGAATACATGAATCACGTAGTTCTGGGCGGCCAGGAAGATCTAGTAAATTAACAACGACAATCGCCGCATCCAGCCGGACCGCCTGTAATACTGGCTCTTCCAAGAGAATGCTAAATAAGTGGTCTGGGATTACTTTCCCGTAAACATTTGCTACATCCGTACGCAGGACTAACGCCGGCTTATGTGGATTTGTGTGGCTTTGCAGCAGCTTCGCTTGGCCCAGTGTTAATTGAATCGCATCAGGAGCGGCATCTATCAAAGTATCAACTGCCGATTTCATATCTTCGATTCCAGCTAGAAAAGTTCCTTCGCCGAAGAAGCCGTGGTCTACCGCGACATCAAAGCATCGTCCATTATTGAAGAGTCGCTTTAACCTAATAGATACGTCAGACATTGATGGACTCCCATTTCATAAGTTGAACCTTTAGCTTTGACTTACTAGCAAATAAGTCTGCCCTGCAAGTAGTCTAGAACCATGTCACATAATCCGACCACCCCGAGCAAGCTGCCTTCAAATCAATTTGATCACTTCTATCGAGGTGGAAATCGGATTGGCGCCCTACGCAACGGGCCCGGTGGTCCAATGCGTCCAGAAGAATGGATTGGATCTGTTACGACACGATTCGGGGAGAAAGAGCAGGGGCTCTCTCATCTAAGTGACGGAGTTTTATTGCGCGATGCGATTAAAGCCGATCCAAATGCTTGGCTAGGTGAAGACCATGTAAAAAACTTTGGTCTAAGCACTGAAATTTTAATTAAACTACTAGATCCTGATCAACGGCTGCCAGTTCATTACCATCCAAATAAAGCATTTGCGAAAGCGCACCTTGGTTTGGATCATGGAAAGACCGAGGCTTGGATTATTTTAGAAGCCCCTGCCGGATCTGGCGTTGGATTGGGCTTTGCAAGACTCCAAAATAAAGATGAGGTTCTTAAACTCGTTCGCGCTCAAGATTCCGCGACATTATTAGCTTCACTTCGTCGCACTGAAGTACAAGTTGGTGACGCTGTACTTGTACCTGCTGGTGTTGCTCACGCTATAGATGCGGGAATCTTTGTTTTAGAACTTCAAGAGCCCACCGATCTATCCGCGCTTTTAGAATGGGAGGGATTTGCAGTAGATGGGATTGAGGATGGTCACTTGGGGCTCGGCTTTGATACGGTTACAGACGCCCTAAAGCTGGATCCATTAACTGATTCTGAATTTAATTCCCTGATCACTCACAATATACTTTCGGGCGGGTCGCTGCGTTCGGTATTGCCACTTAAATCAGATGGTTACTTTCGCGCTCACCTAGCTCCTGGATCTGGTGATTTGCCAGCAGGTTTTGCTGTGGTGCTTGTACTTGATGGAACAGGGCAGATTGAATTTGCATCGGCTCCCACCATGAAGCTTGAAAAAGGTGATGCGGTTGTAATTCCGCATTGCGCCGGTTCATATTCATTAAGTGGAGCTAGCGCCATTGTTTGTCGTCCGCCATTGGCAGAATTGGCGCGAGTTGCAGAATAAATGGCAAACGAAATACTTATTGGGGTAGACATTGGCACCTCACGTCTAAAAGCTGTGGCGACAGACTTACAACTTAAAATTTTGGCAGAATACGCAGAGCCTACGCCCTGGCGGCACCAAAGTAATTTGAGTGATATCGATATGTTAAAACTTGCCAACACTGTTATTGGCGTCGCTTCGAAGACTGCTGATATTGCCGGTGGAAAGGTACTAGCCATTGGATTGACTGGCTTTAGCGAGACTGGAGTATTAATTGATGCAGATGGCACTCCATTATCAATGGGGTTGGCATGGCATGATCCCCGTGGGTTAGTTGAGCCAATTCTGAATGAGCTAGGAGACTTTGAATTTCGAGCGCGCGCTGGCGCGCTCGTTAATGAGATTGCCTCTATAACTAAAACGTTATGGCTAAATAAAAATTATCCAGAAACAAGAAAAGCAAAACATTTTCTTTCAACTCCCGAATGGGTGGCATACTCTTTAGGCGCAGAACCCGTTAACGAATTTTCATTAGTTAGTAGAACTGGCTTCTTTGATGTAGCAGCACGCCAGCCTTGGGAAGAAGCAATTTCACTAGTCGGAGGCGGAAAAGATTTTTTGGCACGGTTGGTGGCAGCTGGTCAATCGGTTGGTCTAGTTAACAACTCTGCTCCCCAGAATTTACGAGGGGCTATAATTACCATTGCTGGTCACGATCATATGGTTGCTGCTTACCATTGCGGTGCTGTAAGTGAAGGTTCGCTATTTGATTCAATGGGTACCGCCGAAGCGCTATTACAAACATTCAAAGATCCAATTACGAGAGATGGAGTAGCGGAATTGGCATCTGCCAATATTGGGCTTAGTTGTTCAGTTCTACCAGAGCATTTCACTTTACTAGGTGCAATGCCGACAGGGCTTACCCTGGAGAGAGTCTGCTCTTTGCTGGGAATTACCACTCAAGACGAGAAGATAGCGCTAGGAATCGCAGCACAGAGGCCGGACACAATTACAAGTTCGATAAAGGTCGTAAATGACTACCACGGGCTATCGATTAATAATTTAGATGATGATGCATCTCCTGCAGCGCTATTTCGTGCTGCTGTAGAGCATTTAGTAGATGATTCTGCAACGATGATCTCGTTGATGGAGAAGTACACCGGAAAAGCTAAATCAATTACTATCGCTGGAGGTTGGATAAGAAATCCGGCGATAGCCGCCGCTAAAACTAAGCAATTTGGTAGTTATCGAGTATCCGATACAGCTGAAGCAGGAGCTACAGGAGCTGCCGAATTTGCTGGAATAGCCGCTGGTGTATTTAACTTTAGAAATTAAAACTACTTATATTGATCCAGAGACCAAGCGCGCACTCCGCCTGCGACTCCTGCGGCATTTGGAACAATAACTATCTCATCACCCATACGGTCTAGATCGGTTTGGCGAATACAGCGGGCATTGCCACCTCCGATATATAGGCGATCCCACATAAATACTGGGCGCAGTTCATCGACCATAGTTCTGATTCGTCTCGACCAGAATGCATTACCGAGGCGACGACGTTCATGTTCGCCAATCCATGTGTCATAAGTTGTGGCGCGACGTACTGGTGCATGTGAAAATTCAATATGTGGAGAAAGCGATCCACCATAAAAAATTGCGAATCCGAGTCCTGTTCCTAAGGTAATTACTACTTCGTATCCAGATCCTGAAATAATTCCTGCTCCATGAACTTCAGCATCATTTAACACGCGAGTGGGCATCCCTAACTTTTTCGTTAGTTCACTTTGCATATCAAAACCGCTCCACTGCTCCTGTAGTTCTGGATCAATTCGAGTGCGTGGTCCACTCTTGGTCATGTAGTGCGGCGTGGAAATTACAACTCCGTGACGGATCATTCCTGGCATCCCAATCGTGGCCCGATATGAAGCAGGCAAACTATCGGCTATCTCTTTCATCGTCTTTGTAAATCGATCAGGCGAAAGCGGGTACGGAGTTTCGATGCGACTTGGCTTGGAGTGCATAGTTCCAGATTCATCAAGGACGCAACTCTTCAGGAAGAGCCCGCCGCAATCTACTGACAGGGTTAAGCGTTCATCATTTGCCATTGCATAATCTTCCCACAATTATTTAGAACTGGTTGCTATACCTGGAAAATGGCTATTTATCGCGCTGCCCATAGATGTTTTGGTATCTCTCATACAAACTGTCAACGCTTGCTTGATCAATTAATTGCAAACTACCAAGCGTCTTTGCAATCCAAGTAGTCTTTGCTACATCCTCACACATCACCGCTGACTTAACGGCATCTGTCGCGTCTTTACCAATTGAAAATACGCCATGGTTTTTCATTAATATCGCTGAAGATCTATGTCCTGTCAGAGTTTCAACGACACCTTTGCCGATCGCATCATTACCTATGAGCGCAAATGGCCCAAGTGGAATTTCTCCGCCGAATTCGTCGGCCATAGCTGTAAGCGCGCAGGGAATCGAACTATGAATTGCACTCCAAGCTGCTGCGTAACTTGAGTGCGTATGGACTACACCTCCAATATCTTTCATGTGACGATAAATATATGCATGTGTTTTTGTATCACTAGAAGGTGATAGACCCCCTTCTAGAACTTCTCCATCTAAGTCGCAAATTATCATCTGTGAAGGTTTAAGGTCTTCATAACTTACTCCACTAGGTTTAATCATAAATCTTTTGCGATCATCCATAAGTTCTGAAACATTTCCTGCCGTCCAGGCAACTAATCCATAACGTTGTAGATCAATATTTAACTTACAAACTTTTTCTCTTAGAACTTTCTCGCTATTCATTTATTTCCTTCCATTTGAATTAACGCTTTATCTCGGATTATGCGTAAGTTATGCATCGCACCATTGCTGCCAAAATTTTCATATAAATCATTGTAAAGTTTGTAGAGTTCATCGTAAATAAGGGCGCTAGCTTTTACCGGCTCGAATCTTGCTTCAGCTACGCCACCCATTGCTGCAGATGCACTTTTTATATCTGGATAAGCTCTTGCCGCTACTGCGGCGTGAATCGCAGAGCCTAAAGCTGGCCCTTGCAGCGATTTAATAACTGTAATTGGCATATTGAGAATGTCAGCGTAAATCTGCATTACAAATTGATTCTTTATCAATCCACCTGCTGCGATAAATTCTTTGACCGGTACGCCTGATTCATTAAAAGTCTGCACAATTTTACGTGCACCAAATGCTGTTGATTCAACTATTGCCCTATAGATATCCTCCGCTTTTGTTGAAAGCGTAAGACCCATAATTAGGCCAGAAAGTTGATGATCGACTAATGTCGAGCGATTACCGCTCTGCCAATCAAGGGCCACCAGTCCATGTGCGCCTACTACTTGTTTACCTGCTAAATCTGAAAGATAGGTATGAATATCTTTTCCCTGCAATTTTGCATCCTCTAGATAATCTGCAGGTGCATAATTATTAGCAAACCAACCAAAGATATCTCCAACGCCAGATTGACCTGCTTCATAACCAAGTACGCCATCAATAATTCCACCATCAACTACGCCACACATACCTGGGACTTCTGCAAATTTCTCGGAGACCATTACGTGACAAGTAGAAGTGCCCATTATGGCCACCATTTGTCCTGGATTTACTGCGTTTGCAGCGGCAGCAGTTACATGGGCATCAACATTTCCAACCGCTACCGCGATACCTTCTGGAAGTCCCGTCCATTCAGCGGCTTGTTTAGTTAACCTACCCGCGAGTGCACCTAACTTTCCTATTTCGTGTTCTAATTTATGTGAGACAAAGTTTGCAAATTTTGGATTTAACGCTGCTAAATATTCCTCACTTGGATAGTGTCCGTCTTGATAAATTCCTTTATACCCAGCTGAACAAATATTTCGCATATATTTTCCAGAGAGCTGCCAAATTATCCAATCTGCAGCTTCAACCCATTTATCCATAGCTTCGTAAACTTCTGGTGCATCTTCCAAAACTTGTAGGGCTTTTGCAAATTCCCATTCAGAAGAAATTTTTCCACCGTATCGAGAGATCCATGGCTCGCATCTTTGATGAGCTAACTCGTTAATCCGATCAGCGTGATTTTGGGCAGAATGATGCTTCCATAATTTGACGTAGGCATGGGGATTAGCAGCGAACTCCGCTAATTCGCATAAAGGGGTGCCATCTGATTTGACCGGTAACACGGTGCAGGCGGTGAAATCGGTGGAGATACCAATTACTGAACTCGGGTCGACTCCAGATTCTTTTAAAATTGCCGGTACTGTCACTTTTAGCACAGAAACATAATCGGAAGGTACTTGTAAGGCCCAATCTGGAGGCAACTTAGCGCCTGTGCTCGGCAAAAAATCGTCAATTACAGAATTTTGATATTCGTGTACCGCAGTGGCAATTTCTGCGCCATCAGAGATTCGCACTAAAAGGGCCCTGCCAGAAAGAGTCCCGTAATCAATACCAATTACATATTTATTTGGGGAGAGATCTGAAGTAAGTTTTGTATGGCTTTCTGACACGTGGTTGAGCCTACCGCAGTAGGTATTGAGACTGTTAGAGTTTGAAAACTTTAAAAGGGAGATCTGATGACAGTCATTACTATTTTAGGCGCTGGCGGCAAGATGGGTGGACGCGTTACGACGCCACTTCTGGAAAGTAAGAAATACGAAATTCGCTTAGTTGAAAAGTCCGATGTAGGGCGTTCTCGTATAGAAGCTGCTGGCTTAAATGTCATGGATTTAGACACTGCCCTAAAAGGCACTGATGTAGTTATCTTTACAACGCCGGATGCACTAGTCCGCCAAATATCAGATGAAGTTGTTCCGAAACTTGATCCAGGTACCAAAATTCTCTTTCTAGATCCTGCAGCAATTGCGGCTAGTCGAGTAAAGAAGCGCGAAGATATTAGCTGCTTCGTCTGCCACCCAACTCATCCACCAGTTTTCAGTTTGTTGGGCGAGACCGATCCGGCCGCACGCAGGGATTACTGGGGAGGTGGACTTGCAACTCAGGCATTAGTTTTTGCGATTGCATGGGGAACTAATGAAGAAGCTGATTTAGTGGAGACTATTGCTACTGAAATGTTTGCACCTATTAGCCAGAGCCACCGAATAACTGTTGAGCAGATGGCTCTGCTAGAACCTGCGCTTAGTGAAACCTTAATTAATGGCTGTATTGAGGTTATAACTCAAGGTTTGCAGAAAGTTATTGATTTGGGTGTACCAGAGGCCGCAGCTAAAGATTTTTGCATGGGGCATCTTCAAATAAGTATTGCACTTTTATTCAAGGAGCTAAATTGGAAATTATCTGATGGAGCTTTAATGGCCCTTAAGAACGCTCAAGGATCACTATTTCGCGAGGACTGGGATGCAATATTTAAACCAGAGAATGTACTAGCCAGTGTTAAACAAATAACTGGTGGAGATAATTAGCCAGATGCGAATTGGCATATCTAGCTTTACCTTTCCTTGGGCTATCGGTGGAATTGATCCCGAACGCCCAATAACTATGAGCGTTTTCGAATTGTTGAACAAAGCCCATCGCATGGGCGCTGACGTTCTACAAATTGCTGATAACTTGCCATTAGATTTATTGTCGGTAGCTCAGTTGCAGCAACTGAAAAACGAGGCAGATATCTTTGGAGTTTGTTTAGAAGTAGGAACTCGCGGCATAAAGACTGTCAATATCGATAGATACTTGGAAATAGCAGAAAAATTGGGCTCACCAATTTTAAGAGTTGTAATTGATACCAAAGATCATGAGCCTAACCTTGACGAAATTATCGGACTGTTGAAACCATTTGAGTCGAAATTTAAGTCTTTAAGGATTAAGTTGGCAATCGAAAATCACGATCGATTAACATGTGCTGAATTTAACGAAATAGTAGATCGTCTCGGTGAAGACTGGGTTGGTATCTGTCTAGATACCGTTAATTCTTTGGGAGCAGTTGAAGTTCCCCGTACTGTGATTGCTGATCTTGCACCGCGTGCAATAAATGTCCATATGAAGGACTTTGAAATTATCCGCAGCAATAGCCAGATGGGATTTACAGTTCAAGGCACAGCGCTCGGTGAAGGCCTCCTAGATATGGCAGATGTAATTAGCGCTGTGGGGGGTGCAACTCGTGAGATATCTGCCATCATCGAACTTTGGACACCACGCCAAGAAAGTTATGAGGAAACAGTTGCGCTAGAAAATAGATGGGCTGAGTTAAGTGTTAAAAACTTAAAGTCCGCTATTGCTAGCGCCTAACCTGCATTGATAGGTAGGCTTCAAAACATGAAATTAACGCAATACTCCGTAGCCGTTACCGGTGGCAGTGGCGGAATTGGTTCTGCACTGATTTCTGGGTTGGCAAGCGAAGGTGCGCGGGTATTGAATTTAGATCGTATTGCCCCTGAAAAAGAGCTGCCAGCAGAATTTATCGAAACAGATTTAACTAACGAGAATAGCGTGCAAGATGCATTTCAAAAGATTTCAGCAATTGATGCAATCATTATCTGCGCAGGGATACAACTTGTTGGGCAAGATTCGAAAATCGGTGATCTCTCGTTAGATACCTGGCAGCGAACTCTTGATGTGAATATGACTGGTGCATTTCTTTCTGTTAAATATGCGATTCCTAAATTAATTAAATCAGGAAATGGATCGGTCGTATTAATTGGCTCCCCAACAGGAATGACTATGGAAGGTGCTGGATACACCGCCTACGGGGCATCTAAAGCAGGGATGATGGGTTTATCTCGCATAATTGCAGTTGATTACAAAGAGGTGGGAATTCGTTCCAACGTAGTGGTGCCTGGCACGATGTCCACTCCATTAATAAAGAAGATTTGGGATGACCCAGAAAAAGGCCCAGATTTAATTCGGCGTACCCCGCTTGGGCGCATGGGTGACCCACATGATTTGGTAGGAATTGTCAATTGGTTAGTCTCGGCTGAATCATCATTTGCAACAGGCGCTTCATTTGCAGTAGATGGTGGGATGACAGCGCGGTGACGACAAATCATTGGCCAGATACCAAAAAAATTGAGCATGGGTATTTCACATTAGATTTAGCCAAAAATGCGATTAGAAATATTAGATATAAAAATTCTTTGATTATTGATCAGCTGTATACATCCATAAGACCTCTAGATTGGTCGACTCTTACATCAGATCAGCACATCGATAATATTGAAATTATTGATGATGTATGCAAAATTCATATTACTGACTCTTTTTTTGACACTTTAATTTCTCAGACTTCTATCACAATTGATTCAAGCAATACCTTGACTATTGATTACGAATTACGAGGATTGGCTGATTATTCAGTCAGTCGCTGGGGAATTTGTTTTTGTCTTAACACTTCAGATTGGATGGGTGCAAATGTTACTTCTAGCACTGGAGAGTATCTATTGCCGATTGATATAGCGCCGCAACGAGTGGAAGCTGGCGCCACGCTTGGTTTATTTCCGCCTTCTTCCGAGATGATATTCCGGGCAAATGATGGAAGGGCTCTGACAGCTACTTCGGTTGGCAGAGCCTTAGAAGCAGAAGATCAAAGAAACTGGACGGATAACACCTATAAAATCTATAGCGGTTCGTTAGCTGAACCGCGCCCATTTAATACTAGTAATGGTAGTTCTTGGAAACAGAGTATTACTTTTCAAGTTAGTGCACCTTTAGATGAAAATGATGACATCTCTAAAATACAAGTAATTGAAATCAGTTCACTACCGAGAATTGGCCTACAATTTAATGAAGATTCACTACTAGGTGAAGATGACTTAACTAAAGCCTTTATCTTGCTCGATATAGACCATATCAGGATTAATGAGGAATCTTTTGACCCGCAGAAAATATTGGCCGCGACTAGAAATGGCTTGACTATAGAAGCAGCGCTATTCTCCGATAATAGTGACTTAGAATTGCACGAAGACATTTTGGAAATCAATAACATGATACCTGCAGGTTCGCGACTTTTGGTTCATCGTCAAGGTCGTGAAGTTGTTGAATTTTCGGATCTGCCAAAAAATAACTCACTGAGCGCTTTCATTCCAGGCACTGATGCCTACTTTGTTGATCTACATCGAGCTCAATATAATTTTGCCGAGTCAGTCTCGTATTCGATTTCTCCAACTGTTCATACATTTGATACTGAAACAATATTTAAAACACTTAGAACCCAAACCGAATCGGTCGAAGCTGCCAAAAAAAATCTAGCCCCGCAAGTATTTATATCCCCGATTACTTTCTCAACGCGGGGTAATCCTGAGACAGGTCATCAAAAATCTTTCAGAAAATTTTATTCCAATTCAGAGATTGCTTTAAGTATCAGAAATATCGAAGCTGCGGCTTGGACACTTGGTTCAATCTTTGCACTCGCCGAAGCTGGTGCCCATGCTGGTACTTGGCACGAATTATTTGGTGAATTTGGAATTGTTTATCAGCATGAGGGTGCGGTGCGGTTCTGCCCGGTTTTCCACGCCCTCTCTGCGTTAGCCGCCCACCACACAGAGGGTTTAAGGCTCACAAGATCGGCTGATAACTCTTGGGTCGCCTTTGAAAACCGGGAATTAGGTCGAATGTTACTTGCATCACTTCGGCCCTGGGATCAAGAGATTCCGGCTGAGCTTTTGTTGGGCTATCAATGCATCCAACGTTTAAGGGGTGAGGATTGCGAGCGCGCCAGTAAAATAATGGATTGGTGGTCATATATTGAGACAAAACCGCTCACGAGTGAGCTTTCATTAACTTTGTCCCCGTTTGAAATAGTTTTTATTAAGGGTTAAAGCAGCCGAGATATTGAATTCTTCAAGCAGGATAACAGTTCAGTAACAATCTAGATTTCAACTAAAAAGCCTTCTCTTGGCTGATTCCTCTCTGTATTATCAGAACCGCTTGACCCACCTATAGGAGGAAATACATATGGTAAAGCTATTCTCACGCCGCACTGCAGCAGTAGTTGCTGTCGCTGCAGCGTCAATGCTGGTGCTATCTGCTTGTTCAAATAGCGATAGCGAAAGTAGCAGCGATGATTTGATTGCTGTTTCACTTATTACGAAGGATCAGTCAAACCCATTCTTCGTTGCAATGATCAAGGGCGCTACTGCTAAGGCAGATGAGCTCGGTGTAAAACTAACTGTTACATCTGGTGTAGATGAGTCAGATTACGCAGGTCAGATTTCAGCAATTGAAAATGCAATCTCTGCAAAGCACGCTGGTATTTTGATCGTCCCAGTGTCAACTGAAGTTAACTCAGCAATCACCAAGGCCCGCGATGCAGGTCTCTTTGTTATTGCACTAGATACACCACCAGATCCTGCTTCTATCGTCGACATTACTTTCGCAACAGATAACTGCGAAGCTGGTCGTTTGATTGGTCAGTGGAGCGCAGCAAAGCTTGCTGGTAAGAAGGCAACAATCGCACTTCTCGACATCTTCGATGATCGCATCGTCTCTGTTGACTACTGCCGCGACAATGGATTCCTTGATGGAATGGGAATCGACGTTAATGATCCTAAGGTCATGGGAGACGAAGCCAAAACTGGCAAGTACTCAGGTGGTTCATATGAGATCGTTGGAAACGTAGCAACAGGAGCTAACGAAGAAGGCGGACGTACCGGCCTTGAGCAGCTTCTCGCTAAGAACAAGAACATCAACGTTGTTTACACAATCAACGAGCCAACAGCTATCGGTGCTTGTGCTGCAGCAGCTGCTGCTGGTGTGAAGCTCGATGTAATGGTTTCTGTTGATGGTGGCGGCGCTGGTATCAACGCTGTTAAATCAGGTTGCATCAATGCAACTTCACAGCAGTACCCATTGTTGATGGCTGACCTTGGTGTACAGGCAATCTATGACATCGTAAAGAATGGTACAAAGCCATCTAATTCAGCTGGTCTTGACTTCTTCAACACAGGTGTCAAGTTGATCACTGATGACCCACAAGATGGCGTTCCATCAGAGGACACTACATACGGTCTAGCAAACGCTTGGGGTTAACCCCTTAATCTTTAGTTAATAACTAAAGAGGGTGTTAAAGAGGGCGGCTGCTTCGGCAGTCGCCCTCTTTACCTAGAAGGTCAAATTATTTAAGTTTTATATATGGATTTTAGGTAGTAGATTAATTCGAGAAGATTTTGTATTTGAAAGGAAGAAATTAGTGAGTCAAAAGACGGTCACCTATGATGCGGCGGCGGAATTTCAAAGCCGCGCGACTTTAAGTCAAAAGACGCAGGCTGTACTCCATAAATATCCCTGGTTAAGTTCGGCGTTTGTACTTGTAGCTGCTTCTATTACCTTTAGCTTTTTCAATGAGAACTTTTTAACTCCATCCAACTTTTCGCTAATCTTGCAACAAGTTGCAATTGTGGGTGCGGTTGCCGCTGGGCAAACTTTAATTATCCTTACGGCGGGTATTGATTTATCTTGTGGAGCAATTGCCATTTTCTCATCTATGGTTATGGCAAAATTAGTACAAGGTGTGCCTGCAGTCGAAGGAGATGGGTTCTCTGTTTGGCTAGCATTTCCGGCCGGACTTTTAGTTGGAATGCTCGCTGGAGGAGTTAATGGATTTTTAGTTACGAAAGTTAAGCTTCCGCCATTTATTGTCACCTTGGGTACCTACAACATTTTTCTTGCTCTAACTCTTACTTACACGAAGGGCACAGTTCCTTCACATGAAATGGACCCATTCCTTTTAACGCTTGGTCATTACGTGAACATAGGGCCGTTTAGAATCACGACTGGCGTTCTTTTCATGATATTTATGTATTCAGTTCTGGCATTCGCCCTCCGCTATACCGGTTGGGGTCGCCACGTTTACGCCGTTGGCGATGACATTGAAGCAGCGCGTTTGGCTGGTATCTCAGTTAATCGAGTACTTATGAGTGTTTACATGGTCGCTGGGGTTACCTTCGCCCTTGCAGCTTGGATTGTGATTGGCCGTGTAACCGTGGCTAGCCCTAATACTGGGGGTGACTTAAATCTAGACTCAATTACTGCGGTAGTTATCGGTGGAACCTCGCTATTTGGCGGCCGCGGCACCATCTTCGGCTCTTTAATTGGAGCGATCATCGTTGGCGTTTTTCGTAATGGACTTACGCTGGCTGGCGTGGACTTGTACTACCAGCTTCTAGCAATCGGGTTGCTTATTATCTTCGCTGTCTCCGTTGACCAATGGATCAGAAAGGCACGTAAATGAGTACAGCCCCTATCCTGCAAGCAGTTGGAGTAACAAAGAACTACGGTCGAGTTATTGCCCTAGATGGCGCTGACCTGGAGCTATTTCCAGGTGAAGTTCTAGCTGTTGTGGGCGATAACGGTGCTGGTAAATCAACGCTAATTAAATGTCTTTCGGGTGCAGAAACTCCTGATCGCGGTCAGATAATTCTAGATGGCCAACGCGTGGCATTTAAACGTCCACAAGATGGCCGTCACGCAGGTATTGAAACCGTATATCAAACCTTGGCAGTCTCTCCAGCTCTAGATATCGCCG
The DNA here is from genome assembly GCA_037620605.1 of Candidatus Planktophila sp. Taxonomy (GTDB): domain Bacteria; phylum Actinomycetota; class Actinomycetes; order Nanopelagicales; family Nanopelagicaceae; genus Planktophila. The sequence goes on from JASJLO010000015.1 coordinate 27,687, forward strand.
CCAATCTTTACCTAGGTCGCGAAATACGCAAGAAAGGTCCCCTCGGATCCATCCTACGCATGCTCGATGGTTCTGGGATGCGCAAGGCCGCCAAAGGACACATTACCGATTTGGGAATTGGCACGATTCAAAATATTTCACAAGCAGTTGAAACCCTCTCGGGAGGTCAACGGCAAGCAGTTGCAGTTGCGCGAGCCGCAGCATTTGGCCAGAAGTTAATCATCCTAGATGAGCCAACTGCTGCCCTAGGTGTTCGTGAATCTGCTCAAGTCTTAAAGTTAATCGAATCACTGCGCGAAAGAGGAATGCCAGTTATTTTAATTAGCCACAATATGCCACAGGTCTTTGAGGTTGCCGATCGTATCCAGGTGCAACGTCTTGGTAAGCGTGCTGCGGTTGTTTCTCCAAAGACTCACTCAATGAACGATGTGGTTGCCATCATGACTGGTGCGATGGAAGTTGATAAGGCAGACCAAGCACTTACATCAGTTCGTTAATCTCAAGAAATAGAAGTTAGAAAGAAAACAATGACCACTTCGGTTCGAATCGAGTCGGATGTGGTCATTGTTGGTTCTGGAATAGGTGGAGCGACTACCGCTTTTGGTTTGGCTCAAAAGGGAGTTAAAACGCTAGTTTTAGAGCGCGGTGAACGCATGCCGCGCGAACCGGAAAACTGGTCACCATCTGAAATCTTTATGAAGTCTCGTTATAAACCCAATGAAAAATGGGAAGATGAGAAAGGCAAGCTATTTGTCCCCGGTGTTCATTACTTTGTCGGTGGAAACAGCAAAGTGTATGGCGCATCATTACCAAGATTTAGTCGTTTTGACTTCGATCTCATAGAGCATCAGGAGGGTGCCTCTCCTGCTTGGCCATTTACTTATGATGAGCTAGAGCCGTATTACTATAAAGCCGAAGAGTTGTACCGAGTTCATGGTGATGCGCAAAATATCTATGGTAATAATCGCACCACGCCATTTCCGTATCCAGCCATGGCGCACGAACCATATGTGGCTGAGCTCGGTAAACGATTAACTGCAGCGGGCGTGCACCCACATTCAAATTCTATGGGAATTGATTTGGGTCCAGGCGGAAAGTGTATTCGTTGCAAAACATGTGATGGCTTTGTCTGTAAATTAGATGCCAAAAGCGATGCTGAAGTAAACGCCCTTAATCCGGCTATGGCTACTGGCAACGTTAAGTTGATGACATCGGTTCAGGTCAATCGGATAGTTTTAAACGACGATCACAGATCTGTTAGCCACTTAGAGGCAACACGCAACGGAGAAGATTTAGAAATATATGGCAAGAAGTTCGTTATCTCGGCAGGCTCTGTAAACACCGCTGCGCTCTTGTTGCGATCTGGTGTTGCCAATTCATCAGATCAAGTTGGTCGCAACTTTATGATGCATAACAATAGCCATATCGCAGCAGTTGATATGCGCCGTAAAAATGATGTTACCTTTCAAAAAACGTTATCTTTTACAGATTGGTATCTAGATGGTGGCAAGGGCTACCCACTTGGCGCTGTGCAATTAATCGGCAAAGTGCAAGGCATAATGATGAAGTCCTTTGCCAAGCGAATTCCGATTCCGCTATTAAACTTCGTTGCCGACCACAGTGTGGAATTTGTTGTAATGAGCGAAGATCTGCCGCACCCAGAAAACCGGGTCACGATCTCGGCTAGTGGATCAATCAAGATCGCCCGCCAGGCAGTCGGCATGAGAACCCATATGGAGCTACTGCGGCGGACCAAGCGGGTGTTACGCAAGGCTGGCTACCAGGGCATCTTTAGGCAGCCATTTGATATCTCTATGAATTCGCATCAATGTGGCACAACAGTTGCAGGCGTAGACCCCCAAACAAGCGTCGTGGATGGCTACTCTCGCAGCCATGATCATAAGAATCTGTACCTAATAGATGGCGGGTTCTTCCCATCGTCGGCTGCAATGAACCCTGCTCTAACAATCGCAGCTCAAGCTTTGCGTGTAGTTGCCGAATCCGACCTATCTAAAGTCTAGGAAAGACCCAACACCTGTAATAGTTCGTCATTTAAGTCTTTGACATCTACATCTGCGCCAGTCCAATACTTGATACCAATGACTGCTTGATTAACAACCATACCTAGGCCTTGCAACGTAGTTGCCCCTCGTTTTGCAGCCTCATCTAGAAAATATGTCTGTGGTGGATTAACAATTACATCTGCTGCCAACATGTTGGCACGGATAGAATCAAAATCAAGATCCTGCTTTCCTTCAGTATTTACCATGCCCATTGAAGTTGAGTTAATGATCGCGTCTGCATCTTGTGGAATTGTGTATGTTTTATTCCACTCCACGAATTCTGCATCTGATTCAGTTTTCTCGTTTAATAAATTTACTAACTCTTCTCCACGTTTGCGCGAGCGATTAACCACGTAGAATTTACTAGCACCTGCCAAAGCCAGTTCAACTGCAATTGCACGTGCTGCACCGCCAGCGCCAAGTAAAACAATTGTTTTGCCTTTGGCCGATGTTAATTCAAGGAAAGATTTGAGAAAACCTTTACCATCTGTGTTCTCACCAATTAACTTTCCATCACGATTTACCACGCAATTAACTGCGCCAATTAGCGATGCGGATTCCCCTAGACCATCTAAATATTTAATTACCGCGACTTTATGAGGGATCGAACAGTTAAAGCCCTTCCAATTCATTGCTCTAGCGCCTGCAACAGCGGCCTGTAGTTGATCTGGGTTCACTTCACAATTAACGTAGCGATAGTACAGCTTATTTGCCTTATATGAGGATTCCACCATCGCAACGGTGGGATTCGAATCAGAGCCTTGAGAAAAGCTGCCAGTTAGTTCATGTCTGAAAGATCCGCCTATATCCATGGTCATGTTCAAAGTTTATCGCACCAGTTATGATCAGCCAATGTCCACCGACTTCTTGGAACGTATTGCATCTGCACCAATCTCCTGGGGAATCTGCGAGGTTCCCGGTTGGGGAGCGGCGCTGCCAACCAAGCGCGTGCTCTCTGAAATGTCAAATTTGGGACTGCGTGCAACTGAGTTAGGAGCCCCTGGCTTTTTTTCAGATGATTCATCAGAACTGAAAGATCAATTGGCAGAATTTAAAATGTCTATGATAGGTGGCTTTACTCCAGTAGTGCTGCACGATAAGGCTCAAGAAAAAGCTACGCGTGAGATGGCTATTAAGACTGCAAAGAAGTTCCAAGAAATTGGTGCAACGCACTTTGTCTCATCGCCAGTACAAAGTTGGGACTGGGCAAACCCTAAAAAACTTAGTGGTGATGAGGTTACACAATTTTTTAGAATGCTTTCTGAAGTAGATCGGATTTGTACCGATCATGGATTAATTCAAGTATTGCATCCGCATCTACAGACTGTTGTAGAGACAAAGAGCGATATGGATAGAGTAATAGATAACTCAAATGTTAAGTGGTGTTTAGATACGGGACATATGACCATTGGAGGTCAAAACACAGTTGAGTTCGCCAAGAAATTTTCTGATCGTGTTGGACATGTGCATCTAAAGGATGTAAATATGAAATCCGTACCTTCTGTTCTTGCTCGCAAAGAGAGCATTATGGAAGCAGTTCAGAAAGGCTTATTTACACCTCTTGGACAAGGAGATGTACCAATCTTAGAAACAATTCTTGCGCTAGAAAGTGCTGGTTACCAAGGTTGGTATGTAATTGAACAAGATATAGCGATCTCAGGGCAATTACCTGACATCGGGGAAGGTCCAATTGTCGGTATGACCGAATCAATCAAATACCTGCAGAATTTTGTTCTCCCCCAGTTAGCTAAATTAGGTATTTGATGTCGGGGCAAGTAATTATTGCTGATGACTCCGCAGTCGGAGCATATGCCGCAGCAATTATATTCGACGATTTAGTCGCAACCGCAAATAATAATCGTGGATTTGTTTTGGGCTGTCCTGGAGGACGTACGCCACGTAGCACTTACATCGCGCTAGCAGCGCTAATTGCTAAAAGTAGACAGGATATAAGCCATGTAACTATAGCCATGATGGACGAATTTCTAAGTGATGAGATTGATGGCACATTCTCAAACCACTCCATTGAAAAGCATTTTAGTTGTGCACGATTCGCAATAGCTGAAATATTTAGTGTACTGAACGCGGGCGCACCAAAAGGTGGAGAGATAAAGATCGAAAATGTCAGATATCCAGATGCGAAAAATCCCGCAGCGTACGAAGAGTTTTTGCAGACGACTGGAGTAAATGTATTTCTGATGGCTAGTGGAGGCTCTGATGGACACGTTGCTTTTAATCCGCCCGGTACTGCATTATCCGATCGCACTCGGATTGTAAAAATTGCTGAAACAACTCGTCGAGACAATTTGGGTACTTTCCCAGATTTTAAAAGCATCAATGAAGTCCCACGGTATGGTGTAACTGTGGGACCGGCAACAATGGTAGAGGTTTCTGAGAAAGTGATTATGGAACTTATTGGATCTCACAAGCGCGAAGCGTTTAATCGTATATCTACTGCGATTTCCTATGAATCAGATTGGCCATCTACGGTTGTGCACGAATGTAAAGAATATTTCATACTTGCCGACGAGGCAGCTGCAGGACGTTAATTTGCAGCAATGGCAGCCCCTATAACTGCCGCACTAGCACCTGCAACTGAGTTTTTTATTGGTGGTGCAGGCCTACGTTTTGAGGAGTTAGATAAATAACTCACCATAACTAATTCTCGATATTTATGGCTTCCTAACCATAATCCTCCGCCGATAACAATCTGTGAGGGATCAAGAATTTCAACTAAAGAGGCTATTGCCTTACCTAGAACGGATGCCGCGGTTTCTATTATCTCCTTGGCAACCGGGTCTTCATTAAATCTTTCAAATACGATCTCCGCGCTCTCGATTTGCGCCCTAGCCACTTTCTGATATCTGCGTGCGATTCCTAAACCAGATGAATATTCTTCCAGGGTTGGGCTCTCTATAGAATTATCGATTTGGATAATTCCAAATCCAATAGCTTCGCCGGTATGGCCCGACCAAGGCTCTCCGCTAATTACTAAAGCGTGAGATATCCCCGAACTGATGGTAATAAAAAGAAAGTTGGGATCAATTGAAGACAAATGGATTTCAGCCAGCGCCATGGCGCGCACATCGGATTCAATCGTCCAATTGAATCCTGTTAGTGATTTAAAATCATCCTTTGGCTGTATTTTCCAAGCGATTTGATCTTTACTATTTAAGCGCTGATTAGGCATTACGTATTCTGCAAAACATGCTCCGCCACTATCTACCAGATAATTCTCATTTTCAGCGATCTTTAAAAGTTTGCTGATCACTTCCTTAGTCTGTCTGAGTTCCGGATCTATTGTGCCATCAAGGTTATGGCGTGCACTTTCAACTATTTCATGTAGGAGTTCAAATCCTTCCCCAATTAGAGCTCCTGCTATTTTACTGGCTCCTACATCGATCGCTACTGTGACATGTTTGGTGGTCATAATTCTAAAGAATACCGCCTATCCACATCAAAGCCTTTTAAGTACACTTCGGGGAAAGAATTTTCTTTATTACAAGGGAGTGACTGTGACAGATTTAAAAATCGGTGTTATCGGTGTCGGAATCATGGGTACAGGGCATGCCCGTTATATAACAGATTCTGTTGACGGTGCAGTCGTTAGCGCTCTCTTTGATTTGGATGCACCTCGTATGGCAGATCTAGCTAAAGAACTATCAGCCAAGTCAGGTGCAGAGATAAGTCAACACTCTTCTGTTGAGGCTCTGATTGGTGACGCCGATGTAGACGCAGTTATTATTTGCTCACCAGATGGTCTGCATCCGAAACATTTGGAACTTTGCGTAAAGGCGAGAAAGCCAACCCTCTGTGAAAAGCCCTTAGCTCCAAGGTTAGAAGATGCCAAGAAAATAGCCGAAATAGTTAAGGCATCCAACGTTCCTGTAGCTCTTGGGTTTATGCGTAGATTTGATCCAGGATATATTCAATTAAAAGAAGAGATTAAATCTGGCAAGTACGGTGAAGTCATACAAATTCGCGCAGTTACTCGCAATGTTTCTTCTCCTGGCGCCACCACTGCAGGCATGATTTCTAACTCTGCGGTACATGAATTTGATATTGCTCGATGGTTACTCGAAGAAGAATTTACAACCGTTTCAACTGCTTACGCAAAGCGCACATCTCATGCAGACCCGGATATTCAAGACGCCATAAGTATTCTTGCGCATACCGAGTCTGGTGTATTAATGACCGTTGATAATTGCGCCAACAGCACTTATGGTTATGATGTTAGAGTCGAAGTTTTAATGCAGAACGGATCGTTAGAACTTAATAATTTAGGGGATTTAACTATTAGCTTTGGTTTTGAATTGCCCGGGCGTAAATCAGGTCGTTTACACGATAATTGGATTGGTCGATTTACAGAGGCCTATATTGGTGAGCTGAGGGCATGGGTTGCTTCAGTTAAAGATGGCGTTATAAATCCGAATCTGGCCACAGTCGATGATGGGATTGCAGCCAGCATTGCCTGCGAAAAAGGAATTGCTTCCCTTTAGCCATTTCTTAGACTTCTAAAGTGATTTCATAACTGTAATGGATTCACCAAATACGTAATTCGGCGCAACCGACTGCCAGGCTTTACTGTTTTCATTCACCATATGCTCATCCCATGATGGACGATCAGACCATATCTCCCAGACATTTACGATATCTGTTTTATTGGTATCGCTATAGATATCTATAAATTCGCATCCAGCCTCTGTACGAATGATTTCAATATGGCCCTTGAGTTTCGAGACAAACTCATTGAATTGACCTGGCTTAATGTAAACCTCTACAAATAGAAAAACTTTACTCATAAGAGTAAGGCTACCCTTCATTTGCTATAAAAATGGAGCCCCTACGCCAAAATTGCGAAGCTGATCAACCACTTTCTGAACCCAAAGAGAAGTCTCCAAAGGAAGAACCCAGCTATCTTCCCCGTAAACCCTTCTGCTGAAATTTTCGATCATAATTCTGTGAGCGTCGGCTTCCCCAAACTCTTCAATATGAACACCAAAACGTAAGGCGCTCGGAGATTGCCATGATGTGAACGCTTGATTCCCAAGTAACTCAACTGAATTTTTCTCACCGTGAACAATAAATGTTTGAGTCTCGGGCATCTCAAATGAAACTAAACTTTCTGCAGTAATTAATCCATGAATATGCATGAGCCACTTAGTCGTTAGATCGATCCCCGTGGGCCCAAGCTTGACATCGCAACTTTCTATATTGGCTTCTGCCTGATTGCCGACGAGTGCTGCAATCGCATGTAGTGGATAAATTCCGATGTCAAAGAGTGCACCGCCGCCCATCGCTTTCGAGAGTCGATAATTGCCTTCGATCGATGCAGGAAAAGTAAATGAGGAATCAATTGAATTTATTTCGCCGATATTTCCCGAATTCACTAGCTCAGCCATTCGCATCATTCGGGGATGCCATTGGGATGCGACTGCTTCTACTAATAATCTGCCCTGTTCTTGGGCAGTATCTATCATTGATTGGACTTCAAGTACGTTCATTGCAAATGGTTTTTCACATAATACGTGCTTGCCTGCCTTAAGCGCTTTAACAGTCCACTCGCAATGCAAATTATTGGGAAGTGAAATGTAAACTGCATCGACTAATGGATCTTCGAGTAGCGCGCTATAACTTTCATGAACGGTAACGGGATTAAGCGCTTTTGAACGCCTAGCATCGCGACTGGCAACTGCTTGAACGATCGTGTTATCAGCCATATGCATTGCGGGTGCGATCGCTTTGGTTGCAATCCAACCGGCACCGATCAATCCCCAGCGCACACTCTTCACCTAATGAGTACCGGTTTTACGGGATGGCCATTTGCAAGAGCGGACTCTTCTGCCGCTTGCATAATCGCAACGACATCGCGAGATTGCTGAGTGCTGATATTCATCGGGATTTTATGTTTGAGATAGGCAACTACTGATTGATGGAATGAGAATGGATTAACGGGTAAGTTGGAGATGACTTCAGATGCGCCGTCGGCGTGGTGCACAGTCAAGATTGCTGGCAAGTCAGCAGGAGTTGAGCCAGCCGCAGGATCCCAATTACCTACTATCGCTCCAGTTGTTCCAAGAACATAGAATTTTGGTTTTCGTGCAGCTGCAAGGTCTGAATTTGTAAATGTTGCACGCGCACCACCTGAAAAAGTTATTGATACATCGGCATGGTCAGCATTTGTAACGTGATTCCAAAGACGCTTCTGGTTGATTCCACTTACCGCATCGACTTTTGCGGGAATCATAGCCAGGATCTGATCAATGAAGTGGCTACCCCAATCAAATATTGCTCCACCAGAGACTTCTAAATCCGAGTGCCAATATGAGCATGGTTTGGAGTATCCCCCCACAAAACTCTCATAAGAAAAGATTTCGCCAATTGCGCCATCATCTATTAGCTTTTTCATCGTTACAAAATCTGCGTCATAACGGCGATTCTGGTAAACCACCAGAAGTAGTTTTTTTGCTGTAGCTATAGCGATGAGTTCATCGCATTGTTCAACCGTAAGCGCCATAGGTTTTTCCAGTATTACATGCAAACCACGGTTTAAAGATTCTTTTGCCCACGAGTAATGGCTATTTGGTGGAGTAGAGATAATTACGAGATCAATCAATCCGGAATCGAGCATTTCCGTTGAATCGCTAAAAGTGATTATGCCTGGGGCTAATTTTATTGCCGCTATTAGCCGCTCAGGATTTGTATCGGCTACGGCAGTGAGTTTTAGACCTTCGGTTTCGCTAACCGCACGGTTATGCTGATCACCTATTGCGCCATATGCAAGTAGCCCAACACGAATTTCACTCAAAATCTCAGCCACGATCTCTCCCTTTGAAGTTTCATCCGTACTTCTACTTGTATATTTTGACGAGTCTAACAAATCAAGTGAAATTAAGCGTTTTGAACAAAAAATGAAAATGTGTAGATCGGGTTCACTTTTCGTTAAACTACCTACATTTATTAATTATCTGAGTAAATTGAGTTAGAGTTAGACCATGACAACGGAGTCAGCGCTTGAAACTGCTCGTGCCCAATTGCGCAGGGCTGTGGAACTATTAGACCTCTCAGAAAATGATTGGCAAACCCTCTCTACCCCCCGAAGAATTCTAGAAGTTGCAGTTCCGCTGCGCCGCGATAATGGCAACGTTGAAATGTATAAAGGTTTTCGAGTTCAGTACTCTACGACTCGAGGGCCTTCTAAGGGTGGAGTTCGCTTTCACCCACAGATAGATATGGATGAAACGGTCGCACTTGCCATGTTGATGACGTGGAAGTGCGCGCTAACAAATCTGCCTTACGGTGGGGCAAAGGGTGGGATAGCAGTTGATGCTCATTCACTCTCGCTATCTGAGAATGAACGTCTCACTCGTCGTTATACGTCTGAGATTCTGCCCATCATAGGTCCAGAGCGCGATATTCCCGCACCCGATGTCGGAACAGATGAACGCAACATGGCATGGATGATGGATACGTATTCAGTTAATGCGGGTTTCTCGGTTCCTGGCGTCGTTACCGGCAAGCCAATAGTTTTGGGGGGATCACTGGGTCGCACATCTGCTACGGGTGATGGCGTTGCAATTTCTGTGCTCGAAGCCCTTCGTGTTCGTGGAATCGATTCACAAGGAGCAACCGTTGCCATTCAAGGTTTTGGAAAAGTTGGTTATTGGGCTGCCATAGCCCTAGAGAATTTCGGCCTAAAGGTAGTTGCAGTCAGTGACTTACACGGCGGAGTCTCAGGTTTTGAATCTGTGGCAAAGTTGTGGGAGTTCCATACTGAAAATGGCAGTATTAACATGCCTGGAACAGACAGGCTTACCCAAGATGAATTACTACATCTGGATGTCGATGTGTTTATTCCAGCAGCTCTTGCTGATTCAATCACTGAGACCACTGCACCGGGTATTCGCGCCAAAATAATTGTGGAAGGGGCTAACGCTCCCACTACGCCAGCCGGGGATGCAATAATCAAGGAAAATAATATTCTTGTTGTTCCAGATATTTTGGCTAATTCAGGTGGAGTCATTGTCTCTTATTTCGAATGGGTGCAAGATAAACAGAATTACTTCTGGACGGCTGATGAAGTAAAACAAAATCTCAATGACATTATGATGAAATCATTTAAAGAGGTCGAGTTTATGGCCACTGAAAAGCGGGTTTCTTGGCGCGAAGCGGCACATATGATCGGTGTCGCACGCGTTGCTGAAGCCCACAAACTACGCGGTCTCTACCCATAAAAAGAAAAGCCCCCGGTGTGAAAGGCACCGAAGGCTTAACTCGTGCGCGCGAAGGGATTCGAACCCCTAACCTTCTGATCCGTAGTCAGATGCTCTATCCGTTGAGCTACGCACGCTTATTTAGTTGTATATTTACAGTTTTTCTCCTGCCTGCGAATAGTACAGGCTTTTTAAACTCCACCCAAACCTAGTAATTCCTCGCGTGTAACTGCCTTTCTGCGTGGCTTGCCTAATGGTTCTCCAGCAGCTACTTCAGCCGCATTGATAGCCTCCCACTTTTCTTGAGAGATATGGACCTTGCTAGAAAGTAAAGTAGTAATATCGCCATTATCTTTAGGTGAATTTAGATTGGAAACAAGTAGTTTCATTACCTCTGCCGCATCAGATTTATTGGTGCCAATGACTCCTGACGGGCCTCGTTTTGCCCAGCCTACAACATACATATTTTCTTCAACTTTCCCAAGATCGTTAACAACTTTACCGTTCGCATAAGGGATGCCAGGAATACTGGTCGCCTCATAACCTATGGCAGTAATAACTAACCCGCATTTAATTGAGAAGGTTTCCTCGGTTCCTGTCCTATTAAAAATAACTTCCTCAACTCTGGAATTTCCTTTTATTTCTAATGGTGTCGATAGAAATTGAAAAACCAAAGTCCGCTCGTGGGTAGTCTCTATCTGCTGCGAGATTAACGCCATTGCATCGAGATTACTTTTAACGTCTTTCTCGATATCAGTGCCTACGCGATCTTGCGCTGCCTCAATATCAGTCTTCGAAATAATTACATTGGTATGTTCCAACTTAGGCAGTTCGCGTAATTCGGGCGATGTGAATGCTGCATTTTCTGGTCCACGTCGAGCGCTTATAACGACCTTACGAATTGCACTCTTTTGAAATGCCGCGAGGGCGTGATCGGCTGTATCAGTCGGTTCGAGTTCGGCCGGTTCGAGAGCGAGCATGCGAGCCACATCCATTGCCACATTTCCTGCGCCAATTACGATGGCTGTATCGCAATCAAGTGCTATATCTACTCCATGGAAATCGGGGTGTGCGTTGTACCAAGGGACAAAATCAGCGGCCGAAATCGATCCCGGAAGATCTTCACCTGGTATCCCTAATTTCTTTCCAACGTTAGATCCTGTAGCAATCACAACCGCGTCATACAGATCTTTAAGCTGCTCAATAGAGATATCTGTCCCGAGCTCAACGTTGCCAAATAAACGGAAATTACCCGCGGTGGCAATTTTTTCAAAGACTTTCGAAACGGTCTTAATCTTTGGGTGATCTGGAGCTACACCGCTTCTTACCAAACCCCACGGGGTTGGCAAACGTTCGATCATGTCGATAGTGAAGGTCAGTGAATCACTCTGTAAATTCTGTAACGCCTGCGCTGCGAAGTAGCCAGCCGGACCGGCACCAACTATTGCTACTTTATAGGAAGGCATAAGGTCAGTGTATTCGCCAGTGATAGAAAACTAAAACTTTCCTCTAACAAACTTAAAAATGTTCTTAGCTCCGCCGAGTTTTCGGTAATTCTTAATATAGAAAGTGGCTCTGATTAGTGGAGCTAGAACACCAAACACCCTTTGAAATACCTGGGCGCGAGCTCTTAAGTCATGCTCGGTACCCCATCGGCTTCCCGAGCTTTCTTCGGGATGGATTGCAATAGTCACCGGTAGAAAAACGGCTTTACCACCTTTTTTAATTAGATCACTTATAAATATATATTCATCACCAAGATAGTTCTCAACGCCCGCACCGAAAGTTTCGTCAAAATAGACACCTTTACTTTTTATGCTCTCTACACGAATAATCATTTCATATGTTGCGGCCTTGGCCGAATTATATTTACTAAGTTGCACTATCCCACTTGGATATTTTTTCCGAAGAGTTCCCTTTGGATCCATCGCCTGAGCCAGAACCATGTCACAATCTGGGTTACTCTCTAAGTAAGAAATCACAGATTTGACTCCATCTTCGAGAAAAACGATCTCGTCATCGGCAAAAAGCAAGTACTTCGTTGTCGAACTATCGATAACAACATTGCGACTCTTGGCAACACCCTTTTCCTGAGATTGAGCAAATTGGAATTCGAAATTCTTAGGTAGATCGATTTCTATTCCGCTCGGATTTTGTATCGAAATAAAAATTTCATGTTCTACGTTAATTATGGGTGGGACAATATTTGTTAAGCGAGCTGCCAGAGTTGAGTATCCAATCGTAAGAAGCCTATTTTTCACTATGTGTTCTTGCTCTAGCAAATTTCATCAGCCCTTTGGAAATTCGAGATAGATTTGAGTTCTGCATACGTAGCCCAAAGAAAAGAACGATCGTATTTCCAGCGCTGATATCACCTGTGTAATTTAAATAAAAGAGAACCCCTAAAAGAATAATTATCGCAGCACCCGTTATCAAGACTCCGATCTCTCCTGATTTGATTCGGGTAGAGACTCTCTCAAGGCTAGCTATCTTGCGTTTCTTCTTTTTCGCTGATGCAAAACGTCGTTGTAGTTTTAGCTGACTTTTAAAAATACCGCCGACTATCTGTAAGACAATTAGAATGATAGCCAAATTAACTAGACCAAATATCCAATTAAAATATATAAAAAAGCCATTTATAACAAATATCTGGGTCAAACTGCTAGAAATTGCAGTTAACTGAAAAGCAAGAGACCAGCGCCAATTCTCTTTAGATTTACGGATTTTTATCTCTGCTGCGCTAAAGGCCTTATCTATCAATCGGATCCGATAAATCTTATGCCAAAAATGTCCAAGCCGAGTTAGACCATAGAATATAAAAAATGCCACTATATAAACTTTAAGTTTGGAAGTCTCTAATTCTCCTTCATGCAGGATAATCTGAGCAAAAAGTTTAGCTACAAGTAACTCAGAGACAGAGATAAAGGAAGCAATTAGAATTAATAACACTAATATGAAGCGAAATTTATTCGTCGGAAATAGCTCAACAAGACCCTTGCGCAGATTCCACAAGATTATTTTCATCTTTGATTTCCCTCTATCTTTATTGCGAGATGATGTAATTTAGCCAAGGCGGTTAGATATTTCTTAACTTCCCTGACGAGATTATCGCAAGGATATGTCCAATAGTTACAAATACAGCAATCCATAAAGCAATCGCTAGTGAGGCGCTTAAACCGCCGAAAATTACTATGTAGATAGTGAATTCAACAGAATGAAATATGCGGTGGGCTGGCAGAAAGTTAAAGGCTTTCCTGGCCAAGCGCAGTATGCCCTTCCTTGGCAGGTTCACGCCTTTCGTATCCGCCAACTTTTCTAACCCGGAAAAGGCGCGTGCCACATGAACCGCATCATTTAGACCCTTATTTATGATAATAAGAACAGCTAATAGCGCCCCTAAATACGGATAAATAGTTGAAGTTATTGGCTCATTTGGCCAGTTGGCAAGATGTAATCCAAAAAAGATCGGGATCAGGCTTTCCGCACCGTAATGACCAAGTTTATCTAAAAATATTCCCATCGGGGATTTGGTATTTCTCCATCTAGCTACTTCGCCATCACAGCAGTCGATTAACATTTGTAATTGGCTTAAAAGAAGCGCTAGTGCAATACCGATCCAACCCTGAATTAATAAGGCAGGGCCAATTAAGGCACCCGTTAAAATCATTAACCAGGTTACGCCGTTAGCCGAAATGGGAGTCATCAACAGGGCTCGTGTTAAGTAGGGAGATATCCGACGCAAATAAAGATCGGCAACCCAATGTTCTGCATTCGATCTTCCTGTAACAGAAGTTGGTTGTGAAATTTCACGAATTTGTGCGATCGAAGGTTTTTTTGGCCGCATCTGGATTTAATTTTCTCTCATCTTATGACTAATAACCCACTGAGCTGAAGAAACTAATAAAAATAGTACTCCGAAATACCAAACCAGCGGAGAGATGGACCATGAGAAAAATATAAAGACCCCAATCACTGCTAACCGGCCTAATATAAAAGCACCGGCAATCGATAGCCACTGAGGCTTCTGTTCGCCTTGGAGCGCACGATAGAGATTGTCATAATGTCCGTAAATTATCGCAAAAAGTAATAGGAATGCGGCAGGACGATTTACCTCTGTCACTATCGTTAGCCAAATTATTACAGCGCCTTCGATCGCACGCAAAAGAGAGGGTTCTAACCAATCAAATCTATTTGTTGATCTTTTATTTTTAAAGAAATCCAATTGGTCATCGATTAAGACTTTATTTACTCGCTCCTTTGGCCATCTTCGAGTTACGCGAAGGCGAGCTCTAAATACAGCAGCCATAGATATAACCGCAAAAATTGGCATTACTGTAAAGGTGAACGCAGCTCCACCAATAACTGATGATGCGCTAATGACTAGCCATCGTTCGCCAATAGGGAATTGGATTACTTTTTTCGCCCAGTACTCCAACCTAGATTTCTTAGCGTGTTTTATGGGGATAAATCCATCACTTTGTAAGTTGAAATCGATAACTGGTAAGTCTGTGCTTCGTACCTTATTTATACGAGCAAAATTGTAATCTGAGAGATGTCTAAAAGTTTGAAATACCATCATCACCATCGCCGGTATCCATAGATCTCGACCATTTTTTGCAGCCCCATAGGCCAAGGCAAAGAAAACTAAGTACTCTTTTATGCGATCGGTGATGGCATCTAGCCAGGCTCCAAGTTGTGAAAATCTTCTGGTGTATCTAGCCAATTCGCCATCAACACAATCAACAATTATACTCAACTGTAGAAGAATTGCTCCGGCAAAGATTGACCAAAAATCTCCACGGCTAAATTGATAAGCCGAAAAGAGGCCGATTGCAAACGAGATTAGCGTTATCTGATTTGGAGTAACTCGCAGACGAACTGCGGCCCATGTGAATAATTTAGAAAACTTACGAAGTACAAATACTGAATAGAAGCCATCATTTGCTCTATTTGCCATTTTAAGGCGGAGCGTGGCCTCATTTAAGGAATCTATCTCTGTTTTCACCTTTGATCTCAAGTCCGGATTGCTACTGCGGATATATGGTGCAAAAGTTACCTTCGCACATGCCACAAAGACGCCAGCCCTTACTAAAGCCACAAGTATCAGATCAAGGGGGTTTGCACTTACTTTGGAGTCTCCGATTGCACTCATAACCGCAATTACATCTTCTCGTTGATTTTGAGAAAGGCGCATCACCCCGACAAAAGTACTATTACCGCCACCTGCGCGATGAAAGGAAGAACTAGCCCCCACTACGCGATCGCCTATGACTCTAATGTCGCCCTCAAATAGCGGTGCAACTAAAGCGGTTACCGTCTTACGTGGATAGTCTGTGAGAAGTTCTAAATGTGGCTGGCTAACCACCGAATTCTCATCAAATAAAATTAAATCGGATTTACTTTCTGTATAAGCCGCCAGAATTTCATTAATTTTCGTACCTTCTGTAATGCTTATTATCCGAAAATCCACCTTCATAAGATGTAATATATCGTGATAAGAGTTAATTTAGAGACTATCTTGCTTTTAAAAAAGAGGACCAGATGGCGATTCAAGTTGTAATTTTGGCTGCGGGAATGGGTACCCGCTTGGCTAAACCATGGCCAAAGCCATTAACTGCCCTTTCCGACGGTCGTTCAATTATGCAACAGCAAATGGAGAACATCTCAAAGGTATTTGGAGATAAAGCGCGAGTAACTGTCGTCGTCGGATTTAAATTAGAGATGATTATGGAAGCCCATCCGACCGCCAGTTTTGTTTACAACGAAGTTTATGACCAGACCAATACATCAAAGAGTCTCTTGCGCGCACTTCGCGCTAGCCAAGAGTTTGGGGTTCTATGGCTTAATGGCGATGTGGTATTTGATTATAAAGTTCTTGAGAGAGTTCTAGACCGCATCTCAGCTGATAAATCATTTGTCTGTGTAAATACCTCCACGACCGCCGAAGAAGAAGTTAAATATACGCTCGATCAAGCTGGCCATATAAAAGAGCTCTCTAAATCAGTAAAGTCGGCGCTAGGCGAGGCGGTGGGTATCAACTTCATCTCGAGCCACGAGAAAGCTAATGTAATCGCAGAGCTTGAGGCGTGTGGAGATCAAGATTATTTTGAGCGTGGGCTTGAGCTAGCAATTGAAAAGCATGGGTTGAAAATGGAACCGGTCGATATAACCGATTTATTTGCTGTCGAGGTAGATTTCCAAGATGACTTAGACCGCGCTAACCAAGGGCTTAAGTAACCGCTAAGACTTCTTGACTACTCGGGCAATTCGTTTGAAGGCTTCAAGGAAGATCTCTCGAGATGTGAAACGCTTTATGATTCTGGACTTCTTGTGGGCTAAAAGAATGTTGGCTGCAGTGGCAATTGGGATAGTTGTTAACTCAAGATTTGCTCCGACAGGAACTTCTGCCTTAAGCATATTCTCTATATCTCCGTGAATGTGTAGCCCCATCTCCCGCAAATCTGAAATAGTCTCTTTAGTTATCTCTAAACACTTATCAACGGCCCACTGTGGAGTATTTAACTTGGCCTCACCTGGATTTGGTTTTACCTTATCGGTTAAATGTTTTACCGCTCCATTCCGTATAAACATTTGATAATCATCCCATTGGCGATCTTTTGGATAAGCCTGGTTTATTGCAAGTATTAAAGATACTTCTGGATAGGTCAATGAGCGATTGCTACCTTTTTGAGTACCTTCTTTTAAAGTCTTAGGAGGTAGCTCCAATAAACTGTTAAAAGATTCATAAAGAAAATCAGGTTGCTTTTCATCCACAATAATGACGTGAACATTCTCTTTACCAAATTCAGCGACCCATCTACCAATTACATTAGGGTGGTTGTGTCGTTTCCAAAAAGTAGGAGAAAGTTTTGATTTTTTATCTACCGCAAAAATATCATCTAGCCAAGCATCATATGTGGCAGTCAATCCATATTTAACATACTGCTGATAAGAAGAACTGAGCATCTTTACTAATGGGCGCAAGGTAAAAATTATTTGCGTATCTTTTCCTTTTAGATCGTGCCTGACTCTTGCGACTTCAGCTTTCTGTAACTCACTAAAGAATTCACTGCTTATGATTGAGGTTCCGCGTGCAAATTTAATATTGAAGAGTAGGTTCCGCCAATTTTTAATTGAAGATTTCTTCCCACCACGGTTCTTCCAACCCCAGTATCTACCGGTAAGTGCCCAAGCTGCACGGTGATGAGCTTTGTACTTTGAACCAGGATAGATAACGCCTAGTGATTTTAATTTCTTGCGGCGCCTAGAGAGGGATTGTTGGATAGCGCTGGTACCGGTTTTGTGAAAGCCAACGTGTATAAATACTTTTTTATTCATTATTTTCTTTCAACCTCGGCTTCATCAACTAGATTCTTTAACGCTAGTGTAGGAATTTAATGAAGTAATCATAGTTAATAACTGTGGCAAAGATGAGGAGATTTGAACTCCTGAAGACGATTAAACCTTACCTCGTTAGCACTGAGGTCTTAGCGCTTCCCCGAATCATAGTAATCCTCTCTTTTAAACCAGAACTCAGCCAACAAACAGCATTCCCGCGACCTCTCCAACAATCAAAGCAATAAAAGCTCACTTTGAGCTGATTCTTGAATCTATTGAATCCTCAAACAAGCACTGATTTAAT
>JASJLO010000016.1:0-15542 GCA_037620605.1 Candidatus Planktophila sp.
GAACCGCTTGAGCCAGGTTTCGGCTACACACTCGGCAACTCAATGCGCCGTACTCTGCTTTCATCTATTCCAGGTGCAGCAGTGACGAGCATCCGCGTTGCCGGTGCACTTCATGAGTTCACCACTCTTGAAGGCGTAAAAGAAGATCTCACCGATGTCGTTTTGAATATCAAGAACTTGGTATTTTCATCAGATAGCGATGAACCAGCCGTTGTTTACATCCGCAAGTCAGGTGCCGGTCCAGTCACTGGCGCAGATATCGCGGTTCCTTCTGGCGTTGAAGTTCATAATCCATCACTTCACTTAGCAACACTTAATGGCAAGGGATCTCTTGAGATTGAACTTACTGTTGAGCGTGGCCGTGGATATGTAACTGCAGTCCAGAACAAGCAAGCTGGCGCTGAAATCGGTCGCATTCCTGTTGACTCAATCTATTCACCAGTTTTGAAGGTTACATACAAGGTAGAAGCTACTCGCGTTGAACAGCGCACAGACTTCGATCGCCTTGTTGTAGATGTAGAAACTAAGTCATCAATGAAGCCACGCGATGCTGTTGCATCAGCGGGCCGCACATTGGTTGAACTATTTGGTCTAGCACGCGAACTTAATCTTGATGCTGAAGGTATCGAGATGGGGCCATCTGTTATGGATGCTGCTCTAGCTGCTGATCTTGCTCTTCCAATCGAAGATCTTGATCTCACAGTTCGTTCATACAACTGCTTGAAGCGCGAAGGCATTCACACAGTTGGTGAGTTGGTTGGTCGTTCAGAGGCTGATCTACTTGATATCCGTAACTTTGGTTCAAAATCAATTGATGAGATCAAGGCAAAGCTCGTCACTATGGGAATGTCACTTAAAGACAGCCCTGCCGGATTTGATCCAACTAAGCATCAGAACTTTAACGCGTCAGACGATGACTTCGTCGAAGCAGATCAGGCCTAGGAGATACGAAAATGCCAAAACCAACTAAAGGTCCTCGTTTGGGCTCTGGCCCATCGCACGAGCGTCTTATCCTTCGTACACTTGCCGAGCAGTTGTTCGAACACGGCAAAATTACAACAACCGAGGCAAAGGCGAAGCGCCTACGTCCATTAGCTGAAAAGTTGATCACCTTTGCAAAGAAGGGCGACCTACCTGCTCGCCGTGAAGTAATGGCACGTATTGCTAACAAGAGCGTTGTTCATACACTCTTTACTGAAATTGGGCCACGCTTTGCAACTCGTGAAGGTGGATACACACGTATCACCAAGATCGGGCCACGCAAGGGCGATAACGCGCCAATGGCTGTTATCGAAGTTCTAACTGAGAAAGATAACTAATTCTTAGTTAACTTATAAGCTAACTAGCATCCGATTTTAATGACCGAACCCACTCTCTATCCTGAGAGTGGGTTTTGTCGTTTACGGATAGATCTTTCATATGATGGAACGAATTTCTCAGGTTGGGCGATTCAACCAGATCGCCGTACGGTCCAATCTGTAGTTGAAGACGCACTGCGTACGGTGGCTCGAGTAAATATTGAATCAATTGTTGCGGGGCGAACCGATGCCGGCGTTCACGCCACAGGACAAGTCATTCATGTTGATATTCCAGAGTCACTGGGATTAGCCGATTTGGCGTATAAGTTAAATCGTATACTTGATGAAGATGTACGGATAAATCAGATTTCGATTGCACCGCCAGCATTTCATGCCCGCTTTTCAGCGCTCCGCCGATATTACGAGTACCGAATCCTCGATGAAAATAAGGTAATCCCGCCGCTACTTCGCTTTAATACTGCCAATTGGTATCGCCGGCTTGATTTGGATCTAATGAATCAGGCTAGCTCGCTATTGCTTGGCACCAATAATTACGCTGCTTTCTGTAAATTTCGGGAAGGCGCAACCACAATTCGCACCCTAGAGAAATATCAGTGGCGGCGCGATAGCCAAGGCTTCTTAGCCGCTGATTTAGTTGCAGATGCTTTCTGTTATTCCATGGTGCGCAACCTGGTTGGCGCAATTGTCTGCGTCGCTGATGGCCGCAAAAACCCCGAATGGATTTCAACGTTGTTGGCAGATAAAGAACGGGTAAGTGATTCAATGGTATTTCCAGCGCGTGGTTTAACCCTTTACCAAGTTGACTATCCGAATGAGGAAGAGCTTTTAGAACGGGCCGCCAAGACCGTTGCGCGCCGTTCAGAAGAAGAAAATTAATGGGCCAGTCATAAACTGGATTCAGGTTAAGAACCCAACCGAGTCTCCTGTCTTTATTACATCTGGTTGGGTAGTCAGCGAGGGGCTCTTGCAGGATTGAATTTTGATTGCAGCTGAATATATAGAACCTGAATCAAGCAATACGATCATGCTGGGTCGCGTAGATTACCGGGTGAAAGTTTCTGCTGAAAAAGCTGGCATCATGCTCGATCCAGGAATCATGGAGTGGGCTGGCATTGCTGCCGCAAATATTTAATGGCGCCGGTATATCAGGAACTGTTGCTGCAGGATCCCTACTTATTACATCGATTTCAAAATGTGAATCTCTGGCGGGTCTTGCCCAAACATCAACGGTATTAGGCGCTGCGATGATGTCTCTACCCCGAGAAAGATCAGATGGCTTACGCCCAAGCCATTATTGAATGGGGCGATGCCGGGGATTGACCAGATTCCTGATCTTTGGCGCCAATGGGCAGGTTTATGAAAATCCTGCGCCAATATTTGATCATTGAGCCCAGAACCTATGCGGGGATTTAGGCCATTTTGACCCGCCCCCCGCATGAAAGGTAAAGTTGTGCCCCTGCGCCAGATGTGGCGCCGAATTCAAGTCCCGCTCCAATCAGGTTCTAACCAACTAGATCTATAAAGAAGAAGGTAATAAAGCATGCGTACATATAGTCCTAAGGCCGGAGATGTCGTCCGTAAGTGGCACGTCATCGATGCACAAGATGTAGTTCTTGGCCGCCTTGCAACACATGCTGCTGTTCTTCTTCGCGGTAAGCACAAGGCAACATTTGCACCACACATGGATATGGGTGACTTCGTTGTAATCATCAACGCAGAAAAAATATCCCTATCTGGTAACAAGGCACTCTCTAAATTTGAACACCGCCACTCAGGTTTTCCTGGTGGCCTACGCTCAACTGTTTACGGCGAACTTCTTGAAAAGCACCCAACCCGTGCAGTAGAGAAAGCAATCAAGGGAATGCTTCCCAAGAATCGCCTTGGACAGCAAGTAGCATCAAAGTTAAAAGTTTATGCTGGCCCAGAACATCCACATGGTGCACAGGCACCAACACCATATGTATTCAACCAAGTTTCTCAGATTGCAAAGTAAGGGACCTATAACAAATGTCAGATACAACTTATAACGAAGTTACAGAATTGGATGAGAACGAAGTTCCTACTTCTTACTCTTCATCATCACCTGCACCAGCAACCAACCGCCCAGCGATTAAAGCACCTGGTGCTGGTACTGGTCGTCGCAAAGAAGCAGTTGCTCGAGTTCGACTTGTTCCCGGAACAGGCCGCTGGGTAGTAAATGGCAAGACTCTTGAAAATTATTTCCCTAACAAGGTGCACCAACAATTGGTATCAGAGCCATTTCGCACCGTCGGAGCCGAGAACCAATACGATGTTTTCGCACGTATTAATGGTGGCGGAGTATCTGGTCAGGCTGGCGCACTTCGCTTAGGTGTTGCTCGTTCATTAAATGAAATTGATATCGAAGCACACCGTCCAGCGCTAAAGAAGGCTGGATTCCTCTCACGTGATGCACGTGTTATCGAGCGCAAGAAGTACGGCCTGAAGAAGGCACGTAAGCGTTCGCAATACAGCAAGCGTTAATTTCAAAGGCGCCCCAACGTGGCACTCTTTGGAACTGATGGAATTCGTGGCTTAGCCAATATTGATCTCACCGCTGAATTAGCACTTGATGTTGCCGTTGCGGCAGCCCATATTCTCGTTGAAACTAATCCAGATAAATCACATCGCCCTAAAGCTATCGTGGGACAAGATTCGCGCGCTTCAGGTGAATTCTTAGAAGCAGCTGTCGTAGCAGGACTAACTAGCGCTGGCGTCGATGTTTATCGTGTTGGCATTTTGCCTACTCCTGCGATTGCACATCTAGTTGCGCAATCAGGCGCTGATTTAGGCGTCATGATCTCAGCATCACATAACCCAATGCCAGATAACGGCATTAAATTATTCTCACGTGGCGGCGGTAAATTAGATGATTCCATCGAATCTGCAATTGCAGCGCGCATCGGCGAACCTTGGCAACGTCCAACAGGGGAAGCAGTAGGCCGGGCAATAAATGATGAGAGAGCTCGCGAACGTTACTTAAAACATCTACTCGCATCTGTAAGAACTCCGCTAAAAGGGCTAAAAATAGTTGTCGATTGCGCAAATGGGGCAGCATCCACCGTCGCCCCCGAGGCATATCGTCGAGCCGGCGCTGAAGTTATATCAATCTTTGATTCCCCTAACGGATGGAATATTAATCAAGATTGCGGCTCTACCCACTTACATCAATTACGAACTGCCGTTTTACGTGAAGGTGCAGATTTAGGCGTGGCCCATGATGGTGATGCGGACCGAGTTTTAGCCGTGGATGCAGCGGGTAATGAGGTAGATGGTGATGTAATCATGACAATTTTGGCGCGCGGGTTTAAAGCCAGCGGATCACTAAAGTCAGAGACCATCGTTGCCACCGTGATGAGCAACCTTGGCTTCTTTCATGCGATGAAGGATGCTGGAATTAAAGTTGAAATAACTGCAGTCGGTGATCGATATGTACTAGAGAAGATGATCGAGAAAGATTTTTCACTTGGCGGTGAACAATCTGGCCACCTCATAATGCGTGATTTCGCAACGACTGGTGATGGCACTTTAACCGCACTGGCCTTGGCCCAAGAAGTAGTTAGATCTGGCAAGACTCTGCAAGAGTTAGCGGCAGTTATGGTTCGCTTCCCACAAGTTCTAATAAATGTAAAAAATGTAGCAAAGGATAAATTGCCAGCATCGGATGCAATTAAGGTTGCCGTATTAGATGCCGAGGCAAAACTTGGCGAACACGGTCGAGTTTTATTGCGAGCATCAGGTACCGAACCGCTTGTGCGCGTCATGGTTGAGGCACAGAGTGATAACCTAGCCAGCGAGATAGCAAATGACCTGGCAAAGGTCGTTCAAGCAGAGCTGGAGTAGATACAAGTGTGCGGAATTGTGGGTTACACCGGGCCACAGTCTGCGATTACTCCCTTAATTGAAGGGCTACGCCGCCTGGAATATCGCGGATATGACTCAGCAGGTATTGCACTTGGTACACCTGGTGCACTCTTTGTAGAAAAACGCGCAGGTAAGCTTTTAAATTTAGAGGCAGCTCTTCCAGACAATTTACCCACTGTGCACTCCGGTATTGGACATACCCGCTGGGCAACGCACGGCGGACCAACTGATCGCAACGCTCATCCGCATACCGATAATGAAGGCAAGCTAGCAGTAATTCATAATGGAATCATTGAAAATTATTCTGAGTTAAAAGCCGAACTCCAATCGCGTGGACATTGCTTTACCTCTGATACCGATACTGAATCTGTGGCTCATCTTCTATCTGACCTACGCAAATCTCATAACGGTGATTTAACCCAAGCCATGCGCGAGGCGGTGACGCATCTGCGCGGTTCATTTACCTTGGTTGCTATCCATTCCGATGCGCCAGAGACCATCGTTGGAGTGCGCCGTAACTCACCGCTAGTTGTCGGTTTAGGTGATGGCGAAAACTTCATGGCATCAGATGTTGCAGCATTTATTGAATACACTAAACACGCGGTTGAGCTTGGCCAAGATGAGATAGTCACAGTGACACCTGAAGGAATATCGATAATTGATTTAGCGGGCAAAACCGTAAATCCCAAGGAATACACAATTACTTGGGATTCTGCTTCGGCCCAAAAAGGTGGCTACTCACACTTTATGCTCAAAGAAATATTTGAACAACCAAAGGCTGTAGCAGATACTTTGATTGGACGTCTAAGCGATAATGGACAGATCGAATTAGATGAGTTGCATATGTCTGATGCAGAGATAAAAGCCCTTAAGAAGATCGTTGTAATTGCCTGCGGTAGCGCCTATCACGCCGGGATGATCGCTAAATATGTAATAGAGAAGTGGGCAAAGATTTCTGTCGATGTTGAAATTGCCAGCGAATATCGCTACCGCGATCCGATTATTGATTCTCAGACATTAGTAATTGCCATCTCGCAGTCTGGTGAAACCATGGATACCTTGATGGCCATTCGACATGCCAAGGCAGCCGGCGCGAGCGTGCTAGCGATCTGCAATAGCATTAGCTCGACCATTCCGCGCGAATCAGATGCCGTTTTATATACCCACGCTGGCCCAGAAATCGCAGTCGCATCTACTAAGGCGCTCCTTACTCAGATCGTGGCAGTTGACCTCATTGCCCTGCACCTAGCGCAGGTTCGTGGTGAACTTAGCCAATCTCAAGTTCATGATTTATATAACGAGATGCTGGAACTACCTGGCAAAATTGAACAAATTTTAGAAACTATAGAACCATTGCGTGCGCTCACACGATCCTTTGCAGATTCCGAAACAGTCCTATTTATTGGCCGTAATATCGGATATCCAGTTGTGCTTGAAGGCGCGCTTAAATTAAAAGAGTTGGCCTATATCCATGCTGAAGGTTTTGCTGGCGGTGAACTAAAACATGGATCAATCGCGCTTATCGATGTCGAAAAAGGAACTCCCGTTATTGCAATTCTGCCATCAGGTGGTGATCATTCACTTGATGAAAAAATGCTTAGCAATATCCAAGAGGTAAAAGCGCGTGGCGCTCGGGTAATAGTTATTGCCCACGAAGGTGCTGCAGTAGTTGGCGCCGATCACATTATCCGTATACCTGAATGTTCACCTCTCTTTCAACCGATATTAGCGAGCGTTCCACTACAAGTATTTGCATATGAAATGGCTATTGCGCGCGGCAATGATGTAGATCAACCACGCAATTTAGCCAAATCTGTCACGGTCGAATAATTATGACAATGGTCTTTGATACTCGCAGATCCCAAATGGTCAGAGCCTTCCGTTGGTCGGCAATATTCTTCTCCGGTTTTCTGATAATCACCCAGCAAGTAATTGTTAATGGACCGTTAATTGAAATTGATAAGTGGGTCCATGATTTAGAACGCCCTGAATTTAAGGGATTTAGCGGATTTATAATTCGCCGTTTAGATGATTTGGGTTTGCGTGGTGTAACTGCGACAGCGTTGTTACTGGCAGCTTTTTACATTGCTCGTCGTTTTAAAACTTGGCGACCCTTAAATTTAGCGATCCTCTCGATTCTCTCTCTTAACCTAGTCGTTGGTATCTTTAAATTCTGGCTAGGACGAACTAAGCCAAAAGCGGGAATTGATTTGTTGCACTTTGGCGGAATGTCTTATCCAAGTGGCCATGCCTCAAATGCTCTTCTTACCTGGGGAATCTTGGCTTACCTAATTTATCGGTATGCACATGTAAATCGATATCGCGGACGATTAGCTAGCGCAGGCGTTGCCGTAATAAGCCTGACTGTCTGTACAGTTTCGTTGATTCGCGATACACATTGGTTTTCAGATTTACTAGGTGGACTTTTTATTGGCGCGGCACTATTGGTCTTGATTATTGCCATAGATCGCTATTACCCCTCTAATAGCCAACTCTCTTAACCCCAATTAGACTACCTTCCATGATTGATGGGATTGGCATCGACGTCGTTGATATTGCTCGCTTTAGTCAATCGCTAGAGCGCACGCCAGCGCTACGTCAAAAGCTATTTACTGCTGGCGAATCTACTAAACCGATTCATTCTCTGGCCGCCCGCTTTGCTGCGAAAGAGGCGCTGGCTAAAGCTTTAAACGTTGGCCATGGACTTGCTTGGCACGATGCCGAAATAATTAACCACGAAAGCGGAAAACCTGATTTTCTCTTCCGTGGCGAAATAGCCGAGTTAATCGATGGAGCCAAAGTTCATCTCTCACTCTCACATGATGGTGCAATCGCATCCGCGATGGTTGTGGTTGAGCGATGACCAATAGAGCAGAAGCGATAGTTGACCTATCAGCGATCAAGCAAAATGTTGAGTTTCTAAAAGCCAAATCAGGAGTAGAACTCCTAGCGGTAGTAAAAGCCGATGGCTATGGCCACGGTTTAGTACCTGTTGCAAAAGCGGCGTTATCTGGGGGCGCAACTTGGCTAGGTGTTGCGCTGTTAGAAGAGGCGATCTCGCTTCGCAAAGCAGGTATTACCGCACCGATTTTAGCTTGGCTAGTTCCTCCTGGATCAGATTTCAAAGCAGCCGTTGAAAGCGATATAGATGTTGCTGTTCCTTCACTGCAGATACTTAGCGAATTAGGTGCGGTGGCCGGTGCTAAGCGACCAAGAGTTCACCTGGAAGTTGATACCGGTATGACTCGTGGTGGCTTCTTATCTGAGTGGAGCGAAATTGATGCGCAACATCTGCAGAACGTTGATTTAATCGGAATCTTCTCGCACTTTGCCCGCGCAGATGAGCCGGGTCAGAAGCAGAATTTAGAACAGTTAAATAGATTTAAAAAAATGGTAGCGAGCCTAGAATCACTTGGCTATAACAATTTAATTCGCCACCTTTCAAACTCTGCTGCCACATTGGTGGACCATTCATCAGCATTTGATTTGGTACGAACTGGAATAGCGATGTATGGCCTCTCTCCAGATGTAGATATGCTCGGCAGCTCTGCAAAGTTGGGGCTAAAACCTGCTATGACCTTGCGCGCAAAGTTACATTTAGTCAAAGATGTTCCAGCAGGAAGCCCAGTAGGTTATGGCGCTACGAAAATTACCAAAATCGATACCAGGCTTGGAATTGTTGCAATGGGTTATGGCGATGGAATTCCGCGAGTGGCAAAAGATGCAGGAGTTTCACTTGATGGAAGCAGATCACCAATTATTGGCCGGATATCTATGGATCAATTTGTGGTTGATCTTGGGCCAGAATCTAAGGCGAAATCAGGGGATTGGGTTACAGTTTTTGGCTCAGAAAGTGATGGAGGTTACACCGCAGATGATTGGGGTTGCGCTTCTGGCTCAATTAATTATGAAATTGTTACCCGAATTGGCCCACGTGTGAATAGAATTTACAAATAATGAGCACACCAGTCTTGCAGGCAAAGAGCGTAGGTATCTCTTTTGGTGGATTAAGGGCGCTCCATGATGTCTACCTAGAACTTCGCCCTAATGAGGTAGTTGGAGTTATTGGTCCAAATGGCGCCGGCAAGACGACTCTCTTTAATGCTATCTGTGGATTAGTTACTCCAGACTCAGGCAGCTTTGAATTTGGTGGTAAGCCACGCGGCTGGCCACGCGCCGATGAATTGGTAGATCTTGGAATTTCTCGCACACTGCAGGGCGTTGGACTTTTCCCAGAGCTAACGGTCATCGAGAATGTAATGATCGGTGCCCAGAAGATGGCGAAAACTGGTTTGATTTCTGCAGCCCTGGGAAGCAATAAATCAGATGAAGAATTTTTACGTGATGCCGCAACCCGCGCGCTAGAACGGGTGTACGCCGGATCTCTTGCTAATAGGCGGGCCAATACTCTGGCATATCCGGATACTAAGCGAGTTGCTCTTGCCCGGGCTCTGGTTTCAAATCCCAAGATATTAATGCTTGATGAGCCTGCCGGTGGACTTGGACCAAAAGATATCGAGTGGATGAATAATTTAATTCGCAATCTAACGGCAACAATGTCAGTGCTAATCGTTGAACATCATATGGATGTTGTTATGAACGTCTGCGATCGTCTCTATGTCCTAAACTTTGGTGAGGTTATCTCCAGCGGCGATGCCGAAACCGTTCGTCGTGACCCAGCAGTCGTTGCTGCATATCTAGGCACTGGGGCTGCGTAATGTTAAAAATCGAAAATTTAACTGTTGACCACGGTGCAATTAGAGCGCTAAATGACGTTTCGTTTGCTGTCAAAAAGGGCCAACTCGCGGCTGTAATTGGTGCAAATGGTGCGGGCAAAACGACGTTGCTCAGAACGCTCTCTGGCTTAAATAAGGCAAAGCAAGGCCATGCGCATTGGGGTGAACATAATATTTTGCACTCAAAACCAGAGAAGCTGGTGCGCCAAGGAATTTCACATGTGTGCGAGGGAAAATCTATAATTCCCGAACTAACGGTGGAAGAGAATTTAAATTTAGGTGCGCTTTGGCGGCGAAATCGCAAAGAGGCGGCTGAATCTAAATCTCAAGTCGTTGAACTCTTCCCACGCTTAGGCGAGCGATTGGCACAGCGCGCCGATTCACTATCTGGCGGCGAACGCCAGATGTTGGCTCTGGGGCGTTCGATCATGTCGAAACCGCAACTTTTACTGCTCGATGAACCATCTCTCGGTCTTGCTCCACTTGTAATCGAGCAGATATTTCAAACAATCCGAGAACTCACAACCGCTATGGGGCTAACAGTAATTTTGGTAGAGCAGAATGCCATGAGCGCACTAAAGATTGCTGATATCGGAATCGTACTTAATCTTGGTTCAATCGCAGCTTCAGGTAGCGCAGCCATCTTACGAGAAGATCCAGCAGTGCGCGCTGCCTATCTGGGGTTCTAGATATGTTTGAATTTATTAACACGCTATTAATAGGCATCACAGCTGGTTCTATTTATTCACTGATGGCGATTGCAATTGTTTTGGTCTGGCGCAGCACCCGTGTAATAAATTTTGCTGCAGGAGGATTAGCGTTGGCATCCTCATTTGTTGGCGCAAGCGTGCTAGAGCTCACGGGAAATTTCTGGATTTCATTACCAATTGCGATGTTAGCGGGCGCAGTATTCTCTGCATTTATTGAATTCTTCTTCTTACGTCCTTTGTTGAAAAGATCAGGTGATAAAGGGGCGGCAATTTTCCTGCCAATTATCGCAACTTTAGGTTTACTCGGAATTATTAATGTGCTACTGGGATATATATATGGAGAAGAGAGCGGATCATTACCACCTCCTCTTTCGGATAAAGGTTTCATAATATCTGGCGAAAGCATTGCTCTTTCTCCAATGCGAATTTTGATCCTAGGCATCGTTTTTTCCCTAATGGCGCTATTAACTTTGATTTTCCAACGTACCAATCTGGGATTGGCACTTCGGGCATCTTCTTTCGCTCCAGAAATTTCACGGCTATCAGGGGTGCGAGTTGATCTCATTAGGACAACAGGTTGGGCAATTTCTGGCGCAGTGGGCGCCGCAGCTGGAATTTTACAAACTACAAATGGTTCAGGTGCTATATCACCCGAGTCATTTGAATTTAGTTTGTTACTAGTCTTTGGCTTTGTGGCAGCAGTGATAGGCGGAATCGAAAGTTTGATCGGAGCAGTACTTGGCGGGTTAACTCTCGGAATAATTTTGGCAGTGATATTGATGTATGTCGGTGGCTCGCTAGTTTTTATCTCAGCTTTTTTAATATTAATTACGGTTCTATTGCTACGCCCGCAAGGAATTATTAGAGCAAAGGGCGGCCGCCGTGCATAAGTTAAAGATAAATAATAAACATCGCTTTATCGGATTTCTACTTATTGGCCTACTCGCTTATGTAATAAGTAATTCGGTGGATGAATGGCGCGCATTTCAAGGGGCAACGGTCGCCGTTTTTGTAGTAGCAATCGCTTCAATTATTTTATTAACTGGATACTCCGGTCAAATTTCTTTGGGTCATGGCGCCTTGTTGGCAATTGGCGCATACTCAGCAGCGCTTGGACAAATTTATTTTAACCTGCCAATTTGGCTCTGTTTTGTGGTCGCTGTTTTGGTAACAGCTCTTTTTGGGGCAATACTTGGATCGGCTGCCGCACGCTTATCAGGACCTTACCTAGCAGGAACTACCTTGGCGCTAGCCATAGGACTTCCTTCAGTTGCAAATCAGTTTTCGATTTTAGGCGGTGAGCAAGGAATTTCATTTGATGCCGGATGGCCGCCGCTTTCGCTGGGTGAAGATTTTACCCAATATAAGTGGTTCTTCTGGATTTCGACATTAGCTGCCCTGATCTCGCTTTGGTTTATTCAAAATATTTTGCGCTCGCGCTATGGACGCTCCTGGCGCGCGGTAAAGACCAATGAGCTAGCCGCTGAGCTAGCCGGAATTCGAGTCAGCACCTCAAAAATCCTGGCTTTCACCGTAAGCGCAGGCGTGGCTGGCCTAGCAGGCGCCCTGCTCGCCATGACCCTAAATAACGTCTCTCCGAGCGCTTTCCCGCTCGCTCTCTCATTTTCCCTGGCAACAGGAGCCGTTTTATCTGGCGTAAACACCCTTGGAGGGGTAATGATTGGCTCTGTAGCATTGGTCGCAATCCCAGATATAGCCACATCAATCTCCGATCGATGGAGCGGTTCTGGGAACGTAGCCATATTATTACCGGATCTAATTGTGAGCGCCCTATTAATCTTAACGGTCTTCGTCGCACCAAATGGACCGATAGAAAAATTGCGGTCGCATCATAAGTAGTAACCCTAAGTAGTGAAGATCAACCAGAAGCCCTCTATGGAAGGAAAAAAATGATCAGAAAGAATCGTCGGAAGTATCTCGTTACTTCCGCAGTGGTAGCCGCAGTTGGGCTCTCACTGTCAGCAATGCCGGCGCAAGCCATATCCCTAAGGTCAGAAGTTGGAGTAACTTCAACTTCCATCAAACTTGGCATAACTCTGCCCATGAAAGGCTCTGGTAGTTACGGCTATAACCAGGTACCCCCAGCGATGAAGGCCTACTTCGACTACGTTAATGCCAACGGTGGCGTAAATGGTCGTAAGGTCGAATTAATTGTTAAGGATGATGGCTACCTTCCTAAAGCGGCAATTAAAAATACACAAGAGTTAATTAAGGCAAATGTTTTTGCCATGGTTGGCGCACTTGGTACAGCTAATAATAAGGCTGTGGCATCCTCAGTAAATCTAGGACGTCGTGGAATTCCAAGCCTCTTTATCAACACTGGGTTTAGCGGTTTCAATGATCGCAAGGCTTATCCAACTTCTTCGACTCTTTTGCCTTCATACATCATGGAAGCAAAGATAATGGCTAAATATGTTAAAGATACATATCCAGGCAAAAATATCTGCTTGCTTTATCAGGATGATGATTTCGGAGACGATGCGCTAGTTGGCTTCGACAAGGACCATGGAAACCTCGATTTCAAATCTAAGGTTGCCTATCCATCACTTTCACAAGGTGTAGCTGGAGTCCCAGATTCATGGATTTCAAAGTTCAAGACCGCCGGCTGTGAAGTTCAAATTATCTTTGGTGTTTCAAGTGCAACACTTTATACAGTACTTGCAGCGGCTAAAGCACAGTATGCGCCAAAGTGGATCTTGGCTTCAGTAGGTGCAGACATTGCTTCAATTGATCCTCGGACCACTCCATACATTATTGGTGCAACTTCGATGTCATTCTTGCCATCTGTAGTTGATCCAAAGGATGAGTACGTTGCATTATTCAAGGAGATCAATACGAATTACAATTCTGGCGCTAAGTTTAATACTTGGACGCTAGCAGGAATGAACTCCGCATTTTTGACAGTGCAAGCGCTGAAAGCAGCTGGAAAGAAATTGACTCGCAAGAAACTACTCAAGGCGCTAGACAAAAAAGGTGCAAAACTTCCGCAAGCCGGCTTGACTCCTTTGAATTACTCAAAGTCCAGCAACGTTGGTTACAACGGATATTGGGTTGGTACTTTTAATAAGACAGGTGATCTCGTACCAAATGACACTTTCACCTATACGGTCTACACAACAGATTCGGATAAGGGTGCGGTTGTAAAATCCACTTACTCTCGTCCGACCATGCCAGCGAAGGGATTGCCAAACTAATGAGAACCACAACGTTTAAATCACGCGCATTTGCGCTAGTTTCATCAGCTGCTTTGCTTGCAACCTTGGTAGTTGCATCACCAGCTAACGCTGCGGCAACTGGACCAACATGCGATGGTGCAGCACCTGTGCAGACTTGCACAGGTACTACCTCTGATGGCGCTGCCTACAAGATGGTTATCCCTGCTTCATTCAATGGCACTGTAACAATTTGGTCACACGGTTTCGGTGGAAACACTACGATTCCGGGTTACTTTGCAGTTGATTCTTCTGCTCAACTGGCTCCAAATGGACTCGGTGAAACTGGTGGAAATGCTGCACTTGTTAAATATCTGACTGATAAAGGTGTAGCTGTTATGGGTTCTGGATATAGCACGCAGGGGTGGAACCTTGATGAAGCGGTAAAAACCAATGCTGAGCTAGTTGGAATCTTTAAAACTAAGTTCACTACAACCAAAAAGGTTGTTGCATGGGGTTACTCAATGGGTGGCGGAATTACGCAGGCATTTGCCGAGCAACACCCTGAACTAATCTCTGCCGCGGCTGTTATGAACCCTGTTGATTCATGGAACTCTCAAAGTAAGTACTTCATAGACTTACTTTGGTTGATGAAGACTTGGTTTGATCCATCAATCAAGCTCACTGGCTATGCCGCAGGTGCTGCCGGAGATATGCAGATGTTGCAAGATTTGGGTAAGTACTCAGCGCTCCTGAAATCAATTCAAGCTGGAGTTGCTACAGGTGCTTGGCCAACGACTTCAAGTGCTTCAGCAAAAGCCCTCCAAGCAGGTGGGATTCCATCACGTAGCGCGTTGCTAATGATTGGCCGCATTGCGGGCATCAGCGCACAGAGCTCATCATTTGATGGTATCGCCGGACCTGACGGTACTGCAGTTACCGCTTGGCCACTTGCTTATGCGCCAGCTCTGGCAACTCTAGAAAATATTGCAGGAGTCCTCGGGTACTCACTACTCGGTGCGCGCGATATGGAAGCCAAGATGGGCGGAGTCTGGATGGATAATCAGAAGACTGATTACTCCAAGCAACTCAGCGAGGAAGACCGCACAGTTTATAACGCGGCTTTTAGTGGAAATAGTGCAGTTAATGCAATGTTGGCAACGCTAAACCCACTTAACCCGGATGCACCACGCATAAAGGGTGACGCTACAGCGATGGCGAAAAATGCAGCCACTCATTATCAGAGCACTGGCAAGATTAAAGTCCCAACAGTGATGATGATCGGCCAGCACGATCCAGTAGAGCCTGCTGGCGTTGTGCAGCGAATCTCTGATCTGTATGAAGCAGATTATGCCGTGGCTGTTAAGGCAGCGATTACCGCAGAGAAAGCTACTAAAAGGCCGGTACGTAAACTGCAAGTTCTCTGGAGCGTAACCCCAGAAACTTGGTCCAAGTTTGATGCCGCTGGTAGTCCAATACCAATAGCTGGTACACCAGGTACTGGACATACCAACTTTACGATGTCTCAGTACAGGTTAGTCATTGATACTGCACTTTCTGCAGCAGAAAATGGAGATCTGCCTTGGAACGTAATTCAGAAATATAAGGTTCGTAAGGCGAAAGGTCTAGTGATAGATCGTGAAACCTCTTACCCATGGATGAAGTATTACGATAAGTAAAAAATCGTAAAATTTAATCCTGTAAATGAGGTGCCGCGCAATT
>JASJLO010000017.1:0-3814 GCA_037620605.1 Candidatus Planktophila sp.
GTATCAAGCAAATATAACGCGATAGCGTTCTTATCGAATTCGTTGTCTGTCTCCGGTACCAGAAATCCATAAATCCAATTAGTCTTGAGAAAGCCTTTAAGTTCTTCTTGATAGTTTGATTCGCCCACGATGTCGATGTCCTGTGAAAAATTTCTACCTGAATAAGCAATATTTTTGTGTTTTGTCATTCCGGCTTGATCAGACATGACGTTAATTAAGGCATTGAATAGCTTCGTATCCAGTTCTATCGGAGTAACTTTGCTCTTCAAGTGAGCGGGATGTGCCTTCGAAGGTGCCTTGGATTTCCCGAAAATTCCCATATTTAGAACTTACTCCGAGGCAAGCTTGAACTCAATGGCTTGCGCGTTAAGGTTATCAAGTAATTGAGCGTGAAAATCTCTACATATTCAGATTATTTCCAGATTAGCCACACACCTTGGCTTTACCTGCCTATCCTTCCGTCTTAGACTGGCCACATTAATTTCAGGTGTCCTTGTTGCCTAAGAAGAGTTGAAAGGCAAGCTAGATGTCCTTTGATCGCCTCTATCACGATGATCCTGTTGAGGATCAAAAAAGTCGTGCTTCAGGAAAGATCTCAGGCCTGCTTGCCTTAGTACTTACTATCTTCGGCGCCGGCTTTTATCTGCAATCTACTTTGGCCGCAAACGTCTCACTTAACTCTGGCGGCGCCATTGAGTTCGGCCAAGGAAGCACCCGCACAGTTGCCTGCTCCGGTACTACCTCACTGATCATCACCCCGCTCTCCTCCTTTACTAACTCAGCCGGGGCCGGCTCACATAAGTTCTCAAGCATCAAGGTCACAAATATCCCAACAGCCTGCCGTGGCCAAGATTTCACCTTCTCTGCCTATAACAATGTGGCCAATAGCGCAGCACAAGCAATATTTAACACCTCAAGTACTAGAGCCGTTATTCATATGACAGAAGGCGACACCTTTGAGGTCGGAATCGGTGGCACAGGGTTAAGTGTTACAACGAACTCAGCATCATCATTTACTGTCACCTTCACAGCCCCAGTTGTTGCATCAAGTAGTGTCTTTAACCTAACTGTGGAAAGTGGCGCGCATACGCTTTGGGTTGGAGATGTTGGTCCCGCCGGAGGAATAATTTTTTATTATCAGGATGCAGAATTTACTTGTGGAGAAGAGCGCAATCAGACTTGTAATTATTTAGAAGCTGCACCAGATGCTTGGAGCGGTGGAGCGGATCCTGGATTACGCGCATGTTATGGATCCGGTACGGGTTCGCGTGACGGCTCGTTTGTTTTTGGTGAAGGCGCCTACAATACGGTTGGTTTGCGTACAGGCTGTTATGACAGATATTCATACGGATATGATTTAAATGAGACCGCTGATAATGTAGTAGGGCGCTACTCAAATCTTGGATATTCAGATTGGTTCATCGCGAGCAAGCCTGAACTAAATGAACTTTGCAAGTATTCTCGAGGTCAAGAGACAGGAAATATTGCTGTTCCTTGCAATGGCTCAGGAAGTCTAAAATCCGGTTTCACAGGGGGGATCTATTTGTCTAGTACTTCAACGGAAAATATGAAATATCGTCAGGATATTGATTTCCGTAATGGTTCAGGGGTCTATCTCCACGGCTACGATCCTCAGCAGATAGTCCGCCCAATCCGAGCTTTTTAATTTGAAGTAGCGGGCTTCTGGCCAATCGTTAACGGTTTAGAGGTTTCGGCGAAGAAATCATTTCCCTTGTCATCGACAACGATGAAGGCGGGGAAATCAACTACGTCGATCTTCCAGATCGCCTCCATGCCGAGTTCTTCGAAATCTAAAACTTCAACTTTCTTGATGCAATCTTGGGCTAGGCGAGCTGCTGGTCCGCCAATTGATCCTAAATAGAATCCACCATTTGCTTTGCAGGCATCGGTAACCGCCTTTGAGCGATTTCCTTTGGCGAGCATTACAAATGATCCGCCCGCTTTTTGAAATTGGTCAACGTAGGAATCCATGCGACCGGCTGTGGTTGGACCAAATGAACCTGATGCAAAACCAACTGGGGTCTTGGCAGGGCCTGCGTAATAGACGGCGTGATCTTTTAGATATTGGGGCAGTGGTTGGCCGGCATCTAATTGCGACTTGAGTTGGGCATGGGCTAAGTCGCGCGCAACAACGATTGTGCCAGATAGGGAAATGCGGGTCTTAACTGGATATTTAGAAAGCTGGGCGCGGATCTTTTCCATTGGTTGATTAAGGTCAATCTTTACAACTTGATCATCTAGATGTTCATCTGTTGTATCGGGTAAGAAATGGGCGGGATCGCGTTCTAGCTCTTCCAGGAAGATGCCATCTTTTGTTATTTTTGCCTTAGCCTGACGATCGGCAGAGCACGAGACTGCAATGGATATTGGCAGAGATGCGCCATGGCGAGGCAGGCGAACTACGCGCACATCGTGGCAGAAATATTTACCACCGAATTGGGCGCCGATACCAAGTTGGCGAGTTAGTTCTAGCACCTGCTTCTCAAGTTCAAGATCACGGAAACCATGTCCAGTTTTAGCATCGCCACTAGTTGGCAGTGAATCTAAATATTTGGTGCTGGCTAATTTTGCAGTTTTGACTGCATGTTCTGCGGTAGTTCCGCCAATGACAATCGCCAAGTGATAAGGCGGGCAGGCAGCGGTACCGATTGAGCGCAACTTCTCATCTAACCAGACCATAAAAGCGGCTGGGTTTAATACCGCTTTAGTCTCTTGGTATAGGAAAGATTTATTTGCACTGCCACCACCTTTTGCGATGAAGAGAAAGTTGTATTCATCTTGATGATCAGAGTCTGCGTAAATCTCAATTTGCGCCGGCAGGTTATTGCCAGTGTTCTTCTCTTCCCAGGTAGTAACCGGTGCCATCTGCGAATAACGTAGATTCAACTTTGTAAATGCATCGTAGATACCTCGGGATATCTCGATCTCATCTTTTGTTGTAGTTAATACATATTGGCCTTTTTTCGCCATGACAAGTACGGTGCCAGTGTCCTGGCACATTGGCAAAATGCCACCTGCTGAAATGTTGGCGTTCTTTAATAGATCAAGTGCCACAAAGCGATCATTAGGCGAGCTTTCGGGATCCTTCAAAATATCAGCTAGCTGCTGTAAATGTTTGGCCCGCAGGTAATGCGATATGTCATGGATTGCGGTCTCAGTTAAATTTGAGATCGCTTCTGGTGTGACTTGTAAAAATTCGCGATCGCCAAGTTTTATAACGCTAACACCATCTTTACCAAGGCTTCGGTATTGCGTGGTATCTGCACCAATTGGCAGTAGATCCGAGTAGTTAAATTCAGGTGACATTATTGAACCGGTTTCTTTGCCGCATCTAATTTCTTCTTAGCGCCATCTAGCCACTCTTGGCAGATCTTGGCTAACTCTTCACCGCGCTCCCATAATTTAAGGGATTCTTCTAGAGTTGCGCTGCCATCCTCAAGTGATTCCACAATTTCAGCGAGCTCATCGCGGGCTTCTTCATATGAAGGCTTTCCATCTTTAGCGACCATAGGGCAAATCTACTCTCTAATCTTTGTAATCGACTTATCCCGCTATTTAGCAGGAATTACGCTGGCGCTAACCTCGCCCTTGGCAGCGCGAATACGCAGTAGCGCACCAGCCTTTAACTTTGTGGCATCGCGCACAATTGCTCCATCATCGCTTTGCACCACAGAATATCCGCGATCCATAGTCGATTGCGGAGACAGCGAACGTAGATGCGCAATTACCCCTTTGATCTCTTGCTTTTCGATATCAAGTAGCGCCTTAAATCCACGATGTGAACGATCGCGTA
>JASJLO010000018.1:0-115995 GCA_037620605.1 Candidatus Planktophila sp.
TAAATATTTTTCGCGACATTTTCAATTTCCTTTACATCGCGAATTGATGAAATCTACCTAAACATCCCCAGCAAGCGCTAAATGACTGGAGATGAGCGGTAATAATTAAGAAGCGCTACTCTCAAGAGTAATCTTAAATACAAGGGCTGGATCGATTTGGCCAGTTGTTGGGAAGGCAACGACGTAAGTTCCGTTATCACCAGTGCCTGCACTGGCGGCTGTGTATCCAGCAACATAGGTATTTATATTTGAACTCTTATTTGCAGCAGTTGGGGATGCGAATACGAATGTTGCATAATCAAATGCAGTAGTACCACTAACAGAGTTGAGCGTTAGCGGAGTACTTGATGAATCGTCATAGGCCTTAATGGTGAAAACCTTATCTGCGCAAGCAACGGCAATTCCGGTAAATGAAATAGTTCCGAATTTAAAGCTTCCTCTTGCACCCGCCACGTTCTGATATGTGGCAGAAGGGTTGACGGTGATACCGGTTGTTGGATCACAAGATGAAGTTTGAGCAACGCCTTGACCGAATTCGACGTTGGCGCCGGAGTTAAGGGAGATGTTTGCAGCAAGTGTTGAACCAAGAACGGCAACAGCTGCGATACCGACGACGGCAAGAAGTGGCTTATTCGAAGACTTCTTTTTACGGCGTGGCTGCGGCGCACTTGACTCGAACTTTAAAATCTCCACGGTACTGCTCCTTCGCTCGGGTCTATCTCTCGGGTCTATCTCTCGGGTCTATCAGATGTAGCAAATCTACACCCCTTGCCCAGATACAAGGCAAAATTACACAATTTTTCTACTTTTGACTAATCTCCCTAGCCCAGGTTCCGGGGATTATCTACTGTTTCTACAGTAGTTCGGCGCACGCTCTGGCCGTCAATATTGACCGTTACAGCGGCCGGATCGAGATAGAAGGTGGCATCGGCATTAGTATTTGAGAGGATTGAGCCATCATAAACGGCCGTTCCAGAGACTGAGAGCGAAGATGAGGCAATGATTGGGGTTGAAATTGCCCCGCCAATCCCAGTTAAGTAAGAAAGGCCGAGGGCTATCGGGTCACTGATATTGCTATCAGGGGCCGCTGCTGGCAAGTACATTTGAATCACCTTGGAGTCCTCAGTTGGACCAAGGGTTATTTCAGCGCTTTGGCCATCAATTAAACGAATGCGTAATTTCTTTCCGGCACAGGCGACTAAATTTAAATTAGAGACGGTAACGGCGCGAACTCGGAAAAATCCATCAGATGAATCGATTGGCGATGGATTGGCATGCCATTCCTCGCCCATCGCTACAAATACAGTGTCATCACATGCTGTCGCCTGCTGCGAACCTTGGCCGAACTCAAGTGATCCAGTACCAACGGTCACGCTAGCTGCAAAGGTCGAGACAAATAGTGGAATGGCCGCTAAAAATACAGCACCTAATAGAAATTTAGATTTATTACGGTTTTTATTTCCAAAGCCAGAAGAGAGGCTGCCTTCTAATGGTGATCCCATTGCATAACTCTCCCTTCTTTTCGTATGCGACGAACGCGCTGCTATATCCAAGCCTACTCTGATTCTAGAATGCTAGTCCAAATATCGCAATGTTTTACTTATTTAAGGCTTCCTCCGCCTTTTTTGGTAGAGATTGCGATGCCTAAAGCGCGAAAAACCGAAGATGTACTAGTGCGGGCTCCGCTGCAGAGTTCGAAGTCGGTCGAAGGCTCATTAAGGGCCACTAGCGAAAAAGTGAAGGACTTGGCGGCGATCGCGGCACCTGCTGAATATGTAAAGAGCCCATTTCCGGAATTAATCAGTGCCCTTACCAGAGCAATATCTCCAGAAATTCTCAGTGCAGAGCTCTGGTCCCCATCAATCAAATAGTCGCCCACATTTTGATCATCGTTGCTACGGACTTGGGCGATATCAAAGGCAATTCCATTTCCATTGAAACATGCCAATACCGTTTCCGCTCCAGAAAATTGTAATCTCGGAATAAATGCGGATTTGGCGCGCGGATCCACGGGAATGGAAGCTGGCGCGATCATTCTAAATTGAGGTTGGTCGTCAATGTAAACGCTAACTTCTGCAGCAGCCCCTGCTAGTTCAATATCTTCTTCTGGTGTAATCACCACCGGCGCAAGAATCACTGGCTCGGGTTCTGGAGTCACCACCGCTGTCACGGTCTCCATAATTAGCTCTTCCGTAACGGTGCTTGTATCTGAAATTGCAACAACCTCAACTTCTGGAGGCGCCAGCGCCTCCTCCTGCACTGAGTCGCTGATCAGGTTTAATTCATCAGCAATTGCCGAGGAGATAAGTACCAGGGCCCCTGCCGAAATAGTTAAGAAGATAAATCGGCTAGCCAGTCGAATCAAACCGCGATCAGAGTAGAAGTACTTGCGCAAGTGATCGGTCAATTGATAGCGCATCTCGCGCAAACTCAATCTTCCTCTATCAGCGATCACAAGATTCTCACTTTTCTTTAGGGAACTATCTTAATTCAATTGTGGTAATACCTTGCGCTGCCAATATTTTTGCAATTCTCGCCTGGAGCGCGGTATCGCCATCTTTAATCGCATAAATCGTAGCCAGATCCATAGAATCTCGCCTTGCGGGCGCCAAATCCATCATGATGTAGATGCGTTTTCGCATATCTTTAATATCACCGCGATTATAGGCAAGGATCGCCAACTTTGTTTGCGCTTGAAAGCATCTAGGGTTAAGGCTAACTTGCTTCAAGGCTAAAGCCTCTAAAGCTTCGCTACCTTGATTTATAATAAAATTTTCCAACGCCGGGTAGTACCAAGTACAGGGAAGAAAGGAAGAGACTGTGGCATCAATCTTTACGCTCGCATTGGGACCACGAGTCTCTGCCCAATTTATGAAGCGAACCTGCGCATATGTGAAATTTATGGCCACTACTAAAACTAAGGTTGAGGCAAGGGTGATAGTGCCTCTATTTAGCAAAGTCGAAATTCTGGCAAATCTCTGCGGCTCCACATATCCGCGATAGGCCTGACCAATAATAAAACCTGCGGTAGCCCAGAAGAGGTATTTATTTGGCAAAGTTATTGGGCTTATCGCCGCATTTGTAAAGTAGACAAAGAAATAGATGGCAAATAAATAGTATCGGGTTCTCTGCTTCGGATTTCTCTCAATCAAAATAAAAAGTGACCTGATTAGTATCGCAATGAGTACCATAAATAGTAATGATCCAACCACTCCTGTAGTTGCCAGAGTCTGCATCGGAGCTGAATGTGCATCATTGCTGCTATCGCCAGGTAGAACCACGGTAGAACTTATCGAGCGATATTGCTCGTAATAATTACCATATTGATCAGGGCCAACGCCAAAGATTGGAAAAGCTTTAAATTGATTAAGGGCTGCCAGCCACATGACCCCTCTAATTAATACTTGTGGCTCACCGCCGATTATAGGAACGCTGGTACTCACAAATGGAGATACAAATATAATCTCCATCCAGATAATAATAAGTATCACGCCGATTGACGTTCTAAGATTCAACGAGATTTCCTGCAACCGATTTACCAATTCGAACTTGGAAACTTTCAGTAGCCCTAGAGTTGCTAACAAAAAGAAAGTGAGTCCCAGGTCAACATAACCTTGTTTTGCTCCAGCTAGATATAAGCAGTAGATAGCAATTGGAATTAAAAGAGCTAAATACCTCCTTAAGTTGGAAGGGGCTAAGTGAATAGCCAGAAATAATAATGGGATTGTCGTACCTATGTATGCCGCGAAGAAGTCAAGATTTCCAAAAGTTGAGGTTACAGAGTCAGCAATTCCTGGCAATTCGATTAAATGAAGTGATTGCAAGATACCGACAATTAGGGTCACGGCAAATGTAAATATGTACAGCCCTACTAGTTTTTTGAACTGCCTACGATTTAGATTCGCGTGAAATAGTGCAACTATGACTAAGGCAAATAATGAGGCTACACCTGTATATCTGCCCGTATCGCCCGTGAGCGATCCCATAAAATTAGGACTTAGCGAGGCGGAAATCAATAAACTCACGAGAAGTAGCCCCAATGCCATCGCAATGAATAGTGGAACTTTTACCTTACTATTCTTAAATAGCAGAATAACTGTCAGCGCCAGAGCTGTAGCCAAGAGTCCAATAAATTGTAAAGGTGCATTTTTGTCAAAAACATAATTAAGCACCTTTAGAGGGATGTGAGTAATAGTCGAAAATAGATACAACAGTCCGACCACAATTACTAATCTGTTAGAACGAACCATGCCAGAATAATAGACTGATTTAAGCGTATTAAAACAATTTTGATCAGAACTTCCGTTTTGCCGTGACTCACCACACTCAGCTTATTTGACTATTACTTTACCCATCTGGCACATGCGTGCTGCAATGACGCGGGGGTTCTGATCTGTTTCGACAGAAATACCCAGCACAGAAAAAATTCTTTGGATCAATCCTTCAGTTACGCGGATAGATGTATTTCGCAGCTCAGCAATCGCCGCGTTGGTCAGATACTTGGAGATAAGAAGCAGAACTTCTGCTTGGGATAATCGGGTTAGCTACCTTTTGCTTGGCAGCGCGGACAGAAATGTGATGACCTTGCCCCGATGGTGATACGTCTTATCGGCGTTCCACATCGTGGGCAAGGTTGATCTGTTTGACCATAGACTGCTAAAGATTGCTCAAAGAAACCACTTTCGCCGTTGACATTTACATACATATCATCAAATGAGGTGCCGCCTTTGGCAATCGCTTCTTCCATCACTTCAGTAGCAAAATTAATAATCTGATCCAACTTCTGCTTAGAGATATCTGCTGTCGAAATTTCAGGATGAACTTTTGCTCGCCACAACGTCTCATCAGCATAAATATTTCCTACACCGCTCATTATTTCCTGATTTAAGAGAGCAGTTTTAATTTTAATTTTACGTTTGGCAAAGTTAGCAATAGCCAAATCTCTATCAAATTTTGCATCAAATGGGTCGCAGGCAATATGTTGGGCAGAAGTTGGTACTCCATTTATGACTTCCTCGACTGATAACCACCCAAAGGTCCGTTGATCCTTAAAAACTAGTTCGCGCCGGCGCAATCCTTTAGTAAGTTCAAATTTAGCCCGTACATGCCTTGCCTCGAGTCGATTGTTTTGATGAATTAAAAACTGACCACTCATACCAAGGTGCGCTACAAGGACTGTGGGGCGATCTAAAATGAACCAGAGAAATTTCCCGCGACGATTTAA
Organism: Candidatus Planktophila sp.; assembly: GCA_037620605.1. Lineage (GTDB taxonomy): Bacteria > Actinomycetota > Actinomycetes > Nanopelagicales > Nanopelagicaceae > Planktophila. Next base: position 5,225 of record JASJLO010000018.1, read on the forward strand.
CTGCCTAATCTTGGCACCATCTATTGATGAAAGCGGCGCAATTGATTGGGCTTTAAGAGCTCTCGGGTGCAGATTATGTGATGTAGAAATTGTGTATCCCTTTACAAGTTTTTCGAGTCCGCGCCTTACCGTTTCAACTTCGGGTAGTTCTGGCATTTGCGAGTTCTTTAACTCTTAGCCAGGACGCTAAGGGCAGCTAGCGCGCTGTCATATCCTTTATCTTCTTTGCTGCCGGGTATCCCGGCCCTGGCTTGTGCTTGCGCTATGTCATCACACATCAGCACGCCAAAACCGATTGGTTTTCCACGGCTTAGGCTGACATCCATTACTCCTTGAGTTACGCCTTGGCAGACGTAATCAAAGTGTGGAGTTTCACCGCGAAGAACTAAGCCAACAATTACTGCAACATCAAAGCCCTCATCGAAAGCTAATTGCGCAGCAAGTGGCAGTTCGAAAGATCCAGATACGGTGCGCATAGTTGGGGCAGCTATCCCAGATGCTTGGAAGCCGCGAATAGCGCCAGCAACCAGAGCGGCACAAATCTCCGGATGCCAGGCAGCGCTTATTACGATCGCTTTTAGATTGGGAAATTGTGCAATAGATGTTTCAGGAGAGTTGCCGGCCATTAGATTTCTCCCAAGGTATGTTTTAGTTGATCGCGTTTCGCCTCTAGATATCTACGATTGTAGCTATTGGCGGTAATTTGAATTGCTCGATTTGTTACAGAGATACCTGCAGCTACCAGTGATTTCGACTTTTCTGGATTGTTAGTCAGCAGCTCGATCTCGCTTACATTTAGGCGGTGCAAGATATCTGCCGCATCGATATAGCTGCGATCATCTATCGGGTGGCCCAAAGTTAAATTAGCCTGCACAGTATCGCTACCTTTATCCTGGAGTTCATAAGCTTTAATTTTCTCACTCAGGCCTATCCCGCGCCCCTCGTGATCGCGTAGATAGACAATTAGTCCGCTACCTGCTGCCGATATCTCAGAGATTGCCCGTTCAAGTTGTGGACCACAGTCACAGCGCAGTGAGCCAAAGACATCACCAGTTAAACATTCAGAATGTAGCCGCACCAGCGTCTTAGGCTTTGCGATATCACCTAATTTCAAGATCGCATGTTCTGATCCTGTTGGCGAAACATGAGTAGCTACCTTCCAAATTTTATCTGAGATAGGTAGGTCGGCCCATAAAAAATTCGGTTCAACTTTAACTTTGCGCGGCGGAAGGACTTTTACCAACGCCTCTATCGAAATCATTTGCAGATTATGAGTTTTGGCAAAACCTTGTAATTGAGTTCCGCGCATCATGGTGCCATCATCATTTACAAGCTCAGATAGAACGCCGACTGGAGTGGAATTGGTTAATTCACAGAGCGCAATACTGGCTTCAGTGTGTCCGCGACGCTCATGTAGCCCTCCATCTACCGCCATCAATGGAAAGACATGTCCGGGGCGAGAAAATGAATCAGGTTTGGATAATGGATCAGCTAAGGCGCGCAATGTGCTGGCGCGCTCTTTGGCAGAGATGCCAGTTGTTCGCCCAGCGATGGCATCGATTGTGATGGTAAAGGCAGTTGTGTGATTATCTTCATTGCGCTTTACCATTAAAGGTAAGTTCAATTTTTTGGCAAGCTCAGAAGTTAAAACGCCACAGATAACCCCTGATGTGTACCTGACCATAAATGCGATCTGTTCTTCAGTGGCTTTTTCAGCCAAGAGAATTAAGTCTCCTTCATTTTCGCGGCTCTCATCATCTGTCACAATTAAGAACTCGCCCGCTTTGAAGGCTGCTAGTGCTTTATCCATATCATTCATTGGCCTTGACCTTTCTTTTCCAGCAGCCGCTCTACATATTTTGCTAAGACGTCAACTTCTACATTCATCTTGTCGCCTACCTGCTTCTGCGAAAGACTGGTTTTATCTAGGGTCTCTGGAATCAACCAGACCGAGACTTGATTTTTTGGATCCGTGATTTCACCAACTGTGAGTGAGACCCCATCTAGACAGATCGATCCTTGCGCGACTATGTACTTCATTAAGCGTGCAGGAATCTCCACATCAAAGCGATTCCATTGATCTCCAGGTGTAATAGCAACCACCGTAGCAACGCCATCAACGTGTCCTTGCACAATATGGCCACCAAGGCGATCAGAGGTACGGGTAGCTAACTCAAGGTTTACGGTATCCCCCGTTACCAATAGACCTAAAGTGGTTAATTTCAAAGTTTGAGTCATTACATCTAATTTGAACTCAGATTTATCGAAATCAGTGACAGTAAGGCAGGTACCGTTAACACTTACTGAATCTCCACGCGAAATCTCTTGAGCAATAGTGGGTGCCGAAATAGTTATTTTCGCGCTACTTTCACCAGGTATTACAGCTGTTATCGTGCCAGTTGCTTGTACTAGTCCTGTAAACATCGCTATCTCGCTTCCTTTATAAATTCTTTTGTAAATTCTTTTACAAACAAGGTGCTCTTTAAATCAGTGCCAACTAGCCCTGATTCATAAATCATAAAATCAAGGCGGCCCGATAGATTCGATATTCCCATATCGGCGATGCTATTTAGACCTGTACCTAAGAGCGTTGGCGCCTGATAAAGAATGATTTCATCGACTAGGCCCGCTTTTAAGAAGGCGGTCCCAAAGGTTGGCCCTGCCTCGATCAATAGACGGTTGAAACCGCGTTCGGTCAATAACTGCAATAGATCTGGCAGGTTTCTGCTCTGTATTGTGATTGTCTCTGCATCATCTGAAAATATCTGGGAGCCATTTGGTAATTCTTGCTCACCCATAACAATGCGAACTGGGTTTTTTCCTAAACCTTTGCTGGTTAATGATGGGTTATCGGCTATTACTGTCGCGCTTCCAGTAATAATGGCATCGCTCTGGCTACGTAGTAAGGCTACATCTTGGCGCGCTACATCACTTGTAATCCATTTCGAGCTGCCATCTACAGCAGCTACCTTGCCATCCATTGTCGATGCAATTTTCCAGATTATGCGCGGGCGAGATTTTTCAATTTTAGTTAACCAATCGCGATTTGCAATCGCCGCTTTCTCCGCTAGTAACCCTGATTCAACGGTAATTCTGCTAGCGCGCAATTTATTTGCACCGCCTGCAGCAACTGGATTTGGGTCGCCGACCGCATACACAACTTTAGAAATCCCAGCAGCGATTATTGCCTCCGTACAAGCAGGGGTTTTTCCTTGGTGGTTACACGGTTCAAGTGAGATATAGATGGTGCAACCTGGCTCAATCTGCGCAGCTGCCTTTATCGCAACAACTTCGGCATGATCAGAGCCTTCATGGAAACCTTCAGATATCACTTCACCTAATGAAGTGGTGATAACTGCGCCGACAATCGGATTTGGGTATGTCTTACCTAATCCAAGGCGCGCGAGATCGATGGCACGTTGCATCGCCATCTCTGCACTTAGTACTTTGCGCATCATCAAATCCTCTACCGAAATAAGTGTCGAATTTCGGGGTGGAAAGCGCGGCGCGCCCACGCACAAGATGTGCGCAAGCTACTTGTTGGTTTTCTCTCATCCGGACTTTCACCGTCGGTTCGGGAATTTCACCCAATCCACCGGTCATTGGCTATGACCGGGTCGCAGACTTTAACTGCCGGTTCGGAATTACACCGACCCCGAAAAACAACACCTTAATTCTAGCGCAGATTAACTATCGCTGGGCAGCCAGGGCCTGCATCCAAATTTTATATAACGGCCCTGCTGCCGCTTGGGTAGCCGTCATCACGCCACCTTTTATTGGGAAAAGGTTCTCTTGGCCATCCTCATCCCATACAACTCCACCGGCTTCAGCGACAATTAATAAGGAAGCTAGATGATCGATTGGACTAAATTGTCCAACTACTGCGCCAACTCCGCGGTGTAGCGCAGGCCCAACAATTGTTAGTGTTCCAGATCCCATAATGCGCATCGTGCAGAATTCCGCAGCGAGGCCATCGAGTAGCGTAATCATTCCAGGCCATGGTTGATAGGCAGCTAACTCTGTTGATACGACGCGCGATGCTAATGGATTCTCAACTCCTGTTTGATCTTCGATTATAAGCGGCTCTCCATTTCGTTTAGCCCCTTTTCCGCGTTGTGCTTCATAGAGTTCATCTCGCCAAGGATCGATAACGACTCCCAGAAGTACATCCCTGTTATGCGCAAGCCCAAAGCAGAAGGATGTCCAAGGTAAACGATTTGCAAAATTTGTAGTTCCATCGATGGGATCTAAGTACCAGGATGGAACATCTTCTATATAAGAACCGCCCATCTCCTCCCCCACAAAATTATGTCCTGGCAAATTTGCAGCAATCACTTCCCGAACATGGGCTTCGATCATCACATCAATTTCAGTAACTATGTCAGCGGCATTCTTCTTGAGCTCAATTTTTCCCGGATCCATATTTGAAGCGACTAAAATTGCCCACTTTCCAAGGTCTCTAGCAATTGTCATTGCTCTATCTAGGTCTATATCTGTCAGCTTCATCTTCTTGGGTCCAGTAATATCCATTGATGGACTCTCTGCGATAACTGATTGCAGATGGGTTAAAGAGTTGGATGTAATAGAATCTACGCCAATTGCCACGGCCCAACGCATCGTGGCATCATCATCCACAGTCCAGACGGCGACCTTAAATCCAGCGTCATGCATGGCTTTAACAGATTTTTCGGTAACAAATGAGTAATGCAGGTTGATAAATTCAGGCTTTAAGATATCCGTCTCAGCCTTTGTCGGCAAAGCCAATTTATCCCATGGCATCCAGATCCGCGCTTTCGGGGAGAGCGAGCGAATAGTTTTCATCCCCTCAAAATTTCCGCACCAGAAGATCTGATCTTGTTCCAGTGGACTGTTAGCCACCACTTCATAAGTCTGACTTGCAGGCTCTCTCTGCTCCATATCAATCATTAACATAGAAGATTTGCCCACAAAAAGTGCTAACACATCAATTAGGAGAGGAATTCTTAGCTCGCCATGACCAAATTGTGAAATCTCAGCCCAATCAAGTTCGGTACTTTCTTTACTTACGCCCCATAAACGTTCCAAATTGGAGTCGTGTAGAACTATCACTTTTCCATCGCGGGTAATTCGAACATCAATCTCTACAACTTCAGCCCCCATATCAATTGCGCTCTGAATGGCGATGATCGTATTCTCACGGAACCGACCAGAATCACCGCGATGTGCACAGGCAAATGTTTTTTTCATCTAACTAAGCAGTTCTAACTAATTTGCCATCCTTATAAACCAGAGCTTTGGCAATTTTTACAAAACCTTTTTCCCCAGCCTTAGGAATGTCAGTGAATAGGAAGGCACGTAAAGATACATCTTGGCGCTTTAAATAAATCTCATGGAAGTGTCCCCGTGGAACCACCAATTCAACTTCTGCAGGAAAACTACCTGGCACATGAACTCTTGAGAAAGTTACATCTTCCGGGCGAATACCGACAACATCTTTACCTGGCACAACTTGGCCATCAACGTATCCGCCTTCAATCCTATTTAGACTACCGATAAAATTAGCCACGTACTCCGTGGCTGGTTGATCATAAAGCTCTTGTGGCGTACTAAATTGCTCTATCCGACCTTCGTTCATCACTGCAATGCGATCTGAAATTGATAGAGCTTCATCTTGATCATGGGTAACTATTACGGTAGTTATCTTAAGTCTGCGCTGTAAATCTCTAATATCTTCACGCACTTTAACTCGTAATTTCGCATCTAGATTTGAAAGCGGTTCATCAAGTAGCAAGATATCGGGCTCTTGAACTAATGCCCGAGCTAGCGCTACACGTTGTTGTTCACCACCAGAAATTTGGCTGGGGCGAGAATCTTTATGGTGCATCAAGTTAACAACCGTCAGAACCTCATGCACTCGTTTTTCAATCTCTGCCTTACTCATTTTGCGAATCTTCAGTGGATATGCCACATTTTTAAATACTGTCATATGCGGCCAGAGAGCATAATTCTGGAAAACCATTGCGCTGGGGCGCTTTTCTGGACTGAGTTTGGTCACATCTTTACCAGCAACATTTACTGTCCCTTTTTCGGGAATTAAAAATCCTGCAATCATCCGCAGCGTCGTAGTCTTCCCACACCCTGATGGTCCAAGGAGCGATACCATTTCGCCCTTCTCGACAACTAAATTTAGGTCATCAATAATTACACGCCCACCGAGAATTTTAGTCAAACCAATTAGCTCCAGGCCATTTGTTGCATTACTCATTGTGTACCTCTCGTAATGATCATTTAATTTGGAAACCTTCCGCTAGCTGGCCACCAATTATTTGCTTTCGCGCTAACCCGATTAGTACGACTGATGGCACTGCCAATAAAATCGAGAATACCGCCGCCATCTGAACTGGGTAGGTAAGTACTAGTGAATACATCTCAGTAGGCATTGTAAATATCTGAGGCGATCCGACTAAATATGTTCCCTGTGCTTCATCAAATGCTGCAATGAAGGACATCACCATTGCCACAAGGATTCCTGGAGCAGCCATCCGCAAGGTGATGCCTCGGAAAACTCGGAATTTAGAGGCGCCGGCATCGCGTGCAGCTTCCTCTAAGTTTTTAGGTACTGCAGCAAATGCTGCGGCAGGAATCCAAGTCATGTAAATGATGGTGCCAAGTAATTGAATAATGATAATTCCGACCATTGTGCCCATCAAATTTAAGGTATAGAAGAGCGTTGCAATTGATGCGAATAGCCCTAGCTTTGGAAAAGAGTTTGCTGCGAACATTCCAATTAAGAAAACTCGCCGACCAATGTAGTTATACCTTGCCGCTGCATAGGCTGCGGGAAGACAGATGATCGCCGAAACCAGTACAACTATTGGGGCCGTAATAAAGGATGTGCGGATCGCCTCCACCATAGATGGGTTTTCAAAGACTCTCTGCCACCATATAAATGTCCAACCATCTGGAGTTAAGTTAGGAAAGGTCCACGTGGTACTAAATGCCTGTAAAGCTAGCCAAATTAACGGTCCAAGTATAAAAATACCCATAAAGAAAACAAATAAAACAATTAAAGCCCTGACAGCTAAATTCCCAGATTGGATATTTAGGCCATTATCGCGTTTAGCCATTAGATACGTCCGCTCTGCTTGGCGCTACGAATATTTGCCCATATATACAAGACAGCAATTCCTGATGCCGCCGCAAAGATGACAAATGCCATAACTATTGATTGCTGCGGCCTGTTATATGCAGTAAAGAAGTTGGAGATCTCAACTCCTAATAAAGTTGGTTGATTTGGTCCTAGGAATAATGGAACGGTAAATGAGCCCATAATTCCAATTGAAGTAAAAGTACCCGCGATGACAATTGGCACAAAAGCAAGCGGAATCATGATGGTGCGAACGATGCGCATAAAAGAGGCGCCCGCGTCCTGTGCGCTTTCAATTAGCGCATTAGGTACAGATTGCAGACCTGAGGTAATCATCAAAATAGCAAAGGGAAGAGAGGTCCAAATAGTTCCGATGACGATGGCATTCCGAGTGGAAGTTATCACTGGAAAATCTATGCCGAATTGCGCCATAAAGGTACGTACAAATCCGACGCCATTATAAAAATTAGCGATTGCATAAGCGGCAATTACTACCGGTACAAATAAAGGAACCAGAGCAAGCAAACTTAGAATAGATGCAACTCGGCCACCTTTTATTCTTTGATAGAGCCCCATACCCAATGCCATCACTAAGACGACAAAGGTTGAGAAGAAAGTAACAAAGAGGGTGAGTCTGAAATCTGGCCAAAACCTTGGATCTTTAAAGACATCTAAATAAGCCGCGCTGGTACCCCACCAACTATCTTTTGAATATACATCTTGGCCAATTATTGAAATTACTCGATTGGGACCTTCTGTATACCCAATACTAAAAAGGAATGCGACAACAATGGGTAATCCAACGAAGACAATTATTACCAAGACTGGTGGTAGCGCCATGAAGAAACCAAGAGTAGAGAGCTTTGCAGATTTGAACTCTGCAAAGCCCTCCTTGGCGGCAACAGTGTTAACTGTATCCACTTGTAACTCTGGTAATTTCTAGATTTGAAATTAGTTGCAAGTAATTACTTACCTGGAACCGATAGCGACCAAGCGCTCCTTAAATCATCAGCGTTAGCTCCGAAATATGGAGCGCGCATGTCAGAGACATCTATCTCCTTGACGCCCTCTGCTAGAACCGGATCTAATTTATCGAGATTCACAACAGGGATACCTTTGAGCGCACCACCCATAATTGCATTCTGCATTGCAGGTGAAAGTACGAAGTTGGCCAATAAGCGAGCGCCACTACGGTTTCCACCGTTGACCGGAATACCCAGCCAAGCTGGTCCACCAGTTAGTGATGGGTTCTTAATTGCCTTAGCTTTGATATGGGCAGGCATAGTTCCAGCAGCCTTTGCGGATGCAAACTGGTCAGACCAGACTGTTCCCATATCAATTTCACCTGTAGAAAGCAGATTTATTACAGCAGTGTTATTTGCTGGATAGGTTCCATTCTTTCCATATGTGAATTTGTTTAATCCGCGAAGTTCTTCTAGGCCTTTATCCCACTTGGCTTGAATTGTCTTGTTGGATGCAAGTGACATTGCCAGGCGCTCTTCGGCAGTTAGATACTTATCAACTACTGTCTGGGCGAATGAGTAACCAGAACCTCCACCTGAAGGCACGTTGTAACTGAACTTGCCAGGATTGTCCTTAATCCATTTTAAAAGGTCGTCAAGTGTTTTTGGCGTAGTGGTTACGTTCTTGGAATTGTAGGCGAGCAATACTGTCGAAGCACGGTAAGGAATCTGCCAATTGCCTTGCTTCATGAGAACTTTGCTGACCCCAGCCAAGTTGGGCATAAGGTACTTGCTTGGCCTGACAAGAAGCTTTGCTTGAGCAAGTCTGCCTGCGACGTTACCATCGATGATGTCAATTCCAGGGCTCCGGCGAGTCTCTTTTGCAGCAACTATTTTGGCAAAAGTCTGGGCATCGCGAAGTCCGTTACGATCAAAAGTGACGTTAACTCTGTAACCTGGATATTCTTTCACAAACGCTGGAATAAGCACTGTCTCCCAAAGAGTTTGGATGTTGGTATCTGCTGAAACTAATAGTTCTATGTTCTTGTTTGCAGCTGGTGCGCTTTGGACTGTCGCGCCAATGGCAAATGCTGCCAGTACGGCAACAACTGTAGATTTCTTAAGAACTGATTTAATCACTGATATCCTCCAAATTATGATAGCGAAAAGGGAGCCCTACTCCTTCTTCTAGAGGTCAACCTAGGCGAATATCGGCGAGCCAGTCAAGCGCGTAAGCCCTCGAATTTATGCAGCTCAGGCGGCTAGGGGGAAAGTTGCTGGCTGTTACGGCGTGGCACTGACTCTATTACTTGAGTCGATCTTAGAATCGCTAAAATAATTAATGTCACTCCGATTCCGGCTAATTGAAAGCCTAAGCCAACGGCAACGCCTACGGATGCTGTTGCAAACACGGTTGCCGCTGTGGTGACACCTTGCGTGCCTCCCGTGCGATTAGTGAAAATTAACCCTGCGCCAAGGAAGCCAATTCCGGTCATAATGGCATGTAGAGCACGAGTCGGATCGCCAAAGCCAGAATTTAAATTTAGAACTGCCCCAATTGCCACGATTGCAGCTGATGCAGACCCAACTAGCGCCATCGTACGTGGGCCTGCTGATTTGCCGGCGCGATCTCTCTCCCAACCAATAATTGATCCAAGAATTGCCGCGATAGCGGCATCAATGATCACAATATACTGCTGAGAAAAATTTACACTCTGCAAATCTAACATTTGAGAATGATAGAGCGTTCAGGAAGATTTTAATAGTTATTTCAATAAATAAATTCCGAGCTTAAATTTCTCACTTCAAATTGAATTGTACTTCTAAGTTAAGCAACGCCAATTGCATCAACTACGAAGATCAAAGTCTCATTGGGCCCAATTGGTCCACCACCTTGCACGCCATAACCAAGCTCAGGTGGAATTACTAATAAACGGCGGCCGCCGACTTTCATTCCGGGAATTCCTTCTTGCCATCCAATAATCACATTGGCAAGCGGGAATGTTGCCGGTGATCCACTGCTCCATGAAGATTCAATTAATTGTCCATTGGACCAAGTCATCAAAGTGTAATGAACTGTCATAGTTGAAGTAGCCAGAGCCTGCGCTCCCGTACCAACGATGATGTCACTGATTACCAGCTCCGTAGGGGCATCACCTGTTGGGGCGCCAATTGTTGGCGCCTCTCCTTGATTAGTAGTAACCGTTGGTAGCGCACTTCCAGCATCGTTCATCGTTTCTTCTCCACATCCAGTTAGTAATACAAGTGATAGCGCCAATCCAGCAGCGACCTTTTTCATTACTTTTTCTCTCCCTCACCGATTTCACGGATTAATTTAAATTCTCCTGCGCCAAGTTGGCCCTGATCGCGGTACATCTCAAGTTTTGCACGAGTATCTGCAATATCTAGATTTCGCATTGTTAATTGACCGATGCGATCTGCTGGTCCAAAGGCGGCGCCTTCAGTACGCTCCATTGATAGTTTCTCAGGGTGATAACTCAGCGCTGGTCCGGCCGTATTAATAATTGAATAGTCATCACCTCGGCGTAGACGAATAATAACTTCACCAGTAACAGCAGAGGCCACCCAGCGTTGTAGAGATTCGCGCAACATTAGTGACTGCGGATCTAACCAACGACCCTCGTAGAGTAAACGCCCTAACCGCCGGCCCTCGGCATGATAATTTGCAACCGTATCTTCATTATGAATAGCGCTTAATAAACGTTCGTATGCAATAAAGAGCAGCGCCATTCCTGGTGCTTCATAAATGCCACGGCTTTTTGCTTCGATTATGCGGTTTTCGATCTGATCTGCCATGCCTAATCCATGGCGACCACCTATTTCATTGGCTGCCTGCATAAGAGAGACAACATCACTAAAACTCTTGCCATTAATTGCGACTGGTCGACCTTGTTTAAATTCAATCTTCACATCCTCAGATGCGATAGCCACTGAGGCATCCCAGAACTTAACTCCCATAATTGGATTTATGATCTCAATCGAGACATCTAAATTCTCTAGATCTTTTGCCTCGTGAGTTGCTCCTAAAATGTTGGCATCTGTGGAATATGCCCTTTCTACGCTATCGCGGTATGGAAATTTGCGTTCGACCAACCACTCTGACATCTCCTTGCGCCCGCCTAGCTCCTGAACAAAGTCAGCATCGAGCCAAGGTTTATAAATTTTTAATCCCGGATTTGCTAGCAGTCCATACCTATAGAAACGCTCAATGTCATTTCCCTTATAGGTGGAGCCATCTCCCCAAATTCCAACGTTATCTTCTAACATTGCGCGCACTAGTAAAGTTCCGGTGACGGCGCGGCCAAGCGGAGTTGTATTAAAATATTGTTTTCCGCCAGAGCGAATATGGAATGCCCCACAAGCGATAGCAGCTAAACCTTCTTCAACTAAAGATGCCTTGCAATCTACTAATCTAGAAATCTCAGCGCCATATTCTTTTGCGCGAACTGGAACAGAATCGATATCTGATTCGTCATACTGGCCCAGATCAGCTGTGTATGTGCAAGGGATCGCACCTTTTTCGCGCATCCAAGCTACCGCAACTGAGGTATCTAGGCCGCCAGAGAATGCGATTCCAACTCTTTCTCCAACAGGTAAAGATGCAAGCACTTTAGACATGGGGCAAGTCTATCGGTTGAGAAGTACTGCGAGCGCAGGCTTAACATTCCAAAGGGCGATCATCGCCTCATATCTGGATTTATCTTCTTCAGTTGCGATTGCGCCGGTCTTGACCGCGCGGATCATCAAATTCCTTGGGGTGTGTTCGCCGCCAATGAATTCAATCGCTTCAGCGCGATATCCATGCAATTTCATAATCTGCATGCGTAGCGCATCCGTAATTAAATCGCCCAAGCGCTCCTTCATAATTCCATTGCGACTTAAAATCTGCCATGGTTCTGGAATATCCACCATCTGCGCCTGGATATCGTGATGACAACAGGGTGCCACCAGAACCAATTTAGCGCCGCAATTTAGTGCCCATGCAATGGCATCGTCGGTAGCTGTGTCGCAAGCGTGTAGTGCAATTGCCACATCGGCAAATATTATGGATGTCTGAGATATCTCTTGCGCCAAGAAGTTAATTGTATTGGCAATTCCTAATTTTTTAGCTATCTGATTATTGCGCTCTCTGGCACTTTCACGGATATCAATACCAACTACTGAGACGGGAATGCCCTGCGATGATAAATATTGATGAGCCGCAAATGTGAGATAGGCATGGCCGCATCCCAAATCTATAATCTTTAGTGGTGAGCCAGTAGTTGGTGCCCGAATGTGACCTGCTTCGATCGCACTAGTGAGAGTTGGCACGAGAATCCGTAGGAACTCCTCAACTTGTAAGTATTTGTCGTTCTTGCCGTTCTTTATCTTGCCATTTTTATCTGAGATTCCCACTTCTACGAGGAAAGGATCACCTGATTCCAATAAGCGATTCTTGATCCGATCGTGGGTTAGATCAGCAGAAAAGTTTTCTTGAGTTCGGTTAATTAGCGCCTCACCCTTCTTGGTTACTCGTATTGAAATTGAACCAGTCTTCTCTTCTAACAAGATATTTGAATAGCCTGCATCAAATAAATTTAGCGCTAAGAACTCATTTGGTGAATAGTTTTTAGTTGTCATCACTCGACCATCGCTCTGCGAAAGCTGGTACTTAATTTCACCTTTAATCAGGACCGGCTTTAGATCGACGCGCTCGCTAGGAGTTTGCATATTACGACGCCTACCCGAGAGTACTAAGCGGACAAAATTATCTGGAACCGCAAGAGCATTTGTAACTTCTGCTATCGCCTTTGCAAATGTCGCCTCCATTGCTTAAAAATACCGCAGTTCTAGCGCGGAAGTTCAATAGCAATCGCTAAACCACCTAAATCGCTCTTATGTAGTTCAAGTTCTCCACCATGTTCTTGAATGATCGCTGCAATGATGCTCATGCCTAATCCAGAACCTCCGCTATCTCTGGAACGTGAAGGATCAAAGCGTTGCATGGCAGTGATACCGCTGCCATATGCACTTTCTGGAAGACCTGGTCCCCCATCTTCGATAACTAGATTAAGACGCTTGCCCTTCATCTTTAAAGTAATAGATACAGGCGCATTGGCTGGAGTATGCCTAACTATATTCGAGAAGCAATTCTGTATTAATCTATTTAAATGCTCGCGAGAGCCTTGCAAAATGCAAGGCTCAATTAACGATATTGCTACCGTTCGATCAGTATTTAGAAGCGCAAAATCTTTTATATGAGCCTCTAAAACTTCTACGAAATCTATCTCCTCAAAGGTAGTCGGTCGACTTTCTCCTAATTCAGCAAGCAGGAGTAGGTCATGAATTAAGTTTTCCATTCGCTTAATCTCTGAACCTATTCTAGTAAAGGCGCGATCGCGATCTGCGGAGTCAGAAAGCTGATGCTTGCTTAACATTTCGTTATAACCTTTAATCACAGTTAGTGGCGTTCGTAGTTCATGTGAAGCATCACCTAGGAATTTCTGCATTCTCTCCAGCCCTTTCTGATCTAATCCACGATTATGTCGACGTAGCAGATAGATGGATAAGAAGATCGCAAGAGCGTCAGCTACTACAGTGAAAACTCCTAGGTTCTTTAGATTCGAACGAAAATTTTCATTAAGGTCCGTGAGATCAGCGGCAACGACTAGATAATCTCCCCCAAGGATTCTGATTGATCTAATTCGAAATTCATTACCGGCTTTAATTCCTATGGCACTTTTTAAGGATAAGTTGACAGTTTCTAGTGAATCTACCCCTTGATAATTTGTATTAAACTCATTTATGACAGTTTCGACGCCCTCTTTCGTGACTAAGGAGAGCGTTACATCTAAATTTTCTTCCTGCACGCTCAGTATCGCAGCGCTAATAGCTTCCAGCGGAAAGGTATTTACCCGCTGAATAACTAGATTTATCGACTGATCAATCTGATCTAATTCTGAGTTTCTTGCATCTACCGTCGCAAATCCTCCAATGACGCTGGAAAGAAGAGTTATCACAAGTATTGAAAGTGCGGCAAATCTACTACCTGATTTAAACATCCTTATTTAGGGTCCTGAATTACAAAACCGACTCCGCGAATTGTCTTTATCCCTTCAAATCCGTCCCTGTGTAGCTTTTTGCGCAGATAAGAAATATAGGTGTCAGCCACCGTGCTCTCGGATTCAAAGGTGATCCCCCATACTTCATCGAGTAATAAGCTCTTCGTAAGTACACGATTTTTATTCTCTACTAAAACTTGTAATAATCTAAATTCAGTAGGAGATAGATCCACTGGCACCTCATTTAAGGTTACTGTGTGAGTAGCCTCGTCTATAACAATAGGACCGCACTTAAGATCGCTATTAATGTCGGCAGATATTTGGGACCGACGCAAGATTGCCCTTACTCGTAAAATTAACTCTTCTAGTCCAAATGGTTTTGTAACGTAATCATCGGCGCCTAAAGTTAAACCTCTAGTCACATCAATTCGATCAGCGCGCGCGCTGAGCATCAGCGCAGGAGTGTTATCTCCAGTCGAGCGCAATCGCTCAATTAATTCAAAGCCATCCATTAGCGGCATATTGATATCTACGATCAAAAGATCTGGTTTTCTATTGCGGATCGCAGTCAGCGCTGACATTCCGTCAGGAGCGGTTGCCGCTTCAAAGCCAGCAATTTTTAGGGCATCTACCAATAAGTCGCGCACACCAGCTTCATCATCGACGATCAGAATCATCTCTGCCATAGGTCAAGCCTGTCATGTTGGCTCCTAAAAAGCCAAGTTAATAAACATCAATTTCGATCAAAAGCGGAATTTCACCGCGAATTCACAAATATTTGAGTAACAATTAAGCCATGAATCGGCCAATAGCATTTAAATTAGAGATGGCTGTGATTATTGCTTTCATTTTCGCCTCTTTTAGTGCATTCACGATTGCTCCTGCTGGCGCTGCTGAAAAAAGCCCTAAACCGAAGGTAACAAATTCTAAAGGTGCGAAATCTGAAAGCAATATAGATTATCGAACTGCTTTGGAAAGATACCGTGCAGATAAAGCAACATATAATGAACTCCGTCGAGGAATTAATAAGGTTTTTAAAATTGCAATCACTGGAGCTAAGAGAGTCGAACGGGAAGCAAATTTGACTGCCCAAACCCAGATGCAAAAACGCAAGAACATGGTTGGCAAGCAGCAAAGCATCATGGCCGCGATAGTCGCGCGCGATTCAGCGATTGAAGCCTTGGGCGAACCTCCAGTCAGGCCGGCTGGCCCTAGGAAATTTAAACGCCCCTAGAATCCTTTAATAGTTATCACTCCTTTACCGGTTTGTGTCGCAGAGTGTCGCGATTATATGACTTAGATTTCTCATGATATTTCCTGACTTGCAGATCAAAACTCTTGATAGCTTCATCAAAGGCAGCCAGATCATTAAACTCTGCTGATTCAGCTCGAAGTAATGGCCCAGTACCATGCGTAGTCAAAATAACTCTGTGCGAGTGTTTGCCTTGCCGGGGATTATTTTCGTGCAAAATTTCAACTTCAACTCGATCAATTATTACGCTAAATCTCTCCATAGATTGCAGTTTACTTTCAACAATCTCGCGAAAATCAGCAGCTAGTTCAGCGTGACGGGCATGAATGATAATTTCCATTTAATCTCCCTAAAGTAATAGCTTGATGCCTAACAATGGCACTATTTACTCAGCTTCGAAAGAGGTAAAAAGGAGAGAAATATATCTTTTAATGCTCTAAATGAAAATTAAAGTGGTAGCGCTACTATCACCGCTGTTATCACCGCTGCATATGCACTACTTTGTGCAAATAACTTTAGAGCAGCATTACGATCTAGGGCACGTGATATCGGATCAGCGACTCGCGATATTTGACCCATTTTTCCAAAATTAAAAATTCCTGTTATGCCAAACGCGAGACAGAATTTCTTTTTAGCTTGTAGCCAGCCGATTGATGTAACAAGTAATGGGAGAAATATTGAGATTCTCGCGGTGCGAGATATTTCAGTTGTTAAAAATGTGGCCAATGCCGAGAGAGATATCATAAAACCGATGGCTGCCACCATTCGGCGGCGATTTACTTCACCTTCGCCAATATTGCATGTGCCTGGGATGTAATCCGCTTGGCTCAACTATGCATCCTCAAATTCATCTTCATCTTCATCAATCCAAGCATCCGCGGGTGCATCATCTTGACGTTGTGCCCATGTGAGAAAGCGAAAAGCAGCCTGAAAGGCGAGCGTGACTACCGCAACAACGGCAACTAGGCGACGCAACATTTTCATAGTCTAAAAATACTACTTTTCGCTGGACTTTTCTTTATTTGGCAGAATGCAACGCCGCATCAATATCCATCCAAAGATCTTCAACATCTTCACAACCGACCGAGAGACGGATTAAGGATTCTGGAACGCTAGCGCTCTCAATCGGCCAACGGCGCCGGCGCTCCCATAGCGATTCAACGCCGCCCAAGCTGGTTGCATGGGTAACAATTTTTGAAAATTCACAGACCTGGTCAGTGGCGGCTGCCGAACCGGAATATTCAAAAGAGACTATTGCGCCAAATCCATTCATAAATTTCTTCGCTTTTTCGTGCTGCGGATCCGTTGGTAGGCCCGGATAGCGAACCCGGGTAACTAACGGATGAGTTTGCAGCCGTTTTGCCAACTCCAAGGCGTTCTCACTAGCGCGTTGGAAGCGCAATGGGAAGGTACGCAGGCCACGTAGCGCAAGCCAAGCTTCGAATGGTCCAGGTATGGCTCCATTAAATTTGCGGGCATCTTCCAGCGCTTTAAAGTGAGTTGGGCTCTCGGTAGAGAGTGAACCAAGAATTACATCGCTATGGCCGGCCAGATATTTTGTTACTGAATTCATAACGATATCGGCGCCCATAGCAAGTGGCTTCTGGATGAGTGCCGTTGCAAATGTATTATCAACTGCAACGGTGATTTTGCGTGCTTTCGCCTCTGTTATCAGAATTGGCAGATCGGCAACATCTAAAGATGGGTTGGTAGGAGATTCAAGCCAGAGTAGATCAGCTCCATCGAGTGCGGCAAGAACTTCTGCGGTATCTGCAATCGAGACAAATACCGGATTTAATTTTTTCGCCGCCGCCAAATTTGCCAAGAGCGACATGACTCCGGAATAACCTTGGTTAGATGCCACAACTTTTGCACCTACAGGCAAGGTAGAAAATACTGCGCTGATTGCCGCCATTCCAGATGAATATGTGAGCGTTTCTCCGCCTTCTAACGCGCTGATTGCCTCCTCGAGCGCCAACCAAGTTTCATTTCCATACCGGCCGTAACCAACTGGACCACCTGCTACAAATGTGGAATTTAGAGATATCGGCGCATTAAGTGCGCTATCGGCACCAACCTCAGGACGACCAGCAGTTATTGCTAATGTCTCTGGACGATGCCCTGGCTCAGATTTTCTATTCATGGGCTAAGCCTAATCGCTTGCCAGTACAGCCATCGCCGCATTATGGCCAGCTATTCCACTAACTCCGCCACCGCGGCGAGCGCCAGCGCCAGCTAAGAAGATGTGTGGGTCATCTGTTTCAGCCCCCCAATTCAAATTTGCATTTGCTGAGCCATCAATAAATGGAAAATCTAAATCGCGATGGAAGATATTTCCGCGTGGTAGCCCAATATCTGACTCTAGATCAAGTGGTGATTTAACTTCCATAGCTAAAGAGCCATCTGTGCAAATTGCAAGGACAGATTCAATCGGATCCAATAAATATTGATTAAGGCTCGCTAGCGCGGCTTGAGAGGCGGCTGCTCTTGCCGTATCTCGTGAACTATCTGATGAGCTACCTGATGAGCTATCGAATAAAGAGGCAGGTGTATGAAGTCCAAATAAAGTTAAGGTTTGATATCCCTGAGCCGCCAGCTCTGGAGAGAGAATTGAGCTATCAGATAGCGTGTGGCAATAGATTTCCAGCGGTAGATCATCTGGCATAGATCCTGAGCCCGCAACTTGATAGGCGTGCTCTAATTGCTTATAACTCTCATTTATATGAAGAGTTCCGGCAAACGCCAGGCGTGGGTCGATTCCAGACTTTAACCTTGGCAATCTAGATACCAACATATTTATTTTTAATTGGGATCCATCTAAAGAATTTGGGGCAACGCTACCGCGAATTTTAGCTAACGTCTGTGGCGCGGCTGCAAAAAGTAGATCGCGACCAACATATTTAACTCCATTGACTCCCGTGACAACTACCCCAGATTTATCACTATCAATTCCAGAAATTCTTGAGTTTAATTTAATTTCAACCCCTGAATTTAGTGCTACTCGCTTAAGCTCAGCGACTAAAGCGCCCATGCCTCCTAGTGGAACGCGCCACTGGCCAGTTCCATTTCCAATTAAGTGATACAGGAAACAACGATTAGCTTGTAGATCATCTGCAGATGTATAGGTTCCAATTAGCGCATCCGTTAAAATAATTCCTCTTACTATGTCATTACTAAAACGCTCTCTTATGCTCTCTCCAATTGGGCGCTCTATTAGAAATTTCCATGTCTGAGGTAAGCCAATCTCATCGCGCAATGTATCTACACTCTTTAATGGCTGCAATAAAGTTGGCGCAATCCGCTGAGCTAATTGTGCTATTTCTGAATAGAAGTTCTGCCAATTAATGGCTTCAGTCTCAGTTCCTGTTAAATCACGAAAACCTTGCGCAGTACGTTCATCCCAATTTTGAGAAATTAAAAGGCCCTGGTGTAAATCCGCCGTACGATAAGGCGTATATGATGCTATTGAACGCTCTAGAGTTTTAAAATTAATTCCTAAATCGCTAACAATTTTATCTGGTAACAGTGAAACAAGATATGAATAGCGAGATAACCGGGCATCAAAATCTGGAAATGAACGAACACTTGTAGTTGCGCCCCCTAGCTCACCTTCTGCCTCAAGCAGGATGACGGATTTGCCTGCTCGCGCCAAATAGGTAGCAGCGACTAATCCATTATGGCCACCACCCACAACAACGGCATCGTATTTTCTATCTAGTGACATGAGAGTTTAGAGAACTCGAGCAATACGTTCGATCGCTTCGGTAATAATTGCGGGGCTAGTAGCAAAATTAAGTCGGACATGGTTCTTGCCAAGTTGGCCATAGATATGACCAGAATTAAAAGCCACCTTCGCCTTTTCTATCAGCGCCAAACCTGGATCTTCACCTAGATTTAGATTACTTAAATCCAGCCAGGCTAAGTACGAACTATGTGGAATTCGATAGCCGATCGCTGGAACTTTTGTGGAAATCAACTTTGATATGAGATGACGGTTTTCATCTAAAATTTCAAGAGCTGCATCTAACCATGCTTCACCTTTTTCAAAAGCCGCTACCGTGGCAAAGGCTCCCAGTAGCGAGGCGCGGTAGTGCATAGCGGGCGGTAACTCATTTAACTTATTGTGCAGAGAGTCGGATTGAGAAATAACTATCGCACATTTTAAGCCGGCAATATTCCAACCCTTGCTGGCTGCGGTAACGGATACTCCGATATCTGCTGCATCATCTCCCAGAGAAAGTAAGGGGATAAATGGTTGATCTTTAAAAGTTAAGGGTGCGTGAATTTCATCCGAAATAACTATAACTTTATATTTCTTGGCTAAGGCAATTATTCTCCGTAAATCTGCACTGCTATATACCTTCCCTAGCGGATTATGTGGGCTGCAAATTAAGTGAACAGAAATACCGTCTGCATATGCCTTTTCAATTCCATCCCAATCATGGCTCCAACCCGTGCCATCGCTTGCCAGGCAATCAACTAGAAAAGGGACATCTACCATTTCAACTTTAGTCTCATTAATCCAGGTATAAAAATTTTGATATACCGGTGAACTAATTAATACCTTATTTTTTGGTCCAGCGAAAACTCGCAGTAACTCCACAACTGCAACTCCAACATCAGTTGCAACTCGAACATAGCCAGGATTGACCGTCCAATTCCATCTACGTTGGGCAAAACCCGCAAAAGCAGGACCCATTTCAGGGATATTGCCAAGGTAGCCTAAATCTGAGTTGTTGATCATTTCGAGCAATACTTCTCGAATGGGTTGCGCTACTGGAAAATCCATCTCAGCAACTGGTAGTGGTAGAACATCATTTGGGAAGGCGCGCCATTTTTCGCTACGACGAGTCAGCAATTCTGATAGCGCCGGTATTTTAATTAAGTTAGCACCCATGATGCGAGTATGCCATTTATCATTGGTTAAGCGGTAGTCGCCTCGTCGAGGCACACCTGAATTAGGTCTCGTTCTTTAATCAATGCAGTTGCATTATTCTACGTAAGCACAGAATCAGATAGACAGGAGTTAGCGTGCGATGAAAAAGGTTCAACTCGCCGTATCTGAAGCGGCCATGCGAAAAGCAGTCGATGAGTTGGCCAGCCGTGATCGCAGATTATCTGCCGTAATAGCTGCCAATCCACTCTGCACTATTGGCCGCAACCCTAAACCAATTTCACATTTTCAAGCGCTCGTCGAATCTGTTATCTCGCAACAATTAGCCGTTAAAGCTGCAGATACGATTCATAGCAGGGTCGTAGCTTTGGTTGGGGGCAAGGTTGTACCTAAGCAGATTCTAAATATAACTCAAGCGCAGATGCGGGCCGCAGGAGTATCTGGTGCGAAATTTAAGACAATACATGGCCTAGCCGAGGCAGCTCAATCAAAGCGCATTAATATAAATAAATTGCATGATATTGATAGCGACCAAGAAATATTTGATCAGTTAACTTCGCTCTGGGGTATCGGCCCATGGACAGTAGATATGTTTATGATGCATCAGCTCGGCAGGCTAGATATCTGGCCAACCGGAGATTTAGGTGTTCGACGAGGATTTGAAAGAATATATAAATTAAATGATCACATTACTCCTGGTAAGCTCGATAAAAAAGGAGATAAGTTCAAGCCTTATCGGAGCGTACTAGCCTGGTACTGCTGGAGAGCTTTGGAGAAAAAATAGTTAACTTTTTATAATTTAGGCTCCAAGACCATTGAAACTGAGTTGATACACCATCGTTGATCTGTCGGAACATCGTAGCCCTCGGCCTCAAAGACATGTCCCAGATGTGAATCACACGAGGCGCAACGAACTTCAGTGCGAATGCGGGGGGCGAGTGATCGGTCTTCAATTAGGGTTACTGCATCTGCGCTAGTTGGCTGATAAAAAGATGGCCACCCGCATCCTGAATGAAATTTACTTTCGGATCTGAATAGCTCGGCGCTACAAGCTTTACAGCGATATATCCCTATAGCTTCTGAGTCAGTGTATTCCCCAGTGAATGGCCTCTCCGTTGCACCATTTCGTAATACATCATAGGAGAGCGGATCTAACTTAGCTTTTAGCTCAGTTTCATCGATATTGATTTTTTTGTTATTCATTTGATTACCGCCTTCGGAAAGGCAATTCCTGTGCTGGAGTGACAATCATAACCATTCGGATTCTTCATTAAATATTTCTGATGGTATTCCTCAGCCAAGTAATACACCACGCCATCGGCGCTCTGGATTTCGGTAACAATTTCACCGATTCCGGCATCGGTTAAGACGCTTTGATAGAGATCTCGAGTCGTCATAGCCTGATCGAACTGCTCGGAGTTGGTGGTAAATATTGTGCTGCGGTATTGAGTTCCAATATCGCCACCTTGTGCATTTAGAGATGTCGGATTATGCATCGTCCAAAATTCTTCTAAAAGCCTTCCATATCCAATAATTTTTTCATCAAATTGAACTTCAACTATTTCGGCATGACCCGTGCGACCAGTGCAGACATCTTCGTAACTTGGATTTTGAGTGCTGCCACCCATATATCCAACGCTGGTATTGATGACGCCTGCTAAATTCCAAAATTTGCGTTCGGCTCCCCAGAAACAACCAGTTGCAAAGTATGCATTTATAGATTTCATAGCGCTAATTCTCTCAGTTCTTGCGCAAATGCGCTCAGTAGGGTGCAAATTTTGGGTAGCCTTCTCCAATACCTGCGCCCCCGTAGCTCAGGGGATAGAGCACCGCCCTCCGGAGGCGGGTGCACAGGTTCGAATCCTGTCGGGGGCACGCGACGTAAATCACGGAGATTTATCGGAAACTTTTCCCTAACATCCTTGCGTATCGCGGTAATAACAGAGAGAATTATCCCTTACACACACTGATGTGTTTCTTTAGCCAGTTACTTTCTTTATAACTCCTTACGGAAGGGTTCACCCATGGATTGGCGACATCAGTCAGCATGCCGTGATGAGGATCCAGAGCTCTTCTTCCCCGTTGGAAACACTGGACCTGCACTTACTCAAATTGAAGAAGCGAAAAAAGTCTGTAATCGCTGCGTGGTCAAAGATGATTGTTTGGCTTGGGCGCTGGAAAGTGGCCAAGATGCAGGTGTCTGGGGTGGTTTATCTGAAGATGAACGACGAGCGCTAAAGCGTCGCGCTGCTCGTAATCGTGCTCGCCTGATGGAACAGAATAACTCTACTCTTTAGGATCAGATCTCTTTCAAATACAGATAGTTTTTAAAGAGGAAAAGTAAGTTGCGCCTCAGTACCGCGTGGCGTGCGGATTAAATTGATTGATCCCTTGAGCTCATTTTCGGTTAGCGTGCGCACAATTTGCAGACCTAAATTTGCAGAATCTACGAGGGTGAAACCATCTGGTAAGCCAACGCCATCATCGAAAATAATAATCTTGGCGCTACTTGCTCCACGGCTGGCTTCGATATTTAACTTAGCTCCTGAGTTAGCTAACCCATGCTCTAACGCATTGTGGATTAATTCGGTAACTATTAGTGAGAGTGGGGTAGCTATCCTGGGATCGAGGGATCCGAGCGCGCCGATTCTAGCAATCTCCAACTCGCCCATCCGTGGACTAAGTTCGAGCGCATGAGCTATCAACCTATCTAAGACATCGTCAAAGGCTACAGAGGCCTCGGCGCTACTTGAAAGTGTTTCGTGTACCAGGGCAATAGATGCAATCCGTCGGACTGCTTCGTTTAAAGCGGCACTTGCCGCAGGATCATCAATGCGACGAGACTGTAAACGCAGCAGAGCCGAAACAGTTTGCAGATTATTTTTCACGCGGTGATGGATTTCGCGGATTGTCGCATCTTTAGTTACTAGCTCGCGTTCACGCCGGCGCAGCTCGGTAACATTTTGCAAAAGCACAATTGCACCGATTCGATCTCCTGAATCAAGTAGCGGCAGAGCCATTAGATCAACAGTTCCACTCTCATTTTCTATTTCAACGCGACGTAGCGCTTTACCACTTAGCTCTACCTCTATTGCTTCTTCATGGGCATCGCGTTTAATTTTAGAGACAGCTCTGGCAACTTCACCTAGAACACTTCCTTCCAACTCTTCCGACCAACCCATTCGGTTAAAGGCTGATTTCGCGTTTGGACTGGCATAGATTATTACGCCGCTGATATCTAACCTGATTAAGCCATCGCCTACTCTAACTGCTGGATCAAAGAGTTCAGTATTTTCTTTATACGGGAAAGTTCCTTCTGCGACCATTCGATAAACTTTATGGGCAACCTCGCGATAATTAAGTTCTAGTCGGCTTGGTTGTCGCATTAAGTCAGCATCACGGTGGCGTGAAATTACAGAGATAACTTGATCATTGAAGATCACAGGTATTGTCTCTTCTTTTATTAATAAATCTCCAAATCTTTCAGGATTTGCATCACGCACAATATCTGCCCCCGATAGCGCTTCATCGATGCGTGGGCGTGAACCCCAAGTTATTTCTTCCCCAATAACTTCGTGCGGAAATACGGTTGCTGCAGTAGTTGGTCGAATATGCGCTACCGCTACGTATCCCGACGGCCAACTCTTAAAATCTTTGCGTAGCGGCACCCACAAAATTAAATCTGCAAATGATAGGTCAGCCAGAAGCTGCCAATCAGAGGTAAGTTCACGTATTCGTCGAATTTGTCCAGGATTTAGAGAGCTGCGATCTCGCAAATATTCTTCAATTTGTGCCATGGCCTACCTCTTTAGCCATTGAGGTAGCGCGACAGAAATTTCTTGAGTCGCAAACCAGGTTAACTCTTCACCATCAGGTGAGACTAAGAAAGCACATTGCACGCTCTCCCATTCTGCTTGATTTTTTAAGATCACAAAATTCTCACCATGTTCCACTATTTCTTTATCAGTTAACTCAAGAGCTAATAAAAACGCTGAGCTAGTTGGATCATCTCTCATTTCTAGCGCCTCGTCAGCTGCCAGCATAGAGAGGAAGAATTCTCCTTCCTCTTCATTTAAATCATTATTGGCAGTTAAAAATTTAATAGTCGGTGCATAGAGTGGACCACATTCCATTGATCCCTTTGAGGCAAATTGAGCTATCTCATCAGCCGTAACCGGCAAGTATCCGCGCATAGGTAAAGAGTATAAGAGAAAGTTGCTACTCTGTAATTTCAGCAGCCATCTTAAAAATAGCCTTACGTAAGGCCGACTTACTGTTTATTTTTACTAGTGGAGAACGATCTTTTTCTGCCTGGAGGCACGCCCGTGGTTCGAAAGGAATCGATCGTATTTGAAATATCCATGGTGGTAAATCAGAAGGAGACAACTTTTTCTGCCTCCAATTCTCCTCTTTTGATGCGATAGAGATAACACTGATCTTGGGTGCTAGTGAGATGTTAGCTAAATTAGTTTTCAATTCTTTCAGCCTTGATTGTGAAAGAAGTTCATCAGTTGATGTAATAAAGATATGATTTGCGAAATTACCCGCCCAAATTTTAACAATCGATCCCCATCTTCTATCAGTTAAATCATGGGCCAGGTTTCGTAATGATCCTAAGTCAATTAATAGATAGTCGAAGGTATTAGTTATATTATTCATCCGCCCAGCAAAATCTGAAATATTACTTTCATCAAATTCAAATGCAGATAGATTATCTGAGATATCGCGCCAGGTGTCATCATCCGATATTTTATGCAAGTCTAATAATATCGCCGTCGCTGGAGCTTGAAAATTTGCATCGATTATTAGTGTTCGATAGCCAAGAAGGGCAATTTCTTGCGCTAAGTTAATCGATAAAGTTGTTGTTCCTGACGAATGCCCGGCAGATCCAATCGCAATTACCTTGCATTTGGATATTTCTCTCCTATGCAAAAGCGGCTTACGTATGGATGAGACGCGAATATTGCTACGAATAAATGCGACCAATTCATTTGGGTCACTAGGTCGCAACGAAACATTTGGCCAATCTCGATCATATCCGTTGGCATCAGAAAATCCCAAGTAAGAACTATTGCCCTGCAGAATTTCCTGCATCATCTCAGCTGTCAATCCGGGAAAATCAACTGAGAAGATAATTAATAACTTTTTATCTGCCGCAGTCAAGATTGCTGACTCTAAAGCGGCCAGATCAAGTGGTCTCGCTATTACATTCCAGCCTTGGCTAAATAAAGCACCGGAGACCATGCCTTCAAACTCTGGATCAGCAATTGCGGTAATAACTATCGGAGGTGCAAAATTATCCATTAGCTCGCACAATAACTAATCTTCCTGAAATTGTAGATTCTAAAAGGGAGAAAATATCTTCGCTGGCTAGTGAAATTGTCAGAGATACTTCTGAACCATAATTAGCACCTTTCCGATCTATAGAGATTAGGAAAGCTTTCATTAGGACTAATTTTGGTGCTGGTGGCGCTTCAATCCCCGTTGGTGTCGGCACCCAAAAGAGATCAATAGATTCACCTACCTCTAGATCTAGAGGAATATCGGAGTTTCGAACTGAAATTGGGACTTGTTGGTTTCTAAGTTTGCTAGGAAGATCGCTAACGGAATTTACAGATATTAATTCACCTTTAGATAGTGGATACCTGACGAAAGAACCCACGACGGCTGAGTTTTTACCTAGATATATTTGTTGACTCTCGCCAAGAGCAACCTGAACCTGCGCGAGATCTGATTGGCTAATTTGAGCACCTGGAATTAGATTTTTTCTTGCAACCCAGTAAGTTTGGCTCTGATTTGCGAGCGCCGAAAGCGCCATTGCCGAAATTAGCGCTGCTGCAAAAAGTGATATCGCAACAATTAGTCGAGTTTGTGATGCCTTCTTTTCATTATTCATAGATGTGAAGTAAAGGATCATTTAGGAAATAAGTAACTGCACTATCCACAGTCATCCTTAAGTAGGATATTTATTCATTCACAAGGAGGATGAATACTGCTTCTCTGCACTCCAGACTTTGCCAATGACCACCGAACTTCAACCATTACTGCGTACTCAAACTTTACAACTTGTATCAAGTAACCAGGATCCTGCGATGTGGAGCCACCCACAATTAGATCTATATTCCTTATCTGAAATTGCCGCTACTAGAGCGCTGGCAGCGCTACCGGAGCAGAAGGCCAAGCTTTATCTAGTCCCCAGTAGTTTTGGTGAAGAATATGAACCCGGTTTTGAGCCAGTGCCAACATCGGCTAGCGAACTTCCGGAACTTCATAGCTGGACGATGAAATTTGCGATTAGCGTTGTTGAAATATGGGCGGGAAGAAGACAGCCCGCCCAACTTATATCCAGATGCCATCGCCACATTTATATGCAACTATTAAAACAAGTAGGAAGTCAGAGCGAAATTGGCAAGATTAGAAGTATCCACCAAAACGAGCCTCTTGATGGTATTTGTGAATCTACTGTGACTCTTAGATATGGAGACAGGCTAAGAGCGATGACAATTAGATTTGAAGGTTTAGATCAACGCTGGTTATGCACCGAACTGCGCTTACTTTAAGCTCCGCCATGACAGCGCTTATATTTCTTGCCTGAACCACAAGGACATGGGCTATTTCTCGATACCTCACCTTTTCTTGCAATACCTGATTCATCGGCTGCGGTGTACTGAAGCGGTACAGCATTGTTTGGTTTATCGGATATTCCGTCAGCCTTAACCTCTGAGCCATCACCCTCAATTGAGACTTCCACATTAAATACCAGGCTGGCAAGCTCCTCTTTTATTGCATCCATCATTGCTGAAAAGAGTTCATAGCCTTCACGTTGATACTCCACTAGTGGGTCTCGCTGGGCCATCGCTCGCAATCCAATACCTTCTTGGAGGTAGTCCATCTCATAAAGATGTTCTCGCCACTTACGATCTAATACTGATAATAGAACTTTGCGTTCTAGCTCACGCATCACATCTGAACCTAGCTCTATTTCGCGTTTTTTGTATGCGCCTATGGCGTCTTCAAGAATCTGGGCTGATAAGTATTCTGAATCAATCGCAGCACGTGATCCGGCCCTGCTAATTAGTTCATCTGGTGTCAAAGAGATTGGATATACGATTTTTAGCGCCTGCCATAGTCGATCAAGATCCCAATCTTCACCAAAACCTTCTGCAGTTTCAGCGGTAACATAGGCAGACAAGGTATCCCCGACAAAAGTTTGAACATGAAGCGAAATATCTGCTCCTTCTAGAACCAATCGTCGCTCGCCATATATAACTTCGCGTTGGCGATTCATTACATCATCATATTTGAGAACATTCTTTCGAATTTCAAAGTTCTGGGCTTCCACCTGGGTTTGAGCAGAACGAATTGCGTTACTTACCATTTTTGATTCGATAGGTGAATCATCTGGTAACCCCGCGGCAGATAAGAATCTTTCTACCAGTGCTGAGTTAAATCGACGCATTAATTCATCTTGTAAGGATAGGTAGAAACGTGATTCTCCTGGATCACCCTGCCGGCCAGAACGTCCACGTAACTGATTATCAATACGGCGTGATTCATGACGTTCTGTTCCAAGAACATAAAGTCCACCAAGTGCAACAACTTCTGCATGGTCGGTAGCAACTGCTGCCTTCTGTTTTATGATTTCTTCAGGCCAGGCAGCTTCATATTCTGATGCGCTATCAACAGGTGATAAACCACGACGCTGAATTTCGAAATCAGCCATAAATTCTGGATTACCGCCCAGCATAATATCGGTACCGCGACCTGCCATATTTGTAGCGACTGTTACCGCTCCACGCACTCCTGCGCGGGCAATGATTGATGCTTCACGCTCGTGATGTTTAGCATTTAAAACTTCGTGCGGAACACCGGATTTCTTAAGCAGGGCTGAGAGTTCTTCAGATTTTTCTACAGAGACAGTACCAACAAGTACCGGTTGGCCTTTGCGATGACGCTCCATAATATCTTTTGTTACCGCCATAAATTTACCGAGCTCCGATTTATAGACGAGATCAGCCTGATCGAGTCGTTGCATGGGGCGGTTAGTTGGAATAGGAACGACTCCCAATTTATATATCTGATGGAATTCTGATGCCTCGGTCATTGCCGTGCCAGTCATTCCCGAAATAGTTTTATATAAGCGGAAATAGTTTTGCAAGGTGATTGTGGCCAAAGTCTGATTTTCATCTTTAATCTCAATACGTTCTTTAGCCTCGAGCGCCTGATGAAGCCCTTCACTATAACGGCGGCCAGCGAGCATACGCCCTGTATGTTCATCAACAATTAGGAGCTCACCATTGATGACAACATAATCTTTGTCGCGCTTGAAAAGTTCTTTAGCTCTAACGGAGTTGTTTAAGTAGCCAATTAAAGTGGTATTTGCGGCCTCATATAGATTCTCTATCTTTAATAGCTCTTCAACTTTTGTTACACCATCTTCTAGAATTCCGATTGTTTTCTTTTTTTCATCAACCTCGTAATGTTTATCTCGCAGCAGCTCGTCTGCGATATTTGCAAACTCCACGTACCATTTGGTTGCTTTATCTGCTGGTCCACTAATAATTAAAGGTGTCCGGGCTTCATCTATCAGAATGGAGTCCACTTCATCTACTACTGCAAAGAAATGATCTCGTTGTACGCATTCATCTAGAGACCAAGCCATATTGTCACGGAGATAATCAAAGCCAAATTCATTATTAGTTCCGTAAGTGATGTCTGAGTTATAAGCCATCCGCCTTTGAGCCGGCGTCATACTATTGACGATCACGCCCACGCTCAGGCCAAGAAAGCGATGGATTCGCCCCATCCATTCGCTGTCACGTTCAGCAAGATAATCATTGACTGTTACGACGTGTATTCCGCGTCCGGCTAGTGCATTCAAATATGATGGAAGGGTTGCCACCAGAGTTTTACCTTCACCTGTGCGCATTTCTGCAATGTTGCCTCGGTGCAAAGCCGCGCCGCCCATGATCTGTACATCGTAATGTCGCTGGCCAAGAGTCCGTTTTGCTGCTTCGCGAACAACCGCAAAAGCCTCAGGCAGTAAATCATCTAGGGTTTCGTTGGCGCTCAAGCGCGATTTGAATTCAAGAGTTTTTGCTCTCAGCTGATCATCGCTTAAATTTGAGAAGATGGGCTCAAATGAATTGACCTGATCAACTACCTTGCTGAGTTCGCGAAGGATTTTTCCCTCGCCTGCTCGCATGATCCGGTCAATAATCTTTGACATTTACCCACCCTTTCAAAAATCAACTCTCTCATCTTAGTGGCTGTGCGAAGGCGCACGTTACCGCACCTTTGACCTCATAGCCTGCGCTATGTAGCGCCCGTACTGCCTCCACCAGGGTAGATCCCGTGGTCATAAGATCATCAACGAGAATCACTGGCTCAATATTCTCCCGAAATTTGCGAACCTGATTTTTTGAGTCGGCGCTTAAAGCATCTGTAATATTGATACGCCGTTGAGACTGATTTAATTTAGATTGATCCTGCACGGCTCGAACATGAAAAAGTAGGGGTGTGATTTTTAGGGAGTTATCTTGAGCTACTTTTTCAAGTATTTCCATCAAAAAATTACGCCCTCTTTTTCTTATCGCGGATTTTCGAGATGGGATGGGTACTAGTACTCCAGTACCATATTGATCACAGAAGTATTTGACAGTTGGAGATATTGCTGCTGCAATTAATTGATCGGCAACACTTAAATTGTTTTCCTTGGAACTTAAGATTATCTTTGAAGCGATCTCCGAATACGGAATTGCCGATAAGACGGGGTAAGTTCCATTAGGCGTAATTAATTCCTTCTTATAGATTGAAGGTTGCCAACTACGTTCGCAATCCAAACAGATTGAAATTCCCAGTTTTGAGCATGCAATACAACGTGATGGAAAAAGTAATTCAGTTAAACTTCTCACTCCCAAAGTATTCAGGTGCTTAAGCAATAAAAACGAGTCTCTCTTAAAATTGGGGATACTCTGCGGGTTGCGATTGAATTGGTCGAGCTGAAATTTGCCCACCCGCGATCCTTGGGAGAGTAAGTACGAAATGTGCACCATGTCCGAGTGACCCCCATGCATCTAATTCACCATTGTGTAGGCGGGCATCTTCGAGAGCGATGGACAGACCTAAGCCAGTTCCGCCACGGATTCTAGAACGAGAAGGATCTGCCCGCCAGAAACGATCAAAGACGCGAGATAAAGAGGTTCTGTCCATCCCTGGTCCGTAGTCACGCACCCCGACAGCCACCTCAGTAGGTGTAGAAATAATCGAAATTTCTATTGGCTTACCCTCAGCATGATCGAGCGCATTTGAGATTAAATTACGCATAATTCTCTCAACCCGTCGAATATCTGCCGTGATCATAACTTGATCTAAATTATCTGAAATGCTAATTGTAATTGCGTGAGTAAGCTCAATAGTTTTTGAATCCTCAATGCACTTATTAATTAGCTCAACTAGGTTAAATTGGGTTGGTTCAAGAACTGCCACTTGGGCATCAAATCGGCTTACCTCCAGCAAATCTTGGAGTAGTCGCTCAAATCTATCTAGTTGAGCCAGGAGAAGTTCTGAACTACGCGCAATCGCTGGTTCAAAGCTCTCGCGTCGGTTATTTATTACCTCAGATGCCATACGTAGTGTTGTTAGCGGAGTCCGCAGCTCATGCGAGACATCCGATACAAATCTCTGCTGGACCCTAGATAAGTTCTCGAGTCGTGAAATTTGGGATTCGAGGGAAAGGGCCATTTCATTAAATGCGTGGCCTAGAATTGCTAGTTCATCGGAACTTTCAACTTTCATGCGCTTTGAAAAGTCGCCTTTAGTGAATTGTTGGGCTATTTTGGCCGCCTCTTTAACAGGTTTAATTACCCGCCGAACTACTATCCAGGTAATTAAGCCAATTAAAAATAGTAAGACAAATCCAGTTAGCGTAAGTGAATTTCTAATTAAATTAATAGTCACATTTTGATTATTAAGAGAATAGACCAAGTACATTTCATAAATACCTGATTTAGGAATTTTGATTTGGCGCCCGGCTATTAGTACATCAGCGTCGAAACGATTCTTATAGCTTGCTCTGGCGTAATCATATTCCACCATATCATTGCTGCGAACTCTTTCACGTAAATTTTTAGGTATCGAGTCAACATAAATATCATCAGTTCTCGTTGTGTAATCAATAATTTTATACTTCGTACCTAAACCGTAAGGTTGTCCAAATCTACTCAAGAAGATCGATTTACGATCTTGATTTACACTTAACTGAGTCGAAGAGATGATGACCTCCTGCACTGTCTTTTTTATTTCTTCTGGCTGCGCTGTGCTGACCAACAGAAATTGATATTGGGCATTAAAAAAAGATGATCTGGCCTCTGCAAGGGATGTTTCAAGGTTTACTCGCTTTACGCCATCAGAAAGCTGTGAGTACAAGGCTGATCCGGTGACCCATACAACTCCAAGTGAGAGAAGAACCGTGGAGACAATAATTTTGGCCGATAAAGATGTGCCTATTTTTACGAAAAGTGGATTCACTCTATGAACCGCCCAGCGCTCCTGCTTTATA
Organism: Candidatus Planktophila sp.; assembly: GCA_037620605.1. Taxonomy (GTDB): domain Bacteria; phylum Actinomycetota; class Actinomycetes; order Nanopelagicales; family Nanopelagicaceae; genus Planktophila. Next base: position 37,081 of record JASJLO010000018.1, read on the forward strand.
TCCAACCCCACGCACAGTTAAGACTATCTGCGGGGTCTCTGGATCAAGTTCTACTTTCGAACGCAATCGTTGTACGTGGACATTAACTAATCGGGTATCTGCAGAATTACGATAACCCCAAACTTCACCAAGGAGGGCATCACGGGTGAAAACACGTCCCGGTTCTTTTGCAAGTGCCACAAGGAGATCGAATTCAAGACGGGTGAGTGCTATTGCCTTCCCCCCACGTCTTACCTCATGAGCCATTACATCGATCGAGATGTCACCGATCGTTAATAATCCAGTTACATCTACATTCGTTCTTCGTAGTCGAGTTCTGATTCGAGCTACTAATTCAGATGCGTGTTTAAATGGCTTAACTATGTAATCATCTGCACCGGCTTCGAGCCCCCGAACCACGTCGTGAGTGTCACCTTTTGCGCTGAGCATAACTATTGGAACCATTGATTCAGCACGGATTAATTTACAAACTTCAATTCCATCCAGGCCTGGCAGCATGACATCAAGAAGAACTAGGTCTGGAGGATTATTTCTAAATATTTCCAATACTTCATCACCACGACTAACTAAATCAACGTCGATGCCGGCACCGGTTAATACGATGCCGAGCATCTCCGCCAAATCTTGGTCGTCGTCGACGACCAATACTAGAGTCATTAGCTACCGTGCTCCCAAGAGTTAAGATACATATCTTGAGCAGGAGTTAAGGTATCTATTCGCCCTCCCATAGAAATTAACTTGAGGCTAGCAACTTCTTTATCAATATAAGACGGTACCTCGTGAACCCCGGCTGGAAGATTCTTAGCTTCTTTCACCAAATACTCAGCTGTTAACGCTTGATCTGAGAAAGACATATCCATAACTGATGCTGGGTGGCCTTCGGCAGCGCCAAGATTTACCAATCTACCTTCAGCAAGGAGTAAGAGGCGACGCCCATCGGAGAGGACGTATTCATCTGTTTGATGGCGCATCTTGGCATTCTTCTTCTTGGCATTTTGTTCCAACCAGGCAACATCGATTTCAATATCGAAGTGACCTGAGTTGGCCATAATCGCCCCATCTTTCATGACAGCAAAATGTTCTTCACGTAATACATCGCGATTTCCTGTTACTGTAATAAATACATCACCAACTTTTGCAGCATCTGCCATCGGCATGACTCTAAAGCCTTGCATCATTGCATCAAGGGCTTTAGTCGGATCTATTTCAGTAACTATTACATCTGCGCCCATACCCTTTGCACGTTCTGCTACACCTTTTCCACAATATCCAAAACCAGCAACAACCATTATTCTCCCAGCTAGCAGGAAATTAGTGGAACGGAAAACTGCATCTAAAGTTGATTGGCCAGTACCATAACGATTATCGAACATGTGCTTGGTGTCTGTGTCATTTACGGCAATCATTGGAAATTGCAGCGCTCCATCTTTCGCCATTTGATTTAAGCGAATAACGCCCGTTGTTGTTTCTTCACAACCACCTGCAATGTTAGGAATTAACTCTTTTCGAGTCGTGTGTAGAGTATTTACCAGATCGCAGCCATCATCGAATACTTGATGGGGTTCAATATCTAGCGCGGCATTGATATGTGAGTAATAACCATCACGATCAACTGCATTGCGCGCAAAAACTGAAATTCCATATTCGTGTACTAGCGCGGCAGCTGTATCATCTTGAGTTGAGAGCGGATTCGACGCGCAGAGAGCAATCTCGGCTCCACCAGCTTTTAGAACGCGCATCAGGTTTGCAGTCTCAGTTGTTACATGCATGCACGCTGAAATTCTGACTCCAACAAATGGCTGTGACTTTTCAAACCTCTCACGAATTTGTGAGAGTACTGGCATGTTTCGTTCTGCCCACTCGATACGTTTACGACCTTCTGCAGCTAATGATGCATCAGCGATATCGTGTGCTGGAAGTGTTGCAGTAATTGGTGAATTCATAGTTAACTCCTTAAATGGTAATTACTTACAGTTGATTGGACTGTGCTTACCTAAGGCGTAGGGCTCTACTTTGCTAGGCGGCTCTGCACATAGATTAGTGCTAGCCGGGCTATCGTGGCTATTTAGACGCTAACCATGGATTGTGGCGAGTACCTCATCCCTGACTTTCTCCATCTGAGCCTGTGTTTTAGCCTCCACATTCAATCTAAGTAGTGGCTCAGTATTTGAAGCCCGCACGTTAAACCACCATGTATCACCATTTACCGTTAGGCCATCAAGGTGATCAACAGTTACGCCCTCGGCTGAGCCGAACTGATCTTCGATCTCTTGCAGTGAGCTCCTGGAATCGGCAACTGTTGAATTGATTTCACCACTTGAGATGTAGCGACTATAGGGCTTTAGAAGTTTCGAGAGTGCGACTTCGACTTCGCTAAGGGCTGCTATGGCGTGCAATGCGGCAAGCATGCCCGAATCAGCTTTCCAGAAATCACGGAAGTAAAAGTGGCCAGAATGTTCTCCACCAAAGACTGCGCCAGTTTCTGCCATCAACTGCTTGATATACGAATGACCTACACGCGAACGGATTGCGGTGCCGCCTTTTTCTTCGACTATTTCACTAACAGCGCGAGATGAAATCAAATTATAAATAACTTTAGCGCCCGGATATTTAGCTAACTCACGGTCTGCGATCAGCGCAGTCAAGGTTGATGGGTTGACTAGCGCGCCGCACTCGTCAACCAAGAAGCAGCGATCAGCATCTCCATCAAATGCCAGCCCAATATCAGCCTTACTTTTCTTAACGGCTGCTTGTAGGTCTTTCATATTCTTAGGATCTAGCGGGTTTGCTTCATGATTTGGGAAAGTTCCATCCAACTCAAAAAATAACGGAACTACTTCGCAATTTAATCGATTAAATACAGCTGTTGCAGTATGTCCTGCCATACCGTTTCCTGCATCAATTACTACTTTTAGCTGGCGAATTGGCGACATTTCAACTAAGGAAAGTAGGTGATCCACATAATCTGTTAGTAGTTCTTGACGCTTTTCCTTTCCAACACTTCTAAAATCTAGCGGTGAACCTTCCTTAACGAAACGCTCAATTATTTGTAGCCCTGATTCTCTACCAATTGGTCGCGCTCCACTTAGACAAAGCTTTATACCGTTGTAATCAGCTGGATTATGGCTAGCAGTAAACATTGCTCCGGGTAGATTCAATTTACCTGCCGCGAAGTACAACATATCCGTTGATGCAAGCCCTATTCGAATTACATCCATGCCTTGCGAGGTAACGCCCGCTGAAAATGCATCTGCCAAACCAGAAGATGAGGTACGCATATCCTCGCCAATTACAACTTTTCCTGGCTCACGCTCTTGCATTAAGAATCTAGCAAACGCTACTCCAGTTGCGAATGTAAAGTCTGGTGTTAATTCGCTATCTACCAGACCTCGAATGTCATAAGCTTTAAATATAGATATAGTCTTCTTCTCTCAATTAGTTTTACTTATCTCTACTTAGTTTATTCTCCTGAACATTTTTTTAAGATGGAACTGCACGAAGATGTCCTCGGCGTCCTAAGTGATTACCAATATTAATTTGATTATCTTGCGTGTGTATTTCTGCCAGCATATCTGTAGTTGCCACCTCGCGTACCGCATCGGCAATTGCCATTAAGTCATCTTCGCTGGGTCCGCTGGCGAGTTGTGAACTCTCTTCCTTGATCACATTCCAGCCATTAGGAACAGTCAAACGTTTGCCATGAACTTCGCAGAGATCGTATGAATGCGGTTCGGAATATGTTGCTAGCGGTCCAAGTATGGCCGTTGAATCAGCATAGATATAGGTAAGGGTCATAGATGCCAGGCTCCTGCAACTAACTCGGGAGCAACTTCGCCCAGTTCTAGCCAACTTACTCATAGCGCTAAGGTTAGTGGGAAGACCCGCTAAAACCTTGGATTGTCAGGGAGTTAAGACGCGAATATTTGAAACTGGTACTGCAGATTTAGTTAATACACTTCCAGCTACCAATGGAAAATATCCAGACCCGCTCTTTGATGTAACTAATCCAGCGGCATATATATCTTTTCCGGCATCGATAATTTGCACCGAAGAGGCGCCAACGGGAATCTTCACCATAGCGATAGCCTCCCCCTTGATACTCAAAGTTCTACTTTTGCCACCTCTCAGCGCAAGTTTTAACGAAACATCAATCTTTTCCCCAATGAATACCAACTGAGGAGCAAGACCACTAGTTGCCAACGTGAATTTGCTTAGCTTTGGGGCCGCTGTACTCCATATGAAATCGGACTTTCCTTGTGCAAACGTCTGTGAAAATACTGCAGCCACCAGGGGTTGATCAGATGATATTTTCACCCCAAATTTAGTTGGTGGAAGATTTGGATCAAGATCTAGCGTTACTACGGAACCACTAGTAACTAATCTGTTCTCTAAACCAGTCGGAATAAAACTGCCATCCATTGAGTAAATTTCTACTGTGATACTCGCATCCAGTTCTCCCGGCACTAGTACGCGAAGTGAGTGAGAAAGTGCAATTGAATTAGATCCTGCCTTACGTATGTTATGCGGAATTGCAGGGATATAAATTTGTTTCTCGGCGCTGGAAGCAAAATTAATAACATCTCCACCGAGAGCTTTTAGCCCTCTACCGCGCTCATCTAACATGTAACTAGTTACTCGACCGGCTCTGGTAACGGTCTGTACTACCAACTCCTTGGAACCGGGAGCAAGAGAATCTAGCCTAACCTCAAGGAATGAATTTTCCTTGAGAAAAATTGCCTTAGATGGTTGTTCGCCAACTTCATTCCAAATTCTCAAATCAACAGTTGCTGGGCTTAGTCCGCTATTGACCAGAAGCATAAGACCTTTACTGGCCACATTTGCAGACCCTCCGACGAACCATTGCTTATTCTGTAAAGAGGAGCAGATAGTCGCCCCCGCCCATATGCCATTTCTGAATTGCCAAACAACCGGTGTCGTATTCTGCGATTCCACAATGATTGGCGCCTTCTTCTGTGTATATCGCAACGTTTGAGATGGAATAGTTGAGAGCGACTTTGCTCCGACAAACCGTAACTGGGTTTTATCTGATGTAAGGGAAATGGCAGTGGTTAAATTAGTTGGGGTAGAAGGACATACAACGGGTGGATAGTTTGCCGAAAAAGAATTCGTTGAAAGACTAACGTCTAATGCATTAGCAGTTACCATAACTATGGCTGCAATAATCGCCAAAAGAACAGGGCGTTGTAATCTCACGCTAACTCCACATCTGCAATTTCACGGCGGCGGCGGCCAGCAGGCAGAGCGAGTACAAGAACTGTGACAAAAATGATTATCTGCCAAGAGACCCATGCACGCCTGAGGGTTCCGTCATAAATCAAAGTTGTTAGACCGGATTTAGTCACCTCAAAAACAGGCATTCCATCTACGCTCTTAGTTCGTTTAAGTCGCTGCCCATCCTGAATTGCCTGCCATCCCCGGCTGAAGTTTTCAGTCAGCGTTAATTCACCAGGGCTATTAATGGTAACCCCCAAAAATCCCTCAGTAAGGACCGAGTCACTTCCAGATAAATCTTTGAAGAGTAATTGACCCGTATTGCCAGCATTTTTCCAGACGATTCCCGCTTTTGTTGACGATGCTCTCGTAAAACCACCTAGGCCATCAATTACGCGCGCTAAATTTTCATCACCTGGGCTCTTCAGGTAAAGATATTTAATTCCGTGTACTGCAAATGTTGTTCCTGCGCTTAACCCGCTCCCATCGGCCAATTCCCGCACCGCATTTAAAATTTGTGTACGTTCACGTGGTGCTAAATCTGGCTCACCTAAGAGCACATCTCCCCCTCTTGCCAGGTAGTAGCTCAAGGTACTTTCCCCGGCCACCGTTCTTGGTCGTATCACCATTGTTTTGGCATCATTTTCAATCGCTAAGAATGGTGGGAGTACAACTGCTTTTCCAGTGCGCAAGGGCGAATCTGCCCCGCTTGTTACAAGCCAGCCAACTGACGCGGTTGCATAAATCGCTGTTATCGCCAGTAGAACTGCAGCCGAAATGTGTCGAAAATTTATGTGTGTAGATATAAGTTGATCGCGCAATTTATCTAACATTACAACAACTGCGCATACCGCCGAAATTGTGGCAATTGCGATAGTTGAGCCGGAATAAATTGGAGTTCTGACCGATGTTCCATTTCCAGTAATCGATATTGAACTCAAAATGGCTGAGGTTAATATTGCTGCAAAACCTATTTCAGAGATGAATCTGGCTCGGGTTGATGAAAATATTGCAATCGATAAAACAATTGTGAGTGGACTAATTAGCCAAATTGGCAGAGAGCCTTGACCCCCTGGATTTCCCAATAACGCCAGATTTGGCCCACCGCCTGAAATGAAAAAACCGGCATCTAGTAGGAATCTATGTGGATCGATTATTAGCTCAAAACTCCATGGCGCGCTAATCAATATTGGAATAAGTAAAACTGTAATACGGCGGTATATACGAGCATTAAATATCTCTCTATTTACGGCTCGTCCACTCGCTAAATAATCACGGTAAATTGTAAATCCCGTCAGGCTCAGACCAACTAAAAAGATTATTGGCGAGAAAGCCATTAGCGCGCTGGCGAATAGCGAGGTTGCAAATACGCGTTGCCATGAGTCGGTTTCGATCTGAAACCAATTTTGTCCCACTATTACAAATAACGGCAATACGATCAGAATGAAAACGGTGCTTAACCTACCTCCATTAATCGCTGAAATTGAAATTGGGGAGATCGCGTACAAAAGAGCAGACATCGCAGTGAGCCAGCGATTTTTAGATAAAAGTTTGAGTAGCTGGTGCATACTGGCGGCCATCAAAATTGGGGCTAGAAAAAAGAAGATTGCAAAAAATAATTTCACACTTCCGAGAAATGGTGTTGCTGCTATAGCGACTGCAGCTAGCCAGGGTGGTGGTGCTGCTGAGGTACCCATGCCGATGCTGTGCCAGCCATTGAAGTAACTCTGCCATAGATCGCTCACCCCGGCAGGCTGTTCAGGAAGTGCTCCCCCAGAAATAACGCCAAATCGTTCTCGCGACCAAAATATTGTGATTAAGAATAGGAGAGTCGTAATTGTAAATAGTGGTCGCTTAAATATTGAGAACCAATTTCGATTCGAAACGGGCGTAAGTAAATCTTCCTCATCTAAGTTTTCATCGAGTATCGAGATTGTAGTGAGCTCGGAAATCTCATTAGGGGAAATTTGGGAACGTAACCATTCGGATGTTCGAGAAAATGACTGTCGAATTTGTGACCACCTAGATGGGATAAATTTTAAGACTACCCCTGAAGGAACAAGCCGCTGCATTCTTCTACTCTTACGGGCAGCTAATAGCTCAGCAGGATGAAGTAATTGCGTTCCAACTGCTAGAAGTTCATCACTCGCATAACCAGGTAATTTTGCAAATAGAAAACCTGCAGCACGAATTAGAGCGCCAGAAAATAATTGCACCACTAAAAATGGCAATCGCCACCAGGAGGAATTTACAAGCAGTACATAAGCAGCGTTCCGTCTATCTAATAACAATGGGCGATGTAAGAACGCTTCTGCGACATCCACGGTTCTGCGCTCATTTGCTGAAGCTTCCGCATGGTAGGCGACAGCGCTCGAGACAGCTATTGCTACATATCCTGCAGAATAGAGACGCCAACCAAAGTCAACATCATCGCGGAATAGCTCTAGGTTGCTATCAAAACCACCAAGTTGTTTATAAACATCTCTGCGAATTAGCGCACCCGCCGTACTAACTGAAAGAACCTCATGAACCCCGTCGCGTTGACCCTGATCATATTCAAATCGCTCTAATCCAGTCCAACGATTTCCATTTGCGGCAATACTTACTCCGACCTCTAGCAAATGAGTGCGATCGCTCCAACCCAAAAGCTTGGGGCCGGCCATTGCAGCGCTTGGGTGAAGTGCCACTTCAGCAATTAGATTTTCAAGCGCGCTCGGATCTAACGATAAATCATCATGCAAAATCCATAGCCATTCATGTTCCAAATCCATTCCAGCTGGAAGTGATGCAACAGCATGAGCGATCGCTTCACCAAATCCAGTATCGCGCGCCATTGGAAGGACGGGGATGCGGGCACCTTTAACAAGTTTTGCCGATGAATCTAAAGAACCTGTATCAACTGCAATTACTCTCTCAATCGGATGAGTCTGAGACATTAACGAAGTAACGACTTCTGGTAACCAATTCGCACCATCATGCATTACAAGAATCGCAGTAACGCGATGAGAACTCATGAAAGTTACGCTGGGCGGCGCTTCAAACGGCGGCGCTCACGTTCGGAGAGTCCGCCCCAGATACCAAAGCGCTCATCATGTGCGAGTGCGTATTCCAAACATTCTTGTCGAACGTCGCAAGACAAGCAGACACGCTTTGCCTCACGAGTTGAACCACCCTTCTCGGGGAAGAATGCTTCCGGATCTGTCTGCGCACAAAGCGCTCGCTCTTGCCAGGAGAGTTCAAGATTATCTCCATTAGCTAATTTTATTGATGGGCCAGCAGTAGGGGCTGTTGGATTGCCAGTAGGGGCTGCTTCCGGGCGAATTGGCATCGATCAATCTCCTCTAGACCTTAGTTGGCCGCTCTCGTGGTGAGGGCCGCTTCTCTATAACGAATTACACGCTTGTAATCCCTTTAAGTCAAGCCGGCGATGGCCCCGAAATATGAGTTTTGCCGACTCTTAGGGGGATTTACAGAGATTTATCGACTTATTAAAGAGAAATTGCCAAATTTTCGCGCTTGGAGATGTATTTTTCAGAGACTTTACTGCCAGCGGCAATAACTGAACCATGCAAAATAAATGAGTTAGAGATAGCGCAGTTATCGCCGACTATTACGCCATCGCCAATGATCGAATTGGAAATTTTGCACCCAGCCCCAATAACTGTGTTGGCGCCAACTGAAGTTCCACCTGTCAAAGCTGTCCTGGCTCCGATTTGAGTTCCTGCCCCGACTAAGTACTCCCCGCCAACAAGATCACGTGAACCTTTAAAGAGCGCCGCTGGTGTTCCTATATCAAGCCAATATGACTGCTCGTGATATCCATAGACGGGGCGGCCAGATTTCACTAATTCCGGAAAAGTTTCACGTTCGATACTGACGATGCTTTCACTTGGGATCTGTGAAATAACAGAAGAGTTAAAAATATAACAACCTGCGTTAATTGCATTAGTTACTGGATTCTCCATTTTTTCTAGAAAGTCAATGACATGACCTTTGGCATCGGTTGGTACACAACCATATGCGCGCGCATCTGTAACATTAATTAAATGCAAGGTGGCATCGGCAGAGTTTGCCCGGTGGAATTGAATTTGCGCCGCAATATCGTGTGAACTCAATACATCACCATTAAATATTACAAACTCTTCATTTAAATCGTCGCTTAAGTCTGAGACTCCAACTAGCTCGGCAGCATTTCTAATGGCACCACCAGTACCAAGTGGTTTTTTCTCTACTGCATAAAGTAACTTCATTCCCCATCTAGAGCCATCCCCAAAGTAGGGGGTGAATATCTCTGACAAGTATGAAGTCGCCAGAATCACGGTGTTTATGCCGGCTTTTTTTGCTGCAAGTAATTGATGCTCTGTCACCGGAAGTCCGCCAACTGGCAACATGGGCTTAGGCGTTTCATTTGTAAGAGGTTTTAGGCGAGTCCCGAAACCTCCAACCAATAAAATCCCGATTGCCATTAAGCGATCGCATTCATTATGCGGGATGCGGCTTCGCTAATTTGTTCATCTCTCGCTGTCATTGCTACACGGATGTGAGAGTCTCCCAAGGGGCCGTAAAAACTGCCTGGAGTTGCAAGTATGCCTAGCTGTGCCAACCAAGCAACAGATTTCCATGCATCTTCAGATCTAGAGCACCAGATATAGAGCCCCGCAACAGAATCATCAATCCGAAAACCTGCCGCCTTTAGAGCTGGAATTAACGTCGCACGTCGCGCGTTGTAGCGCAATCGTTGCTCATTCACATGGCTTTCATCGCTTAATGCAGCAACCATAGAATGTTGAATTGGTAATGGGACCATCATTCCAGCATGTTTACGAACTTCTCTTATCTGAGCAATTAATTTGGCATCCCCAATTAGGAAGGCTCCCCTATATCCAGCCATAGATGACCTTTTAGAGAGCGAATGAACAACTAATACATTTGAGTTATCGCCATCCGTGTATTTCAATAAGGAAGTTGGAGATTCTAAATCGCCAAAATCTATGTAACACTCATCGCAAATTAAATTAGCGCTATTCTTGCGAGCCCAAGTTAGCGCCGCGCGTAGCTCTGATTCTGAGTGAACTCGTCCACTTGGATTACCCGGTGAATTTATCCAGGCTAAATCACCTTTTGGCCAAGTGTCTGCATCAATACCTACTGGAATAGGATTTGCCTGAGCCAATAAAGCTCCCACCAAATAAGTTGGATAAGAAACTTCTGGGTAAATTACATCTCTACTCTGCAAAAGCGTAGGAAGCCAAGCGACTAATTCCTTTGATCCAATAACTGGTAGAACATCGAAATCACCTGTTGCACCCAGATGCACTCTTGCCCATTTCCTGATTGCATCTTGTAAATCTTTCGTGCCCGCTGTAACTGGATAACCAGGAGAGTTAGAATTTGCGCGCAGTGCGCTCTGGATAATTTCTGGCGTTGGATCTACCGGCGTTCCCAGCGAGAGATCAATAATCCCGGCGGAATGCGCGCGCGCTTTTTCGGCGAACGGTGCCAGTGAGTCCCAAGGAAAATCAGGCAGCTGTCGACGCATTTTTCAGATTTACCTAAGCGGCTCTTTAAATTTATTCTTTTGGCGGAAGTGATAAGACGTTTGGATGATCGCTATCGGTTAAACCTACTTTTGCCGCTCCTCCGGGAGAGCCCAATTCTACGAAAAATTCTGTATTTACCTTAGAAAAATCTATCCACTGAGATGGGACATCGTCCTCGTAGTAGATGGCTTCTACAGGGCAGACAGGTTCGCAAGCGCCACAATCGACACATTCATCCGGTTGAATGTAGAGCATGCGATTTCCCTCATAGATGCAGTCAACAGGGCACTCCTCGATGCAAGATTTATCCTTCACATCAACGCACGGTTGGGCAACTACATAAGTCATGATCTGTCTCCACTTTCCAAATTAGTTAGCAACGGTGCTTATTCTAACCATGCGCATTCGCCGATGCCCGATTAAAGTAACGACATGACCGAGGCAAGCCCAGGAGCTAACTCACCAATAATAGCCGCTATCGGCAAGAGAGTGACAATTAGGCTGCGCGAAGCATCTGGTGGGTACCGAGATATAGTCGGTGTGCTTGAAAGTGAAAGCCACCTAATTAATGCCAAATCTGAGAAAGTAACTTTTGCCCAGGAAGAGATAGCTATCTGGCGCGAGATTAAACCACTCCCCGATCGGGCAGGTACTGGGGCGCCTTTGTCAAAACGCATAATGGCGCTGGAAAACCTTTCGGAAATTACTTGGCCTGCTGAAGAAAATTTAATTTACGGCAAGTGGCGTCTTCGAATATCAGATGGCCAGACTATGCGTGCTAATTCTGTACTTCCAACTGGGGCAGCACCTTTTGGAGAGCCTGCTGCTGAAATTTCTCAAGCTCTGAGCGAGATTGTAAAAACTTATCGAGAAAAAAAATTAACTCCCGCCTTTTCTCTTCCAGTTCCTATGTTTCAAGCGCTAGATACGCATTTAGATAATAACGGCTGGCGGCTAAAAATAGCTGCGAATTTTTTAATTAGGGATATTACTGAAAATCCCTCGATTTCAGATAATTCTTTCGACATTGAAATTAGCGATAAATTCTCAGAACATTGGTTAGAAGTACAAGGAGATCATCATTTAGAGAAAATAATGCTCAGATATCCGGCTAAATATCTCACGTTAAGGTTGGGTGAAGAAGTTTTAGCCGTTGGTAGAGTCGCCATATCTGGAAGCTGGTCCATTATCACTCGTTTATATGTGATTCCATCGATGCGTGGGAAAGGTATTGCAAAAGAGTTGATGAATCACCTATTACAAGTTGCCGAAATGAATGGCGCAACTAAAGTGGCCCTCCAAGCCGATAGCGAAAATTTTTCCGGCTTAGCGCTCTATAAGAAGATGGGCTTTCGACTTCATCATCGCTATAACTATCGAACTTTGGAAGGCAAGGATCTGGGATGAAACTTGCCTTATATGACACTTTGACTAGAGAGTTACAACTCGTTCAGACTCAGGATTTAGCTGTAAATATCTACTGTTGCGGTCCCACCGTCTATCGCGATGCCCATGTTGGCAACTTGCGAACATTTCTATTGGCGGATTTAATTAGAAGGGCGCTTGAATTAGAAGGTGCAAAAGTTAATTTAATTCAAAATATTACAGACGTTGGACACATGTCGGAGGATGTCCAATCAGAAGATAAATTACTTATGCAGGCCGGCATAGAAAATATCGATCCATTTGCTATTGCTCGAAAGTATGAAGATAGATTTCATTCCGACTTGAATCGTCTAAATATAGCCTCGGCTTCTGCCTATCCCAGAGCGAGCGAAACAATCGAATTAATGTTAACCACAATCTCAGATCTAGTAAAACGTAAATTTGCCTACGTGGCCGAAAGTGGATCAGTTTATTTCGATGCTAATTCATTTTCGTCATATGGAGCTCTCAGCGGCAACAGGCTAGATTCATTGAAACCAGGACATAGATATGAATTCTCTGATGAAAGTGAGAAACGTTTTCATGCTGATTGGTCGCTATGGAAAGCTGCCGGAAATCGCACCGAGATGGTTTGGGAATCTCCATGGGGTATGGGTTTCCCAGGATGGCATATCGAATGCACCGCTATGTCGCTATCTTTCTTAAGTAAGAAAATTGATATCCATATTGGCGGCATTGACCTACGTTTTCCTCATCACGAGAATGAACGTGCACAATCAAATGCAATTACCGGAAGTGAAGCTGTTTCAATGTGGGTGCATGGAGAACATCTTCTCTTCGAAGGAAGGAAAATGTCCAAGAGCGCAGGCAATGTTGTACTTTTACAGGATTTGATAGATCGTGGACTTGATCCACTTGCGCTCAGATTCTGTCTCCTCGAAAATCGTTACCGCACACAGATGGATTTAACCTGGGCCTCACTGGATGCTGCAAACTCAACTCTCCGACGTTGGAGAAACATGATCGCAACTTGGGGCAATAGCAATCAAGTGATTGAAGATTTAGATATTGCTGCCGCCATTGCTAAGGACCTTGATACGCCGAAAATTATGATACGCCTTCGTTTAATTGAGAAACAAGATGAATTCTCTGCGCAAGACAAGCGTGCGATATTTAACTATGCCGATCAGGTACTTGGTCTTGATCTAATGAGAAGACAGGAATCTATTGCGCCAACGCCTGAAGTAGTTGTTCTTTTAGAAGCACGTGCGAATGCGAGAAGTGAAAAGAATTGGGCAGAAAGTGATCGTTTGCGTGATGAATTAATGAAGCTAGGAGTAATAATCAGTGATAGCGCAACTGGTCAGAGTTGGGAATGGAATTTTTAAGCGGGTAAAATCACTGCAACGATTAAAGCGATCACGGATAAGATTAAAAAAGAACTTCCTAAATTATCACCTAGGATAAATATCTCTTTGCCAATTCCGAATGTAGCTGCCTGCCAAAATATTAAAAACCAGGCAGAAGTTGCTATTAATCTGTATCTGCGTTTGCCAAATACGCGTCCGATTAACCAAATTGCAGTAAATGAACCTACGACTGAGAGAGTTATTCCGAGTGGCGGTAGGTAAGAGTGGAGAAAAGTCGCAGCAATTGCGGTGAGAGCTCCGGCGACAATGGAAGTAATTACCTTCATTTAAAGAGTGATACCAGAAAATAGATCAATCTCGCGCCCAGTCGAATCATAGGGAGCGCTCTTTTCACCTTTCATTAAACTGTAATACTCATTTGCCCATACTTGTAGTCCTAAGTTATTTGAGAGAGCGAAAAAGGGTCCATCAAGTGATATCTGAGTGTGATGTGCTTTCATGGCTCTCATCTTTTGCTCAACATGCGAATTACCGTCAATTAGCGTAGTAACAAGTGAATCATCTTTTGCAAATGGGAGATCATCAACACTTTCTGCCCCAAAAAAATCTGCTCCTATTTCCTTCATCTTGGCCATACTCTGAGCCAGTACAGATTTAGGCATAGTATTCCAATAGATTTTCTTGATCTGCCAAATTGCTTTTTCCGAGGCGCGCATGGCAACTCGGTGGGCCTGAATATGGTCAGGATGTCCATAGCCACCTATTTCATCATAGGTAATTAGGATGTGTGGTTTTACCTCATCAATTACATCAACCAATAAATCTGCAGCAAAATCTAAATCGGCGCTCCAAAATACATCTGGACGGTTATTCGGTTCAGTACCCATCATTCCGCTATCGCGGAATTTATGTTTACTTCCCCCTAGAAATCTGAAATCTTTTATGCCTAGCTCGTACATTGCATTAGCAAGTTCTGTCTCACGATGTAATCCAAGCCCGTCTGAAGCAGCGCTCGAGAGGTGACTTAACTCTGGAGTAAGAATTTCACCTTCTTCTCCGCGCGTGCAGGTAATTAGTGTTATTTGAGCACCAAGATCTGCATATAGCGCCATTGTTGCGCCATTATTAATAGTTTCATCATCTGGATGTGCATGCACTAAAAGTGCCCGATAACCGCTATAGGAAGGGAGCATCAATAAACCGGCAGAGTTTTATCGATCTGCTTTGCCCATGCAATTACGCCACCTGAAACATGGGTAGCGTCGGCAAATCCGGCGCTCTTTAAAATAGCTAAACATTCAGCTGAGCGAACTCCGCTCTTGCAATGCAGAACTATCGGTTTATCTTGTGGCAAAGTGGCCAATACTGTGCCATCTAGGAAACCTTGTTTTGGAATTAAATGCGAACCAGGAATTCGGACTATCTCAAACTCGCTTGGTTCGCGGACATCAATTAGATAAAAATTATCTCCCGCTGAAATTTTGGTAGCAAGATCAGTCACTGAAATTGTAGAGTCTTTAACAGCGACTTCTGCTTCATCAGATAAAGTTCCGCAGAAAGCCTCATAATCAGGGAGCAATTGAGTTTGGGAAGGTTTGTCACTACAGAGTGGACAATTTGGATCTTTGCGCACCTTTATTTTCCTAAATGACATCTCTAGCGCATCGTAGATCATCAAGGATCCAATTAATGGATCACCAATTCCAGTTAATACTTTTATAGCTTCGGTCGTTTGAATTGATCCGATGGTTGCGCAAAGTACTCCCAGAACCCCTCCTTCTGCACAACTTGGCACCATGCCAGGAGGTGGTGGTTCGGGATATAAGCAGCGATAGCAAGGGCCGTATTCGGCCCAGAAAACGCTGGCTTGTCCATCAAAACGATAGATAGATCCCCATACATATGGCTTTTTCAATAAGACACAAGCATCATTGACTAAGTAGCGTGTAGCAAAGTTATCTGTGCCATCAACAATAATGTCATACTGCGAAAAAATCTCCATCACATTTGAATTATCTAATCGCATCTCGTGAGTTATGACTTCTACATTTGGGTTGATCTCAGCAATCTTTGCCTTGGCTGATTGAGCTTTACTCTTTCCGATATCACTTTGTCCATGAATAATTTGACGTTGTAAGTTGGATTCATCAACAACATCAAATTCGACAATCCCTAAAGTTCCAATTCCGGCAGCAGCCAAATACATTAAGGCCGGAGAACCTAAGCCTCCTGCTCCCACACACAAGACTTTTGCATTCATGAGCCTCTGCTGCCCGGCCATTGCAACGTCGGGGATAATCAAGTGGCGGCTGTACCTACGAACTTCATCGACCGTCAACGCCGGACCAGGCTCAACGAGCGCTGGGATTTTAATCTGTGAGCTAGTCATAGTGACATTCTGCCGTAGCCCGCTAGGGTGCGCCAATTCAAGAAATATTTTGCTTGCAAACCATTCTCATCTGCATTAAATCTTTCTTTATTCCACCTTATGCCCCTACGATAAGCGTAATGAGTACTGTTGAATCAACTTCAAAAGGTGATAAGGCGCGCTTACCTCGCGATGAGCGCCGTGCCATATTATTAACTGCTGCCCTTGAGGTTTTCACAAGCGCGGGTTATCACTCAGCTGCCATGGATGAGATTGCAGATAGAGCTAACGTCAGTAAGCCGGTTCTCTATCAGCATTTTCCCTCAAAATTAGATTTATACCTGGCAGTTTTAGATTTGCATATTGACTCGCTAGTTTTTGAAATTCAGAAAGCCATATCCTCAACGCCTGATAACGCTCAGCGAGTTCATGCAACGGTTCTCGCATATTTTGAATTCATAGAAAATGAAGGTGAGGCATTCCGCTTACTCTTCGAGAGCGATATGAACGTTGAGCCACAAGTTCGCGAAAGGCTAAACCGTATGACTTATGACTGCGCCGCAGCGGTTAGCGGTGTCATCTCGAACGATACTGGCCTGCCAAAAGAAGTGGCCATGATGCTAGGGGTCGGCTTAATCGGGTATACCCAAGTAGCCGCTCGTCATTGGTTAGAGCGAGATGGCAAGCTAACTCGTCAACAAGCAGTTGAATTAGTCGAAAATTTAATGTGGCGGGGTATATCTGGCTTCCCGCTCTCTGAAAATCACTAGCTCAAGCACGTTCGGCAACTTATTTCTAGAAAAAACTAGGGTTTTTTGCCGATAGGATGAGTGCATGAGCACAAAGAAATCTGATGTCGGAGAATCAACTCAAGTAAGAATTGCAATTGCTGATATTTCCAGCGAATTACTCTTCGAAACTAAAGCATCCGTCAGTGATGTGAAGTTAGCAGTTATGAAAGCAATCTCTGAAAAAGTACCGCTATCTCTGCAAGATTCACGGGGGCATGAAATAGTCATTGCTTCCGATAAAATTGGTTTTGTCGATGTAGGCCTCGCGGCCGATCGCCGAGTTGGCTTTGGCGCCCTATAAGTGCCAATTACTTTTGCAGATCTACCTCTGCGACCACAAACACAAGCAGCGCTAGCTGAACATGGGTTCATCTCTCCATTCCCAATTCAAGAGGCCGTTCTGCCAATAGCACTTGGCGACGGAGATGTAATCGGACAGGCCAAGACGGGAACAGGTAAAACTCTTGCTTTTGGAATTCCTTTGATTGAAAGAGTCATCGCTCCGCTAGATTTAGAATGGGAATCATTAGTAGCTCAAGGTTTACCGCAGGTTTTGATAGTCGTTCCAACGCGTGAGTTATGTGTCCAAGTTACTAAAGATATTGATGAGTTAACTGGAAATCGCGGTATCCGCACCTTAGCGGTTTACGGAGGTCGTGCATTTGAGCCACAGATTGAGGCGCTTGAAAAAGGCGTAGAGATAGTAGTTGGCACCCCAGGCCGACTTCTGGATCTTTATCGCCAGGGTCAATTAAAGTTAAAGGAAATTTCACGCGTTGTTCTAGATGAAGCTGATGAAATGTTGGATCTAGGTTTCTTGCCAGATGTAGAAAAGATTTTTAGTAGCACACCGAATCGCACGCAAACAATGCTCTTTTCTGCAACTATGCCTGGGGATATTATTGCGCTCGCGCGACGATTCATGAATCAGCCGATACATATTCGGACTCAGGATAATGAAGACGAGGGTGCGGTTGTATCTCGCATTAAGCAACATGTTCTACGTGCACATGCTTTAGATAAAATTGAGATGCTAGCCCGTATCTTGCAGGCGCAAGGACGCGGTCCCACCATAGTCTTCTGTCGCACAAAGAGAACCTGCCAAAAAACCTCTGATGATTTAGTGGAGCGTGGATTTAGAGCAGCTGCAATTCATGGAGATCTCGGTCAAAGCGCGCGTGAAAAAGCGCTCAATGATTTCAAGGCCGGTAAATCTGACGTGCTTGTTGCTACCGATGTTGCGGCCCGTGGAATAGATATAGATGGAATAACTCACGTTATTAATTACCAATGCCCGGAAGATGAAAAAACTTATGTGCACCGAATCGGTAGAACAGCACGCGCTGGCGCCGAAGGGATCTCGGTTACCTTTGTTGATTGGGATGATCTCGCGCGCTGGAAGATGATCGACACTGCGCTAGTTCTTGGGTTAGGCGAGCCGGAAGAGACATATTCATCTTCAGAGCACCTATATGAAACGCTAAATATTCCATCTGGCTCCAATGGAAGACTTGCCAAAGCTAAGCCCCCAGTGGTGACAGCTGTAAGAGCGCAGAGTAAGGAAAGAGTTAAACCGAAGGTAGAGCGAACTGCGCGCAATAGGACTCGAACGAAAAAGTTTTCAGTTTAAGCTATTCCAAACCAATTAGTTCAAGCACAGAATAAGTTGCATTACGATAATCCTCAGCGATCGAACTATTTTTATCAATAGTCAATACTGATAAGTTAGAAATTACCGTCGCTTGAATATCTGGATAAAAATCAATATTAGAATCTAACACTGGCTTAATTTCCTGAAAAGTGATGCTACCTATTGCCACTGCAGTTACCAATAAATTAGTCATTTTCCGTAATTGTAACAAGCCTCTTAGGGAATGTATGTTCTCCATTACAGGCGTAAAAATATAATCTGCCGCCGAAAGAGCCATAGCAAGAGATGGAGTAATTGACGGAGGGCAATCTAGAATGACCAAATCATATTTTTTATCCAGATTTTTCAGAACATCTTTGAGCACGTCTTGCCCAAAATTAACCATCAATCTGGAATCTGTTGGAATAAAGTCAAATCTTTCATCAGTTGTAAATAAATCTTCTTCCGTGATCGATCCACTTATTAAGAAATCAGTAATACTTAATCTTGAATTCTCGTAACCTAGTTGAAAGGTAAGCCCAGCTGCTGGATCTAAATCTATTAACAAAGTCTTCTTGCCAAACTCTGCAGCGCCTACCGCCAGGGAGTGGGCTAAAGTCGACTTGCCTACCCCTCCTGCAGGGTTTGCAATAGCAATAATTTTCATTTAACTAGCTCCGACTCCCAACGTTTTTGAGCCGCCTTATAAATTGGAGGCGCTAAAAATACTTCTGGAATAACTCTTAAGCTATTTCTAATCCCCTTTAATGAAAGATCTGTTGCCAAGTTTTGACCCGGTAACTGTGGAGTTCCGTAAAGCTTGCGTGCCCATTTCGGTAAGGCACTTCCAGCTAAAAGCGCTAGCGATGCCCAAGCAGGCGCAGCTGGTGTTGCAAATCGCACCATAGCGGGCATTGGCGGAAGGGTAAGAAAGAGCGCGGCTCGCTTTGCATCATCTGAAGCAATGAGTTCTGGAGAAATATTTATAAAATACTGCGCCATCTCCGCCACTGAAATTGGCACATCATTCGAATCGATACCGACCAGTTCTGCAAATAGCAACATCTCCCTTACATATTTATCACGTTCGGTATCAGTTAATTCCAAACCCGACCTAACTGAGATATCTAAAAATGAATCGACCATCGACATGTGTACCCAAAGCAAAAGATGCGGAATATCTAAGCCGAGTGAGCTATGAATTTTGCGAACCCGATTAGCTAACGCGATTGCTTCCTCAGTTGAGCCATATGTAATAGTAGAGACGTAGTCAGCGGTCCGCTGTAGGCGGCCCCAGGCATCTTCGCGGAAATTTGAATTGCTGGCTACACCATCCATGGCTATGGGATGGAGCGCTTGCTGCAAAAGAGCACGTATTCCACCAACTGCCATTGCGGGATCAGAGTGAATTTTCCAAGTAATGGAGCTAGGCGCAAAGAGTCCCCTTGGATCAAAGTTATCGCTATTAATCTCCATATTAATTCTCTTTCTGACTCTGGCTATTTACTCTGGCTATTGATTACTAAAAGCTCTAATGGCATCTACCAACATCTGTACTGCAATTGCTGCCAGTAGTAGACCTGCAATTCGCGCCAACAAGGTAACGCCCGAATCTTTTATTATGCTAAGTATGGTCGTCGATGCCATGAGTGAAACTGCAATTACTATATGTACACCGACAACTGCAGCGATCAACCCAAAACTCTGTGCAGGAGTTTCAATCTGTTGTACAAAAATCATGGTTGCAACAATTGCTCCAGGGCCGGCAAGTAACGGTGTGCCGAGTGGAACCAGCGCAATATTTTTATCTTTTGCGCTCTCGCCCCCCATGTCGCGACCAGTCAATAGTTCCAATGAAACATAGAGCAACAACAAGCCACCTGCTGCCTGAAGCGCCTCAATTGAAACGCTCATATATTCAAGTAGTAACCGGCCAAATAATGAGAAGAATGTGATTACAACAAGTGATACAAGAGCTGCTTGCCAAGCCAACCTAACTCGTTCTTTCTGAGTTTTATCTGCTACTAATCCCAAAAAAATAGGTGTTGCACCTGGTGGATCAAGAATCACTAATAATGTTACAAAGGCTTGGATGGAGAAGGTCAGAGCACTAACTTCGATTACGTTCATTTTCTAATAACCCTTCGCGCGCTAGCTAGTGATTCAAGTTTCTCCCATTGACCTGGATCTGTGAGATTCTCTCCGAGTGCATTGAGTTTACCTGTACCGTGATAATCACTCGACCCAGTCTTTACCAATCCAAGCTGGTCTGCAATTTCAGATAGTTGAATGCGTTCGGCCAGAGAGTGATCTCTGTGATCTATCTCTATTCCATGAAGTCCGGCAGTAATTAGCGAGGTAAATGAATCAGCCGAAATAACTTCACCGCGTCGTGATGCAAATGGATGAGCAATAACAGCGACTCCACCAGCTTGATTTATCTGGTGAATTGCCTCTTCCGGTGTGGGCGCGACATGCGTCACATAATATTTAGAATTGTTATGCAGTAAATCATGGAAGGCATCATCACGCGAGGCTACAACTCTATTTTTTACCAAAGCATCAGCCAGATGCGGCCGTCCTAATGTGGCTCCAACAGGAACGTTAGCCATAACATCTTCCATGGAAATTGCAATTCCATCAGCTGCCAATAACTCAATCATCTTACGCATTCGAGGAATTCGAGTGTCGCGTGAATCTGCCAACATTGATTGCATAGCTTGATCTTCACCATCAAAAAGTAAGCCCAACATGTGAACGCTCGTACCGTCTATAGTGAGAGCAGAAATTTCTGCACCGAGCACTAATTCTAGACCTGGACGTAGCGCGCTAATCGCCTCGCTCCACCCACCAGTACTGTCATGATCTGTAATCCCCAAAGTTATTAACCCGCTTGAGAGCGCTTTGTTAATTAATTGGCTGGGTGAATCAGTTCCATCACTGGCAGTTGTATGCGTATGTAAATCGATCATTCATCTAACATTACTCGTGTTGGTCGGGTTCGAAGTACAACCAGGGCACATCCAAAGAGAATTAGTGCAATTCCAGGAATAACACCTACAGGAGGGCGTTGATTTAACCACCAAATCGCTAAAATCGCACTCACCGGAACTTCGAAAAATACAATTAGCGAGACGACGGCAGGTGATACTCGTTTTAGCACGGAATTAAACATGGTGTGCCCAAGTAATTGAGCGCCCAAAATGAGTCCTAGTAAAATTAACCACTCATTTAAATTGAAACTCAAAAGTTGGTTACCAGCAATCACCGCCATAGGAAGAGCGGTTACTGCGCAGAAGAAATAACAGATTGAGGTATACGTAGCCGTCTCAAGAGTTTGTTGCGCCCGCGCACCGATCAACATATAAATGGCCGCTAGCGCTGCAGAAATTATTGCTGCTAAATCGCCCAAGAATGCGCGCGTGGAAATTTGTAGATCAATTCCGGAAATTAAAAGTACGCCGGCAAAAGATACGACCATGCCCAGCCAAGCTTTTGCTGGAATCTCTCCACCGGAGAGTTTAAGAAATAGCGCGGCAAAAATCGGCTGCAGCGCAACTAGGGCAGTTCCTGCGGCAACTGTTGTCATGCGCATCGCCAAAAAAAATCCATAGAAGTGAAGTGCTAGTACGAATCCGGCCAGAATCGCCCATTTAGCTCCCCCGCGATCAACTTTATGGCGTAGCGCAAATGGTGCAGTAATTAGCGCTCCACCTAAATTTCTCCAAAAAATTAAAGTTAAAACAGGCATTGAACTCATTGCAATCAAAGGACCTGATGTTCCGATCCCAAAGATGCCAATTCCAAGACGAATTAAGTCTGCCCGTTCAGGAATTTGAGCGTGATTATCACGCGATAAAGGTTGCGACATGGGCGTAACCGTAGCCGATACTCTTAGCCAAAGAAGGGCGGCCTAAAATGAGCGGAAAATCAATAAATCGCGTTTTTATAGCTCGATTAGCTGGAACTGCCGTTTTTGATCCTAATGGAGATCTAGTCGGCAAAGTTCGTGATGCTGTTGCGATGCTCCGTTCGAATAATCAGCCTGCTCGAATATTAGGTCTTGTAGTTGAAGTTCCGCTCCGTCGTCGTGTTTTTGTTCCAATTACTCGTGTCACCTCCATCGAATCTGGCGCCGTGGTTATAACTGGTTTGGTAAATATGCGGCGCTTCGAATCTCGTGCTGGTGAGTTACTTGTTCTGGATGAATTGCTTGATCGCTCTGTGAATTTAGTCGAAAGTAATGAGCCAGTAGTTGTCGAAGATATGGGCATGGAAGAAAGTCGCACTGGTGATTGGTTTATAAATCGAGTGCACATAATGAAGAAGGGCAGAGGATTGCGCCGCAAAGGTGCAACTTCAACTGTCGGCTGGGAAGAACTAGCGGGCTTTACCTTGCCCGAACATAACCAAGGTGTAACGAATTTACTTTTGACAATAAATAATTTACGTGCAGCCGATTTAGCAGCGGTCATTCAGGATTTATCTCCTAAACGTCGTCTCGAAGTTGCTCGCGCGCTAGATGATGAAAGGCTGGCTGATGTATTACAAGAAATGGATGAGGCCGAACGAGTTGTGCTACTTGCTGAGTTAGAAGGAGAGCGGGCCGCCAATGTACTTGGTGAAATGGATCCAGATGATGCTGCAGATTTGCTCCGTGAAATAGGAGAAGAACGTGCTCAGGTGTTGATTGAGTTAATGGAACCTGAAGATGCTGAAGATGTTTTGCGCCTGATGACCTATGAGGATTACTCTGCCGGGGGCATGATGACAACTGAACCAATATTAATGGGCGCAGATTATTCAGTTGCAGATGCGCTAGCTAGCCTGAGGGCGCGCGAAGTATCTCCTGCCTTGGCCTCCCAAGTTTTTGTCTGCCGCCAACCTCTGGAGACGCCTACCGGTCGTTATATCGGTGCCGTCCATTACCAACGCTTATTACGTGAGCCACCTGCGACTTTATTAGGCGCAATAGTCGATACTGATACGCAAGGGCTAAATCCCAACGCCTCGTTACATGAAGTTTCGTCATACTTAGCTAGTTATAACTTGTTATCGGTGCCAATTGTTGATGGCAATGATCGCTTACTCGGTGCTGTCACCGTTGATGACGTTCTTGATCATCTACTGCCAGAAAACTGGCGCTTGAAGCATCGCGATTCAACTCGCGGTACTGGGCCTATTCTTAATCTGGCTGATGTCTCAGGCACTGAGATAGATGCAGAAGATATTGAACTAGATAAATCTATGGAAGAGCAGGCGCGATGATGGCACGTTCGATAACGCTACAAAATAGTGGTCTAGATACACCGCGTGAATCTAGACGATCACTTCGCCCAAATTATGATCCTGAAGTTATCGGTCGACTATCTGAGAAATTTGCCCGTTTTCTTGGGACGGCTCGCTTCTTGGTCTATATGAGCGTCTTTGTTCTCTCATGGTTTCTTTGGAATGTTTTTTCCCCGAGTAATTTACGCTTCGATGAATTTCCCTTTATTTTCTTAACTTTAATTTTGTCTTTGCAGGCTTCATATGCGGCGCCATTGATTTTGCTGGCACAAAACCGCCAAGCCGATCGTGATCGAATTTCACAAAATGAAGATCGCGCCCAAAATGCGCGAACAGTAGCAGACACTCAATATTTAACACGTGAGATAGCAAGCTTAAGAATTGCCTTGGGTGAAGTAACTACACGTGATTTCTTACGTAATGAACTAGAAACTTTTGTAAAAGAGTTAGGTATTAAGACTGAGTCGAACTCCAAGCAAAGACTTGCTCCGAACGATTAATTTATCAGCGATAGCGATAATTGCTTGAGCACTTGGTGAATCGGGCTCTGCTACAACAATTGGATTGCCATCATCGCCGCCAGTTCTAAGTTGGGTACTAAAAGGAATTTTTCCTAGCAAGGGAACATCTGTCCCAACTAGCGTCGATAGGCGGCGGGCAGTTTCTTCTCCTCCACCGACACCGAATAAAGATATTTCTTCGCCGCAATGTGGGCACGGGAAAGCTGACATATTTTCAATTACACCGACGACTCTTTGATGTATCTGATGCGCAATCCGACCTGCTCGTTCTGCAACCTCTGCTGCCGCAATTTGAGGAGTTGTGACAACCAATATCTCCGAAGTTGGAATCAACTGCCCGAGTGAAATTGCTAGATCGCCAGTGCCAGGCGGTAAATCAATTAGTAATAAGTCTAAATCTCCCCAATATGCATCTGATAAAAGTTGTTCAAGGACGCGATGTAGTAACGGACCTCGATAGGCCACAGCATCAGCTCTTTCAGGTTTGAACATCTCCATAGAGACGACCTTTACACCAAAGGATTCAAGTGGGATAAACATTTGGTCAATAGCGGTTGGTCGCTGGCCCATAAGTCCAATTAATCGAGGAATTGAGTGACCATATACATCTGCATCTAATATTCCAACCCGTAGTCCTCGCTGCGCAGCAGCAATTGCCAAATTAGTTGTCAGTGATGATTTACCAACACCGCCCTTGCCTGATGCAATTCCGATAACTCGAGTTAACGAATCCGGCTGGGCGAATGGAATAAATTTTTCACGCCCGCCCCGCAATAGCTTTTTAACATTATTGCGCTGCTCTTCAGACATAACTCCAAATTCAATTTTGACTGAAGAAATCTCGGCTACTTGGGTAACCGCTGCCGTTATATCGCTGCGCAGACGATCCTGCATCGGGCACCCAGAAATCGTTAATAAAATTTTTAATTCCGCGATATTTCCGTTTACAGATACTGATTCCACCATACCTAGATCAGGAAGAGGCCGGTGCAGCTCCGGATCAGATACCGTTGCCAGGGCTGCGTTGATTAACTCAATAGTTGTCATAATAAATCTGGGTCAATCTGCGCCTTAAACTTCTGTGCTCTACCTTCATTCTCGTCTTCATCTTTTAATGCATTGGCGATCTGTTTCTGCATAAATTTCTTAGGGTGCAGATCTGAAGGTTTTAGATCCTCAAAACCTGGCCCGAGATTTTGGCGCAATTCTGCGGTCGCTGTTTGCGCAAGCGAACGGATTTTTTTCACAAATTTAGCAGCATCTACTGCGAAGTTTGGCAGCCGTTCAGGGCCGACCAAAATAACAGCTAATATGGCAAGACCAAATAGTTCACCTGCCCCAAAGTCAAAAAACATTAATTCCCAGCCTTTAGCGTGACAGATACGCTCGCGCTGACACCATTTCGTAGATAAACAAGGGAGACTTTGTCGCCAATACTCTTGGCTCTAATTGCAACTATTAATTCTTCAGAGGTTGCGATAGTTCGACCATCAAATTTTGTGATGATATCTCCCGCCTCCAAGCCGGCGTCTGCCGCTGGACCACCCTGTAAAATCGCCGTTACACTCTCTGCGATCTTAGCCCCATCGCCTTTGTATGTCATGTCAACAGAAATACCTAGAACAGGATAGGTAGCTTTTCCATTTTTAATTAATTGATCTGCCGTCTTGCGTGCCTGATTGATTGGAATCGCAAACCCAAGACCAATTGATCCGCTCTGCGAACCAAAACCAGTGCCTAAAGTGGCGATAGCCGAATTTACTCCAATTACTGCTCCTGTGGAATCTACAAGTGGTCCGCCTGAATTTCCTGGATTGATCGCAGCATCGGTTTGCAGCGCATTTATAAACGAGTTACTGCTAGCGCTATCACCTGCGGTAACCGCTCTATCTTTAGCGCTGATAATTCCTAAGGTAACAGTGCCAGATAGCCCCAAAGGTGAACCAATTGCAATAACTGAATCTCCTACCGCAACTTTGTCGCTATCGCCTAATTGCAAGGCAGTTAGTCCAGTAGCAGCGATTTTCAAAACTGCCAAGTCATAAGATGAATCACGACCGATTACCTTTGCATTATATTTTTTTCCGCTATTTAAGGTAACTTCGATAGCTCCATTATTGGTTATCGCTTCTGCAATTACGTGATTATTTGTCAAAATATATCCGTTGCTATCAATTACGAAGCCTGTGCCCGTTGATCCACCATTTTTTGACGACCCTTCAATGGAGACTACTGAAGGAATTACTCGTTTGGCGATATCAGCAACAGACCCAGGAGCTCTTTCGATCGAGTTTGATACGCGCGCCAGATTAATGTTGTGACCAAAGATTGAACCTGATGAGGAGACGCCAAAGATTGCACCGACTAAACCAGCAATAAAGGCCAAGAGGATTGCATTGCCGCGAGTTATTAAATTGGACTTTCCATTCTTAACGGCAGGTATCCACCAAGGGCCATTAGGGCCAGTAGGGCCAGAAAGTTGCGGGCTGCTCATATCCCCATCTTCCTATAGTTTCGTTGCAAGTAACAAACCATCACCGATTGGTATGAGGGAAGTCACCCAAAGATCTGGCTGATTTTTCAAGGATTTCCCAGCCTCACGCAGAGCCACCGTCTTCGGGTCTCGTTGCGCCGGATCTGACACTTTTTCTCCACCAAAGAAATTATCGATTACAAATACTCCACCACTACGCAAAATTCGATGCGCTTCAGTTATAGCAAATGCTAAATCTTCTGGATTATGCCGAAAGATAACCATGTCATATGCACGTTCTGCTAATTTTGTAACTACATCCATCACTGGATTAGTTATCAGGCGAAAGCGTGCAGCGGCAATTTCAGCATCAAGGAGAGCAATTTTTGCAGCGTTGCTATGTTCCATCTCGTCATCAATTGAAGTGAGCGTGCCACTTGCCAGCATTCCTTCGAGGACCCACAGAGAGCCGACTCCGGAGCCGGTTCCTATTTCTACAACAGATTGCGCCGAGAGAATATGGGCAAGATGTTTTAGATAAGCGCCAGTTCCACATGTTGTATCAGCAGTTCCGATTTCCTCACCACGTTCTCTTGCGCTTGCCTTGATCTCATCTTCAGCGACGAAGCTCTCGGCATAAGTGTGTGGGTCTATCATCATCACAGCGTAGTCAACCATTCGACTAGAAGTCGTACACCGAAGCCAGTGCCGCCTTTTGGATTTTCACCTGCATCGCTTTCGCTGCGGGCAACTCCTGCGATATCGAAATGAACCCAAGTGCGCTCACCTGCAAACTGCTCTAAAAATAGCGCGGCGGTGATTGAGCCGGCGCTAAATTTCTTCTTTGCAGTGATATGACTTAAATCTGCTATCGGACTCTCGAGCGCTTCATGGTAATCATCGACTAGAGGCATATGCCAGACGCGATCACCAGATCGCTCACCTGCTTCAAAAAAACTTGCAACCACTTCATCATCTCTTGAGTACATGGCGGCGTATTGGCGTCCTAACCCTAAAGTTGCCGATCCGGTTAGCGTTGCTAGATCAACTAAGTAATCTGGATTCAAATTCTTATCCGCATATGAAAGGCCATCAGCTAATACCAATCTACCTTCGGCATCCGTATCTAATATTTCGACAGTTTTGCCTCCGTATTGAGTTATGACATCACTGGGCCTTTGCGATGTGCCAGAGAGAGCGTTCTCGGCAAGCATCATTAATACAGTGACATTAACTTGTGGCTGGAAGTGGTTAAGGGCACTAATTGCACCGAGCGCTGCCGCAGCTCCTGCCATATCTGACTTCATCGCTGTCATGATCTCGTATGGACGTTTTAGGGAGACGCCTCCAGTATCAAAAGTGATTCCCTTGCCAACAATTACTACATGAGGCAGAACGCCAAAATTTTTTTTCATACCGCGGGGACGGTAGGTGATTTCAACAAATCTTGGTCCTGGATTTGGAGAAGAATTCCCAACTGCGCTGAGCCCACCAAATTCAGTTAACTCTTTTCCAGCCAGCACTCGAATATCTAGGTTATTTTCTGTAGCAACTTTAGTTGCTTCGTTGGCCATCCAAAGTGGGGTCTTTATATTTGCAGGAGTATGAACTAAATCTCGAGTCAGATAAATTGCGCTGGCAATTACAGCCGCATCTTGGATTACTTTGGGTTTTTCCGTTACGAATATAAAGTTTGGCAATTCCTGTATGGAGCCAGTTTTTTGAGTCCAGATATATGCGCCGAGCTGTACGGAAATGGCAAATGCTCGTAACTGCTCCTCTTTCTCTGCACAAATTGAAGAAATTAGCGTTGCCTTGCCACGAAATTTCCGGCCCAGGGCTGCCCCGGCTTGGCGAAGTGATGGCGATGTTGCATCACCCAATCCAATAAGGATGAACCGATCTGCCTGCATCTGATCTGAGGAGACAGGAATTTCAAAAAGTTCCCCGCTCTTTCCAGTTGCAGAGAAAAACTCCAATTCTGCTATGAGATCTACTTCAAATTTATTCTCTAACTCTTTTATTAGTGATCCGAAGGCTGGAAAATCAAAGAATGTATCTTCACCATTAGCTTTTGCAGTAAATCCAATAGCGATTGCTTGAGATTGCGCCACCGCGTTAACGCTCGATTCAACAGCGCTTAATAGATAGTTTGTAAATTTAGACGGCAATTTTGTTGTCATGATTGACAAAGGCTAGCGATTTCCCGGCTAGATAGCGTCACTTGCCTGCGAGTGTAAGAAAATTACTTCTTGATCAACAAAACTGCAGCCCCTAATGCGGCGCTGAGATTATTGGCTTCCTGTGGATTTAGCTCTACAACTAGACGACCGCCACCTTCTAGCGGGATTCGCATAACTAGCGAGCGCGCTTCCTTGGTAACTTCCATTGGTCCATCTCCAGTGCGGGGTTTCATGGCTGCCATTGGGAAGTCTCCTTTAATGCGAAAGATTTAGCGGCTATACGCCGATTGGACATGTGCAGTGGATAAGTATCTCGTATATTTGGCTATGAAAGAAATCGGTGGATTGCGTGTGGGAATATCGCCTATTTGAGCCCAAGTAGCGCCGTTATTCTCGCCCTACCCGAAGCCATCACCGTGTTAACTGATTTTTCTGGTACCCCGAGTAATTTTGCTATCTCAACAGAGGGCATGGCACGCAAATAATGAAGTGACAAGATGATCTGCTCCTCCTCTGGCAACTGCGCCAAGGCATCTACCAGAGTTAGTGGGGCGGACATAGGTAAAGATTACTCGGGTCAACGTAGCGATGTGGAAAGGCGAGCCAATGATATTCGAACTCCAAACCAGAGGAATGGGTAGATAGCCAGAAATTTTGAGCGTGAGCATTCAATCTCTTCTGACCACTTAAATTCAGTTACAGTCGGAGATAACTCAACGAGTTCAAAGGTGCCGCTACCTTTTAAGATTTTCCCAGTATGTATGACATCGCAACGGTGCGGAGGTTGCCAGCTAGTCACCACCATAGTATCTAGCAGCCCAATATTGGCAAACTTTGGATAGCGCTTATAAAACGGTCCAGTGAATGCTGAGATAGAGGTCCCAACTCCCTCGCGAATTATTGAGGTTACCCAAACTTTAGTTTGTAGCATCCAAAGCCCTTGATCTTCCCAATTGGCGATTGCGTTCCAAGCTTTTTCGCGCGAAGTTGGCAAAGTTACGTTTACCCGAATTACATGCCCCATTTGATTACCTGTTTCGTCAAGTTATTTCTGCGCTGCCAAATCTAAAGCTTCCTCAATGCTATTGGCCCAGTGCAGAAGTTCTCGCTGCCCTGGCTTTACAAAGCCATGTTCTTCTAAATGATCTATCAAATTGGCTAATGGGGCATACAGACCAAATGGGTCAAGAACTATGACTGGCTTATTGTGAAATTTAAGGAATCGGCCTACCCAAATTTCAAATAACTCCTCTAGCGTTCCAATTCCACCCGGTAGAGCAATAAATGCATCTGATAAATCTTCAATCATCGCCTTTCGGCTACGCATGGAATCCACCACGTGAAGTTCATCGCATTCTTTATCAGCGAATTCGATGTCGACCAAAAGCTGTGGAATGACTCCAATGGTACGTCCACCTGAAGTCCGTGCACCGCGGGAGACTGCTCCCATCGCTGAGATATGTCCTCCACCTGTAACTAACTCCCAAGAGCGCAAGGCAATTCCTGCGCCAAGATTATGAGCTAGCTCTATATATTTGGGATCAATGCTCTGAGACGAAGAACAATAAACGGCAATACGCATAAGACAAAGGATAGGGGTTAGGCTTACGACATGTCTTCACAGAAAATAATCGCCTCTGGGCACGGGATTGCAACTCTTTCAGCTAATACAGTTTTAGATGTTTGGTTCCCTAACCCCACCCTAGGCGCGCTCAATGGAGAAGCAGGTTCTGCGCTCACCAATCTAGTTGGTATCGATGAGATTCGAAAGGTCACCCGCAAACTGGTTTCGATTGAGATAGATCTTGCCAATGCACCACAGAATCCAATTGATGCTTATCTGCGCTTACATCTGCTTTCGCACCGACTGATCCGTCCGCACGGTGCAATAACCGATGGCCTCTTTGGAATATTAACAAATGTAGTTTGGACATCAGCCGGACCATGCGCAGTTGAAGGGTTTGAAAGTGTAAGAGCTGCCCTGCGCGCTAAATACGGACATCTCACAGTTTTTGGGGTTGATAAATTCCCACGGATGCTTGATTACGTAATTCCATCAGGAGTTCGTATTGCAGATGCCGACCGAGTCCGCCTCGGTGCATATTTGTCATCTGGAACAACTGTCATGCATGAAGGCTTTGTAAATTTCAATGCCGGAACCCTTGGTGCTTCTATGGTGGAAGGTAGAATTTCTGCTGGAGTAATCGTTGGTGATGGAAGTGACGTTGGTGGTGGCGCATCGATTATGGGTACTTTAAGCGGAGGCGGAAAGGAAATAATCTCAGTAGGAGAAAAATGCCTGCTGGGTGCAAATTCCGGACTCGGAATTTCATTGGGTGATAACTGCGTCATCGAAGCCGGTACTTATATAACTGCGGCGGCCAAAATCCGTCTTCCAGATGGCGAAATAGTTAAAGCCAGTTCTCTCTCTGGCGCGAGCAATCTACTCTTTCGCAGAAATTCACTTGATGGCTGCCTAGAAGTTGTACTTAGAACTGGCACCTGGGGTGGTCTTAATTCAGTGCTGCACGCTAACTAGAATTTATTGAGAACCATGCCGAAGGAAGCTTGCCCCTACTTCTGAAGGTCTCGCCCCTTAAAATTGCGACTTCACCTGCCGAAGATGTTGCGGAGATTGTGGCAACGGAGCCAGAGGGATTTAAAGTTAATACTTTTAGGTCAACGACATCTGGCAGCTCAAATACTGCGGCTATTTCACTAATTGCTAAATCGCGGACCCAGTATGCAAATCGCGGATTTAACGTGGCATCGACGCTAGCTGAATCTAAAACGCTTTGTGTATACGCAGTTGCTGTTCCCCAAGCATTTTCTGAAGTCTCGGTGATTCCACCAGTGGAGGAGCCGAAGTAGGCGGTGATAGGCGCGCCAGCAAAGGTAATCACCTGGCTAGCAGTGAGATCGATGGCAGACTTCCAAAATATTCCAAACCTAGGTTCACTCTCTTTGGCAAAGCCTACAAATGTCTGATCATTTATACCTGCGTAAAGGTGGCAGTCACATGCTTTGCGAATTTTACCTGCCTTAGAAAGGGCATAGGTGCGCGATGCTATTGCCTGGGCTTGCAGCGCGGCTGCCGGCCATGATGAAGGCACTTCGCTGACTCCCCATAAATATTCATCGCTTAACCTGACTGAATTTATAATTTCAATTCGTTTGCCTGATAATTTATCCTTTACGACTTTAAATTGAATCTGGCCATATCGGTATTTATTAGTCGTCCCATTTGCACTTAATTTAACGGTGGCGGTCTTGCCTGCCAAGTAGCGTGTGCCACTCCAGCGCAATGTGAATGCTGAACCCAACCCCAACTGGACTTCGCTCGCCTCTCCTAAATAACTCACCACGATTTTACTCTTTAGAATATTTAAAAGTATTGGAGTTTTGCTAGGGATCGAGGCCATGGTTACCGCGGTTTCGGTCTCCCCTAAATTGCCAGCAAAAAGTTCTACCTGGGCATCAGATCTATTAACTCGAAATTTAGCTGAGGTAAGTTGATGACCGATATTTACCCGCAAAATCTGAGTATCTGTCATGGTTTCAATCGCAGTACCGGTGTAGTAATAATTGAGAATTGCAGTAGCAGATTCCCCCGCTAGCGCCATGGCGCGCGCTCCAATCTGGCTCATCCCTACGCCATGTCCATAGCCGCTTCCAGAAAACGTGTACTTCGATGTGGCATCGCTCGCTAGTGCTGGAGGTGGCGCTATTGCAATAATTAGAACAGGTAAGAGAGCAATTACAGAGCGTTTGAGTATTCTCATGTAGCTAAAGTCTACCTTAGGGTTTTAGTTGAAGTTATAAAACCCGCACCCCACGAGAAATGCATTACCGGGATGATTGCGATGAGCTGCAAGCTCTCGCGGAAAGTTTTTGCCAGCGCAACTGATGAGAAAATTATAAAAGATAAATACATTGCTGCGGGAATTAAAAAGAGAAGATTCACAGCAATTCCTAAGAATAAAGAGAGGGCGCTTCCAATTAGTGCAGTTGGCGGTGCGAGGTAACGTAGATTGATTGTTCCAGAATGGCTACGTGAAACGACGCGGCGCCAACGACCATACTCAAAATATTGCTTAGCGAGTTTTCTTAAATTAGGACGGGGGCGATAAGTGACATGTAAACGCGGGTCAAAGTAAACCTTTCCACCTTTTTTGCGCAGCCGATAGTTTAACTCCCAATCTTGAGCACGTGTGTATCGCTCATCAAAACCACCAACTGCCGTAACTGCATCTCTGAGAAATGCCCCGAGGTAGACGGTATCAACTTCACCTGCTGCGCCACCTGTGTGAAAGCGAGATGCCCCCACGCCCAGTGCGCTTCGCATCGCGCGCGCCACAGCTATTTCGAATTTTGTAACGCCCTCTGCAGCCATTACCCCACCCACATTTACCGCACCAGAATTTTTCAGGATCTCTACTACCAGCGACAGGTAATTTACTGGAATGGATGCATGTCCATCTACTCTTACAATAATTGGATTACTCGATGCCGCTATAGCTAAGTTAAGCCCAGCCGCTGTCTTACCAGTTGGATTTTCAATCAACTTAACTCGCTCATCTTTCGCAGCAAGATTTTGGGCAATCTCATCTGTCTTATCTGACGATGGTCCAAGGGCAAGAATTACATCGAATTGGCCAAGATAATCTTGGGTGAGTATTGCTGAGATTGATTCAACCAAATGAGATTCCTCATTAAGGACAGGAAGGATGACGCTGATGGCTGGTGAGCCAGGTAACTCGCCCAAATTTGTACTCATAACCCCTCCACGCTAGCGCCCAAGTAGAGTTCGCATGTGAAATCGACGCGAACGATACGGATAATTACATCACTCTCAATGGGTATTGTCGTTCTCGCCGCCACTTCATGGATAGGTTTAGGTCAAATTAGCGGCAAAATCGCTCGCGTTAACGTTTTCACTGATCTAGAAAACCGACCCGAAAAAGTTTCTAAGTCGTTGAATTATCTCCTGGTAGGTTCTGATACCCGGGAAGGCCTGACTAGGGCCGAACAAAAAGAGCTAAAGGTCGGAAGTACAGCTACCGCTGCGGGCGGGCGTTCCGACACAATGCTCTTAATTCACATTAGCAAAGACCGGGATAAAGCTTTTTTGGTATCTCTTCCGCGTGATTCTCTAATTACTATTCCAGCTCACATCAGCAATGATGGAAAATCACAAATTCCAGCCCGCCAAAATAAATTGAATGCCGCATTTGCCTTTGGTGGTGCGCCCCTGTTAATTGAAACTATTGAAAATGAAACCCACTTGAAGATTGATCATTACATAGAGGTCAGCTTTGCGGGCTTTGCGGATATCGTTGATACGCTCGGTGGCGTAGATGTATGTACTAATGTAAATATTAACGATCCTAAGAGCCACCTAGTTCTTGCCGCTGGAACGCATACTCTAAATGGCATAGAGGCGTTGAAGTATGTTCGTACCCGAGATTTTGATGGACGTGGAGATATCGGACGTATGCAACGTCAACAAGAATTTATGAGTTCAGTCTTTAAAAAAGCGACAAGCACTGGCGTACTTCTTAACCCAATTAAACTTGTCAATTTTATGAATGCTGCGCTATCAACAATTAAAATGGATGAGAACTTAACTGAGAATAAACTCTTGGATTTAGCTAAACAAGTAAGAGGGCTTTCCTCTGGAAATTTACGAACTTTGACTGTGCCACTTTCTAATGCAAATGGAAATGTCCCCGGAATAGGCTCGGTAGTAGTTTGGGATAAAGAAGTCAGCGCTGACTTGTGGAGCCGCTTTCGTGATGATTCCTCCCTGATCGATGAGCTCACACCTTCGCCCTCTGCCAGCACCACAAAATCTCCTCAGCCAGTTACAGTCGATAAATTCAAGACTCGCCCCGCATCGGAAAACCCATGCGGGGCCATAGAATAACGCTCAAATAACAAGGTGCCTTAGACTCTCGATATGAAGATCTCCGTCATTGGCTGTGGTTATTTAGGCGCAACACATGCCGCTTGCATGTCATCTCTCGGTTATGAAGTAATCGGAATTGATACAGACCAATCAAAGGTAGATCTACTCTCTAATGGCGAGCTACCTTTTTACGAACCAGGCCTTGACTCATTACTAGCCAATGAAGTAGCTAGTGGCCGGTTAACTTTCTCAACGGACTTTTCTAAAGCAACGGGAGCGGATGTTCACTTTATCTGTGTCGGAACGCCACAAAGTAAAGATGGATTAGCGGCTGATTTAACCTATGTAAAAGAATCGGTTGCGGCGATTGCGCCACATTTAAAAGAAGGTTCCTTAGTTGTTGGTAAATCTACCGTTCCAGTCGGTACGGCTCAGTCGCTACAAGAAATTCTTGCCGCATCTGCACCACAGGCCGAATTAGCATGGAACCCTGAGTTCCTGCGAGAAGGTTTCGCGGTTGAAGATACGTTGACACCAAATCGATTAGTTGTTGGAGTCACTAGTGATCAGGCAGAAAATATTCTTAAAACTTTGTATAAGCCAATAATTGATCTCGGTACTCCGTGGATTCGTGCGGACCTTCCGACTGCTGAGCTTGTCAAAGTAGCCGCGAACTCTTTCCTAGCAACTAAAATTTCATTTATAAATGCGATGGCCGAAGTTTGTGAGGCAGCCGGTGGCGATGTCACAGTCCTTGCCAAAGCAATTGGTTACGACCCGCGAATTGGTAGCCGTTTTTTGCAGGCAGGAATTGGATTCGGTGGTGGATGTCTACCGAAAGATATCCGAGCTTTCATGGCGCGCGCTCAGGAACTTGGAGCAGATCAAGCGTTGGAATTCTTACGCGAAATTGATGCAATTAATTTAAGAGCTCGTCAACGCGTGATTGATGTCCTTCGATCCGATCTGAGTGAAGATTTAACGCAATATAAAATCGCCGTCTTAGGCGCAACTTTTAAGCCAGATAGCGATGATGTTCGTGATTCCCCGGCTCTAGATATAGCAGCTCAGTTACAAGCCGCTGGTGCAACCGTTGTAGTTCACGATCCGAAAGGTATCGAACCAGCTCGAAAGCGCTTTCCAAACCTGGATTATGCAGAGAAAATTGTAGATTGCGTAAAAGGTGCAGATGCGATCCTGCATCTAACGGAATGGAAGGAGTATCGTGAGTTGGACCCTTCGGTTATAGGCCAACTGGTTAAGGGTAAGTTCTTGTTGGATGGGCGAAACGCCCTCGATCGTGAGCTTTGGCGAGCTGCCGGTTGGCGGGTGCACTCCTTAGGTCGCACTGATTAAACTTTAGATTATTGCTAAATTGGCGGCGTGGATATCCAATTAGAAATTGAATCGGTATTAAAGTTTAAAACTTGGGCTATCGTCGGATTGGGAAATAATCCGGAACGCGCCGCATTCGATGTTGCACTAATCTTGCAAGAGAAAGGCCATCGGATAATCCCGGTAAATCCACGGGGTGAATCTGTTCATGGAGAAACTGGATATAAGTCACTTAAAGAGATCCCAGAATCTGTTGATGTAGTCGATTGCTTTGTTAACTCAACTCGTGTCGGAGCTGTAGTAGATGAGGCCATTTCCATTGGAGCCAAAGCAGTTTGGCTCCAACTAGATGTAATTGATGAGGCGGCTAAGCAGCGGGCGGAGGTGGCCGGACTTATTGCAATTATGAATCGCTGCCCAGCTATTGAATATCGAAAGTTAAATTAAAATCCAGTTTTTTGGCTACGGCGTGCGCTTAAATTTGCACCCTTGGCTTTTGCCTCTGCGTTTAACGCTTGTAGCGCATCCGTAATTTTTTCTGAGATGGCCTCATCGCTTATGCCAAGTATGCGAGCGGCAAGGATTCCAGCATTTTTTGCATTACCAACTCCAACCGTTGCTACTGGAATTCCAGCTGGCATTTGAACTATAGAGAGTAATGAATCCATCCCATCTAAATTCTTGAGTGGGACCGGAACGCCGATTACGGGCAAGGTAGTTAAAGATGCCACCATGCCTGGTAAATGGGCCGCGCCTCCAGCGCCAGCAATTATCACTTTAAAACCCTTTGCGCGCGCCCGTTGAGAAAATTCAACCATTTCAAGTGGCATGCGATGAGCAGATATAACCTCTGCGGTATATGAGATTGCAAAAGAATCAAGCACGTTTGCCGCTTCCATCATTATTGGCCAGTCAGAATCTGAACCCATAATAATCGCTACATCACTCATCAATATCTCCACTCATGTAGTCACGTGCATGTTCTACTATCTCGGTTAATTCTAGAAGGTTTCCTCCAACTGCGGTGACATGGCCTATTTTGCGACCTTTTTTAACTTCTTTCCGATATTGATGGAACTTCAACTCTGGATTTCGAGCCATGAGATGCAGGTAGGGGCGATACATATCTGTCTTTTCGCCACCCAAAATATTGCCTACAACAGCACAGGGTGCAGTCATGCTGGGATCGCCTAGCGGTAAATCTAATACCGCACGCAAATGCTGTTCGAATTGGCTAGTCCGCGCTCCTTCAATTGTCCAATGTCCTGAATTATGTGGTCGCATTGCTAATTCATTAATAAGGATTTCTTCACCTTTAACAAACATCTCTACCGCCATCACGCCAACCAGCGATATCTCGCTAGCAATTTGTAGCGCCAGATGTTGCGCCTTTTCTGCAACTTCAGATGAAATAACCATTGCTGGAGTGATCGTCAAGATACAAATGCCCTCAGCTTGTACCGTTTGCGTAGGCGCCCAGGATGAAGCTTGTCCATGTGCAGACCGTGCCACCATAACTGCAATTTCACTATCAAATTCAATTAGTTCTTCGATCAAAATCTTAGGGTTATCTTTAAGTACATCAGCTAATTCACTGACATTCGATACCCTCCACACTCCCCTTCCGTCATAGCCACCAGTAATTTTTTTGGCGATAAATGGATAGCCAAAAGCCTCTGATTTATCAGAGATTACTCGCCATTTTGGAGTTGGGTAGTTAGATAACTTATCTCGCATCGCAGCTTTATCTTGCGAGTACTGGAATGAGTGTGAAGTTGGAAAAACTTTGACTCCCGCTGATTCCAATCCCTTTATGACAGATAGCGGAACTAACTCATGTTCAAATGTCACAACATCACAATTGGCAGCAAAATTTTGAAGGGCCGCTAAATCGCGAAAGTCCCCAACGACATGAGGTGCAATTTGAGCGGCGCTATCATTTTCACTTTGTGCAAAGAGGAGTAAATTTATACCTAAGGCAGTAGCAGGTGCCACGCTCATACGCGCCAATTGACCGGCACCAATTATGCCAATCGTCGGGAAGCGCTCTTTCACCTGGCTATCGTAGATGAACTACATCACCTACGGTAACTATGAATCCATCTGCGAGAAGGAGTGCACCTGATTTCAATATTTCCTGGGCTTGACCTTTGTGATTTTCTCGTCCAACTACAGTTATTTCGACTTCTCGACCGAGAGTCGAGCAAATGGATGTGTACTCAGTTATGAATTCAACTCCTCTATCCCAGAGTTGAAAATTCTGCTGAAAAGCATCTAAAAAATTACTTAAAATTACATTCCGGTCTAGCTTTTTTCCACCGGCGATAGCAATCGACGTTGCGTTAGGGACAGGTAGCTCTGCCAACGACATCTCAACATTTAAACCGATTCCAATAACAACACCTTCTCCTGTGGCCTGGGCAATTAGGCCGGCAACTTTTTTATCAGCTATTAAAATATCATTGGGCCATTTAAGGAGAACTTCTTCTTCTAAGCCCTGCGCAACTACAGAGTGCAAAGTAAGCGCTGCTAATTGAGAGAGAAACCCCCAATCTGCTCGATCGCGTTTGGGCACGACATAGAAAGAGAAAAGCAGAGCAGAGCCTGCAGAGGCAATAAAATTCCTATCTAATCTGCCTCGTCCTGCACTTTGAAATTCCGCAACAATTACTTCGCCATTTTCGGCGGCGCCCTGAGAAATTAACTTAACTAAATCGTCCTGCGTTGAGCCAGTGAGTTCAAGCACTCTTACCCGCCAGTATTGCGAAATTTGGGATGCGATCTGCAACTTGACTAGTGGCGCTCTTGGCGCTGATGTGCCCACGCCTAGTACCGTAGAGCCATGAGCCCAGATCTGCATACAACTTCAGGAAAAATTGAGGATCTCCGTATTCGTGTCGAGGCAGCCGTGCATGGCAGCTCCGCTCGCGCCGTGGAGAAACAACATGCGAAAGGTAAGCTCACCGCTCGTGAGCGCATTGACCTATTAGTTGATGCCGATTCATTCACTGAGATTGATGAATTTGCCCGCCACCGTTCTACTCAATTTGGAATGGAGAAGAACCGTCCATATGGCGATGGAGTAGTAATTGGGACTGCAACTGTTGATGGCCGACCTATCGCCTTATATTCACAGGATTTTACAGTTATGGGTGGCAGTCTGGGTGAAGTACATGCTGACAAGATTGTTAAAATTGCAGAATTTGCATTGAAGAGCGGAATTCCCTTAATTGGAATCAATGATTCAGGTGGAGCTCGTATTCAAGAAGGCGTTGCTTCATTAAATGGATATGGGAAAATTTTCCGATTAAATACTCGATCCTCCGGTGTTATTCCACAAATTTCATTGATCCTTGGACCTTGTGCTGGAGGATCAGCCTATTCACCAGCGCTAACAGACTTTACAGTGATGGTAAATGAAACTTCTCATATGTTTATTACTGGACCGGATGTAATAAAGACGGTGACTGGTGAAGATGTAGGCATGGAAGAACTTGGTGGGGCGTTAACGCACAATACCCGCTCTGGAAATGCCCACTACTTAGCAGATAGTGAGGCAGATGCTATTGATTATGTAAAAGCTCTTTTATCTTATCTGCCCTCAAATAATATGGATGGCAGTCCACGCTTACCTCCGACGGCGAATTTAGATGAAAGCGTGGAAGATCTAGCGCTCAACGAATTAATTCCCGATAGTCCTAATCAGCCATACGATATGAAAAAGTTGATAACTACTCTGGTCGATGAGGGCGAATTCTTGGAGGTACATGCCCTATACGCCCCAAATATAGTAGTTGGATTTGCACGTATCGAAGGCGAATCTGTTGGAATAATCGCAAATCAACCATCGCAACTAGCAGGAACGTTAGATATTAATTCAAGTGAAAAGGCAGCCCGCTTCCTAAGATTCTGCGATGCTTTTAATATTCCCATTTTGACTCTAGTCGATGTTCCAGGTTTTCTACCTGGTACTGAGCAAGAATGGAACGGGATAATTAGACGTGGTGCTAAGTTACTTTATGCTTACGCCGAAGCCTCTGTTCCACTGGTAACTTTAATTACCCGTAAGGCATACGGTGGAGCGTTTATCGTTATGGGATCTAAGTATCTAGGTAGCGATATCAACTTCGCTTGGCCAACAGCAGAAATCGCTGTAATGGGAGCACAGGGTGCGGTAAACATTCTCTATCGTAAAGAAATATCTGATGCCAAAGATCCTGAGAAAGTTCGGGCTGACTTAGTCGCTGACTACACCGATACTCTCTCTAATCCTTATGCCGCAGCCGAACGTGGAACTATCGATAGCGTCATAGAGCCACATCAATCTCGTGCATATATTACGAAAGCATTTCGAACTTTGAAGACAAAGCGAGATACTTTGCCAGCTCGTAAACATGGAAATATTCCCCTTTGATGAATTTTTCCATCACTTCAGGAGACCCTTCAGCCGAAGAGTTGCAAGCCCTAAAGACAGCGCTGGCTAATCACAAGATGCAGGTTCTAAAGCCAGTAATTAAACGTAGCATCTTCGGGCTTCCGCAGTTACGCAAACCACTACCTCACCAAATTACTTTTGGGGCAAGAAGAGAGTCTAAATAATGCCGCAGATCGTACTTGCATCTCAATCAACTTCACGCAGACGATTGCTTGAGGGGGCTGGAATAGTTCCTAAGGTAATTGTCAGTGATGTAGATGAAGAAACAGATTTTTTTAACTCAATGAAACCTGCCGATATGGTGATCGCTCTTGCGGTCACTAAGGCACATACGGTCCGTGAAAAGATTGATTTTCCAGCGATAATTATTGGCTGCGACTCAACTTTTGATGTAGATGGCATATCTTTTGGTAAACCAGGAACCGAATCGGTAGCGCGTGAGAGAGCCCGCAAAATCAGTGGGCGTTCTGGATTACTACATACGGGACATTGTATTATTGACACAGTACAAGGTCGTGAAATCGCCGACCGAGTAACTACCAAAGTTACATTTTCTGAACTATCCGATGAAGAGATTAATGACTACATCGCGACGAAAGAGCCGCTACACGTGGCCGGCGGCTTTACTCTTGATGGATTTGGGTCCCCATTTATTCCCATAATTGAAGGGGATTATACAAATGTAGTTGGACTATCTATGCCTTTCTTGAGAACTGCTATGACACAACTTGGGTACTCATGGCCAGAAGTTAGGGTGATGAGTTGAAGCGCGTACTTATAGCAAACCGCGGCGAGATCGCAGTCCGCGTTATACGTGCCTGCCGTGATCACGGATTAGAAAGCGTTGCAATTTATTCCGAGGAAGATCGCGATGCAATACATGTAAAGAGTGCAGATACTGCTTTTTCGCTTAATGGCACAACGGCCACACAGAGTTATTTAGATATTTCCAAGATTATCGAAATAGCGAAAAAATCTGGTGCCGATGCGGTTCATCCTGGTTATGGATTTCTCTCTGAACGCGCCGACTTTGCGCAGGCCATAATTAATGCAGGGCTTATCTGGATTGGTCCATCTCCCGCAGCGATTAGCGCCTTGGGCGATAAGGTCTCGGCTCGTCGCATCGCAGCTAAAGCGGGTGCGCCACTCGTAGCAGGCACTAAGGACCCAGTTGCAGGTCATGAAGAAGTTACCGCGTTCGCTAAGGAATATGGGTTGCCTGTAGCCATTAAAGCTGCATTTGGTGGAGGCGGCCGTGGATTAAAAGTTGTTCATACTATGGATGAAATCCCAGAGCTATTTGCATCTGCAGTTCGTGAAGCGATAGCTGGCTTTGGAAGAGGCGAGTGCTTTGTCGAGCGTTACTTAGATAAACCAAGACATGTAGAGACTCAAGTACTAGTCGATCAACATGGAAACGCCGTAGTTGTAAGCACTCGTGATTGCTCATTGCAGCGCCGCCATCAAAAATTAGTCGAAGAGGCGCCAGCACCATTTTTAACACAAGAGCAGAACGACCAACTTTATAAATCAAGCAAGGCGATCATGAAAGAGGCCGGGTATGTCGGAGCTGGTACATGTGAATTTTTAATTGGAAGGGATGGAACTATTTCATTTCTCGAGGTTAATACTCGATTACAAGTTGAGCATCCAGTCAGTGAAGAAGTTACCGGAATCGATTTAGTACGAGAGCAATTCCGAATTGCTATGGGAGAAAAAATAGGTTTTGATGATCCACAAATTCGGGGCCACTCAATAGAATTTCGAATCAATGGGGAGGATCCTGGCCGATCATTCCTGCCTGCGCCAGGACGCATTACAAAATGGAATTTACCGACGGGTCCTGGAGTGCGAATTGATGCAGGTTTTAAAAATGGTGACACAATCGGTGGCAACTTTGATTCACTGCTTGCTAAATTAATTGTTACGGGAGCTACTCGAAAAGAAGCGATAGAGCGAGCTCGTCGCGCGCTAGCAGAATTTGAAGTTGATGGTTTAGCTACAGCGATTCCCTTCCACAGAGCGATTTTGCGGGATCCGGCATTTACTGAAGACTTTAAAATTTACACCAGTTATATAGAGAATGAATTTAAGAATGAAATACCAGAATTTGTACCAGTTACTCTGCCTGGAAGGACGACTGTCGCAGCTGAACATTTAGTTGCTGAGGTAAACGGTAAGCGCTTTGAAGTGAAAATTCACACTCCTGAGCCAGTAGTAAAGAGATATCGTGCCAAGGAATCTAAAGTTGGTGGCGCTGGCGGTACTGGTTTAAATAGCCCAATGCAAGGAACGGTTGTAAAGATTGCGGTAAATAATGATCAAATAGTAGAAGCTGGTGATTTGATTGTTGTTTTAGAGGCTATGAAGATGGAACAGCCACTTATTGCCCATAAATCAGGAAAGATTAAAAATCTCACAGCAGCGATTGGTGAGACTGTCTCTAGCGGTGCTCTGCTCTGTGACATCATTGAGATATGAGCGCTGAACAACTTCTTTATTCCGATCCATTACTAGCTGCAGAAAAGGCAGCTCAAGAGATTGCCGACCGAACTGGGGTTGCAAAACACGATATTGCGCTAGTGATGGGTTCGGGTTGGGTTAGCGCTGTTGATGGCCTAGGTAGCCCCGCTTATGAATGCAGCGCTGAAGAGTTGACTGGGTTTCTGCCGCCAACTGTGGCTGGCCACTCTGGCAAGGTTCGTAGTTATGAAATAAATGAAGATGGGAAAACTTTACGAGCGCTAGTTTTTCTCGGCAGAACTCACTTGTATGAAGGCAAGGGTATGGAACCCGTAGTACATGGCGTTAGAACTGCAGTGAAAGCAGGATGTAAAATTGTGCTATTAACAAATGCCTGTGGCGGAATAAATACCAGTTATAAGGTGGGGCAGCCAGTTTTAATTCGCGATCACATATCTCTAACTGCAGCCACTCCACTAGTTGGTGCCACTTTTGTAGATCTAACAGATCTCTACAGCAAGCGCTTACGGGCCATTGTTGCCTCTGCTGATAGTTCACTCGAAGAAGGCGTTTATGTCCATTGGCGCGGCCCAACATATGAAACTCCCGCCGAGATTTTGATGA
The DNA here is from genome assembly GCA_037620605.1 of Candidatus Planktophila sp. Classification (GTDB taxonomy): domain Bacteria; phylum Actinomycetota; class Actinomycetes; order Nanopelagicales; family Nanopelagicaceae; genus Planktophila. The sequence continues at coordinate 80,629 of JASJLO010000018.1, forward strand.
TGCGCGGAATGGGTGCAGATTTGGTTGGGATGTCGACTGTCCCTGAAGCAATTGCTGCGCATGCTCTCGGCGCCGAAGTATTAGCCATTTCATTAGTAACCAATGCCGCCGCTGGAGTAACTGGTGAGAAACTTAACCATGAAGAAGTAATCGCGGCAGGAAAAGCTGCTGCAGATCAAATGGGAATTTTAATCAAATCTGTAATTCCCAATTTGATTTAAATTCATTAGGCTGTCCTGATGAACGCCGACTTATTGGCTCAAGTGCAAGCCTGGATCTGCGATGATCCAGACCCCATCACAGCAGCTGAACTAACTTCTCTCATCGAGCAAGATGACGAGAAGGCGCTGCAGCGCCACTTCGCTGGGTTCTTGCAATTTGGGACAGCCGGATTACGCGGTCCGATTGGTCCGGGTCCATCATCAATGAACCGTGCTGTAGTGGGCCGTACTGCAGCGGGAATCGCCTCCTATATGAGAGAACGCGGAATGCAGCGAGTAGTAATTGGCCGCGATGCCAGGTACGGCTCAGAGGATTTTACAAGAGAGTCTGCTGAAATATTTTCAGGAGCCGGGTTAGAGGTATTTGTACTGCCTCGGCCACTACCGACTCCAGTCTTAGCATTTGCGACAAATGAATTGAACTGTGATGTCGGCGTGATGATTACCGCTAGCCACAATCCCCCACAAGATAATGGTTATAAAGTCTATATCGGACCCACTGCTGATGGAATTGTTTATCAAGCCTCGCAAATTGTTAGCCCAACCGATAAATTTATAGCAGATAAAATTTCTGCAATTAATAAGTTGGCAGACCAACCGCGTGGAGATAATTGGACAAACCTTGGCGAAGATCTAATTTCAGAATATGTACGGCGCACCGCGCTGCTTGCTCCGAAACCGAGTGAATTAAAGATTGTCTACACCGCCATGCATGGAGTAGGTGCTGAAACCATTCAACGAGTTTTCAATCATGCAGGATATGCCACTTTAATTCTCGTTGATGAACAATGTACACCGGATCCTGATTTTCCAACTGTGGCATTTCCTAATCCAGAAGAATTAGGCGCGATCGACTTGGCTTTGCAAAAGGCACGCGATTTTGGTGCCGATTTAGTTATCGCTAACGATCCTGACGCTGATAGATGCGCCGCCGCGGTAAATGACCCTGTAACTGGATGGCGCATGTTAAGAGGCGATGAATTAGGGGTAATTTTTGGCGAATGGATAGCTCGCACCAGCCAAGACGGCACTTTCTCTAACTCAATAGTATCGTCTTCGGCACTTCGAAAAATTGCTAAACACTATGCAATTGAGTTTAAGGAAGTACTAACCGGTTTTAAATGGATCACAAAATTAGAGAATTTGACCTATGGTTATGAAGAAGCTATTGGATATGCCGTGGATCCAAAAACTGTAAACGATAAGGATGGAATTTCGGCAGCTATTTACCTCGCCCAAATTGCATCTGAACTCAAATCACAAGGGTTTACTTTGCTGGATTTACTCGCGCAAATTTGGGAGCGTCATGGCTTTCATGGAACAGAACAGATTTCTATCAGAGTTGAATCAACTTCAGAAATCACCAAAGTTCTAAAGCAGCTACGCCAAACTCCTCCCCAAGAAATTGCGGGCAGAAAAGTCATTTCTATTGATGATCTGTCTGCGCCGACAGATGGCCTTCCTGCAACGGATGGTTTACGCATCTGGTTGGATGGAGCAATTCGAGTAATTGTGCGCCCGAGCGGTACTGAGGCGAAGATGAAGTGCTACATTGAAGTCATAACTAAAGATGCCAGTGCAGCAGAGAAGTTGCTAGCTGAATTACGAGTACCACTAAAGGAATTATTAAAATGAGTTTTTATGGCATAGTTGATGGAAGCGAGAAATCTTTAAAATATTTTTTATCGCAGCTTCCTGGTGTTGATCAAGTTGGAGCTGAAGCAAGAGCTGCCATGCTAGCCACCAGAAGTATTAAAAAAACGAGCAAGCGTTGGGCAATTGATATGGCAATATCGATGGTAGACCTAACAACTTTGGAAGGCGCGGATACGCCTGGAAAAGTTAAGGCGCTCTGTTCAAAAGCGGTACGTCCAGATCCAAGTGATTCCAGCGTGCCCAGCGTCGGTGCCATATGCGTTTATAACGATATGGTCAAAGTTGCCCGCACTCATCTTGATGAAATTGGCGGCAAAGATATTCCAGTGGCAGCGGTATCTACTGCCTTTCCTTCGGGACGTGCTTCTATGGAAGTCAAAATACAGGATACGCAAGATGCAATCGATGCAGGGGCAGCGGAGATTGATATGGTTATAGATAGAGGTGCTTTCCTCTCTGGTAAATATGGTCTGGTCTTTGATGAAATTTTAAAGATTCGTGAAGTCTGTGGTGAACGGGCACATTTAAAAGTTATCTTTGAAACTGGGGAATTAGTTACTTACGACAATGTGCGCAAGGCTTCCTATCTCGCGATGCTTGCTGGTGCAGACTTTATAAAGACTTCAACTGGAAAGGTAGCCCCTGCCGCAACTCCCCCAGTTGTCTTGGTGATGCTCGAGGCAGTCAGTGATTTCTATAAAATGACCGAACGCAGAATTGGCGTAAAGCCAGCTGGTGGTATCCGTAATACAAAGGATGCAATTAAGCAGTTGGTCCTGGTTAATGAAACGGCTGGCCCGGAATGGTTAACACCGAAATTCTTCCGAATTGGAGCTAGCGCTCTTTTAAATGATTTACTCATGCAACGCATGAAAATGGATGATGGCTACTACGCTAGCCCTAACTACGTAACGATCGATTAAGAGAAGGCGCCTAGGACCAGTTATGACTTTCGAGTATGCACCAGCCCCAGAATCTCGGTCTATTGTGAATATAAAGGCTAAGTACGGCCACTTTATAGACGGAAAGTTTGTGGCAGGTAAAAAACACTTCGCAACCATAAACCCGGCGACTGAAGAGGTGCTTAGCCAAATAGCTCTAGGCGGCTTAAGCGATGTAGATAAGGCTGTAATTGCTGCGCAGAAGGCATACTCCAAGACGTGGTCAAAACTTTCTGGAAAAGAACGTGGTAAATATCTTTTTCGAATTGCACGCATTCTTCAAGAACGCGCTCGTGAATTTGCCGTGTTAGAGACTCTTGATAATGGAAAACCTATCCGTGAGACGCGCGATATTGATATTCCACTAGTTGCAGCTCATTTTTTCTATCATGCAGGTTGGGCAGATAAATTAGATTACGCCGGGCTGGGGAAATCTCCGCAACCCCATGGCGTTGCGGGACAGATAATTCCATGGAATTTTCCACTTTTGATGTTGGCTTGGAAAGTGGCGCCTGCCTTAGCAACTGGAAATACTGTTGTTTTAAAACCCGCCGAGACTACTTCTTTGACTGCGCTCTTATTTGCCGAAGTTTGCCAACAGGCAGAACTTCCAGATGGCGTAGTAAATATAGTAACTGGCGATGGATCTACTGGAGCTGCGATAGTAAACCACCCTGGTATCCACAAGATTGCATTTACAGGTTCGACTGAAGTTGGAAAAAAGATTGCTAGGGCCATTGCAGGAAGTAATAAGAAAGCGACTTTAGAGCTTGGTGGCAAAGGTGCCAATGTAGTATTTGATGATGCCCCAATTGATGAGACTGTCGAAGGAATTGTTAATGGTATCTTCTTCAACCAAGGTCATGTCTGCTGCGCCGGATCTCGTCTAATTTTGCAAGAGAGTATCGCTGATGAGTTGCTGGAGAAGTTAAAAATTCGTATGGCAAAGATTCGAGTAGGCGATCCACTGGATAAAAATACTGATTTAGGTGCAATCAACTCACGTGAGCAGCTTTTAAAGATTCAAGAGCTAGCAGCCATTGGTGACTCTGAAGGGGCGCAGCGGTGGAGCCCTGAATGCTCTTTACCTGCTAATGGTTTCTGGTTTGCACCAACAATCTTTACAGGAGTCACTCAGGCTCATCGCATAGCTCGAGAGGAAATTTTTGGGCCGGTTCTATCTGTGCTTACCTTCCGTACGCCACAAGAGGCTATCGAGAAGGCTAATAACACCCCTTTTGGCCTATCAGCAGGAGTCTGGAGCGAGAAAGGTTCAAGAATTTTGTGGGCTACTCAGCAATTGCGTGCTGGTGTTATTTGGGCAAATACATTTAATAAGTTCGATCCTACCTCTCCTTTCGGTGGGTATAAAGAATCTGGCTGGGGTCGCGAAGGCGGCAAACATGGCTTAGCTGCATACCTAAAGGAGGGAAAGTAGATGGCGAATGCTCCGAAAAAAGTTTCTGCTCGCTTAGAAGTTAAGAAAACTTATAAGTTATATATCAACGGGGAATTTGTACGTAGCGAATCTGGACGTGTATATGAAGTTAGCGCTACCAATGCGCAATTTTTTGCGAACCCCGCCCTTGCCTCGCGCAAGGATTTAAGAGATGCGGTAGTTGCAGCTCGTACGGCACAGAGCGGTTGGGCAAAGGCGACTGCCTATAACCGCGGACAGATTCTTTACCGCATAGCTGAAATGCTAGAAAATCGCTCAGATCAGATCGCCCATGAAATTTCCCAAGTATCTGGCGCAACATTAAAGAAAGCTCACGAAGAGGTAGTAGCAGCTATTGATCGTTGGGTTTGGTATGCGGGATGGAGCGATAAATTAGTAGCTGCATTCGGTGCAACTAATCCCGTAGCTGGACCATATTACAATTTTACAATTCCAGAGCCACAAGGGGTAATTGCGGTTGCACCGGCTGAAAATTTCTTAGCTTTTATTGATGCAGTAGCTCCCATAATTGTTTCTGGAAATACCGTTATTACACTTGTTCCAGGAAGTAGCGCGATTGCTGCTATGACTTTTGCAGAAGTGCTCGCCACCAGCGATTTACCAAAAGGAGTTATTAACATTTTAACTGGCTCGCATGATGAATTAGCACCTTGGGCGGCTTCTCATATGGATATTGACGGACTAGATATTTCCGGAATCGCCAAGGGTAAACGTAGCGAACTCAAAGTCGCTGGTGCTGAGAATTTAAAGCGTATTCATCACTTCGACGGGGCAATATCTCCAACCAGAATTTACGCTTTTATGGAGGCTAAAACGGTCTGGCACCCAATTGGGGTATAACTTTTACTCTGCAGAGACGGCTAAGTAGCCCGGCTTTATAACATTTTCAATGATCGCCAAACGTTCCTCAAATGGAATAAAGGCACTTTTTAGCGCATTAATGGTCACTCTTTGCAGGTCCAAATAAGACCAATTAAAGGCTTTAACTAACTCATTCATCTCATTGCTCATGGATGTGGCAGACATCAGGCGATTATCTGTATTTACGGTAATCCGAAAACGTAAACGAGCTAGATCCCCAATTGGATGATCTGCAAAATTTGCAGCTGCTCCAGTTTGAATATTTGAAGATGGACACATCTCCAGTGGAATACGTCGATCGCGGACATATGATGCCAGTCTTCCTAATCGAGCTGGCGTATGGTTTAGGTCAATATCATCAATAATTCTCACTCCATGTCCCAAGCGTTCAGCACCGCAAAGTTGGATCGCCTCCCAAATTGATGGCAGGCCATAAGCTTCACCGGCATGAATTGTGAAATGAGCATTTTCCCGTCGTAAATATTCGAAAGTCTCCAGTTGATCACTCGGCGGAAATCCATCTTCTGGCCCAGCTATATCAAATCCCACCACACCTTTATCTCGGTATTTAATGGCAATCTCTGCGACTTCTTGCGATAACTGATTTTGGCGCATTCCGCACAACAATAAAGCAACCCGAATTATATTTCCTTCATTCTTGGCATCTGACTCGCCAGCGCGGAAGCCTTCCAGGATGGCTTCGACGGCGGCTGAAAGTGAAAGTCCTGCCTCAGTTATCAACTCTGGAGCCATACGTACTTCAGCATATACAACTCCGTCGCGCGCCAAATCAATAGCGCATTCGCGCGCCACTCTTAAAATATCTTGTGGTCGTTGCATAACAGCAACCGTGTGAGCGAAGGTCTCTAAATAACGAACTAGCGATCCTGAATCGCATGAGGCGCGAAACCACTCTGCGAGTTCATTCGCATCATTAGTTGGAAGTTGATGGCCAATCTCTTTTGCAATATCAATAATAGTTTGTGGGCGTAGGCCACCATCTAAGTGATCATGCAACAGCGCCTTAGGAAGTCTCTTAACTTGTTCTAGATTAGGAATTTTATCTAAGGAATTCATCCTTGAATCCGCTCTAGCACTAGCGGCATACGATCTACCGTTCCATTTTCAACGATCACAATTGCTCCGTCGAGAATTTCAATAGCGCGTTCAAATCTAGCTGGCTCATCGGTATGCAGAGTCAGAAGAACATCGCCCTTAGCTACATAATCACCAGGCTTGGCATGCATCTCGATTCCAGCACCGGCCTGTACCTTTTCACCTTGTTTTGAACGGCCCGCACCTAGCCGCCATGCGCTTACACCTATTTTCATTGCATCCATCTGGGTCATAACACCAGATTCGCCAGCGTAAATTTTATGTTCTTCGCGAGCAACTGGAAGAGTTGCATCAGGATCTCCGCCTTGTGCGCGAATCATCCGCCTCCAATGATCCATTGCTGACCCATCTCTTAATGCATCTGCTGGATCTTTTCCTACAATTCCTGCTGCATCAATCATCTCACGTGCTAACAAAATAGTTAACTCGACTACATCTGCCGGGCCTGCACCTGACAAAACTTCGATTGATTCTCGAACTTCTAGCGCATTTCCGGCTGTTAGCCCAAGCGGAACATCCATTGCAGTTACTAGCGCGCGAGTCTTTACTCCAGCATCTATTCCAAGTTGCACCATAGTGCGTGCTAATTCACCGGCTTTTTTCGGATCGCTCATGAAGGCGCCGCTGCCAGTCTTGACATCTAAAACTAGAGCCGAAGTCCCCTCCGCGATTTTCTTCGACATTATTGAGGAAGCAATTAGCGGTATTGCCTCCACCGTAGCGGTTACATCTCGAAGGGCATATAGCTTCTTATCCGCAGGTGCTAATCCGGCTCCAGCTGCACAAATGACTGCTCCAGTCTCTTGCAAAACTTGCAGCATTTGCGCATTACTTAAATTAGCTCTCCAACCAGGAATTGATTCAAGTTTATCTAGCGTACCTCCGGTATGGCCTAATCCTCTGCCTGAAAGTTGTGGAACTGCTCCACCACACGCTGCCACTAATGGCGCCAACGGCAGAGTGATCTTGTCACCTACTCCTCCAGTGGAATGTTTATCTGCAGTAGGACGATCCAGCGCTGACCAATTCATTCGCTCACCTGAATTAATCATTGCCAAAGTCCAACGAGAAATTTCACGCGAGTTCATACCATTTAGAAGTATCGCCATAAGTAGAGCTGACATCTGCTCATCTGCAATTACTCCACGTGTATATGCGTCAATAGTCCAATCAATTTGCTTGTCGGAGAGCTCATTGCGATCGCGTTTGGCAGAAATTATTTCAACGGCCGCAAATGGTTCCACTCCAGCGCTGCTACTCAACTCTTTTCTCAATTTCTTCTGGGCCAAATGCCCAGGGCAAGAGCTCGGAAAGAGGTTTGACACCGGTATCAGTCATTAATTGCAGATTCGAACCGCCATGTTCTTGTAATAATTGACGACACCTTCCACACGGCATTAAATAATTTCCCGCTAAATCTAGGCAAGTAAAGGCGATCAGTCGGCCACCACCAGAGTTAATTAAAGAAGATACCAACCCACATTCAGCACAAAGGGTTAGACCATAACTAGCATTCTCGACATTACAGCCACTAATTATTCGACCGTCATCAACAAGAGCGGCCACTCCAACAGGAAATTTTGAATATGGAGCATAAGCCTGCTTCATCGCAGCGTGCGCCTGTGATTTAAGTGCTTCCCAATCAATCTGCATATTGTCTACTCGCCGCCCTATTAATTTCCGCAGTATATGACGCTAAGGATCTAGCGCTAATCACAATCTCAATTCCCTTGTCCGCAATCGTATACCTATGACCGTAAATACTCTTGCTAATATTAATAGGATCAAGAAGTTCATTTCCCAATATTGTCGCTGCAATGATATCTGACACAGCAATGTCTACTCTTTTAACCAAAGATGCCAGGAGGAATTTTGAGTTAGAAGTTGTTGTTGAAAGAAATTGATCGGGTTCCGAAATAATTAGATTTACGATAGATGAATTTTTGCTACTCTTTTTCGAGTTGTTAGCTTTTACAATTACCTCAAAAGAAGCATCAGCAGAACCTGAACTGGCATCATAAATAACATCAACACCTTCTTTAATTAGAGTTCTTATAGCTTTTCGCACATCACTTTTTATGTTTTTTGAGTAGGTACGAACATTTATTTTTGAGGCATTTACCCCTAATTCAAACCCTGCCTCATACGAACTGGCGTTTATCCCTGAAGTTAATATTGCTACTTTTCCACTTTTGCTAGAGATCGCTGCGCTATAACCGGCCAAAAATGCCATTTGATCTTGGGCGAAAATAATCGAGGTTACATTTAACTCACGAACCGATGCATCATTGATAATCGCAAATTTTACTTTTGGAAATTCTGCAGCCAGTTTGGAAATAGCTGGGGCATATCCACTTCCAACGGCGATGATTGAGGTACAACTCTTGCTCATCAAAGTCCTCAGCCGAATCTCACGATCGGCGGCTGTTCCATCGGTTACGACACTTTCAAGGGTAAAGGAGTACTGATTTTCTGCCATTTTTACCCCGGCTAGAGATGCATCGTTATAGGAGCGATCTCCTAGCCCGCCAGTGTCATAGGCCAGGCAAATATTTGTTGTAGCGCTAGCCGATGGAGAAGCAATAAATCCTATGGTTAAAGTAGCAACTGCTAGCACTGAACGTAATCTCATCAGAGGACCAATCCTAGATTCTGGTAACTTTTGGCTACTGTTGCGCTGGCAACTAAGCGCGCCTTATCTGCACCAATATGTAAGACTGAAATTAGATGCCCCTCATCTTCGAGTAGCTCAAGTGCACGAGACCTAATGGGGCGCAGATATTCAACTACAACTTCAGCAACCGCTCCTTTAAAGTCTCCATAACCTTGCCCAGCAAATTCATTCTCCAATTCAGAAATACTTTTACCCGAAAGCGCGGAATGAATTGTGAGTAGATTGCTAATTCCGGGCTTCTCCTTCTCATTAAAAATAACTTCGCGGCCGGCATCAGTAGTCGCGCTTTTAATTTTCTTAATATTTATCTCAGGAGCATCCATAATTTCTAGTACACCTGCAGCAGACCCTGCTGACTTACTCATCTTGTTGGTAGGCTCTTGTAGATCATATATTTTTGCTCCAGATTTTAAAATATAACCTTCTGGTATGCGGAAGGTCTCGCCGAATTTACTATTAAAGCGCGTAGCCAAATCTCGCGTCAATTCGATATGTTGGCGTTGATCTTCTCCGACAGGAACGTAATGAGCTTGATATAAAAGTATGTCTGCGGCCTGCAACATCGGATATGTAAATAGTCCAACTCTGGCAGAGTCAGCGCCAGTCTTAGCTGATTTATCTTTAAATTGTGTCATACGATTTGCTTCACCAAAGCCAGCAATACATTCCATAATCCAACCTAGCTGGTTATGTTCGCTCACATGAGATTGCACGAAGAGCGTTGACTTTTCGGGTGAAATTCCTAGAGCAATTAACTGCGCCGCTGAAGCCAAGGTCCGTTTACGAAGTAAGGCTGGATCAATCTCCCCAGTTAGCGCGTGTAAATCCACGATGCAATAGAAGGCATCATTGCCATCTTGCAACTCAACCCATTGCTTTAGCGCTCCTAGGTAATTGCCCAGGTGAAAAGAGTCGCTAGTAGGCTGAATGCCCGACAGAACTCGCTTGGTTGTCATACAGTTATTCTCGCACGGATCGCTAATTACGCGATATCGACAACTGTCCCGCCCGCTTACCTTCCATTGTTAAAACAGTAACTCGGATGCCGTTCACGCCGACAATATCGCCAGGAATAGGAATTCGTCCTAAGAAATGCATAACAAAGCCACTTGCTGTTTCGTAAGGACCATCAGGGATATCAATACCTGTTTGATCGCGAAGATCATCGAGTGAAATTAACCCGTCTACCTCGATATCTCCGCTTCCTGATTCTAGGGAGACTTCGTTCTCGTCGGTGTCATATTCATCTTTGATATCGCCGATTAGACACTCAACTAAATCTTCCAGTGTGATGATGCCATCAGTTCCGCCATACTCATCGAGAACAATCGCCATATGTTGGCGTTGATCGCGCATTTCTGTAATTGCCGGCAATACTCCCTTAGTTCCCGGAAGGAACATAATATTGCGCACCAACTCTTGTATTTTTCCACCAGCGCTTACTAAGGTGGAATCTAATAAATCACGTACATGGATAAATCCGATTACTTCGTCGGTAGATCCGCGCACCACGGGATAGCGTGAATGGGCGCGATCAACGGCGAGCGCAATTGCCTTTCCAACTGTAAGTGATGCATCCATGAAATCTACTTCAGTGCGCGGGACCATAACTTCATGTACTTGACGTTCTGAAGCGTTAAATACTTCTTCAACAATATCGCGTTCTTCAGCAGTTAGCGCCGCATGTCCTGTTACTAAGTCGAGTAGTTCTTCTTCTGACATTTGGCTACGTTGTTCTTTTGGGTCAACGCCAAATATGCGAACTACAAAATCAGTTGAATGAGAAAGTAGCCAGATGACTGGGCGAAAAAGTATTGCCGTAAGGTCAATGGCGCCGGCGCTCCAAAGCGAAATTTGTTCGGCGCGAAAGAGGGCAAGCCTCTTTGGTACTAGTTCGCCAAATACAAGTGAAAAGTAAGCGATTACTAAAGTTACGCCAATCAACGAAGTTGCATTTGCAGTGCTCTCAGATAGGCCAAGTTCAATCAATTGCGGAATTACATAGACTCCTAGTCTTTCTGCTCCGAGGGCTGCAGAGAGAAAGCCGCAGACAGTTACTCCAACCTGGACTGCTGCTAAGAATCTATTTGGATTGGAGGCTAGAGTTGCCAGTTTTGCCCCGCGCTTGCCTCTGATAGAAAGTTGGCGAATCTGACTCTCACGCAAGGAGATAAGTGCGATTTCGGCAGCTACAAAGAATGCGCCCAGCAAGATCAATCCAGCAACTATTGCTATATCGCCTAGTAGCGCACCAATCGGGTAGGGGTCCATAGTGGAGCCAATTCTACTTGGACTCGGGCCAAGCTGGCGATTTTTTAGGGTATTCACATAATCGGCCAGGGGCCCTACTCTTATGGGGTCTGGCCAACCGGCTAGCACCTTCATCCTCGGACCGTCGGGCACGTACCTGCCCGGAGAAGGAGATTCCGTCATGGCATCTGTCGTATTCGAAAACGCTACACGTACATATCCCGGCACATCTAAACCTGCAGTCAATAAGTTAAATCTCACCGTTAATGATGGTGAATTCTTAGTACTAGTTGGACCATCTGGTTGCGGAAAATCTACATCCCTACGCATGTTGGCTGGTCTGGAAGAGATTGACGAAGGTCGAATTTTAATTGGTGATCGCGATGTAACTAACATTGCGCCGAAAGATCGCGACATCGCTATGGTCTTCCAGTCATATGCGCTCTATCCCCATATGACTGTCGCTGAGAATATGGGCTTTGCGCTGAAAATTGCTGGGGTCGCTAAAGAAGAGCGCAATAAACGCGTTAATGAAGCAGCCAAACTACTCGACTTAGAGCCATACCTGGAACGTAAACCAAAAGCCCTATCTGGTGGGCAGCGCCAACGTGTTGCAATGGGTCGTGCCATTGTTCGCGAACCACAAGTTTTCCTTATGGATGAGCCGCTCTCAAACCTTGATGCGAAATTGCGTGTTGCCACGCGAACACAGATAGCTGCGCTACAGCGGCGCTTAGGCATTACAACTGTCTATGTCACACATGATCAAGTTGAAGCAATGACTATGGGCGATCGAGTAGCAGTGCTCAAAGATGGGCTACTACAGCAGGTGGATACACCTCGAAATCTTTATGACAACCCAGCAAATGCATTTGTCGCTGGATTTATTGGTTCTCCTGCAATGAACTTATTATCTGTACAGGTATCTGGTGGCAAGGCGCTGCTTGATGATTTAGCAATCGATGTTCCAGCATCCGCTGGTGCAACAGTAACTGTAGGCATACGTCCAGAAGGTTTCACACCAGCTGCTTCAGGCTTTAAAGTGTTGGTTGAAGTTGTAGAAGAACTAGGCGCTGATGCATTCGTATATGGCAAGCCTGACGATAGCGCAGTGAAATTTGCAAATGCTGACGATGAAGGAGCTCAAGTAATTGTGCGTTGGGATCCAAAGAGCCCACCAAAACCAGGTGAGATAGTTACAGTATCGGCTGCTGCAAACACGGTGCGCTTATTTAGCTCAACTACGGGAGAGCGAATAAAATAGCGAATCTTTTGATTTTCTTTAAATCACTTTAAATCGAGAATGGTTCATCGGAAATCTCTAACTCTCCACGCAATACGTGGACCTTACCGGCTCCATATTTTCGCCATTTATCAGTTAGCACCAAGGCGGTATTTTCATCAATGCCTACCAAGGCAGTATTTTCATCCTTGCGAACTACTGCCGTAGCGACTCGATCTGGTACCCACCCTAAGAATTTATCGTAATGCGGGATCACCTCTATTTCCGGCAACAAATTTAGCCCTTGGCTGATGTGAGACTTACGTATTCCAATAATCTTTCCGCCAAAAGCCATTGCTCCAGCAGAGCATCCTGCTAAAGATGAACCACTTTCCCAGGCATCAACAATCGCCTTCCACAGTGGCGTATCATCAAAGACTTCAGCTAAATAATTTGGATCTCCACCTGAAAAATATATTAATCCTGCGCCACTTATCTCATCTATCCAACGTTGGTCAAAAGCATCTTCTCGCGTAAGAATTGGCAGGAAAGTACTTTCGCAACCTATCCGCAACGCCTGCTGCAGCCCGCGCATTTGCCAGAAAGATAAGCGCTCATCGCCTTCCCTTCCAGCGGCGGTAGGAATTTGGATAAACTTATTACTTTTCCCATTTGAGATGCCAATGCGCAACAACTGATTTTCAAGTTGCTGCGCCTCAGGCAAATACTCACCAGATCCAACAAGTGCAAGAGCGCCTCGCTGGAGTTGGCCCATGTTAAGCCATTGCTACTTTCAGATTTTCATCAATTGAATCAAGAAATTCCTGAGTTGTCTGCCAAGGCGCATCCTTGGAAACCAGGAGAGCAAGGTCCTTTGTCATTTTTCCAGATTCGACAGTTTCGATACATACGCGTTCTAAAGTATCGCTGAAATTTGCTAAATCTGGATTGTTATCTAATTTGGCGCGGTGGGCTAAGCCTTGCGTCCATGCAAAGATAGATGCGATTGGATTTGTAGAGGTCGCTTTGCCAGCTTGATGTTCCCGATAGTGACGGGTAACTGTGCCGTGCGCTGCTTCAGATTCACAGATCTTTCCATCTGGAGTCATCAAGACAGAGGTCATTAATCCAAGTGATCCATAACCCTGCGCCACCGTATCTGACTGAACATCTCCATCGTAGTTTTTGCAGGCCCAAACATAACCACCATCCATACGAAGTGACATTGCGACCATGTCATCAATTAAGCGATGTTCATACCAAATGCCAGCGATTGCGAACTTTTCTTTAAATTCTGCTTGGAAAATTTCTTCGAATATATCTTTAAAGCGTCCATCGTAAGCCTTCAAGATAGTGTTCTTTGTTGATAGATAGACAGGGAATTTGCGGAGTAATCCGTAATTAAGTGAAGCTCGCGCAAAGTCACGAATGGAATCATCTACGTTATACATGCCCATAGCTATTCCAGAGGATTTGAAGTCAAATACTTCATGGGTTACCGGTGTCGAACCATCAGCTGGCACATATGACAAGGTGAGCTTACCTGGACCAGGAATTTTGAAATCTGTTGCCTTGTATTGATCACCAAAAGCATGACGTCCAATTACAATCGGTTTAGTCCAGTGTGGGACCAAGCGCGGAACATTTGAGATAATTATTGGTTCGCGAAAAATGACACCACCAAGAATATTGCGAATAGTTCCATTGGGAGACTTCCACATTTTCTTAAGTCCAAATTCTTCGACGCGCGCTTCATCAGGTGTGATAGTGGCACACTTAATTCCAACCCCATGTTTTTGGATTGCGTGAGCGGCATCAATAGTTACCTGATCGTCGGTAGCATCGCGATGCTCCATACCTAAATCATAATATTCAAGATCAACATCTAAGTAAGGAAGTATCAGTGAATCCTTGATGAATTGCCAAATAATCCGGGTCATTTCATCGCCATCTAATTCAACAACTTTTCCAGTTACCTTAATTTTTCCCATTTTCGCTTCCCTTTTGCCTTATATATTTAGTTGGATATTTAAAATTAAAGTGTTTTCACATCTGCCTGCTTGGCACGTACAGCTTCCGCGGCTTCCTTAAGGCCAGCTAACTCGGAATCGGTAAGTTTGGTTTCAACAACTTTCTTAATACCTGAACGTCCGATTTCAGCCTCGACTCCAAGATATACGCCTGAAATTCCGTATTCGCCATCAACCCAAGCACATACCGGCATAACTTCACCAGAGTCCTCAATGACCGCTTTTGCCATACGCGCTGCTGCTGCAGATGGCGCATAATAGGCAGAGCCAGTTTTAAGTAGCGCAACAATTTCAGCACCACCGTTGCGAGTGCGATCTACCAGTTCATCAATTTCTGTTGCAGAAAGAAGTTCAGAGAGCGCCTTACCATCAACGCTACAGCGGCTCGGAACAGGGACCATGGTGTCACCATGTGAACCTAAAGTTAATGTTTTAACGCAAGCTACTTTTACCTTTAATTTCTCAGCGACAAAATTGGTAAAGCGCGCAGTATCAAGCATCCCAGCTTGGCCAATGACCCGATTTTTTGGAAAGTTAGAGGCAATTTGCGTCAGGGCAGTCATCTCATCAAGTGGATTTGAAACTACGATGATTACTGCATTTGGAGAATGCTTTGCAATATTTTCAGCGACCCCACGAACAATTCCGGCATTCACACCAATTAAATCCATACGGCTCATACCGGGTTTACGTGGCAAGCCAGCGGTGATCACAACAACATCTGAGTTGGCAGTTGCTTCATAACCTGAACCATCGGCGGACGTTGTCGCTCCAATTATCTCTGTTTCAAATCCTTCAATGGCGCGTGATTGATTCATATCCAGCGCTAGACCTTCTGGCTTGCCTTCGAGAATATCGGTCAGTACAACGGTATCGAATATGTTGTACTCAGCTAAGCGCAGCGCTGTGGTTGATCCATAGAATCCTGCGCCGACAACGGTTACTTTCTTAGACATGGGAAACTCTTTCTCTTGACGTCAAGATAAACTCTACAACCCGCGAGGCAGCGAAATTGCCACAGCTAGCAGGGCAAGGGCGATAGTTAGGGCCATATACCGCTCAACTTTTCCGGTTTTCCATTGTGCGAGCGTTATCACACCCATACCACAGGCGATTGCGATCGATCCCAGCCGCACAAATGAAAAAACTCCTGCAATAAAGCCGATAGCCACTGCCAAATATGCCAGTCGAAGCCCGAGTGTATTTATCTTTCGCATGCCTCAACCAAATTAGTGAGCAGCATTGCGCGAGTCATTGGACCTACTCCACCGGGCATTGGCGCGAAGTAACCGGCAACATCCATCACGCCCGGGTCAACATCTCCCACTAAACCTGCGCTCGTTCTAGTAATGCCAACATCTAAAACTGTCGCACCCAATTTTATTGCATCTGCTTTAAGAAAATGAGGTGACCCAATCGCAGCTATGACGATATCAGCAGACTTTGTATGCTTAAAGAGATCTTTGGTACCAGTATGCGTCACGGTTACGGTGGAATTCTCGCCTTTGCGCGAAAGTAGTAAACCTAGTGGACGCCCAACAGTAATTCCGCGTCCAATTACTAAAACTTCTGCACCAGATAATGCAATCTTGTAGTGGTTAAGTAGAGCAATGATTCCACGAGGTGTGCACGGTAGCGGCGCATCATAACTAGAGACTAACCTTCCCAAATTTAAAGGATGAAGTCCATCAGCATCTTTAGCAGGATCGATTGCTTCTATAATTTTTTGAGTATTCATGTTCTTCGGAAGCGGCAATTGCACAATGTAACCCGAACATTCTGGTGCAGAATTTAGATCGCATACCGCAGCCAATACATCTGATTCAGATACATCAGAGTTCAAATCGATCCGAATTGAATTAATACCAACTTCTTGGCAATCACGATGTTTACCCGCAACATATGAATTTGATCCAGGATCATCACCTACAAGAATTGTGCCCAGTCCAGGGTTAAGTCCAGATGACTTCAGCGCTTGAACGCGTGCCGCCAGATCTTT
Organism: Candidatus Planktophila sp.; assembly: GCA_037620605.1. GTDB lineage: Bacteria > Actinomycetota > Actinomycetes > Nanopelagicales > Nanopelagicaceae > Planktophila. The sequence goes on from JASJLO010000018.1 coordinate 97,058, forward strand.
TTTAATTTCGGAAGCTAGCGCCTTTCCATCAAGAATCGTAGCGCTCATAACGGTGATCCTATTGGAATCACAGCAAAGTAGTGAAGTTAGGCATGAGAGAAATGTCGAGTTCCCGTAAAGAACATTGCAATTCCTGCGGCGCTAGCGGCCGCAATAACTTCTTCATCACGAACGCTGCCTCCAGGTTGGACCACGGCGCTTACTCCCGCGTCAATTAGTATCTGCAGGCCATCGGCAAAGGGGAAGAAGGCATCGCTGGCTGCAACGCAATCTTTGGAGTGAACGCCCGCACGGTCAATTGCCAGCTTCGCCGAATCAACTCGATTAACCTGTCCCATTCCAATTCCAACTGCTGCGCCATCTTTAGCTAATAAAATTGCATTGCTCTTTACTGCGCGTACTGCGCGCCAAGCAAATTGTAGATCCACCAACTTTTCTTTGGATACTTTTGCGCCAGTGACTTGGATCCACTTAGAAATGTCATCACCTAGCGCATCGATCCGATCTGTATCTTGCAATAGCAGACCACCTGATACTGGACGCATTTCTAGTTTCGCGATTACAGTATCCGAACAAGTTAAAATACGAATGGAAGGTTTTCGCGCTAAAATTTCCAACGCTGCTGGTTCATAATCTGGCGCAATAATGACTTCTGTAAATATCTGAGAAAGTGGCTCTGCCATAGCCGCGGTAACCCTACGATTTGCTGCGACTACTCCACCGAATGCTGAGACTGGATCGCAAGCATGGGCTGCTAAATATGCTTGTGCTATATCTGCGCCGATAGCGATGCCACATGGGTTGGCATGTTTGATGATAGCAACGCATGGATCTTGATGATCTAACGCAGCTCGCCAAGCGGCATCAGCATCAGTGTAATTATTAAAGGACATCTCTTTGCCATGGCTTTGTAGTGCGTTGACTACCCCACCCGAGCTACTGCGATAAATATTGGCAGCTTGATGAGGATTCTCACCGTAACGTAGCGAGCTTTTAGCGCGACCAATAAATCCATACCAATCTGGAAGTTTTTCCCCATCTTGGCTGGCCAACCAATTAGCGATAGTTAAATCATATTCGGCGCAGGTGCGAAAAGCTTCCAGCGCAAAGCTGCGGCGTTCGGAATGTATTGTTCCACCAGCTTTTAGCGATGTAAGTAATTGATCATATTGACTCGTATTAGATATTACTGCGATGGATCCATGATTCTTTGCCGCTCCGCGCAGCATAGAAGGGCCTCCAATATCAATCTGTTCAATACATTCTTCGTATTTAGCACCTGAAGAAATGGTCTGGAGAAATGGATATAAATTGATGACCACTAAATCAAAGGGGGCTATCTCTAACTCGGCAATAGCCCGCATATGTTCAGGATTGCCTTGATCTGCCAAAATTCCTGAGTGAATCTTAGGATGTAAAGTTTTTACTCGGCCGCCCATAATTTCAGGAAACCCTGTGTAAGAACTAACCTCAGTAACAGCAATTCCAGCGCTTTGTAGCATTTTAGCCGTTGATCCAGTTGAAAGAATTTCCACGCCCGCATCTGCCAGAGCCTGCCCTAACTCAACTAGATGAGTCTTGTCATAGACGCTTACTAAGGCACGGTGAATTGCTTTACGTTCTACCATCATGACCTCACGATATTAAATAGAAGTTGCTGCAGAGTCGCAACATAGAGCCTACGCTCAACAATCTTAATACGTTCATGCAGGGTTGCTTGAGTATCTGTAGCGAGAACTTCTACTGCTTCTTGCGCAATTATCTCTCCGGTATCTACTCCGCTATCTACCCAGTGGATAGTAGATCCACTTTGCGATACTCCCGCAGCTAACGTATCTCGAACGGCGTGCGCCCCCGGAAAATGAGGAAGTAGCGCTGGGTGGCTATTTATGATGCGAAATTTTTCAACACATTCTTTCGATAAAATTCTCATAAATCCTGCGCTAGCAACCAAATCAGGACGCAGTAAGTCCAGAGTTTCAACGATTTCTTTATCCCAAGTTATTCGATCGTTATTCATGGGAAGCGTAAAACTCTTAATTCCGCAATCACGTGCCCGTTTCAGAACTTGTGCATCGGCTTTATCACTGATCAATCCAACAATTTCTGCCTTTAAATCTTTGGCAGCAACGGAATCAAAAATCGCCTGAGCAATGGACCCACCACCCGAAGCCATTACTACTAAACGTGGAATTATCATCGGCGCGATCGCAATCGGATTTGTGGAAGAAGCACCATCGCACCCACGCCGATGCCGAGTTGCAGAATCACAGAGAGCGCTAGCCTCCAGATTGATACCCCAACTGAGCCCATTGCAGGCGTTAACAAGGATCCACTAGCCAAATATCCAAGTGCTGAGATGGTTATCAGTATTAAAAATAGCGCCTGCAGTAAGGCGCTATTTGTCGATGACAACGCCCAAGCAGCTAATAAGCCGCCAACTATTACAACCAATGCGATTGCGGTGAGCGCCAATTTTGAGGTTGAAGTTGGCAATATAGCCAATAGAGGTAGCGCTGGGATATCACCTAATCGATAGATCAATGGCGATACCAAGGTTCCCGCACCAACAGCAAAACCAGTACCCGTAAAGTATGCAAGTACCGCGATAGCAGCATTTGGTAGATAAAGTAAATTAAGAAAAAATAATAGTAGAGATCCGAGAATTCCCGGCTCTAGCACGATTGTAATATTCTTAAAGAGATTTAGATTGGTAAATAATAGGTAGGCTAAAAATATAAAAGCTGAGCCAAGTAATATTGAAATTACTCTGCTGGCATAGCTAGCGGCTTTCGATAAGCGTTGGCGTGTACCAACTGTCAAAGTCGATAGGTAGGAGATGAAAAAGGCAAAGATAGGCGCTAAATACCACTGAGAGCTAACAGTTTCAGTCTTTGATAAAAAGGCAAATAAAGTAAGTAACAATGCATACTGGAGAGAAAATATAGTTCTCACACTATTTAAATTGTGGAAGTCACCATGTAATTTTGAAAAAGCTATCGAGAATCCATAGCGCAAGGCAAAGAAAGGAAGAAACATCGCCCCGATTGGCAGGTAAGAGAGATACCCATTTGCTACTCCGGTAACAAAGAAGGGAATGTGATGGGCTCCCAACCAGAGCCAAATTGCTGCTCTAATCGGATCAGAGGTATTTCCAGAGGTACTTCCTGCGGTAGCCCAAGCGATTAGCGAAATAAATGCGATAGGCAGTAGTACAAGTGAGATGCTACGCAAAACTTGTGCAAACGAGACCGCTAGGACACGTTGCAACATCTGCGGTTACCGACCGAGTAAGGCGCGCATTAAGCGCGCAGTTTCACTAGGAGTCTGCCCTACCTTTACACCAGCTGCTTCTAGCGCATCCTTCTTAGCTTGTGCGGTACCTGAAGAGCCAGAAACTATCGCTCCTGCATGGCCCATCGTCTTTCCCTCTGGGGCGGTAAATCCTGCGACATAACCAACTACTGGTTTAGTTACATACTCTGCGATAAAAGCAGCTGCTCGCTCTTCTGCATCGCCACCGATTTCACCGATCATAACTATCGCCTCAGTTTCAGGATCATCTTGAAAAGCCTTTAAGCAATCGATATGGGTTGTACCAATTACCGGATCACCGCCGATTCCTACCGCAGTTGAGAAACCAATATCTCGTAACTCATACATCATTTGGTAAGTGAGGGTTCCTGACTTGGAGACCAAACCGATTGGACCACGTTTAGTTATATTCGCGGGAATGATTCCAACATTGCTACGTTCTGGGGTAATTAGTCCAGGGCAATTGGGACCGATTAATTGCGTAGTTCCCTTTTGTAGTGCATAGGCATAGAAGTAGGCCGAGTCATGAACCGGTATTCCTTCTGTGATAACTACAACTAGCGCCATTTTTGCATCAATTGCATCAATTACGGCAGCTTTCGCAAATTTAGGCGGTACAAAAAGAACTGAAACATTTGCCCCAGTTGCTGCCATAGCCTCCGCCACAGTATTAAAGATTGGTAATTGTTGGCCATTAATCTCAACAACTTGTCCACCTTTGCCGGGGGTTACACCGCCGACAATTTTTGTACCAGATTCCAACATGCGCCGAGTGTGCTTCGTTCCTTCTGAACCAGTCATGCCTTGCACAATTACTTTGCTGGATTCATTTATGAAGATAGACATTACTTTGCCGCCAATTCTGCAGCGCGCGAAGCTGCTCCATCCATAGTTTCAGCCTGCTCCACCAATGGATGATTTGCTGCCGTCAAAATAGCTCTACCTTCAACTACATTATTGCCATCTAGCCGGACAATTATTGGCTTCGTTGCCTTACTGCCAAGTAATTCCAGAGCTTGCACTATGCCGTTAGCGACAGCATCACAAGCAGTGATTCCACCAAAAACATTTACAAAAACGCTCTTTACATCTGGATCCCCTAAAATAATGGAGAGCCCATCTGCCATAACTTGTGCGGATGCTCCCCCGCCAATATCCAAGAAGTTAGCTGGTCGCATGCCACCAAACTTTTCTCCAGCATAAGCCACAACATCAAGGGTAGACATAACAAGTCCGGCACCGTTACCGATAATTCCGACTTGTCCGTTATCTAACTTTACGTAATTTAAGCCTTTCTCTTTCGCCGCAGCTTCCAAGGCATTTGCTGATGCGTGATCTACTAAAGCCTCGTGATCTGGCTGGCGAAAATCAGCGCTTTCATCCAATGTAATTTTTCCATCAAGTGCAATTATGCGACCATCTTCAGTCTTAACCAATGGATTTACTTCGACCAGAGTTGCATCTTCACTCTGGAAAGTCTGCCAAAGTTTTATTAATACATCAGCAACTTGATCTGAAATTTCAATTGGGAATTTTGCCTGGGCCACGATCTCTTTTGCTTTGGCAATTGATATTCCATCTACTGCAGTGACTGGAACTTTTGCTAATTTCTCTGGCGCCGTACGCGCTACCTCTTCGATATCAATTCCGCCGGCTACTGATGCCATGACTAGGAAGGTTCTATTTGAGCGATCTAGTAAAATTGAGATGTAATACTCATCAGCGATCGGCGCAGCCTGGGCGATCATTACCTTGTGAACAGTATGGCCTTTAATATCCATACCGAGAATCGCGCCAGCCTTATCTTTTGCATCATTGGCATCGTTGGCTAGTTTTACCCCACCGGCTTTTCCGCGACCGCCTACCTTTACTTGGGCTTTTACAACAACTTTGCCACCCATTTTCGAGGCTGCCGTAAAAGCTTCTTCGGCAGTTGTTGCCACCGCGCCAGCCAAAACTGGTACGCCATGCTTTTCAAAGAGATCGCGCGCCTGATATTCAAAGAGATCCACTGATAATTACCATTTCGATTCTTTGCCAGCTCATCTTTGCGCTAGCGGATAGGGGTAATCCTAATCCTTAGCGCAGGCTACAAGATGACAACAGGGGCATATCGCAGCAGCAATCGCTTCTCACCATATTGGCCAAAGTTGATTGTTGCCTCTGATTTATCGCCTTCCCCAGCCCTTGCAATAACTGTTCCTAAGCCGAATGTGTCATGTGACACACGCTGTCCAATCTCTAGCGCCATAGCTGAAGATTTTTTCCCAGTAGCTCTTGGCGGAGGCGTTGTCGGAATTCGGTTTCTACGCAGGCCTGAACTACCAGATGTCGCTGTGCTGCGTGTTTCATTCTTCCATTCAATTAAATTTGTCGGAATTTCATCAAGGAAGCGAGAGCCTGGATTGTATTTCGGTGTGCCAAAAGTTAAACGGTATTCGGCGCGCGAGATGTACAACCTTTTTTCTGCGCGAGTTAGACCGACATAGGCCAAACGTCTCTCTTCCTCGATCTCTTTAGGATCATCCAAAGTTCGCGCATGCGGAAAAATTCCATCTTCCATTCCAGTTAAAAAGACTGTTGGAAATTCTAGACCCTTGGCAGTATGTAGCGTCATTAAAGTTACTACCCCACCGTGATCCTGCCCATCTGGTATTTCATCGGCATCTGCAACAAGTGAGACTTTTTCAAGGAATCCAGAGAGAGAAATTTCTTCATCTTCTCCCAGTTCTTCAAATGGTCTCTCCTCATATTCCATAGATGCCGAAACGAGTTCCTTTAAATTCTCAACACGAACTTCATCTTGTGGATCAGTGCTTGCTTCTAGCTCAGTTAGCAAACCTGATTGCTCGAGTACTGCCTCAATTATTACCGATGGCTTGGTCTTTGCTTCAACTAATACAGCTAGAGCGATAAGCATCGATGAAAACTGGCCAATTGATTGGGCAGCTTTATTGGGAACCCCAGTTGCTTCAGCCACGCGAGCCAGCGCCTGCCAGAATGAGATTCCTTGCGCCTTTGAGAAAATTTCTACCTCTTCTAGGGCGCGGTCTCCGATTCCTCGTTTTGGGAAATTAATAATGCGGCGAAGGGAGATTTCATCATTTGGGTTAGCTAAAACGCGCAGATAAGCAAGTAGATCCTTTACCTCTTTGCGCTCATAAAAGCGCAGACCTCCAACTACTTTATATGGGATCGCTGCGCGCATAAAAATTTCCTCAAAGATACGAGATTGGGCGTTTGTACGGTAGAAAATGGCGGTATCTCCTGGATTTGATTGCCCCGTATCTTGGAGCGATCTAATCTCAGATTTAATAAATTCCGCTTCATCGTATTCAGATTCAGCTACATATCCAATAAGCGGGACACCTGAACCGGCATCTGACCAGAGGTTTTTCTCTTTACGAGATTCATTCTGGGTAATTACAGCATTGGCGGCGCTGAGAATATTCTGAGTGGAACGATAATTTTGTTCTAGTAAAACTGTCACCGCGTTTGGGTAATCAACCTCAAATTGTAAAATGTTACGAATAGTCGCACCGCGAAATCCATAGATAGATTGGTCAGCATCGCCGACAACACAGAGCTCGGCCACTGGGTAGCCATCGCCTTCTGTCCCGGTTAGCTCTTTAACTAACATGTACTGCGCATGATTGGTATCTTGATACTCATCAACTAACACATGACGAAAACGCGAGCGAAACCGCGCCTTTGCCTCAGGAAATTGTTGAAGTACTTGTACTGTCTTCATAATTAAGTCATCAAAATCTAAGGCGTTGGCTTGTTGCAATCGCTTCTCATACATGGTGTAAACATCAGCGACGATTGTTTCAAATTGATTCTGTGCCGCCGACAGATACTGGTATGGCGTCTGGAGTTCGTTTTTAGCGTTAGAAATCAGCGCTTGGAATTGTCGGGCTGGATATTTTTTAGGATCAAGGTTAAGAGTCTGCATAACCCGCGAAATTAACTTCTGCGAATCAGCCGAGTCATAGATACTAAAGCTACTGCTATATCCCAGGCGTTCAATCTCTTGGCGCAGCAGGCGCACACAAGCTGAGTGGAAGGTAGAGACCCACATCGATTTTGCAACAGGGCCAACTAGTTCGGTAACTCTCTCTTTCATTTCGCCAGCTGCCTTATTGGTGAAAGTGATGGCGAGAATTTCATAAGGGCGAACTTCGCGAGCAGCCATCAGATATGAAATCCGGCGAGTAAGCACCCGAGTTTTACCTGAACCAGCCCCGGCTACCACCAAAAGTGGGGCCCCTTCATGGATGACAGCTTTTTGCTGCTGCGGGTTGAGCCCAGCTAGCAATTTACTTGTTTCAACCATGGCGCGGAGTCTATTAGGCTTGACTCCTCATGGAGCCGCTTGCAGATACCGAGATCAAACGCGTTTTAGTCATAAACGCCCATCCTGATGACTCAGATTTTGGCGCATCAGGAACAATCGCACGATGGGTTAAGGCGGGCATAGAAGTTGCTTACGTCTTCTGTACTAATGGTGACCAAGGCGGGGAAGAATCTGGATTTACTAAAGAGGAGATGCCCGCGATTCGCCAGCGTGAACAACGCGCTGCCGGTGCAGCCATCGGCGTTACAGATATAACTTTTTTAAATTATGTAGATGGCCACCTTGAGGTAACTCTTTCCTTACGTAAAGACATTGTAAAGAGAATTAGGATTAGCAAACCAGATCGCATGCTCTGCCAATCTCCGGAACGAAATTGGGATCGAATCGGAGCAAGCCATCCAGATCATTTAGCGGCGGCTGAGGCAGCAATCCAAGCGGTCTATCCAGATGCGCGTAATCCATTTGCATTTACCGATCTTTTAGATGAAGGTCTGCAGCCACATCGCGTGAAAGAGGTTTGGATGATGGGTTTTCCGCAACCTGATCACTGGGTAGATATCACCGATACCTTTGATTTGAAGATGGCAGCTCTTAATGCACATGCTTCACAAACTTCTCATAATAAAGAGTTAGAGAACATGGTTCGTGAATGGGGTCAACGTAACGCAGCCATGGGCGGCTTTCCAGATGGCAGCATCGCCGAAGCGTTTAAAATTGTTAATACAAATTAACGAATAGTTACAGTTTGGATTTCCACGGGTTGAATCGGAAAACCATCATCTGCATAATATGCGCTGCCCGTACTGGGATCAACTTTATATGCCCCAACTTTCTCCAAACGCTTTAACAAAGGCAGACCAGTTTTTATCTTTCCCCAGATAGTGTAATTAGGCTCTAGCGTTGTATCTTTATAAACCAAGAAAAATTGGCTGCCATTTGTGGCGTTTCCTTCAGCGTCTAAACCTGAGTTGGCCATAGCCAGTGTTCTGGCTGGATAATTATTATTAGTTACTTTTGGTAAATTCTCATTCTTATAGCCCTTCCATGAGCCAGGCGAGCCGCTTCCTTGAGCAGAAGGATCCCCGCACTGCAGAACAAAGAGCCCTGATGTTGTAAGCCGGTGACAATATGTACCATCAAAATATTTAGCGCGCGCTAGCACAGAAATATTAGTCAATGTTTGTGGCGCAGATCTATTTAGCTCAATTACGATTTTCCCACAATTGGTAGTGATTATCATCTTCTTAGGTAAAACTTTTGCAACAGTAGTTGGTTGTTTCAGCGTAGCTGGAGGATGAGCTCTAGCTTTTGGTTTTTGGCATCCGGGCACCGACGATGGACGTTCGACGGCAGCTGCCTGCTGAAGGGGGAATAAATTAAATGCCATGGCTAAAATAATAAGGGATGAGCTTTTTTTCATAACTAAGTGCTTACTCCCATTCAATCGTGCCAGGTGGTTTACTAGTGACATCTAAAACAACTCGGTTCACCTCGCGTACTTCATTGGTAATTCGGGTTGAGATCTTCTCTAAAGTTTCATAAGGGATTCTAGACCAATCAGCAGTCATCGCATCTTCACTTGATACCGGGCGCAACACAATCGGGTGGCCATAGGTTCGTCCATCACCTTGTACTCCAACGCTACGCACATCTGCCAGCAACACAACTGGGCATTGCCAAATTTGACGATCTAGCCCGGCGGCTTTTAACTCATCGCGCGCTATTAAATCAGCGTGACGTAAAATTTCTAAACGATCTTTAGTTACTTCACCAATAATACGGATGCCTAGCCCTGGGCCAGGAAAGGGTTGACGCCAAATAATTTCCTCAGGTAATCCAAGTTTTAAACCAACTTGACGGACCTCATCTTTAAAGAGAGTGCGTAACGGTTCCACCAATGTGAACTTCAAATCATCTGGTAGCCCACCAACATTGTGGTGCGATTTAATATTTGCAGTTCCCGTGCCGCCACCTGATTCGACAACATCTGGATAGAGAGTGCCCTGGACCAAGAATTCGACATCACCGCCTGCTGCGATATCACGGGCGGCCTTCTCAAAAGAATAGATAAATTCTCGACCAATTATCTTCCGTTTTGTCTCTGGGTCGGTTACACCAGATAGCGCTGCCAAGAATTGATCGACTGCATCAACTACGACGAGTTCAACACCTGTAGCGGCCACGAAATCACGTTGAACTTGTTCTGACTCGCCGCTACGTAGTAACCCATTATCAACAAAGACACAGGTCAGCTGCGCCCCAACTGCGCGTTGCACAATGGCGGCGGCAACAGCTGAATCAACTCCGCCTGAGAGCCCACAGATAACGCGTTTATCACCAATTAACTCTTTAGCCTTGGCTACTTCAGTTTCGGCAATATTGCTGGTGGTCCAATCTGGCAAACAACCTGCGATATTAATCAACCAATTCTTTAATATCACCTGGCCATATTCAGAATGTAAAACTTCTGGATGAAACTGAACTCCTGCTAATTGGCCATCAGCGCTCTCAAATGCTGCGATGGGAGTATCTGAAGTCACGGCGCAAGTAGTAAAGCCAGTAGGTGCCTTAGTAACCGCATCTCCATGTGACATCCAAACGCTCTGGCTAGCTGGTAGCGAAGAAAATAATTTTGATTTTGTCTCGACTTTTACTTCGGTGCGACCAAACTCTGATTTACCGGTTTGGCTAACTACCCCGCCGAGCGCAGCTGCCATTGCTTGGAAGCCATAACAAATCCCAAAGACTGGAATTCCTAGTTGCAAAATTCCGGTATCTATCTTTGGGGCGCCTTCAGCATAAACACTTGCTGGTCCACCAGAGAGAATTATCGCTGCCGGATTCTTGGCAGATACTTCGGCAGCAGAAATATTCGATGGCACAATTTCAGAGAAGACGTTAGCTTCACGCACCCGGCGCGCGATTAACTGCGCGTATTGCGCTCCGAAATCGACTACTAATACCCCACTTTTGGAATTCAACTCTTAGGCTCCGTGGATTATTACTTCAACGCGTTGGAAGGCTTTCACATCTGAATACCCTGATGTAGCCATGGCTCGACGGAGCGCACCAAATAAATTCATTGATCCATCTGCAGTCCGTGATGGGCCAAGCAGAATTTCTTCGAGTGAACCAACAGTTCCGACGTTAACGCGCCCACCTCGAGGTAGCTCTGGATGATGCGCCTCTGATCCCCAATGCCATCCAAGTCCTGGAGCTTGCGTTGCCTTTGCAAGTGGTGAACCCATCATCACTGCATCAGCACCACAAGCAATTGCCTTTGCGATATCGCCAGAGCGTCCGACTGAACCGTCGGCAATTACATGAACGTAACGTCCACCCGATTCATCTAAATATTCGCGGCGGGCGGCAGCTACTTCGGCCACAGCAGATGCCATTGGTACTTCAATTCCTAAAACTTCACGAGTTGTATGTGCTGCCCCGCCGCCGAATCCAACTAATACTCCGGCCGCACCAGCGCGCATTAAATGTAGAGCGCCAGTCAAAGTTGCAACGCCACCAACAATTACTGGAACATCGAGCTCGTAGATAAATTTCTTTAAGTTCAGCACTGATGCGTCATTTCCAACATGTTCAGCAGAGACCGTAGTACCGCGAATTACAAAAATATCGACACCAGCATCGATGACCGCCTTGTGAAGTTCGGCGGTGCGTTGCGGTGAGAGCGAGGCGGCCACGGTAACGCCCGCGTCTCGAATAGTTTTAATACGCTCTTTTATTAACTCTGGGCGAATCGGTGCGCTATAAATTTCTTGCATGCGCCGTGTTGCATGCTTGCTCGGCATCGAGGCGATTTCACCGAGCGGGATTCGTGGATCCTCATATCGAGTCCAGAGCCCTTCTAAATTTAATACGCCTAGGCCACCTAACTTGCCGATTTCTATCGCAGTATCTGGTGAGACAACGGAATCCATCGGCGCTGCCAACATCGGGATATCAAATTTATAGGCATCGATCTGCCAAGTAGTTGAGACATCTTCTGGGTTTCGGGTACGACGGCTTGGAACAATCGCTAAATCATCAAAAGAGTAGGTCTGACGAGCGCGTTTTCCGGGTGCTATTTCGATATCCATAGTTAGCCCTTCCTGCTGTAGTTAGGGGCATCGGCTACATGAAGCACATCATGCGGATGGCTCTCTTGTAGACCGGCTGCAGTAATCTGAATGAGACGACCTTCACGGCGCAGAGTTTCAATATCGGCAGCGCCGGCATACCCCATACCGCTACGTAAACCACCAACTAATTGGTGGACGGTATCTGCAACTGGACCGCGGTAGGCAACTCTGCCTTCTATACCTTCAGGAACAAGTTTATCTTCGGATAAAACATCATCTTGCATATAGCGATCTTTAGAGTATGACCTTTGTTCACCGCGCGATTGCATGGCGCCCATTGATCCCATGCCGCGGTAGGCCTTGTATTTGCGGCCCTCAATCTCAATTAACTGTCCTGGTGATTCTTCACATCCAGCAAGAAGAGATCCCAACATAACCGAATTTGCGCCGGCAACAATTGCTTTAACGATATCGCCAGAATATTGCAGGCCGCCGTCTGCAATTAATGGAATACCCGCTTTGTTGCAAGCTTTACTTGCCTCCATAATCGCAGTTATCTGTGGCACGCCAACGCCGGCAACAACGCGCGTCGTGCAAATAGATCCGGGGCCGACTCCAACTTTTACCGCGTCCGCACCGGCGTTAATTAGCGCTTGTGCACCTGCTCGGGTTGCGACGTTACCGCCGATGATGTCAATGCTGGAGGAAAACTTCTTAATTCTTTCAATGGCATCTAAAACTGCGCGATGGTGACCGTGTGCGGTATCGACCACAATGACATCAGCGCCAGCTTCGATCAACGCTTGCGCGCGAGCAAAACCATCTTCGCCCACACCAACAGCTGCGCCAGCCAGGCCAACGTTTTTAACTAATTTAAGGTGGGTAACTTGTTCAGCAACTGGAAGATTGCGATGGATGATCCCAATGCCGCCTGCTTTGGCCATGGCAATTGCCATCGTTGATTCGGTAACAGTATCCATGGCAGATGAAATGACTGGAACGGCTATAGAAATATTGCGCGTTAACCAAGTTGATGTATTTACTTCGCTAGGAACGACTTCGGATGCATCCGGCAAAAGGAGCACATCATCGTAGGTCAGCCCGAGCATTGCGACTTTGTCGTTATCGCCGCTCATGAGCCCTCCGTACTGTGGTTGAGCGCCCTAGTCTAACTTGAGATTTAGGCCCCGATCGCCGCCTTGATTTCAGCGCAAGCGAAGGCTAAATCTTCTGCAAAGGCAACTCCAACATAGGAGGTGTGGTCCCAGCCCGGACCACCGAGAATTATCCTGGGCGCAGGTCGGACCTTAGGAATTTCTCTAAAATATTTAGGATCGCCATTTTGTGATAACTGCGCCCATAGGAAAATTGCCGGCGGAGCGCTTCTAGTGGCCATAGTTGATATAGCTTCCAGCGGAGTCCGGGCTCCCATAAAATTGCATTCAATATTCTCTTCCGCCAGAGCAGCTTTAAGAGCATGTAGGGCAAGGCAGTGAAGTTCTTCTCCTACTGATGCCAAAAGTACTGGTCGCCCATTGAGTGGCTCCTTCACTGATAAGGACCGCTCGCGCATCAGGCCAGTAATACTCTCGGATAATAAATGTTCGACTTCGATTCCTCGGCCAGTAGCCGCCCATTCATCGCCAATAATAACCAGCGTTGGCACGATGACTTCGCGCCAACTATCAATGACTCCGAATCTATTAATATCGTTACGTAAAATAACTTCAACAAAGTTACGATCTAAAGCTTTGGCGGCAGTAACTACCACGCCAACTATTTCTTCACGAATTTCTAATTTCTTAAAAGTCTTTTCTGCTTTAATTTCGCCCTTGTGCGTAAGCGCCTGCTCAGCGGCGTAAGCAGGAGAAACACCCGCAGTAATTAGGCGTCGCATGAAAATTAACTTTGCTAAATCGCTTGAGCAATACCGGCGATGCTCTCCGGCAGCGTGGTTGGAAGGTCCAAGGCCATAGCGTCTGGCCCAGGTACGTAGCGTGGCCGGGGCAACGCCTATCCGGCGGGCGACCGCTGCGACCGTGAGGAGCTCTTCCATAGGCTAATCGTGGCGGTAAGTGCTACCTCTCACCACTTGAAAATACGCTCGCCTAGTGACTAAATGAACAACTTCTGAAGCGGTATATGGTTGAACAACCTGTGGCGCGGTTGTAGAGTATGTCTATCGCCATGGGCCGCAAGGCTGTAGGCGCTAAGTAAGGAGATCCAAATGGCTGAGCCAACACGATTACCGCTTCCTATCGCAGACCATTGGGATTGGCAGTACGAGGGCGCTTGTCGCTCTCTGCCTGCGGAAATGTTCTTCCATCCGGATGGCGAACGCGGACCACGACGCCGTAATCGCGAAAGCGCAGCGAAGGCTGTCTGCGCATCCTGTCCTGTACTAGCTGCATGTCGAGCTCATGCGCTTGCAGTGCAAGAGCCATACGGAATCTGGGGCGGTCTATCAGAAGATGACCGCGCGGCTATTCTGAATAAGAACCTGACAGTAATTTCTGAGGCTTCCTAAGTATCACTCTTCTAGTTAAAAAAATTAGCCCCTGCAGAGTCTGCAGGGGCTAATTTTTCTTTATTTAGTTTTGAGAGTTTTAGTGAGAGTGTCCTCCTGGACCATGGCTATGGCCGTGGCCACCGGCTGCATCGGCAACTTCATCTGCTGGACGCTCGTATACAACTGCTTCAGTTGTAATGAACATCGCGGCAATTGATGCAGCATTGGCAAGGGCGGAACGAGTTACCTTAACGGGATCGATTACGCCGTCTTTGGCAAGATCGCCATAGACATCAGTTGCTGCATTAAAGCCCTCGTGAGCTTTTAGCGCGCGCACCTTTGAGACAACTACATAGCCTTCAAGGCCTGCATTTTCTGCAATCCAGCGAAGTGGTTCATCACAAGCCTTGCGCACTAAGCGAACACCAACAGCCTTATCTCCAGTGAAACCTAGGTCGCCTTCGAGTGAATCCGCCGCATGCACAAGTGCTGCGCCGCCGCCAATTACTATGCCTTCTTCTACAGCTGCACGAGTTGCAGAGATGGCATCTTCCAGGCGGTGCTTCTTCTCTTTGAGTTCTACTTCAGTATGTGCACCAACTTTGATTACACAAACACCACCAGCAAGTTTGGCAACGCGCTCTTGTAGCTTTTCGCGATCCCAATCTGAGTCGGTATTTGCAATCTCATTGCGGATTTCAGAGACACGGGCGGCAACTGTTGCCTTATCCCCTGCGCCATCAACGATCGTGGTTGCATCCTTGGTAATAACGATGCGACGAGCTTTACCGAGATCTTCAATATTTACTTGATCTAGCTTCATGCCGACCTCAGCAGAGATCACTGTGCCACCGGTCAAGATTGCGATATCTTGCAACATCGCCTTGCGACGATCACCGAATCCAGGTGCCTTAACCGCTGCAGATGTGAATACACCACGCATGCGGTTAACAACCAAAGTAGAGAGCGCTTCGCCTTCTACATCTTCAGCGATGATCAAAAGTGGCTTATTTGCTTGGGCAACCTTCTCGAGTAATGGCAATAACTCTGCGAGCGCAGAAATCTTGCCACCTGAGATTAGTACGAAAGCATCTTCTAGGATTGCCTCCATACGATCTTGATCGGTTACGAAATATGGAGATATATAACCTTTATCAAATTGCATACCCTCAGTAAATTCGAGTTCGAGCGCAGTCGTTGATGCTTCTTCGACGGTGATTACACCATCTTTGCCGACCTTATCCATCGCCTCTGCGATGAGTTCGCCGATGGCACGATCTTGTGCAGAAATGGTTGCCACATCTGCGATCTGCGCCTTATCTTTTACGACAGTTGCATTCTCGGCCAAGCGAGCAGAAACGGCTGCAACAGCTGCTTCGATACCAAGCTTTAGATCCATTGGCTGTGCGCCAGCGGCTAAGTTGCGAAGGCCCTCTTTAACCATAGCTTGTGCCAGAACAGTTGCAGTTGTTGTTCCATCACCAGCGACATCATTGGTCTTGGTCGCAACTTCTTTTACAAGTTGTGCACCCATATTTTCTGCTGGGTCAGAGAGTTCAATCTCTTTAGCAATTGTCACGCCATCGTTTGTGATAGTTGGCGCGCCAAATGATTTGGAGATAACTACGTTACGCCCCTTGGGGCCCAGGGTTACCTTTACTGTGTCAGCGAGGATATTTACTCCACGCTCCATTGCGCGACGAGCTTGCTCGTCGAATTCAAGAATTTTTCCCATTACTACTTCTCGATTACAGCGAGAATGTCACGAGCTGAAAGTACGAGGTACTCCTCATTGTTGTACTTAACTTCAGTTCCGCCGTACTTGCTGTAGAGAACAAGATCGCCAACTTTTACATCCATTGGCACGCGTACGCCGTCATCGAAACGACCAGGACCTACGGCAATAACAGTGCCTTCCTGTGGCTTCTCTTTTGCAGTGTCAGGGATAACTAGACCTGAGGCTGTTGTTGTCTCGGCCTCTGATGCCTTTACAACGATGCGATCTTCGAGTGGCTTGATGGCTACTGCCATGGTGATGCTCCTTTTGACTAGTTGAACTTAACTTTTTGGGAAGTCTGCGCGAATTAGCAGACTCAGGCCCAGAGTGCTAACGCCTAGCGTAGGGGGCGTTATTGCCACCAGCAAATCCAAGGTTTAGTCAGTTTTATAGGGCTACGCGCTCCACTGCCAGCGCAGAATCAGCGTCAAAGGCTTGTGGGCCAGCCGGACGCCCGGCAGCAACCATAAGAGCGCCTAGCGATGCCACCATGGCCCCATTATCGGTACAGAGATCAGCTCTAGGAATACGCAATCGAATACCCGCCTTATCGCAGCGATCTTGGGCGACTTGGCGCAACCTGGAATTTGCCGCTACTCCGCCGGCAATTACCAGCGAATCAATCCCGGTTGCTTTACAGGCAGCTAGCGATTTTAGAAGCAGCACATCAACGATCGCCTCCTGAAAAGATGCGGCCACATCTGCCTTGGCATTACCAGGGGTAGCTTCTAGATATCGGGCCACCGCAGTCTTTAGACCAGAGAATGAGAAATCATAGGGACGAGTTGCCCAATCATTGGAAGTTGTTAAGCCGCGCGGGAAGACTATGGCGCCCGAATTACCACTCTTTGCAATTTGATCGATGGCAGGGCCGCCTGGAAAACCAAGTTGCATGATGCGAGCAATTTTATCAAATGCTTCACCCGCCGCATCATCCATCGTCGCCCCCAACTTGGTAATTGAAGAAGTTATATCCTCTACTTGCAAAAGTGATGAGTGGCCACCGCTTACTAGCAGCGCGATTGTTGGTTCCGCTGGCATGTCATGGGTTAAATAATCAACGCTAACGTGAGCAGCTAAATGATTCACACCATAAAGTGGTTTACCTAATCCCAACGCTAAACCGCTAGCGGATGCAACCCCGACAAGTAGGGCGCCAACTAGACCAGGGCCTGCGGTAACGGCAATCGCATCGATATCACTTAGCGCTAATTTTGACTCCGCAATGGCTTTTTCAATACTAGGTAACATCGCCTCTAGATGTGCTCGGCTCGCTATTTCAGGAACGACTCCACCAAACCTGGCGTGCTCATCAACGCTAGATGCAATTACGTTGGCTAGTAACTCTCTGCCACGGACAATTCCGATCGCAGTCTCATCACATGAAGTTTCGATTCCTAGGACTATCGGATCGATTTTCATGTGATCTCCTTGCGCATTACAAAGGCATCAAGAACGGCGCCATAATAATCTTTGCGCCTGGCAATATTTAAATAACCTAATTTTTCATAGAGAGCAATAGCAGCACTATTTGCCACCCCGACCTCGAGCATCATCGCTGGGGCGCCTTTTTCTTTTGCCCACACCTCAAGCAGATTCATAAACTCAGTTGCGATCGCCCGCCGGGCATACTCTGGTAAAACAGCAACTGTTAAGACATCTGCCTCCACCCCAGCTGCCACAACTAAGACTGCGGCATAACCCACAATCTCATCCTGGCTATTGGTAGCAACTAGAAAGTGGCGGGTCTTGGGAACGCCTTTAAATTCCTCTTTAAACTGTCCCATAGACCAAGGAGCATCAGCAAATAGTTTGCGCTCCATAGAAACCAGAACGGGCAGATCTAATGGCAGCGCTGGGCGGAATGAAATCATGTGCGCTCTGCCGTCGGGACCGCATCTGGCCTACGTAAATACATTGGCTCAGTAATATTTTCATTAGCACTTAGCGCAACTAACTTTTTCATATCGGGAAATTTATCCAAAATATAATCTTTCACATCGGCAGGTTTATCAACTGCCGGACCGGCCACGCGTAGCCCATTCTCATAGCTAGCCCAGTAAATCTCTTTTCGTCTGGCATCGATTGCCACGGTATAAGCAGATTGATCAACCTGAATTGCATCTAGCGAGCAGACTCCAATTGCCGGAATTTTGCGAGCTAGCGCAAAGGTTCGCGCAAATGTTATTCCTACTCGTAGCCCAGTAAATGGCCCTGGCCCCATACCAACTACAACTTGTTCAGGTTGTGCGCCACTTTTAAGAGCAAGAGCGACTAGTTCAGATATTGCTCTTCCGTGCTCTGTTGCTCCTTCGTGAAATTGTTCAAATAAAACTTTATCTCCATCTATAAGTGCCACGATAGTTCGTGAAGTTGCGGTATCTATTGCTAATGAAATTGTCACAGCGCAAAGCCCGCCCAGCGCAGGCCGATCGCGCGGAAGGAGATAAGGCGCTCATCACCGGTGCGATCAATATCAATCTCTAAACGCTCATCTGATAAACGCGCCGATTCCGCACCGCCCCATTCGATTACCGTTACCGCCTGTTCGCGCTCAGAATCTAAATCCAAATCATCGAGATAAAGGCTAGCTTTTCCATCTTCGAGTAACCGATAAACATCAACATGGATCAGCGAGGGATCACCCTTATGGATTCGTGAAATAACAAAGGTTGGCGAAGTAATACCCGAAAAACCAAGTGCGCTACCGATTCCTTGCACCAGCAGAGTCTTACCTGCGCCAAGTGAACCGTTGAGAAGTATCAAATCACCAGCTTTGAGTTTGGCGCCAAGTTTGGAGCCCAAATCGCTCATCTCTTCTGGTGATGAGATCTTCATAGTGAATAAGCGTACTCTGAAAAAAATGGAGAAAATCTAGGAAAAGCAATGAGGTGCCGCGCAATT
>JASJLO010000019.1:0-25684 GCA_037620605.1 Candidatus Planktophila sp.
ACTGGCCAATTAACACGTCAATGTTATATTCCGGATTATCACCGGCACAGGCTGCGGTTGCCTTTAACCTATTTATATATCCATGATGATCTGCACCCAGCATGTAGATACAGATATCAAAGCCACGTTCACGCTTATTTATATAATAAGCAGTATCTGATGAAAAATAGGTGAGGTCTCCATTGGCTTTCACCAACACGCGGTCTTTATCATCACCAAAGTCAGTTGTGCGCAGCCAAGTCGCCGAATCCAATTGAAAGACGTGACCTTGCGAACGCAACTTATCTAAACCAGGCTCGACGCTTCCCCCATCATGTAAGGATCGCTCTGAAAACCAAACGTCAAAGTGTGTATTAAATGTATCTAATACTCGTTGTTGGTCCTTTAATTGAATCTGATAGGCAGTTTCTCTAAATGCAACTAACCGCTCAGCATCAGCTAGTGCGGTAATTGTGTGGTTCTGCTCAAGAATAGTCTTTGCTAAATCAGCGATGTATTCACCTTGATATCCATCTTCTGGAATAGGTTGGCCTAGCGCCGCCGCTTGCACCGATTGTCCAAATAAATCCATCTGATTACCGCGATCATTTATATAAAATTCTCTAGTTACCTCAGCACCCGCAGCGCTCAGCACCCGCCCAAGGGCATCGCCTACCGCTGCCCATCGCGTATGACCTAGGTGTAGCGGCCCTGTTGGATTCGCGCTAATAAATTCTAAGTTGATCTTCACGCCTAATAAAGCGCTACCTCGACCATATTCACTTTGTGCATTTAAAATTATGCGAACTAAATCTGCTTGGCTAGACCGATTCAAAGTTATATTTATAAATCCTGGGCCAGCGATAGTTACTGAGCTCACCTCCGCCAGCTTTTCAAGATCTGATTTCAATAATTCGGCAACCTCCCGCGGGCTTATTCCGGCAGCCTTGGCCAATTGCAGCGCTATAGAAGAGGCATAGTCACCGTGATCACGATTCTTGGGACGTTCTAGTGGAATCGAGGTGGGAACGATCCCTTGCAAATCTCCGCGTTCAATTGCGCTGGCAATGGCAGCCTGAATTTGGGCTGCTAAAAGATTGGTATGGGAACTCACACGGGCAAGGTTACCCTGCCGAGCAATAACCATAACTAAGCCATAACTAAGCCATAACACGGCAGAGGCACCGCAATTTGTCATAATTTTGTATAAGTAGAACTTACCTCTAGCCTATGGTTGTTCATGTTGCTCCAGCGGGAGTGGTGAAATGGCAGACACGCAAGTCTTAGGAACTTGTGCTCCGGCGTGCGGGTTCAAGTCCCGCCTCCCGCACCAGCATATTTGCAGGATAAAATCAGTTTATGGCTAAAGCATCGCGCGCTAAAGTAAAAATGTTGCAAGGACAAGCTAAGCGCGATGCTGCTCTGCGCAAAGCTGCCAAAAAAGTTGAATCAAGTATCCCTGATACTCGCGCAGAAATTGATCCCGGCGCCTACCAAAACGTCGATGGAGCATGGAGAGAAATTGGTCTAGACGCCCAAGCCCGAAGAGGGTTAATAGATGAAGGTTTACTTGAAATAAGTGATTTGCGAAAGCTGCAACTAGAGGCGGTAAAACAGATAAATGGAATTGGCCCAAATGCCATCAGGGTTTTGATTGCGGAAATGAAGAAGAGGGATATTAATTTCCGCTAATTGGATATGGCCCAAAATACTAGAGCAACACCAATAAGGACCAGGAGGCCCATTACTTCACGTCGTGCTAAAAATTTGTGACTTGCTTTTATGAAAGTTATTAACAGCGCCAACACCCCTGGGATTACCACAAGGAGAGAATTTGTTAACACTTCATCTTTGCCAGACTGATATCGCAGATTGATCAGGCCGATCGCTATTAGTAAGTAGCTAGCCATCCGATAATT
Organism: Candidatus Planktophila sp.; assembly: GCA_037620605.1. Taxonomy (GTDB): domain Bacteria; phylum Actinomycetota; class Actinomycetes; order Nanopelagicales; family Nanopelagicaceae; genus Planktophila. Next base: position 1,899 of record JASJLO010000019.1, read on the forward strand.
ATTCAAGGCATATCTTGACAGGTTGTTTTCACTCATGTGCCTATCCTACAAAAATTAAAGGGGCGCCGGTTTCCCGACGCCCCTTTAATATTAACTATTTATAAGACGGTTAGTGCTCGTCCTTCATTCCTTCTGCGATTGACTTCATGCGTGCGATCTTGAAAATTGTTAGACCGAATACGCACTTTGCCAATACGTCAGCGATTGTGTAACCAACCTGTACGCCAACGAACTGATTTGCTGTGGCCATACCTTCACCCATACCAAGAATGTATGAGATTGGGTAAACGCCCCATGTCGCGATCAAAAGAAGACGCAAGCGACCTATGGTTGCTGCAACTCCTTCTGGCTGACGATCAAGTGACTTACCAAGCTCTACGAACAAGACATAGAGGATGTATAGGAATGGGAGTGTTGAAAGAACACCGTATAGAACCTGTGTGTTCTGATCGTTTGAGATTTCACCTGGGTAACCAAGTGCGATCATTGCAGCTGCTGCTGGAACCAAACGAGTGATGAGTGAGCGAGAAACTTCCTTTGCAAGTGCAAGCACTGCAATAACTTCAACTAGAAGTAGTGGGACAGTTAGTAGCCAGTCAACATAACGGTATGCCTCGTTGAACGCACCCTGGTCTCCAGAAACCTTAACGACCATTCCTTCAGAAGATTCTGAGAATGAGTTAAAGATTCTCCAGTAGTGGTAGCCAGCAATGAATGTAACCATTGATGACATTACGAGAGCGTTGCGGTACTTAGCTAATACACGACCTTGTGAAACAAGGGTGTAGACAGTGCAGGCAAGCATAGAAACAAGTCCAAACGAGAAGATGTTATAGACGAGGTTCCATTGGTTGCTAGTTAGATTCACCATGTAAATAAGCCTCCGTGGGGTGCTCAATAAATTAAGGACCGGGCGGCCCTTAATCCCAGTTGCAACTGATGAAACCCTCGAGGAGTCTCAGCCTCCGCAACTCGGGACGCCATTGTGCGCCATTTCAGGTGCATTTGCACATGAAAAGGGGTAAAAGTTGCAAAAAAAAGATAAATTTTCACTTCCTACCGCCGAAACAGGGGTTAGCCCCAACCTGAATAAGCCCTCACCCTGGCAGCTAGAGTTGTGTGAATGTGGAGGCAATTAAATGAACTGCGCGCCCATAGCGGATTTAGCGCCTTAGCCCTCTCGCGTTTTATCTCAAATGTGGGTAATGGCATCTCCCCCGTCGCCCTCGCTTTTGGCGTACTTGCTCTACCTGGCGCCACCGCAAAAGATCTCAGCATAGTAATGGCCGCCCGAATGTTTCCCATGATCTCACTCATGTTATTTGGGGGAGTTATCGGAGACAGATTTAAGCGTAACCGAATAGTTGGCGGAGCAGATGTAATTGGTAGTGGCTTTGCTGCAATTAGCGCAACTTCGTTAATCGTTGGCAACTCCAGCGTATTTCTATTGGCTCTCATGGGCGCGCTCTTTGGAATATTAAATGCGCTCTGGTGGCCAGCAATGTCCGGAGTGCTTCCTGAAATATTACCTAAGGCAAAATTACAGCACGGTAATGCGGTCGTAAGTATGACGACAAATATTGGATATGTCATAGGGGCGCTCCTTGGCGGAGTACTGGTTACCTCATTCGGATCTGGTTGGGCGCTCCTTGCAGATGCGTTTACTTTTCTAATTGCCGGCTTCTTGGTTTGGAATCTAGATCTACCCACTATCACCCGAGAAAATAAAAATACTGTATTTCAGGATTTAAAATCAGGATGGTTCGAATTTATTTCCCGATCTTGGGTTGTGACAATGGTGGTGGCATTTGCTGCAATAAATCTGGCATTTGAATCTTTATTGCAAATTCTGGGGCCACTTAACTTTGCCGAACTTATCAATGGTCCTAAATTTTGGTCCTTTAATTTAGCCGCATTAACTCTTGGAATGCTAGCGGGAAGTTTGATATCCCTTAAGGTACATTTTTCTAGACCATTACTCTTTGCCATGCTAGTAATAGCAGCATCCTCAGTTTGGGATTTCTCTCTTGCCGCTGACTCACCAATGTGGATTTTGCTTATCTGCGCCTTCCTAGCTGGAATGGCGATTGATATATTTATGGTCGTCTGGAATACCGCCTTGCAATCACATATACCTGAAGAGTCTTACTCGCGGGTCGTTGCCTACGATGCGTTCGGTTCATTTGGTTTATCACCTTTAGGTATCGCAGCCGCCGGCCCATTGGCTCATATCTTTGGGGTGAGCACGATGATCTACCTGACCGGCACGATTACCCTCTGTGCTGCGCTGGCATCTCTCCTGGTTAGATCAGTTAGAGATTTAAGGATATCTCCCCTAAACGCTGATAAACGAGAGTAATTGCGGATTAGTTGCAACAACGTATCGCTCGTGAGAACTTTTTTCTGATATTTGTTAATTTACTCCTCTAGCGAAATACCATTAACCTAAATTCCAAAACAGCCCGCATTTAGAAATTTCAACTAAGGAGAGTTCCTATGTCAGATCCAAAGTCCTGGTCATTTGAAACGCTACAAATTCATGCTGGACAAACTGCGGATCCAACCACTGGTGCGCGCGCCTTACCTATTTATCAAACTACTGCGTATCAATTCCGCGATACCGAACATGCCGCAAATTTATTTGGGTTAGCTGAGCTTGGAAATATATATACCCGCATCATGAATCCAACACAGGATGCGGTAGAGCAACGAGTTGCCGCGCTCGAAGGTGGAGTTGCCGCGTTGTTAGTTGCATCTGGTTCCGCAGCAACTACTTACTCAATTCTCAATGTGGCAGAAGCTGGCGATCATATTGTCTCTAGTCCTAGCCTCTACGGTGGCACCTATAACTTATTCCACTACACGTTACCTAAATTTGGTATCGAAGTGACTTTCGTAGAAAATCCAGAAGATCCCGAATCCTGGCGAAAAGCAGCCAAGCCAAATACCAAAGCGTTTTTTGGTGAGACTATTGCAAATCCAAAGAATGACATTTTAGATATTCAAGCGATTGCCGATATTGCTCATGAATTAGGTTTACCTCTCATCGTCGATAACACTGTGGCAACTCCATATTTAATAAAACCAATCGACTTTGGTGCCGACGTAGTCATTCACTCGGCTACGAAGTTCTTAGCCGGACATGGAAATGCAGTCGTCGGTGCCATTGTTGATGCTGGCAGATTTGATTATGCAAAATATCCAGATCGCTTTAAAAACTTTAATGAGCCAGACCCTAGCTATCATGGACTTGTCTTTGCTCAGGCGCTCGGGGTTGGCTCAGCATTTGGCGCTAACTTGGCTTATATCTTTAAGATCAGGCTGCAACTACTGCGAGATATGGGAGCTGCCGTATCCCCCTTTAACGCTTGGCTATTGGCGCAAGGGTTAGAAACTTTAAGTTTGCGCATGGAGCGTCACATCGAGAATGCAAAAGCTGTTGCTAGCTGGCTGGAATCTCATCCAAGTGTTGAGAAGGTTAACTACGCGTCATTGCCGTCTTCAAAATATAACGCACTTGCCAAGAAGTACTCGCCACAAGGTTCAGGTTCAGTCCTATCTTTTGAACTTAAGGGTGGGGTAGCTGCTGGAAAGAAATTTGTGGAGTCTTTGAAACTCTTTAGCCATGTGGCAAATATTGGTGATGTGCGTTCGTTGGTCATTCATCCAGCAACCACTACACATTCGCAATTGAGCGCTGATGAACAGCTTGCCGCTGGAGTAACGCCAGGCTTGGTCCGCTTAAGTCTTGGCTTAGAAAATATTAAGGATATTAAGGCAGATCTTGAGGCAGGATTCATCGCAGCAAAAGGGTAAAAGCTGACTTAGCCCTTAGAGTTGTGCCATGAGTAGCGGAGCAGCTGACGGAGAAGTGCCTTTAGCCACCCCGCCAAAATTACGCGGCTGGTTTCATCTTGGCGCAACGCCAGTTGTAATCATCGCTTCCCTAGTTCTATTCATCCTGAGTAAAAACTCATTGAAATTCTCGGTAGCGCTCTACTCAGTGACAGCAATAATGCTCTTTAGCGTTTCGGCGATCTACCATCGCGTCCCTTGGTCTCCAGAAAAGAAGAAGATTTGGCGCCGCTGGGATCATGCCAATATCAATCTACTAATTGCCGGGTCGTACACACCATTTGCAGTCGCACTCTTGCATGGCAACGACCGAACCATTCTGCTGTCGGTTGTTTGGCTTGGCGCACTCCTAGGAGTTGCAATGCGCATATTTTGGCTTGGCGCCCCACGATGGCTCTATGTCGCCAACTATTTATTACTTGGATGGGTAGCAGTTGTTTATACTCCGCAGCTCTATCAGGAGGGCGGCTTCTGGGTACTAATTCCAGTGATCATTGGTGGGCTCTTATATTCAGTTGGTGCCATCTTCTATGCTCTCAAGAAGCCTGGGCGAGATGCCAAATACTTCGGATTCCATGAGCTCTTCCATATCTTCGTCGTTGCCGCGTGGGTATCGCAGTATTTAGCGGTCTCGTTTGCCATCTACCGCCAATAAATCACCCTCTTTTGGAGAAGGCTACCTTTGCTCTAATCTATTCACATGGCTGAGAAGAAGACTTTCCTGAATTGGGTTGGATACAAAGACGGTGGAGCTGCTGCACCAAATTCAATAGATCGTATCCGTGAACTTGAATCCCAACTAAATGAACTTCGCGCCCGACGCGACATAAATGGCTTAACAAAAGAAGAGTTTGAAATCCTAGCCACCGAAACTGCGATGGCCATGATTAAATCTGCGCAGAGCCGAGAAGCCAAGGCTGTGGGGTATTCAGAGCGAATAATCTTAGAGACTAATCGCCAAGCAAAAGACGTAGCTGAAAGCGCAGAAACTAAGGCGCGCTCCATTCTCTCGGGAGCTGAAGCGCGGGGCCGTAAATATATAATAACTGCAGAAGCCGAAGCCAATGAGAGAGTTGCGCAAGCAGAACGTGAAGCTCAAGCTGTTTATGACGAAAAGCGCCGAGAGGTGGCCGCCCTTGCACAAGCCGCACGGCGCGAAGGCGAGAGAATTGTTTTGCAAGCAACGAATGAAGTTGCCGAGTATCGACAATGGCTCAGTGGCGTTATCTCGGAGGCAGAGCGCCTTTATCGCATTCAGACACAATCACTTGACGCCGCCGAACAAGCCATTAACCAGAGTCGCTCGCGGCTAGATTCTGCTTATTCCCGCTTAGCCGAACTTCACAAGAATGTAACTGATAATTTAAATGCAGATAATACGGTTATTCATACAGGGCCAAAAAAAGTTTTAAGCCAACGTACCAAGCCAGAACTTTCTGCTCCTGCGCGAGAAGCGCCAGCAAAGAAAAGCGCAGTAAAGAAAAAATCCGCTAAGCGTCGGTAATACAAATGGCTACCAGAGGCGGTATCCAATATATCCCTGCCATAGATGGCCTTCGTGCCGTAGCTGTAATTGCGGTAATGCTTTACCACCTCGGAATCTCTTGGATACCTGGTGGATTCTTAGGAGTCGATCTATTCTTTGTAATTTCTGGATATGTAATTACTCGTCTACTTTTAGATTCTATTCAGGAACGTGGTGGACTAGATTTACGTAATTTTTATTTAGCGCGCATTAGACGCTTAGTCCCACCGCTAATTTTTTTGCTTATTACCACATCAATTGTTGTGGGTCTCTGGGCACCGGAAACCACGAGGAAATTCATAACAGATGCCCCATACTCGCTTTTTGGGGTGATGAACTGGTGGTTGGTATTTAACGAACAAGATTATTTCCAAACAAGCGGCCGCCCACCACTACTTCAACATACCTGGTCGCTGGCTGTTGAAGCGCAGTTCTACCTACTCTGGCCCCTCATATTGCTATTGGTTCTCAGGTTCCTTGGTAAGAAGCGAATCCCATTAGCAGCACTCATTATTGCCGCCATTTCAGGTATTACCTTGATGCTTTTCTCATTCCAGATAGATGCCACAAGTTCAGCAGATGTCAGCCACGTTTACTTTGGAACTGATACCCATAGCATTGGCCTCTTTTTGGGTGCAGCGCTGGCGGTCAGTTGGATTCCACAAAACTTTAGCCTGCATGTCACGCGCCGGGCGCAAGATTTTATTGATGGAATTGGTGTTTTTGGCTTCATCGGAATTATCGCCACTTTTCTACTAATTGATGAAAGCAACTCCGCGCTATATAAATTAGCTTTTCCATTAGCTGGATTATTTGGGACGGCAATTTTAGTTTCAATTGTCCATCCTGTTTCAAGATTTGCCCCACTACTACGTAATCCAATCCTCCTTTGGATTGGTGAACGATCATACGCAATTTACTTATGGCATTGGGTAATATTTCAAATTTCACGTCCACAAGTTGACATCACTGGAGAAGATTGGGCACTCTTTTTACTAAGAATTTTATTGGTATTTGCATTAGCGGATATTTCGCTTCGTTTAGTAGAACTTCCTATTCGAAGTGGCGCAGTAGTATTTTGGATGAAAGGATTGAAGTATCGCGAAGCGAAGATTCGAAAACGCCAGAAATCTATATCTGCATCAATTGTTCTACTTATTTTATTAACATCAAGTGTGGTAAGTGTCAACGCGATTGTTGAGACAGATAAAAAGAATCTTGAAATTGTCCAATCACTAAAGGATGCAGAGCAAGCTTTAATAAAGGCACCTATTAACTCAGAGGTACCTGGGCTGTGGGTGACGGGCGATTCTGTAATCCTTGGTATTCGTCATGAGATCGAAGCTCGCCATCAGATTACCCTTATTAATGCTCGAGTTGGAAGACAGGCGCCAGAACTTTTGGATGTAATGCTCCACGATGGAATCTCAGCAATGAATTCACCAATTGTATTTAATTTAGGTAACAATAATGCACTTACTCGAGCTCAGATTCTTTCGATTTTAGAAGCTGTAAAGGCAGCACCTGTGCGGATAATCGTGAATACGGCAGTTCCTCGTCCATGGAAAGAGGAAAATAATTCACTTATTACTGAAATAGCCGCTAACTATCCAAATACATATGTAGTTCCATGGGATCAAATCTCTAATGGCCATCCTGAATTTTTTGCACCAGATGGAGTCCACTTAGTGACAGCTGGTGTCAAGGCCTATGTTGCAGCCATCGAAGTGCACCTATAAATAAAGCCCCCGCAAAATAGCGAGGGCTTTATTTAATTTATAGTTATGCGAACTGGCCAGCAAATCCAAATGCATCTGCGACCGCGCTCTGTCCATCTGCGTAGATAGATGAAATTCGGAATGAAGTCGATCCATCAGCTGAACCTTTAGTAAATTCAATTGAGAGCTGATCGATAGGTAACATTCCAGCTTCGCTCCATTCGCCCATTCCGGAACGAACTTCAAACTTATAACCTGTTAGTCCGGCTATTGCTGCAGGAGATCTCCAAGTAATTACCATCACTGATTTTTCAGAATCTTTCCAGTTGCCAATAAAACGAGTTGGTGCAGTAATTTCTGTTACTGCCTCTGTAGCTGGTTCAGATTCCTCTGGCGTAGCCGTGGCGCTAGCCGCTGGAGAAGCAGATTCGGATGAAGTAGCCGATGCTGTAGGTGCTGGAGTTGCTGTCTCAGAGTCAGATGAAGGGCGCGCAATAACGATAATTGCAAGTATAGCTATTCCAATAATTGCCGCTAAAAGTACGCGAGGTGAAGTCCCTTGCTTTGGCGCAGAAGTTGGTTTATCGGCCAATTTAGCTGGGGCAGACTTTGGAGTCGGCATAGTTGTGACATTTACTCGCGCTGAATTCTTAGAACCACCGAAAGAAACCGAAGGAATAACAATTGAACTCGAGGTGGCTCTCTTCTTGGTAACTTTCTTGGCCGCAGCTTTCTTCTTTGCTGGTGCCTTCTTACTTACTTTCTTGGCCGCAGCTTTCTTCTTTGCTGGTGCTTTCTTGGTAACTTTCTTGGTAACTTTCTTGGCTGCTGACTTTTTCTTAACTGCCACGACGTGACTCCTTAAGTATTGGAACGAACCCGTATAAGCAAAGTTTAGCCTAGGGTGTTGAGCAAAGTGATGACATGCGGTGCGATAGCTCGGAGTGATTTTCCGCGGTGGCTAACTGCATCTTTCTCTCCGGCGCTCATCTGCGCGCTAGAAATATCGAGCCCGATAGGTTTAAATATTGGGTCATAGCCAAAACCATGGTCTCCAATTGGATGATGCAGAATCGAGCCATCAAATCGGCCCTCTTCAACGTGGCTGCGGCCATCAGGTAGGGCGAGTGCGGCTACACAAATGAAATGCGCTCCCCGTTCTTCGTCAGGTACGCCTAATAATGATTTTAAAACCTTTTCTGTATTGGCCAAATCATCGCCGTGCCTGCCAGCCCAACGAGCAGAATAAATACCCGGGTCGCCATTTAAAAAATCGACACATAGCCCGCTGTCGTCGGCAATCGAAGGTATTCCGGTAGCTAAAGAGATCGTACGCGCCTTAAGTAAGGCGTTTTCCTCAAAGGTTTCTCCAGTCTCTGCAACATCTGCCAAATCTGGAAATTGGGAAATTCCGATTAATTCAATCGCGCCCCCTGCGACTTGATCCAGGATCCGACGAAACTCCTCCACTTTGCCTTGGTTGCGCGTGGCCAGAATTAATTTGTGGGGGATCAATTGGTAAGTGCCGCCTGCTGAATTTCACCTAGTTCTACACAACCAGTAACAGCTAAATTCAAAAGTGAATCAAGTAGCCCTCGATCGAAAGGAACGCCTTCGGCAGTACCTTGCACCTCAATGAATCTCCCATCACCGCTACAAACTACATTCATATCCGTGTCAGCTCTCACATCTTCTTCATAGCACAGATCTAGCATTGGAACTCCACCGATTATTCCAACAGATACTGCAGCTACAGAATCGCTCAGGGGTTTTGAATCTGCCTTGATATGTCCTTGTGATTTGGCCCAGGAAATTGCATCTGCGAGCGCAACGTAAGCGCCTGTGATTGCAGCTGTTCGAGTGCCTCCATCAGCCTGCAATACATCACAGTCGATGACGATCGTATTCTCTCCCAGCTCTTTCATATCCACGATGGCGCGAAGAGATCTTCCTACCAATCGGGAAATCTCTTGCGTACGCCCACCTAATTTACCTTTTACACTTTCACGGTCTGAACGAGTATGAGTTGCTCTTGGCAACATGGCGTATTCAGATGTAACCCACCCTTTACCAGAATCCTTTAACCATCTTGGAACACCTGGGGTAAATGAGGCAACACAAAGAACTCGAGTCTTACCGAATTCAACTAAAACCGAGCCTTCGGCGTGATCTAACCACTTGCGAGTAATTTTGATTTCGCGAAGTTGGTTTTCATTTCTTCCGTCGATGCGTGCCATTTACTTCCAATCGATATGTTGAACAGAACCCACCTCAGGCCCCAAAAATCTACGTGCCAAAACTTCAAATGCTGCAGAATCACCAGTTGCCAAAAATTTATGTGCTGCGCGTTCACTACTTGCGGGGCGTAAAAGTGAATTCTCGACCAGTGTGCGGTATAAATCTTTCGCAGTCTCTTCGGCGCTAGATACCAACGAGACTTCATTTCCCATGACATAGGAGATAACTCCAGTTAAGAGTGGATAGTGAGTGCACCCTAAAACCAAGGTATCGACATTAGCGGCGATTACTGGCGCAAGATATTCGCGTGCAACCTGAGTAATGGCATCACCGGAAGTTTCTCCTCGCTCGACATACTCGACAAAGAGGGGGCAGGCTATGGAAGTAATTTGTAGATGTGGCGCTGCAGCAAAAGCATCTAAGTAAGCCCGTGAATCTATAGTTGCTTGAGTGCCGATTACACCAATCCGCCCCGAACGTGTAGCTGCGACAGCGCGGCGAACTGCTGGTTGAATCACTTCTACTACTGGAATCGAATAACGCTCTCGCGCATCTCGCAACATGGCAGCGCTAGCTGTGTTGCATGCGATGACCAGCGCCTTTACGCCTTGCTCAACTAAATAATCTAGAGTTTCAAGTGCGAATGTGCGAACTTCAGAGAGTGGCCGAGGCCCATACGGCCCACGCGCGGTATCACCAATATAAAGAGTTGACTCATTAGGAAGTTGATCAAGAATTGCACGGGCGACAGTTAAGCCACCTACTCCTGAATCAAAAATTCCTATTGGTGCATCACTCACAGGAGCAAGACTACCCTGCCTAGTCGATTGGCTTAGATGCCGGCGAGCTATGCCCAGAGCGTTGCGTCTAGTTCATCTGTTGCTGTTGCGATATCTGATCCATAAATACCCGTTGATAGATATTTCCAGCCTGCATCACAGACTATAAATGCAATATCGGCGCTGCGACCTTCAGCAATCGCTTCTTTGCTAAGGGCTATCGCAGCATGCAAGATTGCCCCCGTTGAAATACCGGCAAAAATTCCTTCGACTTCAAGTAGTTCACGCACACGCTTAACTGAATCTTGCGCACCAACTGAAAACCTACGATTTAAAATTGTTGCATCATAGAGTTCAGGTACAAAACCTTCATCAATATTTCGCAGACCATATACAACTTCGCCATAACGCGGTTCGGCAGCAATAATTTTAATATCTGGATTCTGCTCTAGTAAATATTTACCGGCGCCCATTAAAGTTCCTGTTGTACCAAGTCCAGCTACAAAGTGCGTGATTGTTGGTAGATCTTTAAATATCTCTGGGCCTGTACCTTCATAGTGCGCTTGGGTATTTGCCGGATTGCCGTATTGATAAAGGAAAACCCATTCAGGGTTCTTTGCCGCAAGTTCTTTAGCAACCCGAACGGCTTCATTTGATCCTCCTGCTGCCGGAGAAGAAATAATCTCGGCACCCCACATCTCAAGTAATTGACGTCTCTCGGGGCTGGTGTTCTCTGGCATTACACAAATTAATTTATATCCACGCACCTTGGCTGCCATAGCAAGAGATATTCCAGTATTTCCACTTGTTGGTTCCAATATCGTGGCACCTGGTTTTAGTAGCCCACTTTTTTCTGCAGCGTTAATCATCGAAATAGCAGTGCGGTCTTTTATCGAACCCGTCGGATTGCGGTCTTCCATCTTCGCCCATAAACGAACATTTGGTGCTGGAGACAATCGCGGTAACCCTATTAAAGGTGTATTTCCCACTGAAGTTTCAAGTGAGTCGTATCTGGCCAAAGTTATCCGCCAGCAACTGCGGGAAGAATTGTTACTGAATCGCCATCCTTAAGTTGGGCTTCTAATCCACCCATAAAACGTACATCCTCATCATTTATGTAAATATTAATGAAGCGACGTAACGCACCATTTTCTAATAGGCGTTCGGATATTCCGGGGTACTGACTATCGAGATCGACAATCAACGCTGTCAGAGTGAGACCGCTGGCTGCAACTATTTTCTGGTCTTTGGTAAATGGGCGGAGAATTGTTGGAATTCGTACTTCATTACTCATGTCATTATTATGGCGAAGATTTGCATTATTCGGTAATCGAAACTTCTTCTTCCGTGACTACTCTATCAATAATTCGGTATGAGCGAAATTCAATTGCAGGTGCAATCTCTTTGCGACTAGAGACCAATACATAATGGGCTCCCGGTTCACCAGCATAGGCAATATCTGTACGTGATGGATAAGCCTCAGTCTCGGTATGAGAGTGATAGATCACCACTAGCTCTTCATCATTATCGTCTGCTTCGCGGTAGAGGGAGAGTAGGTCTTTCGGATCGAACTCATAAAAAGTTGGTGAGTGCGCCGCATTTACCATCTTCTTTAATCGAAGTGGTTCACCTTTTCCAATCGGACCTAGAATTACGCCACAACATTCATCGGGGTACTCAACTTTTGATTGTTCAATAATCGCATTTACTAACGCGCGCGAAATAGTTAGGGACATAAGAGTTATATTCTAACTTTCATCCATCAAAGTTTCGACCAGACCTTCTTGTAGCCAGCCAAGCCATCCATAGACAATATAGACACCTCGCAGTGGGTCATCGGGGGCTAGGAGTTCTAGCTCATTATGGGTTCGCTCTTGCACATTTAATCGAACTCCTAAAGCTAAGCGAATATCGTTTATCGCGCCCAGCCATGCATTTGCAGCATCATGATCTAGGTCAATTGTTCCATCTTCTGCACTTTTTAAATACATCCGCATCGCCATGGCATGAGCCTGTTTCTTATTTCGCAGGGTTGACTCGGTATAACGACGAAATTCTGCAGATTCCACTTGGTCTTGATATGCATCTGGAAGAAGCCGATGAAGGACCTCATCTTCTGGTGGTGTGTCGTGAGAAGTAATTCCTACCATGGCTGCCAGTGGATCTTCCTGGGCATGATCAACTCTCTCCGCCAAAAGTTCTATAATTTGTTCCGTTAAATTTATTAAAATCTCGCGTTCATTTTCAGCAAATTCGGCTACATAAGAATTGCTGCCGTGGCGTTTAAATCCTTCAGATTTCATAGCGCCTGATCACCTCGCTGCAAAGTGGCCCATAACCCAAATTCATGCAGGCGCGCGACATCATGTTCCATCTCTTCGCGGCTACCTGTAGAGACAACCGCCTTGCCTTCTGTATGTACCTTCATCATCAGCTCTTGTGCCTTAGCCTTTGGATATCCGAATAGCTCCATTAATACATAGGTTACATAAGTCATCAAATTTACTGGGTCATCCCAAACGATGGTTATCCATGGGGTATCGCCCGAGAAAATAGACTGAATTTCCTCTTCGATCCACGTATCAGTCTTAACCATCACCTGATAATGATAGAGAATTCTGGGGCTACAACTTGCTGCCAAACTTGATCTTCCTCAACGATTACTTGGAACTTCGCAATTGAGCGCCCTAAATTTTCAACGAGGAAGCTAAATTCACCATTCTCACTGCTCAAAGTTGTCTGCAGCTGCTTCCAAGTGCCACGCGAATATCTCATCAAGATGATTTTGGAATCCGCACTTCTTGGACTAATAACTCCAGAAATTTCAATAGGTACATATGAGCGGCCGGTTGCAGGAGCACTGAGCGAGATTCTTCTATCAATTACTACAGCTATTTCATTGCTTCTAGATTCAGCGCGATCCCAAGTGCCATCAGTGGCTAGGCGGAGCATCATTGGACGCGAAAGTAGAATTGAGTTTGAAAACTTTCCATCGGCGCCAGTAGTGGCCAATCCCAATAGTCGCCAGTTATCATCCTGAGCAGCTTTACCTTCAATACGTACAGATTGATTTGATACGACTGAAGTATCTTCGAGCGTAAGCAACCCCATTAAATTAATCACTTTCCCATATACAGCGCTAACGTTATCCACATCGAAAGCACTAAGTACTTTCGATGGCGCAATATTTATAGCAACCTGGCGTATAGCCTCCATCGCCATTGGCTCTTCCATCCCTAAGGTCCAAGCCGTTAGGCCGCCAATTTTATATTTAGCTACCAATTCGGCTCGTAGTAGATAGCTTTGGCTATTTTGATACCAAGCAGTTCGTGTCGCGGTACAAGTAGTCGATCTGCCATCGGCAGTTAAACCTTCATATGATTTTAAATATGTAAATGTTGCCTCACCATACTTATCATTAAAAACCGGTGTTACTTGATAGCTAGAGGCAAGCAATTCAGCATCTCGCATTACAAAGGTTGCAGCTTTTGCACCGACTTTAATGGCGTTAATAAAGGGTGCAGGACAAATGCCTTCGACTTTCGTTACCCAGTCACGACCATATCCAGCAATTCCTAGATAAACCTTTGAAGCTGGCATGATAGAAGTTGCATATGCAACGGTCTTCTCGGTCCAAGCAAGCGGACCAATAGGCCCAACTTTAGAAACTGAATAGTCGTAAGTCATGATTCGCAAGCGATCGATATAGGGAGCAATCTTTGGCCAAGCGTAAACCGTATAGCCCTTCTGTTTTTCAGTAGGGTTAAAGTTATATGGAGTTGTGACGGAGAGAATTTTAGCATTGGCGCGTAATAGAGTAGAGAGCTCCTTTATAAAAGCGACCCAGTATGGTGAAGTTTTAGCCCAGCTCGCGCTGCCGTCAACAAAAGCAAAACCTTCAAAGTCTAAATCTATTCCGTCATAGTTATTTGCAATTACTAGGCTAGCGATGGTCTGTGCTGTCTTAGTTCTATCTGTTGGTGTAGATAATAAATTCGAAAGTTCTAGCTTTGCCATCCCATCGGTAATTGTCGGAATTATCTGAATGCCTGCAGCTCGTAAGGCATTTAACGGTGTTGACATCGGAGCACTTAATTTTGCAGATTCGTATAGATCTTTCACAATCGCAGATTTTGTCTTTGTATTAAATTTGAGCGTGTACCAAAATGGCATAACTTCATTTATTAAATCTGCATTACTGATGGCCGCAGGTACTGAAGTTTTAATTGAATAGTAGGGAATCCAACCAGTTAAAATCTTTCTTGGTTGACTAGCACTTGAAGCTGGATTTAATAAGATTAGATTTAATAAAATCGAAGAGACTACGGCTAAAGCAGCCAGTGGCCTCAAGGAGATTGAATTACTTTTCCGGAGAGTTGCGTGAGAGGCCGTCATAGATTTCTTTACACACTGGGCAGACCTGATATTTTTCGGGATCACGCGAAGGAATCCATTTTTTGCCACATAAGGCGCGTACTGCTTTACCAGTAACAGCGGATTCGACGATCTTCTCTTTCTTAACATAATGAGAATATCGATCGTGCCCACCATCATCATCCTGTATTTCAGGGCGGGTGAGTAGGCCGGTATCTCCTTCAGATTCGGGAGAGTTTCTGCGGAAAATACCCATGGCATAAAGGATAGTGGTTACAGGTAGAATTTGAAGATGAAGGACTTGCTACGTACCTCAGATTTATCTCGAGCAGATATTGAACTACTCCTGACTACTGCTTCTGAGTTTGCTGAGAACCCACTGCGCTCGAAAGATGCGCTAGCTCACAAGAGCATTGCGATTTATATGACAAAGCCTTCAACGCGAACTCGCTTATCTTCAGAAACCGCTATCGCTCATTTAGGTGGTACGCCAATTTTTATCCGCGGGGATGAATTGCAGTTAGGCCGCGGCGAGACCATCGCAGATACTGCAAAAATTATTAGTGGCTACTGTGATGCATTTATTATTCGAACCTTTGCTCAGGCAGATGTAGACGAACTTGGCGCAAATTCAACTATCCCAATTATTAATGCGCTAACCGATGAAGACCATCCCACTCAACTTTTAGCAGATTGGTTGACTATCCGCGAAAATTTTGGAGATGATGTGAGTGGCCGTAAATTTGTTTATCTAGGTGATGGAAACAATATGGCTAACGCATGGCTAACTATGGGCGCGACTATGGGGGCACATGTTGTTGTGGCAACTCCCGGCGGTAAATGGGCACCAGATGTTATCCATGTCGCTCGCGCCCAGGCAATTGCAAAAAATACTGGCGCTACCCTTGAAGTAACAGATGACCCTATTGCGGCCGCTAAAGATGCCAGCGTGATTTATACAGATGTCTGGATGTCAATGGGCGATCCTGAAGGAGAGCGTGCAGATAAATTTAAGGTCTTGCAACCCTTTGCTGTAACTCAGGAATTGATGGCTCAAACAAGAAAGGACTCCATATTTATGCACTGTCTTCCTGCTCACCGCGGTGAAGAGGTAGCAGCATCTGTAATTGATGGGCCAAAGTCAGTTATCTGGCGCGAGGCTTTCCATCGCAGAACCACGATTCAGGCGCTGCTCTATCACCTTATACGTGGAGAATTAAAAGGACATTAATTTAAGAAGCAGGTATTGTTTGGCCATGCGTGTAGCTGTCCCATTAGAACGAAAAGAAGGTGAGAAGCGCGTTGCGCTTGTCCCCGACATCATCAATAAATTAATTCGCCTTGGTTATGAAGTGAGTATCGAATCAGGCGCTGGTGATAACTCCCAAGGTACTGATTCTGCTTATTCTGCAGTAGGTGCCAATGTCGTTAAAGGTGATGTAATTGCCAGCGCAGATATTGTGCTCTCAGTTCAGCCTTTAACGCCAGCACAGATGGCCACCTTGAAAAAAGGTGCAGCAACAATTTCTTTCCTTTCTACCGTAACTGCCCTTGATTCAATTGAGGCTGCGGTAAAAGCGCAAGCAACTGCTTTCTCGCTGGAACTCGTTCCACGTATCTCACGTGCGCAATCAATGGATGCGCTAACTTCACAGGCTTTATGCGCTGGATACCGCGCTGTTCTGGTAGGCGCTGAGATGTCTCCTAGGTTCTTTCCAATGCTTATGACTGCCGCTGGAACCGTGACGCCCGCACAAGTACTTGTACTTGGCGCAGGTGTTGCAGGTCTTCAGGCGATTGCAACAGCGCGGCGTTTAGGCGCGGTTGTATCTGCCTACGACGTTCGCCCATCTTCAGCGGACGAAGTTAAATCCATGGGTGCTGCCTTTATTGAGCTAGAACTCGAATCACTTGAGGGTGCAGGTGGGTATGCCCGCGAGATGACGGAAGAACGAGCTGCTAAACAGCGGGAGCTGCTCACTCCTTATATTGCTAAGTCACATGTTGTTATTACGACCGCTGCAGTTCCGGGGCGTACTGCACCACGCTTGATGACACAGGCGATGATCGATTCTATGGAGCCAGGCACTGTCATTGTTGATTTAGCTGCTGAAACTGGTGGCAATGTAGAAGGTTCAAAGCCAGGTGAAGTTATTGTAACGAGTGGCGGAGTCCGTATTTGGGGTGGAAAAGATGTTCCTAGCCAACTGCCATTTCATGCTTCAAGTTTGTACTCTCGAAATATCGTTAACTTACTTACTTTAATGACAACGCCAAGCACTGACAGTTCACCAGTTGCACTTAACCTTGATTTTGGTGATGAAATTATTAACGCCTCTGCAGTAACTCATGGTGGAGAACGTCGCGACCCAAGCGCAGGAGGAGCCAAATAATGGATGCAATGGCAATTATTTCTATCTTTGTTTTATCAGTATTTGTGGGATTTGAAGTAGTCTCTAAAGTTTCATCGACTTTACATACGCCCCTTATGTCAGGTGCAAATGCAATTCATGGAGTGATCTTGGTTGGCGCGATCATCGTGGCAGACCACAGTGAAACAAACCTCGAACTTGGTCTATCCCTTGCCGCGATTGTGCTCGCCACTATAAATATGGTCGGTGGATTTGTGGTTACCGATCGCATGCTCGAAATGTTTAAAGGTAAGAAAAAGGAGGCAGATAAATGAGCAGCAATCTTTATGACTTAATTGGACTTGCTGCTGGCGTCTGTTTCATTCTTGCTCTTAAAGGGCTATCGCACCCAAAGACTGCCAGGCGCGGAAATTTAATTGGTGCCTTGGGCGCGACTATTGCGACACTGGTCGTATTCATCTACGTAACACCCCCACGAGATAGTTCGCCAGCGCATTCACTACCTCTTCATAATCTTGGTTGGATATTGGGAGCGATCGCGATTGGTTTAGCAATCGGTGTTCCTGCGGCGCGAAAAGTTCAAATGACTCAGATGCCACAACTAGTTGCGCTTTTTAATGGCGTAGGTGGTGGCGCTGCCGCACTTGTTGCGATTGTTGAATATTTGAATCTTGGAGCCGAAGCGACCAAGGCCGAGGTTATCTTTACTGTATTTACAGTTGTGGTTGGCTGCGTATCATTTAGCGGATCGATTATCACCTTTATGAAATTACAAGAGTTGATGACTACTCGCCCCGTTGTATTTCCTGGTGGCCGCTTTGTAATCGCGGCAACACTTGCAGCAGTACTTGGCGTATCTGGCTGGGTGGTTGCAGCACTTGGAACTACACCGCTATTAGTGCTTGCCGCACTTTCACTTCTATTCGGTATCTTATTTGTTCTCCCCGTTGGTGGAGCAGATGTACCAATCGTAATTTCGCTATTAAATGCATTTACTGGTTTAACAGTTGCGGCAAGTGGTTATGTTTTAGATTCAACCTTGTTGATTATCGCCGGTACTTTGGTTGGCGCATCAGGAACAATATTGACTCGTTTAATGGCAGATGCAATGGGCCGATCATTATTCGGAACTTTATTTGGTGCATTTACCGCCAAGCCACAAGATGTAGCGGCTGCCGGCGAAGAACGTCCAGTTCATTCTGGCTCACCTGATGATGTCGCAATCTTGCTTAACTATGCACGCCGCGTAGTTATTGTTCCTGGCTTCGGATTAGCGGTTGCACAGGCACAACATACTGTTCGCGAGTTGGCAGATTTAATGATCTCCAAGGGCATTGACGTTGCATACGGAATCCATCCCGTTGCCGGTCGTATGCCGGGACATATGAATGTGCTCTTAGCTGAAGCCAGTGTTCCATATGATCAATTGGCGGAAATGGACGAGGTAAATCCAACTTTTGGACAGACAGATGTCGCAATTGTGATTGGTGCAAATGACGTTGTAAACCCTGCCGCTAAGACAACGCCGGGATGTCCAATCTATGGAATGCCAATCTTGGAAGTTGCAAATGCCGCAAACGTAATATTCTTAAAACGCTCTATGCGACCAGGCTTTGCGGGAATCGAAAATGAATTGCTCTATGACCCAAAGACGATGTTGCTATTTGGAGATGCAAAAGCATCACTTACGAAAGTTGTCAGTGCGCTTAAAGCGCTTTAACCAACCCTCTCGGTATCGCGTACCTTGCTTTGATCGTGTGTGCATTTGGTGTTGGCTGGAAGGTCGTTACATGAATCACAGAGCAGAATCAACTCGTGGCAAGTTTTAGTACGGCAATTGCGGAATATCTTGCTTGACGCTTGGCAAATTTCGCATTCGCCAATTACCTTCGTTTTCTTTGAAAAATCAATCGCCATACGTGAATCGAAGGTGTAGAGAGAGCCCTCCCAGAACCCATCATCTGCAAATTTTTCACCATATTTAACAATCCCACCATCTAATTGGTAAACCTCTCTAAAACCACGATTTTTCATAACCACAGATAAAATTTCACAACGGATACCGCCAGTGCAATATGTGACAACTGGCTTATCTTTTAGATAGTCATACTTTCCACTTTCAATTTCGCGGACAAAGTCTCGCGAAGTATCGACATCTGGAACTACGGCATTTTTAAACTTGCCAATTTTCGCCTCGAACTGGTTGCGCCCATCAAAGAAGATAACATCATCTCCTCGCTCTGCTACCAGTTCGTGTACTTGCTCTGGACGCAGGTGTTTGCCTCCACCAATTACGCCATCTTCATCAACTTTAATTTCATCTGGATTCCCGAATGCGACTAGTTCATCTTTTAAAGTGATGTAAAGCCGAGGGAATTCATCGCCTATCCCCTGTGACCACTTGAAGTTGATTTTTTTAAATCCAGGGTACTTCTTTGTATTCTTTACATATTTGCGTAAGTCATCTATATGGCCACCAAGAGTGCCGTTTATTCCGGTAGGTGAAATTAAAATTCTTCCCTTTAGGTTAAGGGATTCACATAAAGTTTTCTGCCAAAGTTGCACGGCAACAGGATCATTTATGGGTGTGAATCCATAATAGAGAAGCACCTTTTGTAAAGACATAGGTGCATTCTACGCTGCAAATTTAACTCTTCTGTAACCCCTTGGGAGCGTTATGAACGTCGAGGATATCCCCGCTCAACTTATCGGTTCGATTAATTGGACCCTTGGCATCATCCTTGTAAATCGCAGGAATTGACCCAAGTAAGCCTTTCTGGAAATCTTCAAATGCCTGCATAACTTCAGACTTGGTATTCATTACAAAAGGGCCCATCCATGCAACAGGTTCTTTAATTGGTTGGCCACCTAATATAAATAGCTCTAGATTTGGAGATCGTGATTCTTGTTGATTTGCAGCGCGAATTACGATGCTATCACCATCACCAAAGACAGTTAGTTGCCCACTTTGCACTGGGCGCGCTTCATCGCCCATAAACCCATGCCCTGACATTGTGTAAGCAAGTGCGTTGTAATCCTTACGCCAAGGAAGGCGAATTTCTGCACCGGGTACGATGGTTGCGTGAATTAAAGTAATTGGCGTTTGCGTTGTACCCGGTCCAACATGTCCATCAAGTTCGCCGGCGATGATGCGAATTAAAGACCCACCGTCTGTGCTAGATAAAAGGGCCACATCGTTTGCGCGCACGTCTTGATAAGCCGGCGGCAACCACTTCTTCGCGGCTGGCAAATTTACCCAAAGTTGGAAACCGTGGAATAGGCCGCCGCTCATAACCAAATGCTCAGGCGGAGTTTCAATATGTAAAATTCCACCGCCAGCTGTCATCCACTGCGTATCTCCATTAGAAATCGTTCCTCCGCCACCGTTGCTATCTTTGTGATCAAAGATGCCATCAATAATGTAGGTAACGGTTTCAAAGCCGCGATGTGGATGCCATGGCGTTCCCTTAGGTTCACCCGGCGCATATTCGACTTCACCCATTTGATCGAGGTGAATGAATGGATCTAGCTCGGCTAAATCAATGCCTGCAAAAGCGCGACGAACTGGAAAGCCTTCACCCTCAAAACCTTGCGGAGCGGTCGTGATGCTCTTAACGCGACGGGCTCGAGAATTTGGGATATCGCTAACGCGAGGTAGGACAGTTACATCACTAACTGTTACTGCAGGCATTTCTAACTCCTTCGGTTAAAGTTAAGAGTAGTTGAACTTTCAACTACCAGCAACTTTAAATTTCCTTCTTTCACGCTGTGGATAAGCCGCTATTTAGTTGAATTATTGTCAGTGGCAATCGAGATGATTTCAGTATGGAATCAGAGATGGCCTACCCTCATGAAATCAATGGCGCTTGGCTCCCAGAAATTTCTGAATTACTGCGAGCAATCCCGGGTATTAAAACGCTTACAGCGCTAGTTGCGATTAATCCACATTTACTCGATATGTCAGAGAGAATTGATTATCTAAGCGCGCTAGAGCGCCAAACCGGCTGGCTGCAAGCGTTAATGCAACGCGCCATAGTTTTAGTGGCCGGTCAAGAAGCAAGCAAAGCCACTGGCAACGAACCTTTCTTCGGCGTTGATGAGGTCGAGCGGGAAGATATCTCAACTGTTCTGCGGCTAGCGCCAATAACGGCCCAGTTGCGAATCGATGTGGCGCGCACATTAGTTAACCACCTTCCAAATACTTGTTCTGCGCTAGCCACAGGTGAAATCTCTCCAGCCCATGCAACTGCAATTGCCAAGGAAACTGCCGCAGCAATTCGTGATGGCTTACCTGAATCTGCAATTTTCGAAATTGAACAACGCGCTATCGCTCACGCCGAATTTCATACTCCTGGACAGGTGGCGAGCCAAGTTAGAACTTCTATCGCTCGTTTTTCACCTGAAATATTTGAAGAAAGTGTCGCGCAGGCAAGTCAAACTCGTAGAGTAAGTTGTTACTCCGAAAGCGATGGGCTATCCACTATTGTTGCCATACTTCCAGCCGCTGATGCACAGGTAGTTATGAATTCGATAGAAAGTTATATGAGAATTGCAAAAAACTCCGATAGCAACGATCTGCGCTCCTCTGATATGCGACGTGCAGATGCTTTAACGGCAATAGCCAGTGCATCACTTGCCGCCTCTGCAGAAATCATTACACCGCATAGGCGTCCAATTTCAGTAAATGTAACTATCGACCTTCCTACACTTTTGGGTCTTGCCGAAAATCCAGGACAGTTGGCTGGATATGGCGCGATTCCAGCATCAGTTGCCAGAGAGCTAGCTGCCGATGGAAAGTGGAAGCGCTTTATTACAGACCCCCAAACTGGAAATTTATTGGATTATGGGAGAGAAAGTTACGAACCGCCTCAAGCGCTAGTTGATTTCTTAATAGCTCGCGATAGAACTTGTAGATTTCCTGGTTGTCGCAGGTCAGCTGCGCTCTCTGATATTGATCATGCAAAAAGTTGGGAGACGGGAGGGAGAACCTCTCCCGAAAATCTTGGCGCTCTTTGTCGAAGGCATCATCGACTTAAAACCCATGATGGCTGGCAGGTTGAGAGTAGAGCAGATGGCTCTTGCACTTGGACTTCACCAATTGGCAAGAAATTTGAAACCCCGGCTCGTCCTATTTTAGACTCTATTTAAATGCGCCAAACCATTGGATTAAGCCATACTTACCGCATGATTTGGTGGCCAAGCGAGATTCCGACCTTGCAATATGGCAGATTTACATTGCGGCCACCTCAAGATAGCGACGTAAATTCTATTTTTATCGCGTGCCAGGATCCATTAATTCCAAGATTTACTACTGTTCCTCCAAATTACACAATGGCTCATGCCCTAGATTTTGTGCAACGCGTGCCAACGTCAATGGAATTACAAAGAGAGATTCCATTCGTCGTAGAATTTGGTGTTGGCGACGAGAAAGAATTTGCAGGCGTTATCTCTTTACATACAATTAGTTTAGATAACCATCGGACAGAGATTGGCTACTGGATGCATCTTCCTATGCGTGGTAAAGGTATCGGGACTATCGCCGCCCAAATGATTACTGATTACGGTTTTGGAACGCTCGGCTTTAAGAGAATTGAAGCGGCCGTTGATGTCGATAATTCCCAATCCGAGAAACTACTAATCTCGGCTGGATATCAGCGTGAGGGCGTACTGAGACAGCGCGTAACGCGATCTAACGGTGTGGCGGTAGATATGGTAATGCTGGCAGCGCTTTCTGATAATTGGCAAGCTCTACAAAATTAACGGATAGAATAAAAAAATGGAATCTCTCGCGCTAGTTGTCGCGGCGCTCATATCTCTAATTCTTTTTACTGGGCCTGTCTCGTTGATGCTGACAGGCAAATTATTCTGGAACTTCACACGCCGCAATAAAGCGGTTTGGATAATTCGACGTATGCTGCTAACTTTTATTTCGCTTTCAGGTATGACAATTTCTGTGCTATTTATCTTTAATCCACTTCCTGCCACGCCTAAATTAATGGCAGTTTTTGGTTTAGCGCTAAATGTAATTGCACTAAAGAGAGAATTTCTGCGCCAGTTGCCTTGGTCCATGATCTTTCGTCCATTTGCTAAAAATCCAAATGGGCCGAGCGAGCAAATATAAACCACTCTTAATTTATTGGTGGGGGCTAGTGGAAATAGAATTTCAGGCGTGAATCGGACCAGATTAGAATCTAAATTTTGGATGTATTCAAACTGATTTTCTAAAATTTCACACGGTGCGAATTCAGCGCCAGAGGCCCCGTTCTGATGTATGGGCAAACACTCAATTTCATGTCCCTTGATGTCCCATGACTTTCACCTTAGTGATTCTGCCATTACTAGTGTGCTGCCCCTCGAATCTATTAATTGTTAATTCTTATCTGGTAACAACCCTTCAGTCTCTGACAATGGGCCTCGAGGGCAGTTGTTTATCAAGAAATCTAATAGGCGAAAACTGAGCGTTTTGCCTCTTTTTAACTCAAGTCCCCTCGTCTATCGGTTGGAGGTGCAAGCGGAAAATCCGGCCACAATTCTGTGCAAGCATTTTTGGATAATACGAGAGGAATCCAATCTTCGCGTATATCCTTCTATCTATTCTTTGATAACTGGAAAGGTAATTGTGGGAAATAATTTTAAGAGGCAATTTCCAAAGCTTGGTGAACTTTCAGCACTGTTGAAATTTTCGTTGCCAACGGTTCATCGAAGGACTTCCAGACTACAAAGTGCGTTAACTATCTGGGATTTGCGAGAGATCGCTCAAGCTCGTACTCCACAGGGGCCTTTTGATTATACAGATGGTGCCGCTGATGGCGAGATCAGTCTTACTAGAGCGCGACAAGCCTTCTTGGACATTACCTTTCACCCAAATATTTTGCAGGATGTTTCAGAGGTAGATCTGACACGAACCACTCTTGGACAAACATTT
>JASJLO010000020.1:0-39130 GCA_037620605.1 Candidatus Planktophila sp.
TGTGGCATAAAGACTCGTCAGCGTTGTTATTGCCAAAGTTGCAATGATTACCGTCAGGCTTATTTGTAGGGAAATATCTGGGACATTTACCCCATTCTCGTGCAGTGCATGCAAAATCATCTTGACTCCGATAAATGCCAGAATGAAAGATAGCCCGCGAGCCAGATGAACTAATCGATCCATGGCACCTTGCAGTAAGAAATAAAGTTGGCGCAGTCCCATTAGGGCAAAAATATTTGCGGTAATTACCACATAAGTACTTGTTGTTAACCCGAGAATTGCCGGAATTGAATCAAGTGCAAAGACTAAATCTGTGACTCCCAATGCGATTAGAGCGATGGCAAATGTACTTAAACCTCTTCTGCGAAGGAATGCAATCAATTTTCCTTCGTCTTCTCTCACTTCTTCGTCCTCGTTGATCAACTTCCATGCTGTGAAAATCAAGAAAGCACCGAATACGTAGAAGGTAGATGTAAAGCGAGTAACTAAAGCGACGCCAGCAAAGATAAGAATTATACGAAGGAGGATAGCTATGAGAATTCCTAAGAGTAGAACTAACTGCTGTGATTCTTTTTTTACCTTAAGTGTTGAAATTAAAATAATAAAGACAAAGATGTTATCTACTGAAAGTGCATACTCAGTCAGCCAGCCTGCGAAAAATTCTGTTCGGAGCTGATCTGATGTCCAGCGTGGCATTAGTAATCCGAAGGTAATAGCGGCTGTTACATAAAACAGCGTCCAAGCAAGCGCCTCTTTTGTGCTTGTCTCTTTTTTGCGGTGGGCAATTGCTAAGGCTAAGTCGAAAATGATTACTGCTGCTAGTCCGCCAATAGTTAATAGCCATTCGGTTGATGAAATCACGCGCGGAAGTGTCCTGTCTCGTTAAGGCTGCGCAGTGCTCGCAGTCCATCTGATGGCCAAATTGAGATTGTCGTTATTGAACATGGGGCAGCATCTAGATGAAAGACTGCCTGAGTAGGGGCGCCAGTAACAATTTTTGCTGCTAATTTGATAATTCCGTTATGGGTTACAACTACTACACGTTGTCCCGGATACAGCGCGGCTATTTTTTCAAGTGCGGCATCCACGCGCGACTCAGCCTGATCGTATGACTCTCCCCCGCTGGGTGCATATGCAGTTGAATTTAGCCAAGCTTGATAGTCGTCTGGATATTTCTCTTTAACTTCCTCAAAAGATAAACCATCCCAATTTCCAAATGAGAGTTCATACCAAATTTCATCGAATGTTATTTCTAGTCCTGTAGCCTTTGCAATCGCTTCTGCAGTTTGAGTCGTGCGGGCTAGCGGTGAGGCAACGATAATCTCTGGTTTTAACTTGGCTATTTCTGTGGCAACGGCGTCTGCCTGCTCTTCACCTTTTTCTGTCAACTCTGGATTTAAAGTACCTGTGCCTGAAAATTTACGTAACGGGGTCAGAACTGTTTCACCGTGGCGAATCAAATAGATTGTTGTTGGGACTTCATCACTACGCAGACGCTCTGATAGGTAATTTTGTTGGATCTGTACCGCAGGCTTATGCGCCGATCCGCCATCAAGGGCTTTATTTGCCAATCTATCTGCATGGGAATTCTCATCGCGCGGAATCCACGAGTAGGAAACCAGAGATGGGTCGTGGGCGGTGCGGCACTGTTTAGCAAGGTCGCGCATATCGGCATGCTTTATTTGCCAACGACCAGACATTTGTTCAACTACTAACTTGGAATCCATCGCTACTTCGATAGTCGCTTTTGTATCGAGAGAATTTATATGGATCAGGCCAGCTAATAATCCGCTGTATTCAGCCACATTATTTGTAGCTGTTCCGATAACATCAAATAGTTCTGCAATTATCTTGCCATTTTCTATTACAACTGCCCCATAACCCGCTGGGCCAGGATTTCCGCGTGAGCCACCATCGGCGGTTAATTTGAAATGTCTGGCCATTCCTATAGACCTCGCACCAATATGCAACGGCATTCTTCACAGCGCACAAGTTCATCCGCGGCCAAGCCAGCGATTCTCTGCAGTTCCACGGTATTGATAGTTAAGTGGCACCCTCTGCACTGATTGCCAACTAACGCCGCTGCACCTGTTCCATTATTTCCTGCACGGATCTTTTCATATAATTTTAAAAGTTCAGGATCAATACTCGCGGCAGTCTTTTCGCGCTCTTGGCTGGCCGCAGAAAGATCGGACATGATTACTGTTAGCGTATTTTCTTTCGTGATACTGAGGTTGGCGATCTCAAGAGCAAGCGATGCTTCCTCTTCTTGCAGATCTTTAATTCTCTCCTTAATACCATCCACGCGCATCATGATCTCAAGTTCAACTTCTTCCAGCTCTACGCGACGAGCGTTTAGGGAGACAATTTCATGTTGTAGTTGTTCGAGCTCTTTTGCCGCCCCCGTGCCAGATGTAAGTCGGGTCTCATCGCGTGTAATTCGAGATACGACTTGCTCTACATCAGTTTCTGCGCGATTTAATTCACGCTTTACATCGTTTAACTCGGTTTCTGCCGCGATACGCAAGTCGCGAGCATTGTCCTGTTTAATCGCCAGAGTGCTTATAGCGGCAATTTCCGGTAATACAGTAGCTTTCGCGTTTAGTGAAGTAGTTGTGAAATCAAAGTTTTGGATATCTACAATTGAGCGCTGATCACTTGGGGTAGCTTTCATAACAGCCTCCAAAGAGTGGTTAATGCGTATGGAATTTTCTTGTGGGCGCTGAGGGTTTCGAACCCCCGACATTCTCGGTGTAAACGAGACGCTCTACCACTGAGCTAAGCACCCGGATCTTCCGCCATTGCTAACGGAAGTCGCAATTCTAGCGTAACTAAAGTGCAGCTATCGCCGCCTTGTAATCCCCATTATTGCGCGCATCGCGTAGGCCGTTTACAACAGCCCAGCGGATTACGCCTGACTTATCAATTATGAAGGTGCCGCGCATTGGGCACCCAATATCTTCATTAAAAACTTCATAGGACTTTGAGACAGCTCCGTGCGGCCAGAAATCTGAAAGTACTGGAAATTCAAATCCCTCTTTTTCAGCGAAGATACGTTGCACGTGCATCGAGTCGCATGAGATGGCCAAGACTTGTACATCGTCATTTTGGAAAGCTGATAAATCATCACGAATCGCACAAAGTTCGCCAGTACATGTTCCAGAAAATGAAAATGGGATAAAAAGAAGTACTACATTTTTCTCACTTTTAAATGATGCGAGAGATACGACGTTACCATGGTGATCTTTTACTTCGAAATTTGGGGCAACCGTTCCTACTGATAAACCTGCAAATGATTGAGTCATGGGAGGAATCTATCGCTTGCCAGCTTTTCGTGCGACTAGACGGGTAGCCATCCAATCGCTGGCAACAATTAAGGTGGAGGTTTGACTCAACCCAGCAATCGGTGCGGCATCTTGAATATCACTAGGCTCCACATGGCCTGAGCGACCTACTTTGGGAGAAAGGATCCAGATTGGTCCAGTTTCGCTGAGAAAAGTTAGCGCATCCATCAATTCATCTACTAGGTCACCATCACCATCTCGCCACCAAAGAATTACCGCATCAACAACTTCGGTTGCGCTACCTTTAATAAAGTTACTACCGATTGTGGTTGTTATCTCATTGCGAACGCCTTCATCGCAATCTGAGTCATATCCCATTTCCAGGATTAGCTCTCCAGGTGCAAATCCCATGCTCTTTGCCACGGGATAAGTCCATCCAATCGGGGGGCGTTTGACAAGGGGTTTGGGTAAGCAATTAGATAACATTTTCTGAGACTAAATTCGCATGGATTTTGCTCTACCAACGCGTAGGCGCGAGAATAGGGGCATGAGCGAGAACTTCGGCGTCCCAGATCAGATTATCGACCAACTCGTAGATATTGACCCATCGGAGACAGCTGAATGGCAAGCATCCTTCGATGCCGCCTTAGCCAGTGCCGGCCCTGTTCGTGCGCGATATTTAATTTTAAAATTATTACAGCGCGCACACGAAAAAAATATTGGTGTATCCGCTCTTCGCAATACTGATTACATAAATACAATCTCTCCTGAAAACGAACCCGCTTTTCCTGGCGATGAGGGAATTGAGCGTCGAATCCGCGCATATATGCGTTGGAATGCCGCCATGTTGGTTCATCGCGCACAACGCCCTGGCATTGGTGTTGGCGGACATATTTCAACTTACGCATCATCGGCTGCACTTTATGAAGTTGGATTCAATCACTTCTTCCGAGGTCAGGATCATCCTGGCGGCGGGGATCAAATATTTTTCCAAGGCCATGCATCTCCTGGAATGTATGCCCGCGCCTTTATGGAAGGTCGCTTAAGCGAAAATCAACTCGATGGTTTCCGCCAAGAACTTTCGCATGAAGGAGGCGGTCTATCTTCTTATCCGCACCCGCGACTTATGCCAGAGTTCTGGCAGTTCCCCACAGTTTCAATGGGTATTGGTCCGATAAATGCAATTTATCAAGCGCGCTTTAACCGGTACTTACATAATCGCGGAATTAAAGATACGAGCGAACAAAATGTTTGGGCCTTCTTAGGAGATGGCGAAGTAGATGAAGTCGATACTCTCGGTGCGATTGGAATCGCATCACGTGAGAATTTAGATAATTTAACTTTTGTAGTTAACTGTAATTTGCAGCGCCTGGATGGACCTGTACGCGGAAATGGCAAAATTATTCAAGAGCTCGAATCTACCTTCGGCGGCGCCGGTTGGAATGTTATTAAAGTTGTTTGGGGTCGTGAATGGGATCCGCTATTAGCTGGCGATCGTGATGGCGCACTCGTTAATTTAATGAATACAACTCTCGATGGTGATTACCAGACTTTTAAAGCCGAAAGTGGGGCTTACATCCGTGAAAAATTCTTTGGTCGCGATCCACGTACCGCAGCGATGGTGGCAGATTGGTCGGATGATCAAATTTGGAATCTCAAGCGCGGTGGCCATGATTATCGTAAATTATTTGCTGCCTACACCGCAGCGACTCAGAAAAATGGACGCCCTACTGTCATCTTGGCCAAGACTGTTAAAGGATGGACGCTTGGCTCGCATTTCGAAGGACGTAACTCAACCCACCAAATGAAGAAAATGACTTTCGAGGATATTCTAGAATTTCGCGATCGACTGGGTATTCCAATTGCAGATGAGAAGTTAGACAAATACACACCCCCTTATTACAAGCCAGCCGAAGACTCACCCGAGGCAAAGTACTTGCAAGAGCGACGGATGGCGCTAGGTGGATCAATCCCGCGGCGCCGTAGTATCTCTCGGCCGCTAGAACAACCATCTGATGAAGCTTATGAATCAGCGCGGCGCGGCTCTGGTCAACAAGAAATCGCGACCACTATGGCATTTGTTCGAATGCTAAAAGACTTAGTAAAAGAGCCAGGCCTAGGTGCTCGCTTAGTGCCAATTATTCCGGATGAGGCTCGCACATTCGGCATGGATTCGCTATTTCCATCGTTAAAGATCTACTCACCACATGGTCAACAGTATGCCGCAGTAGATCGTGAACTTATGTTGTCATATAAAGAATCTACGACTGGCGTAATACTTCACGAGGGAATTAACGAAGCCGGATCTGTTGCATCCTTTACGGCAGTTGGTTCCTCGTATTCAACTCACGATGAACCAATGATTCCGATCTACATCTTCTACTCAATGTTTGGTTTCCAACGCACGGGTGATGCATTCTGGGCGGCGGCAGACCAACTCGTTCGCGGATTTGTTGTTGGGGCAACAGCAGGGCGTACTACGTTAAATGGTGAAGGTTTGCAGCATGAGGATGGACATTCACCTCTATTGGTTTCAACCAATCCTGCTGTAGTTGCCTACGACCCAGCCTTTGCCTACGAACTTGGGCATATTGTAAAAGATGGCCTAAAGCGTATGTACGGAGAAGATAGCGAAAATATTTATTACTACATAACTGTCTACAACGAGCCATATATGCAACCGGCCGAACCTGAAAATCTTGATGTAGAAGGCCTATTAAAAGGAATTTACCTTTACCAAAGTGGAGTTAAGCAACGGAAAAAGAGCGCGCAAATTCTGGCGTCTGGCGTTGGAATGAACTGGGCGCTTAAAGCTGCGCAACTTCTCGAATCTGATTGGGGCGTTTCCGCCTCAGTATGGTCAGTAACGTCATGGAATGAGCTCCGCCGCGATGGCTTAGCTATAGATCGCCATAATTTACTCAACCCAAGTAGCCAACGTAACGCCTACATTAGTGAAAAACTAAAAACCGCTGAGGGGCCAGTAGTCGCAGTAAGTGACTATATGCGCGCTGTTCAAGATCAAATCTCTCCTTGGGTAACGCAAGAATTTATCTCACTTGGCACTGATGGATTTGGACTCTCTGATACTCGTGGCGCACTCCGCCGTCACTTTAAAGTTGATGCCGAATCGATTGTTATCGCAACACTCGCCGCACTTGCTAAATCTGGTGAAGTAAAACAGAACGTTATTCAGGAAGCTATCGATAAATATCAGATCAATGATATTTCGGCCGCTGATCCAGGAAATACTGAAGGCTCTGGTTGATCTTCTAATCTTCTTTCACGGCCCGGGCAAAGTAAGCCGCTGAAATAAGTAGTGCGCCTGGAATCGCAAGTGCAATTGCCAGAGAACCTGTAAATTGTGCGACCCAGGCAATGGTTGTCTTTAAAATAAATATCGCAATATTATTCAAGAAAGCCAACTGTCCCACGACGACTGCACTCGGTAGCGGAGATCGCCTATCGCCTGCGGCAAGGAAAGATGGCGCCAGCAACGAGGTACCACCGCCAGCAAAAATAAAAGCTAAGCAAGTTGCAAGTAGCGCCCAATTTTTATGTTCGGAGGGGATTTGTACTGCAATCGTCAAAAAGAGAAGAAACCCAGCTCCGCCTGTAATTGCAAGAAAACGAACAGCATGGTGAATATGTAGAACTTTAGTTATTCGATTGGCCCCAAGACGACCTGAAATCATCGTGGCCATAAAGAGAATATATGGAAGGCTTGCCAAGCTAGCGCTAACACCTATTCGCTCCTTAGTGAATATGGCAGACCAATCGCCAGTTGCGAATTCTAGAAAAATTGCGCTAACTAGTCCACCACTTACTAGCCAATCTATTTTAAAAGACGAAAATAAAGAACTAAACGGTAAATGCTCTTCTGTATCTTCATTTGCTTTTAACATCACTGGTGTAAGCCGATTTAAGGATGCAAATATAATTACTCCAGTTATAACTGCTAGGCCACCAACATGTAAGCTCAATCCCACGAACTCAACTATCAACCCAGAAATAACTGCAGTAGTTAATGCGCCAAGGGCCCAAATGCCATGTAAGCGCGTAATAGTCAAACCATGAACTCGATTCATCGCATCAAAGGCCTGAGCATTGATCGCGATGTGATAACCATAGATCCCCCAGCCAATTGCTATATTAAAGATCAGAAAGAGAGCAGGCGACCTTGTTTCAACTATTGCAAAATATGAAATACACATAATCAAAGCATTTACCTGCAGCACTATTTTAGTTCCGAATTGATGAACTATATGTCCTGTCAAAAATAAACTACCCAGCGCTCCAATTGCTGCGGTACTAATTAACGATCCAAATTGACCGTTGCTTAGCCCAAGATTGGCCTTAACTTCAGGAAAGCGTGGCACCCAGGCCATGATTAGGATCGCATAAACAAAGAAGAGCCTCTGCAATAATTTAAATTCTAACTCAGGCGAAATTTCTTTCATTTGAAGATTGCCATTAAAAAAGTACATTTGCTAGCGCTGTTCGCGCCTTAATAACCCGCGGATCTGTCGGGTCGACCAGCGCGAAAAGATCTAGCAAGCGATCCTTAGCTAGTTTGAGGTCTTCCCCCTCTAAAAGTTGAATTAATCGCAGTAATCGTGCGAAGGCTGGCTCTAAATACCCGCTTACTACCTCAATATCTGCACACTGCATTTGAATATCTAAATTATCTGGTTCTGCTATTGCATCTCGCATGATTTTTGCACCATCCAATTTTTCAGTGCGGGTCAATAATTTAGTTTGGGCAAGGCCTAAAGTTGCAAATGAATCACCCGGTTTGCGCGCTAAGAGTTTCTTATAAGCAACCTCGGCAGCTAGATAATCACCAGCATCTAGCGCCGTTAGCGCCTCTTCTTCTTCTGGTTCAATTTTTTCAATCGGGGAAGAGCCCACTCCTTGCTCTGCTGCCAAAGCTAAAACTTTATCTATAACCAATCTAATTTGGGCTTCGGGATATGCTTGTTCAAATAATGGCACCATCTGTTCATTGATAATCGCAACTGCAAATGGAACTGATTTAACTTGTAAAGCTTGTGCCACTTTTGGTTGCCCATCAACGTCCACATGTCCTAGCGCCCAACTACCGGTATCGGCGAGCGCTAACTTCCCAAGTATGGCAATTACTTCTTGTGATTCCACAGATCGTGGCGACCAACAAATTAAAATTACTGGCTTACTTTTGGAGAGCTCTAGAAATTCACCCGTTAAGTTTTCAGGAGTAATCTCAACACCAGGCATCGGCCCGGCGCTGTCAGTTTTTGGTTTTCCGAGAGAGCTTAAATCTACGGCTCGGCCAAAGTTGGGAGGTAGCGTCATCGTTGGGTAATTCTACTGTCGCTCCCCGAGTCTCGTCTAAATGGCAGGACATCGTCTATGAAAGATTGAGCAGAGAAAGCTAACCCCACATCGTGACCCTCGCGTTCACTTAAATACCAGCGATGTTCTAAAACCTCATGGAAGAACTGAGCCTCCTCGATTCGCCCCTGCAGGTTTTGCGGAATCTTTTCAACGATTGGACGATAAGTCTCATTTAGCCAGCGCCTCGCTGAATCTGACATAGGCGGCCTTGGATTATCTTCACGCCCACGGAATCGATCTAAGGAGGCAAGTAGCCGCTTTGCCTGGAGCGCTTGCGTTTCCAGCCCAGTCAATTCACGCAACCGGTTGCGGTGATATCCCGGTGCAACTATCTTTGGCTGAAAGTAGAGTTTCTGTGATTGACCATCTAGTGAAACGGAGACTTCATCTACGGCAAAGCCTAAATCTTGTAGCGCTCGCATGGCGCGCTCGACAGCATGGCGATCTTTTGGATCTAATATCTGCCGCCCATTAAGCGCCTTCCATATTCGGTGATAGCGCTTGATGACCGCTTCACTTGCCCGAATCGGATCCATCCCCGGATAGAGAACTCCAGATAGCGCTAAATCCTCTAACTCTGCAGCAACGTTAAAATGGGCAATTTCCAAATCATGTTCGCGTTGGCCATCACTGAGGGATTTCTGAAACTCACCTGTCTCGGCATCTACCAAATATGCAGCAAAAGCTTCCGCATCACGTCGAAATAGCGTATTGGAGAGAGAGCAATCGCCCCACCAAAAACCAAGTAGATGAAGCTGCACCAGCAAGAGGGCAAGCGCATTTGCCATCATCGTTATGTCATTTGGGGTTACTTCCTTAGCACTGAGAAGAATGCGATAAGGAAGTGAATAAGGTAGGAAACGCGTCACCAGTGCGCACGCAAGTTCTTCACCATTAGCGCCCTGGCGGCCTTCAATAACTGCGATTGGTTGCACACTTGGCGCTCCCAAATGAGTGAGCTCACGGAGGGCTTTATATTCTCGATTTGCGAATTCGGCAACGGTTTCTTTTACTGCATATACCTCTGCATCCAGATCATCTGATGCGCGCACCAATCGCACAACGTGGCGAGATATGCCGCGTTTTTCGGTCAGCACAGGATCTTCTGGCCAGTTCTCTAAATTTACATCCCAAGGCAGACCGGTAACGGCTGCGATTTCCTCGCCTAAGCCCGTAATGCGCAATGCCATGAATGAAGGATAACGCTTTAGAATGAGCACATGGCTATAAACGATCGCACCGAGGAAAAAGCTAAAAGTAAGGTGATTCCAATAGATTACGGAACCCAAGGAAATCCTATGGATCGATCTCACCCATTCTACTTTGGTTTTGTTGCAACCTTGGGGGCGCTAGCTGCAATCGTCCTGATGCGCGCTCTAGCAAGTACAAGCCAAATATTTATTTTAATTATCGTGGCCTTATTTTTAGCAATGGGTCTTAATCCAGCGGTGCAGGCAATCCAACGGAGAGGTTTATCGCGAACTTATTCTGTAGGAATTATCTTCCTATTAGTAATCGCATTCGTGGCCTTCTTTGTTTCGGTAGTTATTCCTCCAGTGATTAATCAAGGCAAGCAGTTGATCATTAGTGCGCCTGGATTGCTGGCTGATCTTAAAAACAACGCCAGCATCGCCGATTTAAATACCCAATTTGGATTCATTGATACCTTGCAGGCCAGATTAAATGAGATAACTTCAGATGGAACAATTATAATTTCAGCTTTTGGTGGAGTTATAGGAGTGGGTAAATCTGTTCTCTCTGGAACTTTTACTGCTCTTACAGTTTTAATTCTGACACTTTATTTCATCACCTCGCTACCCCAAATGATTGAGCTGGGCGTGCGCTTCGCTCCCGCAAGTCGACGTGACCGGGTCTCAAGATTGACTACTGCTGTGATATCTAGAGTCGGCCTATTTGTGGGAAGTCAGATAATTATTGCATTGATGGCTGCCATATTCGTATTAGCTCTGGCCTTTGTATTGTCAATGCCTTCACCAATTGCTATCGCAATGATTGTATTTGTATGCGGATTGATTCCATTAATTGGCCACATTATTGGATGCACCATTCTAACAATTATTGCATTAACCCAATCTATTTCAATTGGAATTATCGCATTTATTAGTTATGTCATATATGTGCAAATTGAAAATTACTTTGTTACACCTAGAATCATGAAGCGAACGCTCGCTGTCCCCGGAGCCGTCACAATTATTTCGGCGCTAATCGGTTCATCTCTGCTTGGGCTAATTGGTGGATTATTAGCTGTGCCAGTTGCAGCATCGATAATATTGATACTCGATGAGGTAGTTTTTCCAAGAGCCGATAATACTTAAATCTTGATTTTGGATAAATTAAATATTAGTGATTAAACTTAGTTCAGATGTAGTTATATTGTGGCAACCTTTGCGCCTAGTTTCACTTTCCCTAGGTGGGCAAAACGGTGTCGCGATGGCCAGCTATTACTGAGTTATCTACAACTCTAGGTAATAGAATGCCAAAATAACGAACTGCTCCGCGAGAAAGTTCATTGGATGCCGGACTTAATCATCTGATAAGTAGCTTTGCTAACTTATCTAACGTCGAACTTAGATTTCCTTAATTCTTAGTTTATTTCAATTGGAAGGGGAAGTCTATTTGGTGCAATTACTTTAGTGATCTCACTTAATACGCGATTAACAGATGGTTCTCCTACCCATAAATGTTTTGCACCGGAGACGGCGATTATGGATACCTGCTTCAAGGGATTAAAGCGAATAATTGCTTGATCTGGTTTTAGATAATCATCTAACTCAGGCACTACGGCAATAACTGGTCGTCCATCTTCGGCCCAGTATTCGAGGTCAGATATTTCAGATGTGCGTAATGGTGGTGAAAGAAGAATCAAACCTTTGACTCTCTTATCTTTGGCATGACGTAGCGCAAGATCAGTACCGAAAGACCATCCGAGAACCCAAAGATTCTCTAATTTCAATACATCTAAGCAATAAGTCATCATTGCTTGCACATCAAAGCGCTCGGCATCGCCATTATCAAATTCACCCGTGCTGCTTCCTGATTCACTAGTAGTGCCACGAGTGTTAAATCTAATGACCGCAATACCTGCCATTGCCGGCAAGCGATTAGCGGCTTTTTTGTAAATGTGGCTATCCATCATTCCCCCAGCCGTAGGGAGCGGATGTAGACATAAAATTGCGCCCTGATAATCTGAAAGTGGTGCAGCGCTCTCCCCGATCAGTGATTGGCCATCTTCTGTGACGACAGTAAAAGGATTTCGTAGCGCTGGGAGAACCGTGCTTGGACGTACTGGCTGCAACATATAGATGAGTCTAGTCTTTGCCTATGACCACTTTCGCATCACATAATCCAGTAACAGGTGAAGAAATTGCTTTATATCCAAATACCCATCGCGATCAGACCTTTGCCACTGTGGCTCGAGCCAAGCTCGCTGCTAAAGCTTGGCAAGATTTGGGATTTAAAGGCCGACGTAAAGTTTTACTAAAGTGGAGTAACTTATTAATAACTTCACTTGATGAAATAACCGCAGTAATTTCCCGAGAAACTGGTAAGCCTATAAGCGATGCAAAATTAGAATCCTCCCTTGCCGTCGGCCACTTAAGTTGGGCAGCTCGCAATGCGGAATCAATCATGCGCACATCGCATCGCTCACCTGGAGCTCTAATGGCTAACATGTCAGCTACCGTTGAACGCTCCCCTATTGGTGTAGTCGGTGTGATTGGCCCATGGAATTACCCCATATTTACTCCGATGGGATCTATTAGCTATGCCTTAGCTGCAGGAAATACAGTTGTCTTTAAGCCAAGTGAATTTACCCCAGGAGTTGGCGCAATACTTGCTTCTACATTTGCCGAATGTGCTCCCTTTGCTGATATTTTCACATGCATTTCCGGAACCGGATCAGTTGGAAACGATCTCTGTGAAAGCGGTGTTGATAAATTAGCATTTACCGGCTCGACAAAAACGGCAAAGTTAGTCGCTGCAACCTGTGCTGCGACTATGACGCCAGTAGTTCTGGAATGTGGTGGTAAAGATCCAGTAATAATTGCCGAAGATGCAGATATTAAACGCGCTGCTGATGCAACTATTTGGTCTGCCATGTCTAATGCCGGACAGACTTGTATTGGCGCCGAGCGTGTTTATGTCCATGAAAAAGTGGCTGATAAATTTATTACAGAGGCGATAAAAGTTGCCAAGAGTATTCATCCGGGAGCTCCTGGCGTTGGCAACTATGGCCCAGCCACACTGCCCTCACAAATCAAAGTGATACAAGGCCATATTGATGATGCTCTATCAAAAGGTGCAACTGCGATCTTGGGAGGATCAGATTCAGTCAAAGCACCCTTTGTTGAGCCAGTTATTTTATTGGAAGTACCAGAGGATTCCACTGCTATGACTGATGAAACATTTGGCCCAACAATTGCAATTAACCGAGTTAGCTCGATGGATGAGGCAATTGCTTTATCTAATGCATCGCGTTATGGACTAGGTTCATCAATCTGGTCTAAGCGCCAAGGTAAGAAGATCGCCAGTCAATTGCACTGTGGAATGGTGGCAATTAACTCAACTATCTCCTTTGCAGCGATCGCATCACTGCCATTTGGTGGCGTTAAAGATAGCGGTTACGGCCGAATTCATGGCCCCGAAGGAATTTTAGAATTTACTTATGCGCGTTCAGTTGTGCGAGCCCGTTTTCAATTACCAATATCTTTTACTAGCTTTAAGCGAACTGCCGGTAACGATAAATTAATTGTTACCTTAACTCGCTGGTTAAATGGTCGCTTAGGATAATTTAAAATCTTGGAGCGTTGCGCGTGCGTTCGGTGCGTGGTCTGCGATCATTTCGTTTACTCCAACAAGTGTTATGCCAATGTCTTCTTCCTTCTTCATCGCCCATCATCCATGCAACTGTATGTGGCGTTGCCATAGGAATTATTTGATCACACCCTGGACATCTATAAGGTTTATCTGAACTAGATCCTGTGATTTTGCGAACAATAAAATCACCATCTTCATGCTCTTCAATACTCTGATTTGAAGTTGCAATATCTCGCTCTTCAGATTTCGGTCTGCGCCCCTTGGGCAGGTTTCGTCGTGGGCTCATGGCGTTATTTTCTCGCACTTTTGCCCCTAGTGTGGCAAGGTAGCCATATGAGCAGTGTGATTAATGTCCGTGGGCTAAAAAAGGCCTACGGCACCAATCAAGCTGTCGCTGGAATAGACCTCTCTATCGAGCATGGCGAGATATTTGCGCTACTTGGGCCAAATGGTGCCGGAAAAACTACCACTGTAGAAATACTCGAAGGATTTCGGTCTCGAGATAGCGGTCAGCTCTCGGTTCTAGGAATAGATCCTGCACAAAAAGGTAACTTAGCGCGGATATGGAGAAACCGAATTGGCATTGTTTTGCAATCAACAAATGACGCCGGAGATTTAACAGTCCGCGAAACGATTACACACTTTGCAAAATATTATTCAAATCCACGAAACGTCGAAGAAGTCATAAATTCTGTCGGACTGATTGAAAAGTCTACAGAACTTATTCGCACCTTATCCGGTGGGCAACGTCGCCGTTTAGATGTAGCGCTTGGCATTATTGGTTCGCCTGAGTTGATATTTCTGGATGAACCAACTACCGGATTTGATCCTGAGGCGCGCCGTGCTTTTTGGGCGCTGATCAAAAGTTTAAGGGATAACGGCGCCACAATTCTATTAACCACCCACTATCTTGATGAAGCAG
Organism: Candidatus Planktophila sp.; assembly: GCA_037620605.1. Classification (GTDB taxonomy): domain Bacteria; phylum Actinomycetota; class Actinomycetes; order Nanopelagicales; family Nanopelagicaceae; genus Planktophila. Next base: position 14,419 of record JASJLO010000020.1, read on the forward strand.
AGGCGCTTGCCGACAGAGTGGCAGTTATTAATCATGGCAAAATTGTTGAAGTTTCCACCCCGGCGCTACTAGGCGGGCGCGCTACATCTCTTGCCACAGTCTCTTGGCTAGGTGAAGTAGGAGTTAGATCAGAGAAAACCGATAATCCAACGGCGCTGATCCGAGAGCTTGCTACAAAATATCCAAACGAGATTCCGGAGCTAACTGTTCGACGCGCATCGCTAGAAGATATTTATTTAGAGATGATCGGAGGCGCAGATGGCGGAGAATAAAGTTCCTAGCGCACTTAGTATCGGGTTAGCTCGTGGCAATCTAGAGATTAAACAATTTATGCGCCAACGCGAATCTGTTGTATTCACTTTAGCCTTTCCTATTATGTTGCTAGCAATTTTTGGCTCAGTTTTTACCAATGAGCTAACTGATGGCGTCACTTTTAGCCAATATTTTGTAGCAGGGATGATCGCATCGGGGTTGGTAAATACTGGCTTCCAGCAGCTTGCGATTATGATCCCGATGGAACGTGACTTCGGAACTTTAAAACGTCTGCGTGGTACCCCGATGCCCGCATCAAGTTACTTCATTGGGAAAGTCTGTGTTGTTTTTATAACTATGTTAATTCAGGTACTCCTGCTATTAGTGGCCGGTATATTATTTTTTGGTGTAAATCTTCCATCTCAACCAAGTAAGTGGCTTACTTTGACTTGGTTAATTATCTTGGGAAGCGCTACCTCAACGGTTCTTGGTATCGCATTCTCTGTAATACCTAAGAGTGGTCGGGGCGCTTCAGCTGTTGTCTCCCCTGTTGTTATTATTTTGCAATTCTTCAGCGGTGTATTTTTCGTCTTCACTGATCTACCAGCCTGGATGCAGCAATTTGCTGCGATTTTTCCACTGAAATGGCTGACGCAAGGGATGCGATCCGTTTTTCTGCCTGACTCATTTGCAGCTCGTGAAGTTGCTGGTAGTTGGGAAACTGGACGAACTTTTATAATAATAACTATCTGGCTCATAATTGGAGTAGCTCTTTCGATTCGTACTTTTAAATGGGATAGAGAAAATGCTTAAAAATAGAAAACTCGCGCTAGCTATCGCATTTGCACTCACTCTCTCGCTCTCACCAGCGACGGCCGCAAGTAAAAGTCCAACTCCCAAGACAAAAATTACTGAAACGAAGAAGACTGAGGCTAAGAAAAAGACTGAGGCTAAGAAAAAGGCGGCGGCTAAGAAAAAGCCATCTAAAGTCTCGCCTTCCCCGTCACCAAAATGGCCGCCTGCGGGATTTAAAACAGATCCTCTGGGTGAAACTCAACTCTACTTAAAGGTTCCAAAGGCGAAAGAGTTAGTAGGTCTTCTGTCGGCTAAATCAGCTTTAGCATCACAAGTAAAATTATGTACCGAATTCACATGCGGTGCAGTTTTGGTCGCCGCTGAATTGGGATGTCGTTGGTGGCAGATCACTGGCGATGTAGTCGGCCCAGTTTCCGCTGAGGATGCAACTCTAAAAACATATGGAAAGATAACAACATCAGCTAAGCGAAGTGCGGCACAACAGGTTGTTACGATTCTCCTTGTTACTACCGAACCAATTGGGTCCGGTTTTATAATGACTAATATAAGCGCCGACTGCAATCAGAGTGAGCCCATCGAACCATTGCCCAACACAATATATGAAGGGATTATTGGATAGTAATGCTAGGTGGAATTAATAATGGTTTATTCATCTCGAGTTTCGGTGGATTCTTTGCAGTTGCAATTCTGGCCTTAATTTTAAAGTGGGCGTTTGCAAGAGGAAAATCTGTTATCGAGCGACGCCCAAAAATCGGTAGTGATGATCAATACGGAACTTTAGTTGCGGTTGCATCCCCTAATACTCATATTGAGGGTGAAATCCTACGCCAGAAATTAATTGCCGCAAAAATTAAGGCAACGCTTACACAGACTTCGGATGGACCACGTTTATTTGTTTTTGCACGCGATAAAAATATTGCACTAGCTATTTTAAAGAGTTAGCGATTGGCGCCTGGTACCCAAAGTTGATCGCCAATTTCATTATTAGCAACTCTGGCTAATACAAAGAGCAGATCTGAACAACGATTCAGATATTTAGCAGTTAGCGGGTTCACGCCGGAACCAAAGCCATGGATGGCAGCCCAGGTACGGCGTTCAGCGCGACGCACAACGGTACGTGCGACATGTAAATGTGCGGCAGCTGGTGTTCCAGATGGAAGTACAAAAGATCGAAGGGGCTCTAAATCTGCATTGAATTTATCAATCTGTTCTTCTAGATATGTCACCTGGCTCTCGAGAACGCGTAATGGTTCAAAAGCTGGAGAATCAACTACTGGAGTGCATAGATCTGCACCAACATCAAAGAGGTCATTTTGAATGCGCACAAGTAGAGCCTTAATCTCATCGCTTAACTCATCTGTGGCGATTACAACACCAATAGTCGAGTTAGCTTCATCGACCGTTGCATATGCCTCAAGGCGTGAATCATTTTTCGAGGTTCGGCTCATATCTCCGAGAGAAGTGGATCCGTCATCGCCGGTCTTGGTGTAAATGCGCGTTAAATTAACCATGGCTCTACCTTATAAGTAGACTTCAGATATGGCATCTTTAGCTACGGCATCTTCGGTTTCTGCAAGTAGCGACCGTTTCCGCATCATTGGTGGAGTTAGCCTCAAAGGTGAAGTTACCCTAACTGGAGCAAAGAACTCGGTGCTAAAACTGATGGCCGCCTCCCTGTTGGCTGTTGGTAAGACAACTATTAGAAATGTTCCTGACATTGCCGATGTGGAGATCATGTCAGAGCTACTTACGCGCCTGGGCTGCACTATCAGCCATATTGGTTCGGTTTTAACCATTGATGTACCTAATAAGCCTGAACATAGGGCCGATTACGATCTGGTTAGAAAGATGCGCGCATCCATAAATGTACTAGGACCACTTGTTGCACGTGTAGGTAGCGCTGAGGTTGCCCTGCCTGGTGGAGATGCAATCGGTTCACGCGGTTTAGATTTTCATATTAAGGGGCTTGAGTCATTGGGCGCAAAAGCCCATGTCGAGCATGGGTATGTAATAGCGCAAGCACCTAATGGTTTAGTTGGGGCCGAAATTGCTTTAGATTTTCCGAGCGTCGGAGCTACTGAAAATATTATGACGGCTGCGGTATTAGCCAAAGGTGTGACCACAATTGATAATGCCGCGCGCGAACCTGATCTGGTGGATCTCGGGGAGTTCTTAATCGCAATGGGCGCGAATATTCAAGGTCTTGGAACACCGGTTATCACAATTACCGGAGTGAAAGAACTTAATCCAACTGATCACAGCACAATTACAGATCGCATAATCGCTGGAACCTGGGCATTTGCTGCGGCGATGACGCAAGGAGATATCACGATTCACGGTGCGCGCGCTGATCATATGGAAGTTATGCTCGAAAAGTTAGCGCATGCCGGTGCAATTGTTACCTCTACGCAAGATGGGGTTCGTATTCAAATGAATCAACGTCCACGTGCTACCGATGTTGCAACACTTCCCTATCCAGGATTTGCAACAGATTTACTGCCCTTTATTATCGCGATGAACGCAGTAGCTGATGGGCATTCCATGGTTACCGAAAACGTTTTTGAATCTCGTTTTATGTTTGTAAATGAGCTAGCCCGCCTGGGCGCACAGATTTCCATAGATGGACACCATGCCTCTATCGACGGTATTCCACAGCTATCTGGAGCTCCAGTTGAGGCTACAGATATCCGCGCTGGTGCAGGGTTGGTCTTGGCTGCACTTGTCTCAGATGGGGAGACGACGGTAGATGGCGCCTTCCATATAGACCGAGGGTATCCAAATTTTGCCGAGCAACTGATTGCGCTAGGGGCAAAGGTCTCTCGCGAATGATGGTCCTAATACCTGATCGAAACTTAGCTCGGGAATTAGTACGGGTAACTCAGACAGCTGCGCTCACTACCGCCCCATGGGTTGGGCAGGGTGAAAAGAATTTAGTTAGCTAACGGATTCCGTTAAAATTGATACGCGGTTATTCGAAACTGAGATAAATCCACCTTGCACATTAAATTCTTGCGTAGAACCATCTACGCCCTTGATACTAACGGCACCGTCGACTAGAACGCCAAAGAGCGGTGCATGATCTGGAAGTACACCAAGGTCTCCCTCGATTGTGCGAGCAGAAATGAAAGTTGCCTGCCCGGACCACACCTGCTGCGTTGGCGAAACTAGTTCGACATTAAGTGCCATCAATATTTCCTTTACTTAGCTCTTCGCTAGTTCAGCGGCTCTGCGTTCGACATCGTCGAGGCCACCGCACATGAAGAACGCTTGTTCGGGAAGGTGATCGTACTTTCCGTCAGCGAGTGCTTCAAAGGCGGTAATTGTCTCTGAAAGTGGAACGAAAGAACCTTCGAGACCAGTGAAGACCTTGGCAACGAAAGTGTTCTGTGACAAGAAGCGCTGGATGCGGCGTGCACGGCCTACGAGAACACGGTCATCTTCAGATAATTCATCGATACCGAGGATTGCGATGATGTCCTGTAGATCTTTATAACGCTGCAAGATCTGCTTAATGCGGTTTGCAACACGGAAGTGATGTTCACCGATATAGCGTGGATCCAAGATGCGCGAAGTTGAGTCAAGTGGATCCACAGCTGGATAGATTCCAAGCTCTGAGATCGGACGAGATAACACTGTTGTTGCATCTAAGTGCGCGAAAGTTGTGTGTGGAGCTGGATCGGTAATGTCATCGGCAGGAACGTAAATTGCCTGCATAGATGTAATTGAGTGGCCGCGTGTTGAAGTAATTCGCTCTTGCAACTGGCCCATTTCATCGGCCAAAGTTGGCTGATATCCAACGGCAGATGGCATACGGCCGAGCAGAGTTGATACTTCAGAACCTGCTTGCGTAAAGCGGAAGATATTGTCGATGAAGAGCAATACATCTTGCTTTTGTACATCGCGGAAGTATTCAGCCATAGTTAGCGCCGAAAGTGCAACGCGAAGACGTGTGCCAGGTGGCTCATCCATCTGACCAAAGACCAAAGCAGTCTTATTGATAACGCCAGTCTCGGTCATTTCCAAGAACAAGTCGTTACCTTCGCGAGTACGTTCGCCAACGCCGGCGAATACAGATACACCACCGAAGTTTTCGGCTACGCGATAAATCATTTCTTGGATAAGAACAGTCTTACCAACTCCTGCACCGCCGAAGAGTCCGATCTTTCCACCCTTTACATAAGGTGTTAGAAGGTCGATAACTTTTATACCGGTTTCGAACATTTCAGTCTTAGATTCGAGTTGATCGAAAGCCGGTGCATCACGGTGGATTGGCCAACGCTCTTTAATATCAAGTGAGGATGTTGGAACATCGAGTGATTCGCCAAGGGTGTTAAATACATGGCCCTTTGTGACATCACCGACCGGAACTGAGATTGCAGCCCCAGTATCTGTTACCTCTGCACCGCGAACCATGCCATCAGTTGGCTGCATCGAAATTGCGCGCACTAGGTTGTCACCAATGTGCTGGGCAACCTCAAGGGTCAGGGTACGAGTAGTGCCACTCATGGTGGTCTCTACGTGGAGCGCGTTAAAGATCGATGGCATTGAATCCGCGGGGAATTCAATATCCACGACCGGTCCAATAACTCGGGCTACGCGGCCTTTACCTGTTGATGACATCATTCACTCCCTGCACTAGCTGAGGCTAACGCGTCTGCGCCGCCCACAATTTCACTGATTTCCTGGGTAATTTCGGCTTGACGAGCCGCATTCGCAAGTCGGGTGAGCGACTTGATTAAATCATCAGCGTTGTCAGTCGCTGACTTCATAGCGCGACGACGTGCAGCATGCTCAGAGGCAGCTGATTGCAACATCGCGTTGAAGATTCGGGCTTCGATATAGCGAGGTAGAAGTGCGTTAAGTACTTCACCTGCATTTGGTTCGAATTCATACATTGGAAGCAAACCAGATGCGACTGGAGCATCGCTTTCTACAACTTCAAGTGGAAGCATCCGCTTAGCCATTGCATTCTGCGTCAGCATAGATTTAAACTCAGTAAAGATAATGTGGATCTCATCTACGCCAGCGCTATCGGTCTGAGCATCTGAAATAAAGGCTGCGATCAAAGCTTCTGCAACTTCCTTGGCATTTTCATAAGTTGGGTTATCTGAAAAACCTGTCCAAGATCCTGCGATATCGCGGTTGCGGAACTTGTAATAGTTAACAGCCTTGCGACCAACCAGATAATTTGAAACTTCAAGCCCACGTTCGCGAATCATCGCAGCTAATTGTTCACCCTCTTTAATCGCATTATTTGAATAAGCACCAGCCATACCGCGGTCGGCAGAGATAATTAATATCGCAGCGCGCTTTGGATTTTCAGATGGAGTAGTCAAGGGGTGATTTGTTGATGAGAAAGATGCAACTGCGGATACGGCACGGGTCAACTCATTTGCATATGGAGTCGAAGCAGCAACACGTTGTTGCGCTTTGACAATACGAGAAGCAGAGATTAACTCCATTGCCTTCGTAATTTTCTTAGTCGCCTTAACGGATCTCATCCGTCGGCGATATATGCGTAGTTGAGCACCCATGAGTTACTTCTTCACCGCCGGTGGCACATGCTTTGTTATAACTTCAGCGTTTACGGATTCAAGAGCTTCAGCAGGTGCATCGTTAACTAGCCCCGCAGCAGATGACTTGAATTGCTTCTTAAACGCAGCCACTGCCTCTTGCATCTTTGCCACTGTGTCATCTTCCAATTGCTTGGTCTCAGAAATTACAGTGAAAATCTCTTTACGTTCGCGACCGATGAAGTCGAGAAGTTCAGATTCGAAGCGACGAATATCTGCAACTGCAACATCATCTAGCGCACCTGATGTTCCGGCCCAGATTGAAACAATCTGACGCTCGAGTGAATAAGGTGAGTACTGACCTTGCTTTAGCAGTTCAACCATTCGCGCACCGCGCTCAAGTTGTGCCTTTGAAGCAGCATCAAGGTCAGAACCGAAGGCAGCGAATGCTTCCAATTCACGGAACTGTGCCAGATCAAGGCGAAGACGTCCGGCGATCTTCTTCATCGCTTTTGTCTGAGCAGAACCACCAACGCGAGAAACAGAAACACCTACGTTGATCGCTGGGCGAACGCCTGCGTTGAAAAGATCTGTTTCAAGGAAGCACTGACCATCAGTAATAGAAATTACGTTGGTCGGAATGAAGGCAGACACATCATTTCCCTTTGTTTCAATAATTGGCAGACCAGTCATTGAACCGCCACCGAGTTCATCAGAGAGCTTTGCGCAACGTTCTAGCAAACGTGAGTGTAAGTAGAAAACATCGCCTGGGTAGGCTTCGCGGCCTGGTGGGCGACGAAGTAGAAGTGAGACTGAACGATAAGCCTCAGCTTGCTTAGATAGGTCATCAAAGACAATTAGTACGTGTTCTCCGTTGTACATCCAGTGCTGACCAATTGCAGAACCGGTATACGGTGCGAGGTACTTAAAGCCTGCTGGGTCGGACGCGGGGGACGCGACGATTGTTGTGTACTCCATTGCGCCTGCTTCTTCGAGTGCTCCCTTTACAGATGCAATCGTTGAGCCTTTCTGACCAATTGCTACATAAATACATTTAACTTGCTTCTTTGGATCTCCAGTTAACCAGTTTTCACGTTGGTTGATGATGGTATCTACTGCAACTGCAGTCTTACCGGTCTGGCGATCACCGATGATTAGCTGGCGCTGTCCGCGACCAATCGCTGTCATCGCATCGATGGCTTTAATTCCTGTTGCTAGTGGCTCTTTAACTGGTTGGCGCTGAACAACAGAGGGAGCCTGTAGTTCAAGTGCTCGACGTGCATCAGCTTTTATTTCGCCTTTGCCATCAATTGGACGTCCAAGTGGATCAACTACGCGACCTAGGAATTCATTTCCGACAGGAACTGATAGGACTTCACCGGTACCACGTACTGATGTTCCTTCCTCGATTCCAGCATAGCTGCCGAGAATAACAACACCGATCTCGCGCACATCTAGGTTTAGCGCCAGGCCAAGTGTTCCGTTCTCGAATTGCAATAGTTCGTTAGCCATTGTTGAAGGCAAACCCTCAACGCGCGCGATGCCATCGCCTGCTTGGCTTACAGTTCCGACCTCGTCGCGAGATGCGGCGCCTGGATCGTATGACTTAACGAAATTCGCTAAGGCATCCCGAATTTCATTCGGTTGGATCTTGAGCTCTGCCATGTCGTTCTCCCTTTTCGTTTCTTCTTTAAATTCTTCTAAATTACTTTTACTTACGCTGTCTGACCTATTAGAGCGCGCCCTGCACCTGCGAGGCGATTTACTACGCTGCCATCTACTAACTCATCTGCGAACTTGATGGAAATTCCGCCCAAAATAGTTGGATCTATCTGAACGTTTATACGGATTGGCTGCCCAATCTTCTTCTCTAGGGCTGCAGCCAAACGTGAGCGCTGCTCATCTGTTAGGGCTGCGGCGGTACGTACAACTGCGATTAAGCGATTGCGTCGGTTAGCCAGCCCAAAGAGATAATCAGTAAAGGCTGATTCAATGCTGCGTCCACGTAAGTGGGCAACTAATGAACTAGCCAATTTAACTGTCGATGACGAGGCTTTCTTACCTAATACATCTTCAATTAACTTGGCCTTGGCTGCGGCGGATCCCGAACTTACTAGCGCTTTACGGAGCTCAAAAGAATCTGCTACCAATCGCGAAGTTTGGAATAGTTCATCTTCAACTCGATCGAGCTCATTGCTGATATTGGCAGCCGATGCTTCCGCTTCGATTGCCAATTGTTCAATTGCATAAACTAAATCTTTCGCGCCAGACCAACGCAGGGCTGAAACATCGCTGAGCAGCGATATTGCCAAAGTCCCGGTTGATTTGCCGAAGAGATCCTTAACTAGCGCAGCTTTTGCGGCCTTGTCGCGCGATGGATCGGTGATTGCGCGACGCAGTGAAGTGTTGTTGGCAAAGATATCTGAGGCAAAGAAAAGATGTGTTGACAACTCCGAGGCTGATGCAGAATTAACGCCCTTGACTGCAGCATCAAGTGCAGCACGTGCAACCACAAGTGATTGACGGCTACTGCCCCCGAGATGGATTCTCATATTTTCTACTTACTCTTCTCTAAATCATCTAGAAAACGATCAACGATCCGCGATTGGCGAGCCTGGTCATCTAAAGCTTCTCCGACAATCTTTGAAGCGAGCTCAATTGCAATTGTTCCTACTTCGTTACGAAGTGAGGTAATTGCTTGTTGACGCTCTGCTTCTATGGATGAATGAGCAGCTGCGGTAATTCTTGCTGCTTCCTCTTGAGCTTTGGTGCGAAGTTCTTCAATGATGGAAGCGCCTTGCACGCGAGCTTCTTCACGAAGAGTTTGTGCCTCTTCACGTGCATTGGAAAGCTGCTCGTTGTACTGATTTAAGGCACGTTGCGCATCAAGCTGCGCTTTTTCAGCACGCTCCATTCCACCTTGAATTGCATCAGTACGTGCAGTGAATGCCTTCTCAAACATAGGCACCACTTTGCTGCGCAGTACAAGGAAGAGAAGAGTAAATGCAACAGCGCCCACGATTAGTTCCGCAGTATGCGGAATCAGTGGATTCACCTTCTCTGCCTCAGCGGCAAAATTAAATTTGGTCATAATCAGTTCAGAATTATTTCTGCGCTAATTAGAGGACGAAGGCTAGAACGAGGCCGAAGAGTGCGAGAGCTTCAGCGAGCGCGAATCCAAGGAACGCGATTGGCTGTAGAACGCTACGTGCTTCTGGCTGACGTGCAACGCCATTGATGTATGCGGCAAAGATTAGTCCGGTTGCAATACCAGGACCGATTGCTGCGAGGCCAAAACCGACCAGGTTGAGTGTGCCTTCCATTATTTACTGCCTTTCGTTAGGTGTTAGTGCTCGTCGGCAAGGGCGCCGGCGATGTAGAGAGCGGTCAACAGGGTGAAGATGTACGCCTGAAGACATTGGACCATAAACTCGAAGAAGGTCAACACAATTCCGATACCAAAGGCAAAGGGGCTAACCAACTTCAAACCGATTGCACCTTGGGCAAGGTGTTCTCCACCCAAGATAAAAACGAGCAACAACAAGTGGCCCGCAAACATATTTGCAAAGAGACGCAGTGCGAGCGTCAAGGGACGGACTAAGAAGAATGTGAGTATTTCAAGTGGTGTGATCAAAATATATGCAGCTTTTGGAACACCTGGCATAAACATGATCTCTTTGATGTATTTGTAAAGACCTTGCTTGCGAATTCCAACATAATGGAAGACAAAAAATGTAAATAACGCTAGTACATAAGCAAAACCAACATGAGACATGGTTGGGAATTGCAATAGAGGAATAATTCCAAATAAATTATTTACGAGAATAAATGTAAAGAGAGTGAATAGATAGGGTACGAAGCGTAAAAATTCATGTCCGATTACATCTTTGGCTAGATCATTACGGACAAATGCGTAAACACTTTCGCCAGCAAATTGAAGTTTAGAAGGCACTATTGCTGCCTTGCGCGATGAAGCGATGAAAAATACGGAGATCAAAATTACTGAGAGAAATACTAGAAAAATTGGTTTTGTTGTATATGGGTTGTCGCCAAAAATCGGTGGCAGTTCAAAGTCTTTGGTACTTGGCGGGACGAATCCTTCGCCTTCAGCGCCTGAACGAACTAACGAGAGCACACCAACTCCTAGTTATCTAGCCGGGTTTAACTACAGGATAAAACGGGAAAGAGCTTATAACGGGGCAACCTTATGTGGAAAAGCCTCAACCTGTGAAATCCAATCCCAGCGGCTGAGCGTGGGGCTCATCACTAAAGCGCTATTCGCGGCCGAACCGAAGCCAGACTAAATAGATGGCTCCGCCCATCCCAACCAGCAGACCCACCAAGGTCAGGTAGCTAGTACCCAACCATCGATCGGCGGCATAACCCACTGCACCCCAAAAGATTAGCCCAGAAAGGAGATAACCCAGGATTGTCCACATTGCATTTTCATCGCTCTTGTTCTGTCTGCTGTTACTCATGGGAACCTTTCGGTTGGTTATCTAACTTTTGGGGATAGGCGGTAATGGTAGATGAGTTTTTAACTTCAGGTAACTACTGATCTCCCCGCCTAGCCATGCCACGGTTAAAGCGCAGGCAGAGATGCCAAAGCTTAATCGATCTATAACTTGGCGATCTGTGAAGTTTGCCAGCGCCCAGAGGAATATTCCAAGAAAGAATAGTTTAGCGAAATAGGAGAAAAGCGCCATCGCCATAGTGCTAATCGGGTCTAAATTCCGAGTAAGACGTGAGACAAGAATATGTACGATGAAATAAATAAATACAACAACCTGGGCCAGTGTTGATCCATAAAATCCGCTCAAGCCTTTTACCGCGGTAAAGACAATTATTGCAGCGGCGCCTACTAAAAGTGTGGGACGAATTGCACCACGAAGTAACTGCGACTCATTAGATTCAGACATCTTCGCGCTCCATTTCAATCTCGGTTGGCATATTCTTTAGTGATTTTGATTTTCCGCGGCTGAAGAAAATTGTAAATGCTAAAAGGACTCCTGCAAATATTGCCGCTACCCAGAGTGGTGCAAAAGCTGAGACTGTTACCGGAAAGGCAATAGTTGCAGTCCACAAATACATAATTGCCGCTGTTCTAATCTGAGTATTTCCTGCCCGCATGATGCGATGGTGAAGGTGTTCTTTATCTGATGAGAATGGAGATTTTCCTGCGCGAATGCGACGCAGAATAGCTAAAGTTAAATCTGCGAGCGGGATCGCTAATACTGCAAATGGTAATAAGAGAGGTAAAAGTGCTGGGCCGAGTTTCTCTTCGCTAATGGCGTTTGGATCAACTTGCCCAGTAAGAGTTATTGCAGAAGCGGCCAACATCAAACCTAAAAACATTGATCCTGAATCACCCATAAAGATTCGTGCCGGATGAGAATTATGCGGCAGAAAGCCGAGACAAACGCCGACTGTAATTGCAGTAATTAAAGAAGGTGCACCTGCTCTGTTAAATCCATATACGACTGCAAGTAAGTAGGCAAAGGCAAAGAATGCTGCTCCGGAAATTGCCACGATTCCGGCCGCTAAGCCATCCAAGCCATCTACAAAGTTAACTGCGTTTATTGTGACAAGAACTATCAAGATTGTTAAGAGTTGACCAACACTTGGCGGCAACATTGTCACACCATTTATAGGCAGCCATAAAATTTGAATGCCGTAGAGTAATAAGATTCCGGCAGCTAAAGCCTGCCCTGCTAGCTTGGTAATGGCATCTAACTCAAATCGATCATCTAGCATTCCTAGTAAGACTAAGAAGCTACCTGCTAGGAAAATTCCTTGTGCATCATGGCCCAAAGATTTTCCTACCAACGAAAGGTTTCCCACAATTAGGAAGGTGCCAGTCATGGCCAGCCACATGGCCAAACCACCCCAACGCGGTGTCGGAGTTACGTGGATATCTCGCTTACGGATTTGCGCCACCGCCCCAAAACGCAGCGCCCATTTCCGTACTAGTGGAGTAATGATGTAACAGAGCGCTGCAGCGATAAGAAGAGTTACTAGATATTCGCGCATGCGATATTTACATCCTTACGCTGTGTAAATTGGAAATTGCGCAGTCAGCGCATGTACTTCCGATTTTATTACGGTTAAAGTTTTTTCATCATCAGTCTTAATTGCGCGCGCTATAAATGATGCAATTGTCTTCATCTCAGTAACCCCCATACCTTGGGTCGTTGTCGCAGGCGTGCCAACTCGAATTCCACTTGTAATTCCGGGTTTTTCTGGATCGTATGGGATTGAATTTTTATTCATTACTATCCCTGCTAAGCCGCAACGTTCATCAGCAACTTTGCCGGTGACTCCTGTACTGCGAATATCCATAAGGGCTAGGTGCGTTTGTGTACCACCAGAGACAGCGCGCATACCCTCTGTTTCAAGTGCGCTGGCCAGAGCCTGGGCATTGATAATTACATCTTTGGCATACTTTTGATATTCCGTAGTTGCACACTCGGCTAGCGCTATCGCTTTGCCAGCAACTGCCGACATGATTGGCCCACCTTGCATCCCTGGAAATACTGACTTATCAATTGCGGCCGCGTGTTCGGCCTTCGCCAAAATCATGCCACCGCGTGGACCACGTAAGACTTTATGAGTTGTAAATGAGACTACATCGGCAAATGGAACTGGGGAAGGGATTGCTTTTCCTGCCACTAGCCCTATGAAGTGCGCAGCATCGACCCACATGATGGCGCCGACTTCATCACAGATGGCGCGGATTTTGGGAAAGTCGATCAAAGATGGATATGCCGTCGCACCAGAACAGATCATCTTTGGTTTGGTTTTAATTGCGATATCGCGAAGTTCGTCGTAATCAATCAACTCATTATCTTGACGGACTCCATATGATTCAACGTTAAACCATTTTCCAGAGAAGTTAACCTTCGAACCATGAGTTAGGTGGCCACCGTGCGGAAGTGACATAGCAAGGACTGTGTCACCGGGTTTTGTAAATGCTTGATAAATCGCGATATTTGCGCTGGCACCAGAGTGCGGTTGGACATTCGCGTGTTCTGCACCAAATAGCGTTTTAGCGCGATCAATGGCAATAATTTCTACCTTATCAACTTCTTCGCATCCGCCGTAATATCGTTTGCCCGAATAACCCTCGGCGTATTTGTTAGATAGCGTTGAACCCATCGCAGCTAAAACTGCGCGTGATGTGAAATTCTCAGAAGCAATCAACTGTAGATTGGTCTGTTGGCGCTTCAACTCAGATAAAAGAACCGCCGCAATATCTGGATCTTGCTTACTTAATAAGTTGAAATCTGGTCCATAGAAAATCTCTGCGCTCATGCGGGCTAGCCTAATCCTTACTTGTGAGAAATGTCGGATACGAGCGCTGTGATTTGATCAATTGGGATAGCGCCTACTCGCAGGATTTCCAATTTTTCACCTGTCGCATCAATTACGGTACTTGCGGGGCCACTGGGCAATTCTCCCGATGCGAAAATGGCTGCCACCTCTGTTTCTGTGAACTTAATTAATTCGTGATCTTTTATAGTAGGTGATCCATATAGATTGACACTTGCGATTGCGACAGGTCCAAATTTCTTTATTACTTTAGAAATAAATTTCGAACTTGGCACACAGACGCTGATGGCATTTAGGCGGCCATCATCCCCTAAATCCCAACTAAGACCCGGTTGCGGACGAAGTGTCATAGATAGCTGACCTGGCCAGAGATTGTTCATTAAGGTACGTGCATCCGCGGAAATATCTCGAGCGATGCCATCGATTGCATCTCCAGAAGAAATCGCTACCTGCGCAATCGTTCCGAGTGGATCTTCTCGCAATACATGTAGGGCACGCACAGCATCATGTACAAATGCATCGGCAACTAGCGCATAGCTATTTTCTAGTGGAACTACGATCACGTATCCATCTTTAAGGGCAGCAGATGCTACAGCTATATGATCAGAAATTTTACCCTTCAAAATATTGTGATGTGCCATTGCTACTTCCTCACAGCCGATGTCCAACGAGGTCGCTCAGTTAAATCGTTATGCAAAGAGATGTCAATAAATTCGTTTGAAAGTAACGAATCTATAGCTGTGCCTTGATCTTCAGTATGTTCAATAGCTAAAACTCCCCCACTCTTTAATAGTCGAGCTGCGGCGTCGATAAAGCGCTTTGGTAATTCCAAACCTGTTTCTCCCCCAAATAGCGCAATATGTGGTTCATGTTCTGCAACATCGCGTGGTAATTTTTGTGTATTAGGAATATACGGTGGGTTAGCAATAACTACATCACATTTAACCCCAGGCAACACATCTAAAACATCGCCTTCGACTACTCGGACATTTTCAGAGATTTTGGAAACATTCTTCTTTAGCCATGTAATCGCTTCGCTACTTTTTTCTACAGCTATTACACGTGCACGCGGGGCCTCTGTCGCAATCGCGAGTGAAAGCGCACCTGATCCAGCGCCTAAATCTATAACTGATATTTCCCCAGATGCCTTTGACTCTAAATTTTTAATATGTTTTAAAACTGCTTCAACTAAGAGTTCGCTTTCAGGTCTAGGGACTAAAACTCCTGGTCCAACTTCAATTTCCAGATGGCGAAAGTAAGAAATCCCAGTTAAATATTGCAATGGCTCATATGCCAAACGTCGCGAAAGTAACCTGGCAAAGGTATCTTCAATAACCCCAAAGTCACCAAGAGATTTAATGGCAGCTTCTAATTTAACTGAATTATGCAGATCCATTCGCGAAATACCAAGAACATAGGCTAACAAAAGCTCAGCATCTACTTCAGAAATATCTGCAGCGGCAAGTTGCTCCTTGGCTGCCCGTATCAAGGTCTTAATCTCTGCCATTAAATCAACCGCTATTAACTCGTAGAAGAGAGTTTTGCCGCCTTATCGGCATCAAGAAGCGCTTGTACAACATCATCTAACTCACCGTTTAATACCGAATCCAAGTTATTTGATTTGTAATTTACGCGATGATCACTCAATCTATTTTCCGGGTAATTATATGTGCGTATACGTTCAGAGCGATCTACTGTTCGAACTTGACTCTTACGCTCTGCCATAGCTACTGCTTCTGCCTTTTCCTGTGCATCAGCAAGCAACCGTGCACGTAATATGCGAAGTGCGGACTCTTTATTTTGTAACTGGGATTTCTCGTTCTGACATGAAACAACTATCCCTGTTGGAACATGGGTTAGGCGTACCGCTGAATCTGTCGTATTTACAGATTGTCCCCCGGGACCAGATGAGCGATAGACATCTACCCGCACATCATTCATATTTAAATCGACATCGATTTCTTCTGCCTCGGGAAGTACAAGCACGCCAGCTGCGGATGTATGGATTCGCCCCTGGCTCTCAGTCTCTGGAACTCGCTGAACGCGATGTACGCCGCCCTCGAATTTAAGTCTGGCATAAGGTGTCGTGCCAGGTTCTGGATTACCTTTTGATTTAATAGCCATGGAAATATCTTTATATCCACCTAAATCTGATTCCGTTACATCAATTATTTCAACTTTCCAATTACGTTTTTCCGCATAGCGCTGATACATACGGACTAGATCACCGGCAAATAGCGCCGACTCATCTCCACCTGCTCCAGCTTTTACTTCAATTATTACATCTCGATCATCATTGGGATCACGTGGCAATAAGAGCTCTTCCAAACGGTCTGCTGCCAGTTCTACAGCAACTTGCATTGCAGGTATCTCGGATGCAAAAGACTCATCTTCCTTCGCCATCTCATTTGCAGCTTCTAGATCATCGGCAGCGCTCTTCCAGGCATTAAACCCAGCAACAACTGGCCCCAGTTGTGCATATCTGCGTCCTAATTGGCGCGCCTTGCCTTGATCATTATGAATAGAAGGATCTGCCATCTTTTCTTCAAGTTCTTGATATTCGCGCACCATTTCATGGGCTGATGCAAAGCGGTCGTTGCTCATCTGGCCTCTCCTTTCCTAATCAATCTAATTACTTACTACTCAGATAAGAATCCATAAAAATAAAGAGACCGCGCCGCAACCTTTATGGCTGCGATGCGGTCTCTTTAAAAAGCTACTTATCGGTGGAAGCTGCTGCGTTCTTTGACTTTGAGTTACTTCCGAAACGCTCTTCGAACTTAGCGACACGTCCGCCTGTATCAAGGATGCGCTGCTTACCGGTGTAAAACGGGTGGCAGACTGAACAAACTTCAACGTAGATAGATCCGCTAGCAACTGTTGAGCGGGTTACAAACTTTTCACCGCAACCACAAGTTACTTGGGTCTCTTTATATTCTGGGTGGATCTCTGGCTTCATTTCATTCCCTTTTCTTGCTATTACTATTATTAGCGGTGGCTGGGTCCGAATTAACGGTGAACCAGTTTGATGGAGATAGGCGCTAATCCTCTCGCGAAAAGAGTAAACCGCAAAATCCGTGCCGGATAGCGACAGACTTTGCGGTTTACGCTTGAGATTTAGGTTGAGCCTTAATTACTAGGCTGTCGGTGCTTTGGCAGGTTTTGGCGCTTTCGTAGGTTTCACTGGCTTAACTAGCGCCGAAATTCTGGACTTGGCATTTGCCACTGCTTCTGAGACCGCAGCCTTACGTGCCTGTCTTGCCGCTTTGATTTGATCATCGCCCGTCGCCGTAGCTAAAGCAGATTGATAATCAGCTAGTATTTTTGTGACAGCGCTTCGTCGAGCATCTCTAATGGCACGTTTAGTTGTGATGAATGAATCTACCTGAGATCTAAATTCGGCTCGAATTTGAGCGCGTTCAGCAGCCCGTTCTGTATTTGTTGCAGCGTTAGCTGAAAGGCTGCCACCAAATAACGATAATAGAATTAAAGATGCTGTGGTGAATTTTCCCACTTTGCTTAATTTCATATCCACTCCCTTTTAATTAATTACGTATCCCTTAGCCACTAGCTCGGTGCCAGTCAATCTTTAGGTACAGGCAGATAGTGCTCTTTAGCTTTGTGAAAGCTTTGTGAGCACTTAGTGGAAAATCGGTGCAAATATTGTGCTTACTCTGTGAGCAAGCCTAGATAGAGATTCTAGCTTTCGTTTAGACCAGATGTGGTCTTCTGAATCTGCATCAAGAATTCAACGTTGGACTTAGTGCCCTTCATCTTCTCAAGAAGTAGCTCCAGTGCCGCCTGTGGTTCAAGAGCATGCAGAACTCGGCGAAGTTTCCAAACAATGTTGAGCTCCTCGCTACCCATGAGAATTTCCTCTTTACGTGTACCAGATGCAACAACGTTAACCGCTGGGAAAATTCGCTTATCCGCCATCTTGCGATCGAGGATGAGCTCCATATTTCCAGTTCCCTTGAACTCTTCGAAGATAACTTCATCCATGCGAGAACCTGTATCAACAAGTGCTGTTGCAAGAATAGTTAGAGATCCACCATCTTCAATGTTACGAGCTGCACCAAAAAACTTCTTAGGTGGATACAACGCTGCTGAGTCAACGCCACCGGAGAGGATGCGGCCAGATGCTGGTGCTGCAATGTTGTATGCGCGGCCAAGTCGAGTGATTGAGTCAAGAAGTACAACAACATCGTGACCGAGTTCGACTAAGCGTTTTGCTCGTTCAATCGCAAGCTCTGCAATAGTTGTGTGATCATCAGCTGGGCGATCAAATGTCGAAGCGATTACTTCGCCTTTTACTGAACGCTGCATGTCCGTAACTTCTTCTGGGCGCTCATCAACTAGAACAACCATTAAGTGACATTCAGGGTTATTGGTAGTAATCGCATTAGCAATTGACTGCAAGACCATGGTCTTACCGGCCTTTGGCGGCGAGACAATAAGTCCACGCTGGCCCTTACCGATTGGCGCAATTAGATCAATTACGCGAGTAGTTAAAATATTGGGTTCGGTTTCAAGACGGAGGCGCTCCTGTGGGTATAGCGGTACTAGGTTGCCAAATTCCAGGCGGCCACGTGCCTCTTCAGGTGTGACGCCATTAATTGTCTCTAGCGTAATTAGCGGGTTGTACTTCTGGCGTTGTTCACCTTCACGCGCTTGGCGTACTTGGCCAGTAACAACATCACCTTTACGTAATCCGTACTTGCGCACTTGTTGCTGAGAAACATAAATGTCATTTGGGCCAGGTAGGTATCCACCTGTGCGTATAAATGAGTAACTATCCATAATGTCAACGAGGCCGCCGACTGGAACTAGTACATCATCTTCGCCGATTACTGGCTCGCGTTCTTCACGAGGCCCACGATCGCGATTTCGGTCGCGTCCACGTCCACGGTCGCGTCCACCAAAATTACGGTCGTTTTCGCGTGGTCCATTATCAATTACATCTCCATCGTCTTCAGAATCATCTGCAGCATCGGAGTTGTTCTGAGAATTTTCGCGGTTTGAATTCTTCTTAGCATTACGAGCTTCGCGGCGAGCTTCGCGTTCAGCTTTAGCAGCATCGCGATTTGCCGCCTGTAGATCTGCAATGGCGGTTACGAGCGCATCTTTCTTAAGTTTGGTCGCGCCATCAATTCCTAGCTGTGAAGCTACTTCCTTTAATTTAGGAAGTGTCATGGCTGCCAGCTCTGGGCTATTTGAGCGAACTGGTTCGACTTCTTTTACTTGATCTGTCATCTCTATCTTTTCATTTAGGGCTTCGTTTACGAATTGAGTTCGTAACAGCAGAAAGCTTGGTTATTTGGATTAATTACTTGCCGACTTTCACCGTAACTTCTGGCTGAG
Source organism: Candidatus Planktophila sp. (assembly GCA_037620605.1). Taxonomy (GTDB): domain Bacteria; phylum Actinomycetota; class Actinomycetes; order Nanopelagicales; family Nanopelagicaceae; genus Planktophila. The sequence goes on from JASJLO010000020.1 coordinate 33,690, forward strand.
CAAGTGGGTAAACCATAGCACCCCGCAGCTGCCAGAGGCAAAAATAGCAATATTTAAAGAATTACTACTCCTGTAGGTGAGATCTCAATCGCCTTGGCCTCAAATTTATCGCCTGCGGCTCGAGCTAATTCAGCGGCCTCAGATTCGTTGCCGGTATGCAAAACCAAGACGGTAGGTCCCGCGCCTGAGATAAAGGCTGCCACCCCTGCTGCGCGTAATTTATTTAGCAAGGCAAAAGAGGCAGGCATGGCATCTTGCCGGTATGACTGATGCAAGAAATCTTCGGTCGCTCTAAATAATAGGTCCGGTCGCAAAGTTAGCGCATGGACCAGGAGAGCAGAATTTGTAGAGTTCTGAACTGCTTCGCGATGTGGGATCGACTCGGGCAACATTTTGCGAGCTTTTGCAGTGGATACCGATTTTGCTGGAATAAAGGCAATCGCCCTTACGCGCATATCAACGCTTAGTGAGATTGCTTGGGGAACGCTCTTTCCGTGTTGGTCTTCCATCCATGCTACAACAGCACCACCATGGAGCGCAGCTGCCACATTATCTGGATGTCCTTCCATTTGCGTTGCTAACTGCAATAACTTTTCATCACTCATTTTATCAATGCCAGTTAATACCAGCGCACGGGCCAATGAGAGACCGCCGACAATTGCGCTAGCCGATGAGCCCAATCCGCGCCCATGTGGAATTACGTTGAGCGCTCTAACCGCAACACCTTTTGGCTTACCACCTAGAAAATCAAATCCTTTATACATAGCCTTAACTAATAAGTTCTTTTCACTGCGAGGTAATTCTTCTGCTCCCTCACCAGTTACATCAATATCAAGGGTTACTTCATCGAGTATTTGTGCCACATATCGATCATGCATACCAAGTGCTAAGCCAAATGAATCAAAGCCAGGGCCCAAATTGGCGCTTGTTGCAGGTACTTGAACTTGTATGGGATTCGCTTTAAAAGTTGGCTTGGCCATGGTGGTTACTTTAGACCTAGCGCTTTGGCTGCAGCGGCGGCGTTTACTTTCACAATTTTTGGCTTCGCAAACTTTTCCAGCGCCCACGAAATATCTTTTAGCCCATGGCCAGTTACTGTGATTACGATCTTTTTACCAGTTGGCAATTTTCCTAATTTTTTATATTTAATTAATCCTGCGATACCGGCTGCAGATGAAGGCTCAACAAATACGCCCTCTTTACCAGCTACTAGAGCATAGGCAGCCAATATTTCTTTATCTGTGACTGAATCAATCACTCCACCAGATTGATCGCGCGCTTGGATTGCCTGTTCCCACGAAGCTGGGTTACCGATTCGAATCGCGGTCGCGATTGTTTCGGGTTTAAGTACCGGCTTACCTTTTACTAGTGGGGCAGCACCAGCTGCTTGAAATCCATACATCTGCGGTGAAGTTTTGGAGATGCCATCTTTTCGGTATTCGTTATAGCCCTTCCAGTAGGCAGTTATATTTCCAGCATTGCCAACTGGTAGGGCGTGAATATCCGGAGCAAATCCCAACATATCGATAACTTCAAAAGCAGCGGTTTTTTGGCCTTCAATTCGATATGGGTTAACGGAGTTAACCAGCGCTACCGGATAATTTTCTGATAGCTCCCGCGCCAGAGTTAAGCAATCATCAAAGTTGCCAGCTACTTGCAATATTTGTGCACCATGAATGACAGCTTGTGCAAGTTTTCCGGTTGCAATTTTTCCAGCAGGGATAAGCACTGCCGAAATCATGCCTGCCTTGGTGGCATATGCCGCAGCGCTTGCTGAAGTATTTCCGGTCGAGGCACAAATAACTGCCTTGGCACCATCTTCTGCCGCCTTAGAAATTGCCATCGTCATTCCGCGGTCTTTGAAGGAACCCGTTGGATTTGTTCCTTCGTACTTTAGCCAGACATCGTTGCCAAGAAGTTCAGAGAGATGGCCTGCATATATAAGTGGCGTACCGCCTTCGCGCAGGGAAACTACAGGAGTTTTGGCCGAAACCGGCAAGCGATCGCGATACTCATCAATTACTCCACGCCACTGGTGGGCGCCAGACTTCTTGGGTTTAAATAAACTCATACCTTCATCGCTCCTTCAACGCGAATGACGCTGGAAATTCTATTAACCATATCCATCTTATTAAGGGCGCCCACTGTTGCTGTGAGCTCTCCCTCGGTAGCAAGGTGGGTAACAATAGTTACTTCAGCCTCGCTGTTTCGTCCCGATTGATTAACTGTTTGTATGGAAACACCTTGATTTGCAAAAGTAGTGGCAATTGCCGCTAAAACACCAGCTTTATCGGCAACTTCTAGCCTTATTAAGAAACGAGTTTTTGTGGATTCAATCGGTGCAATATTGCGGTCGGCATAATCAGTTTCACGCTGACCAACTGAATCGAGGGCTATATGGCGAGCAACGGCAACGACATCTCCCAGTATTGCTGATGCGGTCGGAGCGCCACCTGCACCACGCCCATAAAACATTAGTGAGCCAGCCGATTCGGCTTCTACAAATACAGCATTGTAGGCATCTCGAACTGATGCCAAGGGATGGCTCTTGTGCAACATAACTGGATGAACACGCACTGAAATTTCATCAGCCACTGTTAACTCTGCAATTGCCAATAATTTAATTACATGATCCATTGATTTGGCGATATTTACATCTTCTAAAGTGATATTTGATATTCCTTCACGATATACATCATCAACGGTGACCCGAGTATGAAAAGCTAGCCCAGATAAAATCGCAGCTTTGGCAGCAGCATCAAATCCTTCGATATCTGCAGTTGGATCAGATTCGGCAAAACCGAGGGCTTGTGCCTCTTTTAAAGCTTCTGCAAATTCACGGCCATCTTCATACATTTTCGTCAAAATATAGTTTGTGGTTCCATTTACGATTCCCATAATTCGAGTTACAAAGTCTCCTGCTAGTGAATCGCGCATTGGACGAATAATTGGAATTGCACCGGCCACAGAGGCTTCGTAATAAATATCTTCACCTTTAGCATAAGCGGCTGTGAACATTTCAGCCCCGTGGCTGGCTAATAGGGTTTTATTGGCAGTTACGACAGATTTGCCGTTTTCAATCGCAGCCAAAATTAATTCTCGGGCAGGCTCGATCCCCCCAATAACTTCGATCACCAAATCGATCTCAGGATCATTAACAATCGAGAAAGGATCTGTTGTAAAAAGCTTGGCATCAATACCTTCGTACTCTTTGATGGTCCGCACTGCGATTCGAGCCAGCTCCATCTTTACGCCAGCTCGAGTCGATAATTCAGCCGTATCTGCAAGCAGTAATCGCGCAACGGATGCGCCCACTACACCGCAGCCCAGCATGCCAATTCGAACTACTTTATTCGAGGGGCTCATCTGACTATTCTTTCACATCGAGTGCGAGTAGATCTTCCTCATTTTCGCGCCGCACGATTATGCGAGCTTTGCCCTTTAATACAGCAACGACCGGAGGTCTCGGCACGTGGTTGTAATTGCTAGCCATGCTACGACCGTAAGCGCCTGTTGCGGGGACTGCAATTAGATCGCCAGGTGCGATATCTGCAGGCAGTGAGATGTCGCGAATTACGATATCCCCTGTTTCACAGTGCTTACCCACCACTCGAGAGGAAATGGATTCGGCTACAGAGGCGCGATGGGCAATAACAGCGTGATATTGCGAGTCATATAAAGATGGGCGAATGTTATCGCTCATCCCCCCGTCAACTGATATATAGCGACGAATAGATCCATCTTCTAGTACAACATCCTTAGTCGTGCCAACTTCATAAAGCGTAAAGGTAGTTGGACCAACTATCGCACGGCCAGGTTCAATAGAAATTTTGGGGATCTTTAAATTATATTTTTTGCAAGCGCCACTGACGGCACTGTACAGAGCTGGCATAACGACATCGGGTTCGAGCGCTACTTCATTAGGCAAGTATGCAATTCCATAACCGCCCCCTAAATCTAATTCGGGTAATTCCTTTGCAAATTCATCGCGATAGTGAGCCAAGAGCGCGATTAGGCGATCGGCCGCTAACTGAAAAGAATCGGTGCCGAAAATTTGAGAGCCAATATGTGAGTGAAACCCACGCAATTCAAGTTGAGGATGGTTTTGAACATCGATGATTGCTCTCCATGCTGCGCCGCTGGCAATTGAAAATCCAAATTTCACATCTTCATGTGCGGTAGATATTGATTCATGTGTGTGAGCTTGTATTCCCGGTGTCAAACGCAACATCACCGCTTGAACCACGCCATGCTTCTTTGCCAGCGCCGCTACTCGTTCTATCTCGTGGTGAGAATCCATAACGATGGTTTTTACACCAGCAGCGATTGCACGATCAATCTCGGAGATAGATTTATTATTTCCATGAACCTCAATTTTTTGAGGATCAATTCCTCCAGCGATTGCCACTGCTAATTCGCCACCGGTGCAGACATCTATACCAATTCCACATTCTTTAACCCATTTGGCAACTGCTACTGAGATGAAAGCTTTAGCTGCGTAATAAACAGTGCCCGCATTTGCACCAAAATGATCCTGGAGTGATTTATTCCAAGTGTTGGCACGATCCTTAAAGTCTTCCTCATCTATAAAGAAAGTTGGAGTACCAAAATCTTGGGCCAACTTTGTCGCAGATATTCCTGACAGGTGTAGTTCACTGTTGGTGAAAGAGATATTCTTCGACCACATGGTTACATCCGCTCTGGCGCACTTACGCCAAGTAATAGGAGACCATTCTTCAGTACTTGCAGCGTTGCTGCACATAAATTAACTCGAGAGCTATGTAGCGCAGAAATGGCTTCATCTCCCATTGGAAGTACGCGGCAATCTGCATAGAAGCCGTGATAAAGCCCAGCTAACTCCTCTAAATATCGTGCGATTCTATGAGGCTCGCGTAACTCTGCCGCCCCTGCCACGATTCTAGGAAATTCTGCCAGCGCCCCAAGAAGTTCGTTTTCACGATCATGAATTAGCTGCGCTGGATCAAAGTGATCCAACCCCACTGGAACTTTTAGTTCTTTTGCATTGCGTAGGACTGCTGCTATGCGTGCATGTGCATATTGAACGTAATAAACCGGGTTTTCATTGGTATTTCGCTTGAGAATATCGATATCCATCACCATGGGAGTATCGACTGGATATCGAATTAAGGTATAGCGGGCCGCATCTACACCAACTTTTTCTACTAGCTCTTCCAAAGTTATTATCGTTCCGGCGCGCTTGGAGAGTTTTACCTCTTCGCCGCCTTCCATGATTTTTACCAACTGTCCAATTAACACTTCAATGTTGTACTCAGGATTATCACCGGCACAGGCTGCGGTTGCCTTGAGCCGATTTATATATCCATGGTGATCTGCTCCCAGCATGTAGATACAGATATCAAAGCCACGTTCGCGCTTATTTATGTAATAGGCAGTATCTGATGAAAAATAGGTGGGGTCTC
>JASJLO010000021.1:0-148516 GCA_037620605.1 Candidatus Planktophila sp.
ATTCTTGACCGCTTTCGCTTAGATGGAAAAGTTGCAGTGGTAACAGGTGCATCCTCAGGTCTTGGCGTTGCATTTGCGAAAGCCTTGGCAGAGGCAGGTGCCGATCTAGTTCTCGGCGCACGCCGCGCAGATCGCCTTACAGAGACCGGCGCACTGGTTACCGCAGCCGGAAGAAAATTCGTAGCTCTTCAAACCGATGTAACCCAGCCTGAACAATGCACTGCATTAATTGCGCACGCTATTGAAAAATTCGGCAAGGTCGATATTTTGGTCAATAACGCCGGGGTGGGAACCGCGGTTGCCGCAACTCACGAAACTCCAGAACAATTTAAATCAGTTATCGATGTCAATCTATTTGGCGCATACTGGATGTCACAAGCATTTGCTAGGGCCAACACCAACGGCGGAGCAATTGTTAACATTTCAAGTGTCCTTGGAATCAAACCGCAAGGTTTGCCACAAGCTGCTTATGCATCAAGTAAAGCAGGGTTGATTGGATTAACCCGCGATCTAGCTGCTCAGTGGACTGGACGCAAAAACATTCGCGTCAATGCGCTCGCCCCAGGATTCTTCCCATCTGAGATGAGTGATGAACTTCCAACAGATATGGTGAACATGATCAAGATGTTTACACCCGCTGGCCGGCTCGGAGATCCTGAAGAATTGGCAGCGACGCTGATCTGGCTCGTTAGCGATGCATCTAGTTATGTAACAGGGATTACCGTCCCTGTTGATGGTGGATTGGTCATGCCCTAGGTACCTCGTTCTTTGTTTCACCATGTAAGAGTGCCTAAATCATTGCTCTACTTCTGCCTGAAAGGGGCTCTAGGCGAACTCTGCTTTTCCCTAAAACCTAAACCACGAGTCCATGTCATATCGGCAATACCGATAATCAACGTGGCCGCTGCAATAAGGAGATTTGCTGAATCACCAAAGTTGGAATTCCTGAAAAGATAACGACCACAAGCGAACTTTGGGGAGTTAGTAAAGTAACCTTTCCAACATGACCACTGGATTCACACCAATCTTCTCTGGGGGTACTGGGCGCAGCGGTACGACGATCGTTGGAAAGTTACTTAGCCGCCATTCACAGGTTAAATGTGGAAAACCATATGAGATTAGATTTATGACTGAGATCTTCTCACTTACTGATCTGGCATATGGGATGCGCTCATTTGATAAAGCCGAGATTTCCAGAAAGAGGCGTCTTCACCTAAAACTCCGCCCGCTAGATTCTTATGAAGTCAGACTTAAGAAATTTGAAGATCTAATGCTGGGCCATTGGTATACACGCGATAACCGGCTAGAAAAAAAGAGCGGGTTACATCGCGACATCTCTAAGCGAACTTTGAAATCGTTGCTTTCCGACTTGCGGTATGACGCTAAGCAGGATTTGGAAGGTGCTTGTCGAGACTTCTTTGCTGAATTTGTTCTAGCTCAAAATCATTATGCAGGAGAGACGAACTGGATGGATACCAGCCCCCCCAATATTATGAATGCAAAGAATATATTTAGGTTGCTGCCTAGCGCCAAGTTTATTGAGATGCAGCGCAACCCCCTAGACACCATAGCTTCGGTGATGCGTGAAAAATGGGGGCCGAGCGATTTCGATAGTACGGCTAAGTGGTGGGTTCGCAGAACCGAGGCTGCAGCGAGTGCTTTGGAGAACATCCCGCGCGATCAAAAATTGATAATTCAATTAGAGGATCTTGTAATACACGATCGAGATGCGACTTATCAAAAAATTCTTGATTTTCTCGACCTAGAAGATGAGAACGAAGTTAGAGATTTTTTCAACTCTCAGATGAATGCGCAGAATCTAAATGAGAATAGATGGATGAAAGATTTCTCAAACCCGGAGGAGATGTTGGAGCGATTCCAGAAAATAACCGAGGCGCGGCAAAAAGGTTGAATTCATAAGAATCGCCGCCGTCTGAAGGAAACCCTGCCGACGACGGCAATTCTTGAAAGTAAATCTAAATACGCCGCATCTGGAAGAGCGCTCTAGCGAGCATCAATTCGATATATATTAAGGAGGAATCGCACACCTGACATATCCAACTAATCGGAACTTGAGGCCTTAGGAACTTGATTTACTTGCAGTGGAGCGATTAATTATCAACAGATCTGACACGAATTCGTAAGGAGATGATTGCCAGAACTGAGGCTATGAGACTGCCCGTCAAAATTCCAACTTTGGCATCTGCCATCAACACCTTTGAATCTTCGTAACTCAACTCTGCGATTAATAGCGAGACAGTGAATCCAATTCCGGCCAGTAATCCAATGGAGATCACATCGCTCCAACGCAATTTCGCATTTAATGAGGCTTTAGTGAGTCGAGTAAGCAGATAAGTCGCTCCAAAAATACCTACCACTTTGCCAAGTACTAGCGCCACAATTATTGCCATACTAATTGAACTAGTGAGCGTCTGTGAAAATCCCACGCTGCGTAGGTCAACACCTGCGGAAGCAAAGGCAAATAGTGGGATAACTAATGCAACACTTACTGGACGTAAGTATTTTTCGGCTATCTCAGCGGGTGATGCGGATTCGCCTTGTAGGGCGTGATTGCGAGTCAGTAGCGCAATCGCAATCCCCGCCACTGTTGCATGGATTCCAGAGTTATAAGTTGCCCACCAGATCGCCAGACCTAAAGGTAGCGCTATATACCAGCGCGCAACGTTGAGTCGTTGCGTGAGCCAATAAATTGCCAGCAAGAAAATCATCAATCCTAAGGCCGGTAAATTTGTCTTTTTAGAATAAAAAATTGCAATAACAGATATCGCACAGAGATCATCAACTACCGCAACTGTTAAGAGAAATACCCGCAGCTCTGTCGGCAGAGATCTACCTGCGATAGCCAATATCGCCAATGCGAAAGCGATATCGGTGGCCATTGGAATTCCCCAGCCTTCAAGAGCTGCGGAGTCACCTCGCACCATAAATATATAGATAGCTATTGGCAATCCCGTACCAACTAAGGCTGCAATGACTGGGACTAGCGCTTGGCTAGGTTTGGACAGTGAGCCATGAATTAATTCATGCTTTAACTCTAAGCCGGCCACTAAGAAAAAGATCGCAAGGAGCCCGTCAGAGATCCAGTGCAAGACCGACATTTTGATCGATAGCGCTGCAAAACCGATTTTGTAATCAAGAAACTTAGAGTATTCATCCGAGAAGAGAGAGTTAGCTACAAGCATGGCCAAGGCGGCGGCGACAAGTAAGAGGATTCCGCCAAATGTCTCGTCTCTGAGAGCCTTGGTTAACCAGCGCTCTTCATCGGAGCTAACTTGATCAAAGACAATCCCAGGGCTGTGCATAAAGAAATTCTATTGCATTGATCTCACTAACGCCTCTTAGACGGAAGTAGTTAAACAAATTGAGCCAAATGGACTTTTCAAACATCGGCGATAAAATATCTCCATGGAGAAAGAGCCGCGTAAGGGATTCTTAGGTGAATGGGATCGACTAACTCCAAATATGCGTATCGTCGCCGTTATACTCCTGATTATTCCGGTTTACTTTTATCCTCCTTCAATATTTATGTATATGGGATACGCGGTTTATCTAAATATTCGTGATAAACGAAGATAGTAATTAAAATGGCGCTAGAAAAGTCATTACGTCAGGATTACTTCCCTGCCATCGAGAAGAAGTATGGCGAATCAATGAAATTCTGGTTTGAGGTCATGAAATCAATTAAGACAGATAAATACCCTGACCAAATAAACTACCTCCGGGAGAATCATGGTTTTTCACAAGTGCACGCTAATGCGCTAGTCATGTACACACGTGGTTCTAAGTCACCCCAGCATTTTTCTACTTTTAGCAAATACTATAAATCAATAACCCCGCTACAGGGCAAGACAATCAAATCAATGATGGAGATACTGCAGAATAGGTTTCCATCGTTGGAGTTAGTGCTTGCTTGGAACCAACCGATGTTAAGACAAGGTAAAAAATATGTATTTGGGGTCTCGGCTACGAAGAGCTACTTGCTCATTGCGCCAGGCAGTACCGATGCCATAGAAGCATTGCGACCAAAGTTGACTGAATATAAAGTCAACAAGAAAACTATTCAGATCCCCAGTAACTGGGAGATAGATTCAAAATTGTTAATCGCTATCGTCAGGAGGCGGATCGCAGAAAAGGTGAAGTAATCAAGTGGTCATTACTTTGTAAATGTTGGTGTTAGCACGCCTAAATCTAATATCTTCTCGATTTGCGACATCGCTTGGATGAGTAAGCCCTCTTGATTTTCTCTAGCAACTACCCCTACTGCAACTGGCAGACCATCAACTAAACCCATCGGCAGTGCGCCAATGGGGGTTCCGGCAATCGCAGGCGCCATAGAGATCCAAGAGGCTGAACTGTAATCATCGCCTTCTCCAAGTTTGCTGATCCAAGCAGGTCCATAAGTCTCACCAATTAAAATATCGAATTTTTCAAAAGCAGGGCTTAGGACTCGATCTTTAGCCCAATGAAGATTTGCATCTCTTAACTTCCTGTAATCGGCAGTTCGCCCGCCGAGTTCTAGGGCAAGCTGAAAGTACTCTTGTCCAAAATATTGCATTTCAGCTTTCTCACTTAAATTAAAGCTGGCTACATCCTGCAAACTCTTTACTCCATTGCCTGGCCTAGCTGCTAGGTACTCCGCCAAATCATCGCGCAGCTCGTGCAGCAATACTTTGAATTCATCTTCGCCATCTTGTTCAGTAGGCGATGGAAGAGATATCTCGGAGATAGCAATGTTGGCCTTAGCCAACTTTTTTAGTAACTCTTGAAAAACTTCGTTAGTTCCACTGTTGTTAGTTACCCATTCTTTGACAACACCTATCTTCAAACTGCCAGTGGCATCTGCTGCTTTCAAAAATACACTCTTTGAAGTTAGAACATCAAGCAGGAGTGCGCTCTGTCGAACGGTCTGCGCCATTGGCCCCGGCGAATCTTGGCTGGCACTAATTGGAATCATGGAATCTCTTGGAATCGATCCCACGGTTGGCTTTATCCCAACGCAACCGTTAAGCGATGCTGGGCAAACAATAGAGCCATCTGTTTCACTACCCACGGCCATCGAAACCAGCCCTGCGGCAACAGCTGCGCCAGAGCCAGATGATGAGCCACCCGCGCTATGAGAAAATTTCCAAGGATTTGCAGTTAAACCGCCGACCGCCGACCAGCCGCTAGTTGATTTGTTGGAGCGAATATTGGCCCACTCAGAGAGATTGGTGGAGGCAATTATTGTGGCCCCTGCTGTACGCAGACGCGCTGCGATTGTCGAGTCCCGTTCTACTTTCCGTCCGGTCAGCGCAAGTGATCCAGCGGTGGCAGGTAGACCAATTGCTTCAATATTATCTTTGATGACAACTGGCAACCCAGCTAAAACACCTTCGCCACGATTTATCTGCAAATTTTCAGTCATGGCGAGAATTGCATTAAGGCCATAGCCAGATTGATCTACATCTGCAATTTTGTGAAGGGACTCTTCGATCGCTGCATATTTTTCGCTCATGATCACTAGCCCCTTTCTTTTCTTTTACTCGAATGTCATGCCCCTGCAATACGCTATCTAACTATGAGTCAACTAAGTGGGGCAAGCGCGCAGGCGCCACTATCTTGGCCTTTGCATGAAGTTCTATTTGTTGTTCTAGATTTAGAAACTTCGGGCTCTGCGCCATCAACTGGTGCTGCAATAACTGAGATAGGTGCTGTAAAAATCTGCGGCGGAAAGGTAATCGCAGAATTCCAAACTTTCGTAAATCCAGAGCATTCGCTGCCTGCTTTCATTACTGACTTGACCGGAATTACCGACCAGATGCTCTCTCGCGCCCCATCGATTAGCTCTGTGCTTCCTGAATTTTTCGACTTTTTAGGTTCCCACAAGGAAACTGTTTTAGTCGCTCATAACGCACCATTTGACTTAAGTTTCTTGAAGTCAGCTGCCATCAAGCTTGGTATAGATTGGCCCGGTTATAGCGTTATTGATACCGCCCGAATCGCGCGATATGCCTTAGATCGCGATGAAGTTAGAAATTGTAAGCTTTCAACGCTGGCCGAATTTTTTGGCGCCGCAACTACTCCCAACCATCGCGCCTTAGATGATGCGCGTGCCACGGTAGATGTACTCCACGGGATTCTGGAACGTCTCGGCACTTTTGGTATAACCGAACTGAGACATCTGCAAGAATTTAAACAAAGACGTACCCGCCGTACGTTGGATTAATTTACAGGTTAATTTTCTGGTTAATTAGCAACCAGGTCTTGCGTCAACTTTGCCCACTTCGCCAAGAGTTCGCTGGCAGCCCCGCTATCAATCGCGGAGGTGGCTTTCCTTAATCCATCACTTAAACGCTGGCGCACATTCAGGTTTTCGAAGTCATCAAATGCTGCAATCGCGGCTGCGGCATTGAGTAGCACCGCATCGCGTGGTGCACCTTTTGATCCTGCAAATATTTCAAGTGTTATCTTTGCATTTTCTGCGGCATCGCCCCCAACTAAATCCGATATTGGAGCTTGCGATAATCCAAAATCTGATGGCTCTACCCGATCGCTCAAGATTTCACCAGAGTTTAAAGTCAATATTGAAGTAGTTGTGGCAAGGGTTATCTCATCTAGTCCGTCATCCCCGCGAAAAACGAAGCCAGTTACGCCACGTTTGGACAGCACTTGGGCCATAAGTAGATGCATCTTTGCATTAGATACTCCGATGGCGGCGGCTTTTGGTTTAGCAGGATTGGCTAGCGGCCCAAGGATATTAAAGATCGTCGGGACACCCAGCTCTTTTCGTGCTGGTGCGGCAAAGCGCATCGCAGGGTGAAATATTGGAGCAAAACAGAAACCAATCCCCAACTCACTTACAGATCTAGCTACCTGTGCGCCATCTAAATTAATTGCCACACCTAGCGCTTCTAACAAATCTGCCGCCCCTGATTTTGAAGAAGCTGCTCGGTTGCCATGTTTTACAACGCGCGCACCAGCTGCTGCAGCAATTATCGCTGCCGTAGTTGAGATATTTATCGTGTGTGCGCCATCTCCACCAGTTCCAACGGTATCGACTGCACGCTCACCAATATTTATGGGCGAGCTGTGAAGATACATTTGATCGACGAGCGCTGTAACCTCTTCTGGGGTTTCTCCCTTTTCCTTTAGGGCAAGAAGAAATTTCTTAAGAGAGCCTTTATCGCAACGATCTTCTAGTACATCACTCATTAACGCTTGTACTTGATCTGCTGTTAGATCTATTCCACTATCTAACTTGGAAATTGCAGTTGACCAGTTAGCTGAGCTCATGGCAAATTTTAGACTTTTCGGTTTAAGCGATCGCCAGTTGAGAACGCAGTAAATCTGCAACGGTATTGCCCAACGTAAATGGATCTATTGGGTGAATGATGCTTGCCTCAGCCCTTGACCAAGCAGCTAGCCAAGCATCTTCGCGGCGACCAGTAATTAACAAAACCGGTGGACAATTAAAGACTTCATCTTTGAGTTGTCTGGCAACTCCCATGCCACCCTCAGGTACAGCTTCTCCATCTAGGATAAAAAGATCTGCCCGCAAGCGCCCGCTCACATCTTTGCGATCGACGTGGGCGCGCAGCGCAGCACCGGTAGCAAATTCAGAAATTTCATGTTCTGGCAGGTCAGCTGCGACCTTCTTTCCAAGGGCGGCAACGATTGCTGACCGCACTGAAGAATCATCCGAGTAAACGATGATTATTGGCTTACGAGTGCTGCTCATGGCGCTCATTCTAATCGGAGGCCGACAGGGAAAATCACAAAACTGCTGGCAGATAAGAGGTGACCCGTTTCACGCTGAATTTTCATATTTTGACCTCAGATCCTCGCCTCTAAATAGGTGCGCAGGCTCGTTTTCGGGGATACTTGCCACATGACCAGCTCAACGATCGCCGCCCCTCACAAGATCAATCGCCCAAATTTAGTGGCGGTGGGCACGATTGTTTGGCTATCGAGTGAACTGATGTTCTTTGCCGCATTATTTGCAATGTACTTCACGACCCGCGCGGTGCAGGGTCCAGCGATTTGGTTGGAATCTACTGAGATTCTAAACATTCCATTCGCAGCAATAAATACAACAGTCTTAGTACTCTCATCAGTGACATGCCAATTTGGCGTCTTCGCAGCAGAGCGGTTCCAAGCCAAACGCAACGGTTCACTAATTAATTTCAAAACATGGGGAATGCGTGAATGGTTCGCACTTACATTTTTGATGGGCGCATTTTTTATCGCTGGTCAAATTTATGAGTATGCCCACCTAGTAATGGAAGGCGTGACTCTGTCATCTACTGCTTATGGTTCGGTCTTCTACGTCACTACAGGTTTTCACGGCTTGCATGTAACTGGTGGATTGATCGCATTCTTAATTGTCTTAGTTCGCGTTTCCAAAGCACGCCGATTCACTCATAATCAAGCAACAACTGCGATCGTCGTTTCATACTATTGGCACTTTGTAGATGTGGTCTGGATTGCTCTCTTTGCATCAATTTATTTAATCAAATAAAGCTATATAACTTCTAGGGGAATGGAAAAGATCTTGAAACGTATTTCACGGTTTCGCAGACATAGCGCTGTAGCACCGCTGCTACTTGTAATTGCGCTACTTTCCATCGGAACTACTTTCTCTATCGCAGGTGCTGCCACTAACTCAACCATGACTGCAGCTGAAAGAAGTGCATTAATTGAAGAGGGAAAGCAAATATTCTTAAAGGGTTGCTCTTCTTGCCATGGGTTAAATGCTGAGGGCGGTGCCATCGCCCCGTCTCTAATCGGTGTCGGTGCCGCATCTGTTGATTTCCAAGTTGCCACAGGGCGTATGCCAATGGCCGATATGAGCACGCAAGCGATGCGCAAACAACCAGTTTATGATGAGAAAGAGATTGAAGCCCTGGCAGCATATGTAGCATCACTGGCCCCAGGTCCAAAAATTCCAGGAGAAGAGCTATTAAATTACGAGAGAGATGGCTCAACCGCTGAAGGCGGTGAGCTCTTCCGTACAAATTGCGCCATGTGTCATAACTTTGCAGCGCAAGGTGGCGCTCTTACACAAGGTAAATACGCACCGACTCTGATGGGCGTAACCCCCCGCCACATATATGAAGCGATGATCACCGGCCCACAATCAATGCCTGTCTTCTCGGATAAGACAATAACTCCATCTGAAAAACTATCTATGATCAAATGGATTAAGGCAGTTGAAACAGAGCCACAATTGGGTGGAGTATCACTAGGTCGGGTTGGACCAGTGACGGAAGGTTTATTGGTTTGGACACTTGGACTCGGGCTACTTATTGGCGTTGCAGTCTGGCTAGCTATGAAGGCGAGATAGGTAAGAATGTCTAAAGAAATTGAAGCGATTAAAGATCCTGGACTACCAGCTCATGTGCATCGTCGCGCTGATACCGATCCAAAGGCGGCGCTAAAAGCTGAACGTCAAGTTGCCATACTTTTTCTTCTTTCAGCCTTTGGCACAATCTTATTAATTGCTTCCTACATATTTATCCCGCAAGATTTATTTATCTTCCTGCCAATCATGGGAAATACCAACGCTCATCAATTATTCCTTGGGCTTGGAATGGCTGCCTCGTTATTTTTTATCGGAATGGGTGCAATTCACTGGGCCAAGACTTTGATGCCAGATGAAGAAGTTATTATCCAGCGCCACGAATTTCGTTCTCCAGATGAAGATCGCCGAGACTTTGTGGCCACTGCCAAGGCGGGCGCTGCAGCTGCGGGCCTGGGACGTCGTTCTCTGATTAAACGCACCCTCGGCCTATCTCTTGGTTTAGTTGGTCTATCCCCAATTATCTTGCTACGTGATCTTGGCCCTCTTCCTGGCGATGATTTAGCTAAAACATCTTGGAAAGCCGGCACTCGCCTCGTTACCGATCCAGGCGATCGTCCCATCAGACCAGAGGATTTAGAGGTCGGCGCAGTTGCCCAGACTCTGCCTGAAATTTATCCGGATGCTCATAGGAAGCTATCTGATATCGCTAAAGATGCGGTACTGCTAATTAGATTGCGCCCTGAAGAATTTAATCTTGATGCCGAGCGTTTATCTTGGACTCACGAAGGAATCATCGCCTTCTCCAAGATTTGCTCTCACATGGGTTGCGCAGTTGCTTTATATGAGCAACAGACCAAACATCTACTCTGCCCTTGCCATCAATCTACCTTCGATGTTACTCGCGCAGCTAAGGTTATTTTTGGTCCATCTGCGCGTCCTCTGCCACAACTTGCCATAACCATTGACTCTGAAGGATATTTAATAGCAAGAGAACCATTTAGTGAACCTGTTGGACCTAGTTACTGGGAGCGCTCATCATGACAGCACGCGAAAGAGTCGCAGGAACCGTCGCTAATTATGTTGACGAAAGAACCGGCGCAGCCAAATGGATGAAGAAAAATCTTACAAAAGTCTTCCCGGATCATTGGTCGTTCTTGCTCGGCGAAATTGCTCTCTACTCATTCATAATCCTGCTCCTTTCTGGAACTTTTCTGTCATTCTGGTTTGACCCATCACAACGCGAAGTTATTTACGAGGGCAGCTACGAGGCGCTGGAAGGCCTAGAGATGTCGGCCGCCTATGCCTCCACATTGCATATCTCATTTGAAGTACGCGGTGGCCTTTTGATGCGTCAGATTCACCACTGGGCGGCGTTGATCTTTATGGCTGCGATCGTTGTCCACTTGATGCGCGTTTACTTCACGGGGGCATTTCGTAAGCCACGTGAATTTAACTGGATCATCGGAGTTGGCCTGCTGACTCTTGGAATTGTTGAAGGTTTTCTTGGATATTCACTTCCGGATGACTTGCTCTCGGGAACGGGTGTTCGCATTGCGCAAGCGATAATTCAAGCTCTGCCACTCGTTGGTTCCTACCTATCATTCTTCGCCTTTGGCGGAGCTTTCCCTGGTGAAGCTTTTATACCGCGCATTTACACAGTGCACGTACTATTGCTGCCAGGTGCATTTTTAGCGCTTATTACAATTCACTTGATGCTGGTCTGGTACCAGAAGCACACGCAATATCCAGGACCAGGGCGCACAGAGAAAAATGTTGTTGGCTACCCGCTGCTTCCGGTCTATATGGCTAAAGCAGGCGGTTTCTTCTTTGTAGTATTTGGCGTAACCGCCTTTCTTGGGGCAGTTGCTTCAATCAACCCGATTTGGCTATACGGCCCATACACGCCAGGACAAGTAACGGCCGGCTCGCAACCCGATTGGTATATGGGTTGGCTAGATGGTTTGGTGCGTATGGCTCCCCCACTTGAGACATATGCCTTCGGCCACACCGTATCTTGGAATATTTTGATTCCGGGATTAATTGTTCCAGGAATTTTATTTACCGGCATGGCGCTCTATCCATTTATTGAGAGTTGGATGACTGGCGATAAGAGAGAGCACCATCTTCTAGATCGCCCTCGTAACGCACCTAACCGCACCGCACTCGGCGTTATGTCACTGACCTTCATGATGGTAGCGCTAATTAATGGTGGTAACGACATAATCGCCACCACATTTCACTTAACTATTAATCAAATTATGTGGTTTTCAAGAATTGCTATCTTTGCGCTGCCGCCGATCGCCTTTGTAATCACCAAACGGCTCTGTCTCTCCTTACAGCGAGCAGATCGTGAACTCGTGTTACATGGTCGCGAGACCGGTCGTTTAGTAATGATGCCTCATGGAGAATTTGTAGAAGTACACGAACCGATCTCCGCTGAGAAAGCTTGGTTGCTAACCCAACATGAGCAACTGCCAGCGTTAGCGCTGGAAGAGAATGATGAACGTGGGGTTCGTCGTCCGGGAGCGCTTAAGAATAAGTTGCGCGCGCGCATGAGCAAAGCTCACGCCACATCAATTCCAAAAGTCACTGCAGAAGATCTCAAGGAGATCGAGCAACACTAACCTCGGCCCTCGCAGAGCACCTTTAGCTTAACTAGGCTCTTTGCCATGGCTTTTGGGTTGTACTTCATTGCTCCTGTGAAATCTAGCCACACATGGGCTAACTTCGGAATATGGTGCGCGTCAAAATGTTCCGTCACCTGCGTCTTTCCCGCCCCTAAATCAACGAGCTCATAGCTCCATCGCCACTTCATGAGATGGGCCCACGAGATTTTGGAATTCTCATCAAAGTCAACCACCGTATTGGTAATCCAGTACGGAACTTTAATCTTCATTTTCATTCCGAATTTTGCTCCAAGAAAGAGCCTGCTGGGACCACGCAATAAAGCTTTGACTGAGTCTGATCCATCAAATAAAGGGTGCTTACTTGGATCGGCCACAATATCGAAAATCACGCTAGGCGATGCGTTAATCACAATTCTTACCGCAGCCGAATCAGAGAACTCAACAGGTAAAATTTCGGCACGAAGTTGGCTCACCGATTTCTCACCTAACTCAGCGCTGCAATGCAACGTTAGTGGCCCGAGCCGTGCTCACTTAGCGGCTTTTCGTACTCAGTAACAAAACCGATGATGCTAATTACTAAAGCTCCCAGCGTAATAAGGGTTAACCACCAGCCGATAATTAACGATATAGCCATTGCGGTTGCACTTAGCGCAACAGGTAGTGGCCACCATGAGTGAGGACTATAGAAACCGAGCTCACCAGCTCCATCGGCAATTTCGGCAGATAAGTTATCTTCCGGAAGATCTCGTCCAATGCGCTTATCTGTAAACCACATATAGAAACCGACCATGCCAGCTAAGCATGCTGCCAAGATCATTCCTGTTATGCCAACTGCCTCACCACCGACATAGTAATAAACAATTGCGATTAAAAAATAGAATATTGAAAGACCCAAAAAGAGGCGCCAATTAGCTTTCATCAGTGTCCTTCAGTCTTTACCTGTGGGTGATGGAGATCAAAGGCCGGACGCTCTGAACGAATGCGTGGCATGGTCAAGAAATTATGGCGCGGTGGCGGGCAAGATGTAGCCCATTCGAGAGATGAACCATAGCCCCATGGATCATCGCAATTTACGAGCGGGGATTTTCGGGTAATCCAAACATTTACGAAGAACGGAATCATTGATAGCGCCAATAGGGCTGATCCGAAAGTTGAAATCATATTCATTCCGGTAAAGCCATCTGTTGCTAAGTAATCGGCGTAGCGACGAGGGAATCCCTTAATCCCTAGCCAATGTTGAATCAGAAAAGTAATGTGGAATCCAAAGAATAAGGTCCAGAAGTGAATCTTTCCTAGCCCCTCATTTAACATGCGCCCCGTCATCTTCGGCCACCAGAAATAGAAGCCGGCAAACATGGCAAAGACCACTGTGCCAAAAAGAACATAGTGGAAATGAGCAACTACAAAGTAGGAGGCAGATACCGCAAAATCAAGTGGTGGTGATGCCAAAATGATTCCCGTTATTCCACCGAATAAGAATGTCACTAGAAATCCCATAACCCAGAGCATGGGAGTTTCAAAAGTTACATGGCCACGCCACATTGTTCCGATCCAGTTAAAGAATTTAACTCCAGTTGGAACTCCAATTAAGAAGGTCATGAAAGAGAAGAAAGGCAACAGCACCTGACCGCTGGCGAACATGTGGTGAGCCCAAACCGCAACGGAGAGCGCAGAGATTGCGATAGTCGCTGCGATCAATCCTTTATATCCAAAGATTGGTTTTCTGCTAAATACTGGCAAAATTTCAGTTGCAATTCCAAAGAACGGTAGCGCCAGAATATAAACTTCGGGGTGGCCAAAGAACCAGAAGAGGTGTTGCCAGAGCATTGCACCACCATTTGCTGGATCAAAGAGATGTGAACCGAAGAGTCGGTCTGATTCCAAACCGAAGAGAGCAGCAGCTAAAGGAGGAAATGCCAGCAGCACGAGAATCGAGGTAAGTAATACGTTCCAAGAGAATATGGACATACGAAACATCGTCATACCGGGAGCGCGCATCGTAAAAATAGTTGTTATGAAATTTACGCCGCCCAAAATTGTGCCAAGGCCAGAGACTGCCAGGCCGATTACCCAAAGATCGCCACCAATTCCAGGAGAATAAGTTGAGTTAGCTAAAGGTGCGTATGCAGTCCAACCGAATGATGCAGCACCTCCGGGTGTAAGAAAACCTGCCACTGCTGTAACACTTCCAAATAGGAAGAGCCAGTAGGAGAGCATATTTAACCTGGGGAAGGCTACATCGGCTGCGCCAATTTGTAGCGGCATAATTACGTTAGCAAACCCTACAAAGAGTGGGGTCGCAAACATCAGCAACATAATCGTGCCGTGCATAGTAAATATTTGATTGTACTGCTCGTTACTTAAAAATTGCATCCCTGGTCGCGCTAATTCGGCGCGCAGCGCTAGGGCCAATAGACCAGCAACTAGGAACCAAGCAAAAGAGGTAATTAAGTATAAGTAGCCGATCGTCTTATGGTCAGTTGATGTAAACCATTTTACAAAGCTCTTTCCCTGATTGGCGGGAACAGTAGGAGTAAGGCCGATAGTTGGTCGCTGTGCATAAGTTGTCATGCAACACCTGCCTTCAGGGTTTCTAGGTAAGCCTGGTATTGATCCGGAGTAACTACCTTTACGGTAAATAACATCTGAGAATGGTTTCTTCCACATAAAATATTGCAACGTCCGGGATACTCACCAAGTTTGTTAGCGGTAAATTCAAGACTATTGGTTACTCCTGGCAAATTCTGCATTTGGATCATAAAAGCTGGAATCCAAAATCCATGGACTACGTCGTTGGAAGTTATTGTGTATCGAACACGTTCACCTAGCGGTACAACTAAAGTTGGTGGCGCAGCAGGTGTGCCAGTAACCAAGGCTTTAGGTCCCGCCTCAGGATAGCCAAACTGCCATGACCATTGGAATCCTTCAACAGTAATTTCGTGAGCATAATTTGTCGTCTTTTCGGTAATTTTATTCTCTTTAACAACTGTGTAAAAAAAGAGGACCGCGACAATAATTAGCGGAATTACGGTGTAGGCAATTTCGACTGGAATGTTGTACTGGGTTTGTTTTGGAAATTCACCTTTGGAAACTTTGGCGCGATGAAATATTGCTGGCCAAATTATTAGGATGAATGTAAAGACTCCAACGACTGCGGCGGCTATCCAAGCACCCTGCCACAGCGAGAGCGTTACGTCGTTAACGCTGGTCAGACCTTCTTGAAAACCCATTCCAGATACCTTGGAGCAACCACTTAGAAGTAGCACCACCGGCAAAAGCACGAAAACTAGCTTTCTTAGGCTAAGAAGAGGTGGGGTTGGCGGGCGCATACGGGTAAGGATAGTGCTCCATTTCGCCTATCCGCACATTGACTAGTAGCGTTCGCAAGGTGGTTCCAGTCACAGATAATTTTCAATCAGAGGCAGCGATAAACCCCATCGCCAGAGATGCCTTTCTAGGCGCGATAGATGCTGGATGGGCAGATCCGAAGAAAATTGGTCAACTCCCAAATAAGGCGGCAGTTCTCCAGAATTCGGCCTTGGAATCGATCGCCGCCAGACTTGGCTTGAAATTAAATCAGATAGAGATAACTGGCGAGGTTGGGCTGAGTTACTTCTTATCCCTTGGCGGTTTATTACAAGAAAATAAAAATCTTTTCTTTGGTGCAGGCGATAGAAGTGGTGTCATCGCTACAGTCAGGTCTCACCCAGGCCAGGTAAGTGAGATAGCGCTAACTGCAGATGGCAGAATCGATTTCGCGAGTGTAGAAATATCTAGTAATTCCGTCTTGGCTTTCCAACTTGCCAATGGTGAAACTGGCGTTATCAATGAACTACCTAGCCAGCAAAGTAATGACCTGCCGAGTGATCTACTGATTGCCATAGATGCCACCGCATCAGGTGCGCGTATAGCGCTACCTGAAAAGTGGTCTAGCGCCGCTTTTGATTCGCGCAGTTGGGGTGGCCCTGGTGGCCTTGCCATTGTTGCGATTAATAACCCTGCCCACTGGAGCAATCCACTCCCCCATATTTCTAGCGTGCGCCGCACATACGGTACGTACTCCCTGCCGCTCCTGCTGGCCAGCGCCGTAGCGCTAGAGAATTTTCACCCAGATGAGCCGGAGATTCGTAGACTTACCGCAAAGTTACGTAGTCAGATTCAGCAGGCTCTGCCTGAGGTCTTCATCGCCGGGGATTTAAATAACTCCATGCCACATTTAACTTCTTTTGTTTTCCCAAAAACAAATGGCGAAGAGATTCTTCGCGAGCTAACCAAACGCGAAATTGGCGTTGATTCGGGATCGGCCTGTACCGCGATGAATTTGCAACCTAGCCATGTGCTGGCAGCGATGGGGTTGCCTACGGATGGCAATGTCAGAGTGAGCATTCACTCAGATACGACTGAAGCCGCAGTAGATAGGTTGATCAGCGCACTAAAAGATGTGGTGCAACTTCAGCAGCAGCGCTAGCTCCATAAGCCTGCGTAAATCGTTCAACAAATTCCTGAGGCGTAAATTTATACTCTTGTGTACCGGTTGTTTCGATAACATAGGTAGCGATCATCGATCCTAATTGCGCACATCGCTCATGGTTTAGGCCCCATGCCAATCCGGCTACGAAGCCTGATCTAAAGGAATCTCCCACACCTGTTGGGTCGACCTTTGCCTTCTCTTGTGGACAGCTGACTTTAATAGTTTCACCATGGAGAGATTCAACGCGGGCGCCCTCTGAACCTAAGGTAACAATGCGATATTGCACTTGCTCCAAAATTTCACGGTCACTCCATCCGGTCTTCTGAATAGCTAGCGCAAGTTCATACTCATTTAAGAATAGGTAGGTAGCGCCCTTGATTAAATCTTTAATCTCTTGCCCACTCATGCGCGCCATCTGTTGTGATGGATCTGCTGCGATCGCAATACCTTGCTGGCGCGCGATTTCTGAATGGCGCAACATTGCCTCCGGGTCATCAGGTGAGATAACGATTAAATCTAACTTTCCAGTCTTGCTCATAATTGGAGCAAGCTCAATATTGCGCGCCTCCGACATTGCGCCGGGAAAGAAGGAGGCAATTTGATTTAGCTCTGTATCGGTAGTGACCATAAAGTGCGCGGTATGTAGCGTTTTGGAAATTAAGACGTGAGACGTATCTACGCCGTGCCTGGCCAGCCATGCTTCATAATCAGGCCAATCGATTCCAACTGCGGCAATTAAAATTGGATTAAGGCCAAGTACTCCCATACCAAATGCGATATTGGCGGCACAGCCGCCGCGACGTACCTCAAGGCCATCTACTAAAAATGAGAGCGATACCTTCTCTAAAGAACCGGCAACGAGTGAATCAGTAAATTTTCCAGAAAAGGTCATCAAATGATCAAGACCCACTGAACCTGCTACACCAATCCTCATGTACTAATTTCTGTATAAGAATCTAAATAACGAAATTAACTTTAGTTAAATGAATCGCCGCAAGCGCATGAGCCCCCGGCATTTGGATTATCTATTGTGAAGCCTTGCTTCTCAATTGTGTCAACAAAATCGATAGTCGCACCCATCAAATATGGATCACTCATTTTATCTACAACAACCTTTACCGCACCGAACTCACGAGTGACATCGCCATCTTGATTACGATCATCAAAATATAATTGGTAACGAAGACCAGAACATCCACCAGGTTGAACTGCTACACGCAGGTAAAGATCATCGCGACCTTCCTGGGACAGCAACGCAGCAACCTTGGCTGCGGCTACATCAGTAAGCGCTATCGAGGTAGCGATCGAAGTGGCTACTGACGAGTCAGCAGCGGTTGATGTATCAGCAGTGGTTTCAGTAGTCATGGCATAAGCCTACTAGCGCTGGCCTCTCGATGCGACAGCAACCCCCCAAATAGGCGAGAATGTGTCCATGTCCACAAATACAAGAGGCTCTTTGACCGACTTACTCCTATTGGGGCAGGGCAGTGATCTTGGTTCAGAACGTGGAGTCTCCTGCACTGGCGAGCTACCACCAGCTAGTGATCCTAACTTGGTCGAACGTGCGCGAACTGCACGGGCAATTTTAGGAGATCGTGCGTTAATACTTGGACATCACTATCAGCGTGATGAAGTCATCGCCTTTGCAGATATAACTGGCGACTCCTTTAAATTAGCCCAAGCGGCGGCGGCTCAAAGTTCTGCAGAGTACATAATATTTTGTGGTGTTCATTTTATGGCCGAAAGTGCAGACATCCTGACTTCGGATGCACAGAAAGTCATCCTTCCTGATCTAGCGGCAGGTTGTTCTATGGCAGATATGGCAACTGCCAGTCAAGTACAACAATGTTGGGAAGAGCTTTCCCGACTCGGCGTTAATCAACAGACCATTCCTGTTACGTATATGAATTCATCTGCTGCTATAAAAAGTTTTACGGGCGAGCATGGTGGAACCATCTGCACTTCATCTAATGCTAAAAAAACAATGGAATGGGCGCTTTCAAAAGGTGAGAAGATACTTTTTCTCCCAGATCAACATTTAGGCAGGAATACTGCTCTCCTCTCTCTGGGTTTATCTCTTGCAGATTGCGTGCTCTGGAATCCCTGGAAGCCAATGGGTGGATTAACTGCTGCAGAAATTCATGCTGCTAAAGTAATTTTGTGGCGCGGCCACTGTTCAGTGCATGGCAGATTTAGCGTTGAAGCGGTCAACGAAGTGCGACTGCGAATTCCCGGAGTTAAAGTTCTAGTTCACCCTGAATGCCAGAATGAAGTTGTTTCAATCGCTGATGTAGTAGGCAGCACAGAGATGATTATCAAGACCGTTGAGCAATCACCTGCAGGTAGTAAGTGGGCGATTGGAACTGAGTTAAACCTCGTTTCTCGCTTGGCCCAAATGCATCCAGATAAGGAGATTGTCTTCCTAGATAAGACAGTCTGTTATTGCTCGACGATGAATCGAATCGACCTTCCTCATTTGGTATGGGTCTTGGAATCACTCGTATCTGGCCATGAAGTTAACGTAATTAAGGTCGATTCTAAGATCGCTCATTACTCAAAGTTAGCGCTAGAGCAGATGCTCGCTCTATAGTTTCTCCCATGACTACTTCAGCAGATAATCCTCAGAAAAAAGGACGTCCAACTCCAAAGCGAAAAGATGCCCAAGCTTCGGTAAGAATTGCATCACTTGCTCCGGCATCGACAAAAGCTGAAAAGCAGCGCGCCAAGGATGCTGCTAGAGCAGGTCGATTATCACAACGTGCCGCTTACCTACGTGGGGATGAGAATGCGCTGCCGTTGCGTGATCGCGGTGCCGAAAAGAGATTTGTTAGAAATTTTGTGGACTCACGCAGATCTATTGGTGAGTACTTCCTGCCTGTTATCGGTGTTGTGCTTGTAATGTCACTTATCCCAATTGGAATTTTTGCAGTAACAGGAATCATCATCATGTACACCGTCTTGCTATTGTCGATTTTCGATGGCTACTTCTTGTCAAGAAAAATTAAAGTTGAAGTCGCGCAACGTTTCCCGGGTAAGAGCACCAAAGGTCTGGGGCTATATGGCTGGTTGCGCTCAACGCAAATACGTCGCATGCGTGCTCCTAAACCACAAATTCAGCGTGGCGACAAAGTTTAAATAATCTAGCCCCTTGGGTTAGGGCTCTTCGTCTCTTTTGGATCAGTTGCAGGAATATCACCTAGCGCTTTATCAATTGCGAGCATAACATCAGCCGATAACTTAACTCCAGCGGCTTTTACATTCTCTTTCACCTGAGATGGCTTTGTGGCTCCCATAATCGCGCTGGAAACATTTGGATTTTGCAATACCCAAGCGATTGCTAGCTGGCCCATGGTTAGGTCAACTTCTTTCGCAATCGGCGCCAGTTTCTGTACCGCTGTTAACACTTCATGCCTCATCCATTTTGAAATCATCTCAGCACCTGATTTCTTATCAGTCGCGCGCGAACCAGCTGGAGGTTTCTTACCAGGCAGATATTTGCCAGTCAAGATTCCTTGGGCCATCGGTGACCAGACAATCTGTCCAATTCCCTCGCGCGCGCTTAGTGGAACTACTTCACTTTCAATTACTCTCCAAAGCGCGGAATATTGCGGCTGGCTAGATACAAATCGGTTATAGCCCTTGCCATCTTGGATCTTAAGAGCATCAGATATCTCCTTGGCGCTCCATTCAGAAAAACCGATGTAATGAACCTTGCCTGAACGAATCAGATCATCAAATGCGCTTAGTGATTCCTCTAGCGGTGTTTCATGATCGAAACGATGCATTTGATAGAGATCAATATGATCAGTATTAAGTCGCTTTAAAGATGCATTACAAGATTCAATTATATGTTTACGCGATAGGCCACGATCATTCTTTCCTTGGCCAGTTGGCCAATAAACTTTCGTAAATAACTCATACGATTCGCGCTTTATGCCCTTTAGCGCTTTACCTAAGACGGTTTCGGCCTTGGTAGCTGCATAGACATCAGCGGTGTCAAAAGTAGTGATCCCTAGATCAAAGGCAGTACGTACGCATTTAATCGCAGCCTCTGATTCCACTTGTGATCCATGGGTAATCCAATTCCCATAGGAGATCTCAGATACGTACATTCCGGATGAGCCAAGGCGTCTATATTCCATGGCCCCTACATTACTTGCCAAAGCATTTTTTGGCGAGGTCGCTTGCCTTTACAACTTCGTTGTGGTTTGGTTCGCGAGTAGGAAATTTTAAAGCTTGCTCTTCAGGGGAAGTCGGTGCAAATCCGACGCTGACCCGCAACCGTAAAGGCGCCTAGGCTCCTGAGTCGGAGTACCTGAATTGCTGAGTGATTTCGACCAACACCCGCCGAGGAATGCGGGGCGTAGTCATAGGGTAGTTACGAGTTCATCGCTAGCAATTACTCCGCAGCTACCCCTGTGCAACTCTTTAAATTTGAGAGGCACGACTAAAATGAATATTTCAAAGAATGCTAAGAAGAAATCAGTAAATGCGCTTGTTCTAGCGGTACTGCTAAGTATAAATTTTCAATCTATCCCCACTGCCACTGCCGCAGAAAAAGGTTGGCGTTACTGGGGATACTTTCAAGCAGCTCCTGGAGATAAAACGTGGACCGCTGCAATGACAGGACCAACTGTAGATATTGAAGATGGAGCAGTTGAAGGATGGTCCTTTGTTTTTAGCTCAGATGATGTGCCATCGGTTGCTCCTAAAGTAAAGCCAAAATTCTCGGCCATCTGCGGTGATATGAAGGTTAAGAAAGATAGAAAGAGAATCGCAGTGGTTATAGATTTTGGCGCCAAATCGTATGCTCCAAAAGGTGAAAAACGTGGCAAGGTGATCAAGAAATGTGTTCGAACTTCGCTTGCTTCACAAGGTGTAGATGTACTTGGCCAGGTAGCAAAAGTACGCGGTGATGCCAGTGGTCTTATTTGTGGCTTAAATGGCTACCCTTCTAAGGAATGTGGCATAGAAATAACCACTCCTAAAGCTCTTGTTAAGTAATTGATAAGTCAGAGATAGGTAGCGGTAGCCATCTAATGAAATCACTTCACCCGCTTACTTGGTGGATCTCAACTCTCTTAGTCGTGGGCGCAGTGATTATTAGCAATAAGGTTTGGCTTGCTTTATTGGTTATCACCATTGCAGCTGTATTGGTCGGTCTGCTTTCGACAGGAGAACCTTGGGCTAGGACTTTCTGGTTTTCGCTAAAGCTAGGTGCCTTCATACTCGTAATTCGTACCTTTGTCGGTATTTTAATCGGCGTACCAATACCTGGGACTAAGTTATTTGCCCTACCGATTCTGCCCCTACCTAGCTGGTTAGCTGGCATCCGAGTGGGTGGGGTGGTGACGCAAGAGCGATTATCTTCCTCGCTTCATGAAGGTCTCATAATTGTGGCGGTAATTTCACTCTTTGGAGCAGCTGTCTCTCTAACTAGCCCTCATAAATTATTACGCGTGACTCCCATAGTTATCTATGAATTCGGGGTCGCCGTTGTGATTGCAACTACCGCCCTTCCCCAGTTGGTGCAGAGCGTGGCGCGAATCCGCCGTGCACGATCTCTGCGTGGTGACGAGCGAGCATCCTTGAGATCCATAGCGATTCCACTTCTAGAAGATTCGCTGGCGCGTTCCTTGGAATTGGCTGCCGCTATGGATTCACGCGGATACGGGGTCAGCAGAAAGAGATCGCGCTATCGCCCAATTCTTTGGCAGCCACTAGATTCAATTTCTGTAGCAACGGCATTCTTCTTCCTCGGGATAGCTTTGGTGTTTGGGCGATGATCAAATTTGCCAACGTTTCTTTAATTTATCCAACTTCGACCAAAACAATTTTGGAAGATCTCTCATTTGATATTGCCGAAGGTGAATTAGTTTTGGTCATTGGGCCAACCGGTACTGGAAAGTCATCTTTTCTTAGATTAATCAATGGTTTAGTTCCTCATCACACAGGCGGCATTTTGGCAGGTGACATATCAGTTGATGGAATTTCCACCCGTCAAGTAAGACCTGGGGAACTTGCTCACTTAGTAGGAATCGTTGGACAGAATCCAGCGGCGGGATTTGTTACCGATTGCGTTGAAGAAGAGCTCGCCTTTGGTATGGAGGCCTTAAATATCGCACCAGATTTAATGCGCAAACGCGTAGAGGAGGTTCTAGATCTCTTAGCGCTGGCGAACTTGCGAAATCGCTCACTCTCAACTTTAAGCGGAGGGGAACAACAACGCGTTGCCATTGGTAGCGCACTTGTCATGCACCCAAAAATATTGGTGCTAGATGAACCAACAAGTGCACTGGATCCAATAGCTGCCGAGGAAGTTCTATCAATATTGCATCGCTTGGTCCATGACTTGAGCCTGACTGTGATAATTGCCGAGCACCGGCTAGAGCGAGTCATTGGCTTTGCAGATCGGATACTTCAAATATCTGGTGATGGAACCGCTGAGATTGATCTTCCTGAGGCAATTTTAAAGAAGTCAGAGTTGGCACCTCCAATTGTGCATCTGGCGCGATCTCTTAACCTGCCTGCCGTTGGCTTGAGCGTTCGCGAAGTAAGGCGAATGACCGAAGGCATACGCACTTCAGGTCAAGATTTACCGCCAATTCGCAGAGATATCGGCGTAGTTTGCGCCAGTGTTAAGAATTTAACTCTGAAATACGAGAGGCAAGTAGCACTAAAGGAGATAAATCTTGATATCCATGAAGGTGAAATAGTTGCCCTAATGGGCAGAAATGGCGCTGGTAAGAGCTCTTTGTTAAATGCTTTAGTTGGTTTACAGAAACCGACTTCGGGAGAATCTATGATCTCTCAAATCTCATCGGCAACACTAAAGGGCAAGTTGCGGCGCCAGAACGTCGGATTCATTCCCCAAGAACCTAGCGATTTACTTTATGGCCAGAGCGTTATGGGCGAATGTAATCAGGCCGATAAAGATAATGAGGTTTCCAAGGGCGCAACTTTTAAGATATTGGAATCGCTGGTGCCCTCTATTGACGCTGGCCTGCATCCGCTAGATTTATCAGAAGGCCAGCGTTTAGCGCTAGCGCTAGCAATTGTTCTATCCGGGAAACCAAAATTTCTGGTTCTAGATGAACCAACCCGCGGGCTTGATTATCATTCCAAATCTCTACTCATCTCTATATTGAAAGATTACGTGGCAAAATTGGGAGGCACCGTTTTAATTGCCACCCACGATGTTGAACTGGTGGCAGAGTTGAGCGATCGGGTGATTTTCCTATCTGAAGGCGAGGTAGTTGCCGATGGCCCAACTTTGGAGATCCTGCTCTCCTCTCCCGCCTTCGCCCCACAAGTTGCTAAAGTCATGGCTCCTCGTCCTTGGTTGACAGTCTCAGATGTTATGCAGGCGATAAAGAGATGAAAAATTTAACTTCAGATATCTACCGTTTCTCAATTAAATCCAAAGTTGCCCTTGTTTTAACTTCGATTTTTGCAGCATGTGGATTTACTTGGCCATTTTTTACTCAAAATTTGGAGACTGCTCGATTTGCACAATACTTTTTTTGGATTGCTATGCCACTTGCTTTTTTCTTATTGATCTCGCTGCTAAGTGATAAGAATCTGGATGCTAAGTCAGTTGCACTACTAGGAATTCTAGGAGCGCTACTTGCGGCTCTGCGACCACTTGGGGCTGGTGCGGTTGGCTTGGAACCTATGTGGTTTCTCTTAATTTTGGCGGCGCGCGTATTCGGTTCAGCCTTTGGGTTTCTATTAGGTGTAACAGGGATGCTTACTTCAGCGATCTTCACGGGCGGAATTGGTCCTTGGCTTACCTATCAGGCCTTTGCCGCGGGTTTGGTCGGATTGTTCGCCGGAGCTATTTTTCCACAAGTACGTGGCCGCTTAGAAATTTTACTGCTTATCTTTGTCGCCACTTTTTCTGCGCTGCTCTTTGGCCTACTTATGGATCTGCAATTTTGGCCATGGGCTATCGGCACCAATACGCAACTCTCATTTATTCCAGGCGCAGAGCTTGCCACGAACTTGCATCGTTTTGTGATCTTTCATTTTCTCTCTTCAATGGCTTGGGATATTCCACGGGCAATCGTCACGAGTCTGCTAATAATCGCAACCGGACCAGCGGTCTTGAACGCGCTGCGTCGAACCAAAATAAAGGCAGCCTTCTTGACGCCAATTGAATTTAGCGAACGTGCGAAGGCGTCAAAGGCAGCCTTGTAACTACAGCGCTAGATTCACGTCCCCGTACATCTATAACTACCCGATCATCTAATTTTACTGAGTGCGCAAGCAGCGCCAAAGCTATTCCTTTTTTTAACGTTGGTGAGTACGTTCCGCTTGTTACTTCGCCCAGCAGCTCGCCACTTAAACTTTTCACTTGCATACCAGCGCGCGGAATTCCCCGGTCTTGGCTCACTAGCGCTCTAATGCGCCGGTGCTCTCCTGATTGCTTTTCACGGCGCAGCTCATCACTGCCGCTAAAGCTCGGCTTATCCCAAGCGACTGCCCAGCTAGCTGATGCTTGTACGGGTGAAATGGAGAGAGATAGCTCGTGGCCATGAAGTGGATATCCCATCTCGGTACGTAAGGTATCTCTTGCGCCTAAACCGCATACTTGCCCATCAAATTTTTTGATTTCTGTAACTAACGCATCCCATACTCTGGTGGTCTGATCCCAGATTGGAACTATCTCGTACCCGTGTTCACCCGTATACCCGGTGCGACAGAGCGTTACTTGGCATCCAGCAATTTCGACTCTGCTAAATGCCATGTAATCCATTTGCGGATCGACTCCCAAGCCGCCTAACACTTCACGAGAACGTGGTCCTTGGACAGCAATTACTCCAAAGGCTTCGTGCAGATTTGTAATGACTATTTCAGGTGGTGCCAAATTGAGTAGATTTGCGACAACGGCAGATGTATTAGAAGCGTTCGGAATGAGAAATAAATCATTAGCGCTATTTCGATAGACAATTAAGTCATCTATGACTCCACCAGAGGAGTTACAGTGCAATGTATATTGGGCCTGGCCATTCATAATTCGATTAAGATCATTAGTGAATACTGAATTTAGAAAATCTAGAGCGCCATCTCCTATTACGCTGACTTTGCCGAGGTGTGAAACGTCAAATATGCCTACCTTCTCGCGCACCGCCGCGTGCTCGGTTAGGACCCCGGCTCCTGGGTATTCAATCGGCATCAGATATCCACCAAAATCTGCCATCTTGGCAGAAAGTGAGCTATGTCTTTGCGCGAGAGGTGAATTTTTCATAGCGACAACTTACACTTACCCACAGCAAACCTAAAGCAAAACTAGAGATCTAACGCCTATCTCATTTCAAAGGAGAAATCATGACAACCTTGCGCCTCTCAGATGGCATCATAAAAGATGAAATTTTAGTCGTTGGGCTGGCCTTTAAGAAGTCAGTGAGAGAGGTTGCGGTTAAGAATGCTAAATCAAATTTGGTAATTGAAAATGGCGATGTGGCACTAGATACAAAAAAGTTATTGGCAATTCTCAGCGACATGGGCGCCACTGGTAAAAGCGAGGAAATTATAAAAATTCCTGGCCTCTCCACCAGATTATTAGTTTTCACTGGTTTAGGCGAATACAAGACTAAGTATGAAGATGAAGTTCTTCGCCGAGCTGCCGGATCTGCTGCCCGCGCTCTAGCAGGAAATTCCAATGCAACTTTTTCACTCCCGGCAAAGAAAGCCTCCTCTCTTGCAGCAATTGGAGAAGGCGCGCTCCTTGGCTCCTATATATTTAATAAGTTCCGCGTCGATTCGCTTGTTCAAAGCCACCAAGCTCTAAAAAATATTACCGTCCAATCGTCTCTGGCAGAAATGGCCGATGCGAAGACAGCGATAAAGCGCGCAATAATTATCGGAGAATACACAGCGCTGGTCAGAGATTTGATCAACACCCCACCGAGCCATTTAAATCCAGATTCATTCTGTGAAGATATTTCGGAGGCCGTAAAAAAAGCTGGCGGTGCGAGCATCGGGCTTAAAGTTTCAATATTAAATGAGAAACAATTGAAAGCTAAGGGCTTTGGAGGTATCACAGCAGTGGGTCAGGGCTCCGTTAACCCACCACGGTTATTGCAAATTTCATATACCCCTGTAAAAGTTTCAGCTAAGAAAAGTTACGCCTACGTTGGCAAGGGAATCACCTTTGACACGGGCGGTTTAGCTCTAAAACCTGCTGCCGGAATGGAGGCTATGAAATCAGATATGTCTGGTGCGGCAGCCGTTTGCGCAGCAACGATTGCAATCGCTCTTCTTAAAGTTCCCGTTGCAATAGATTGCTTTGCACCGTTGGCCGAAAATATGGTTAGCGATAACGCTACTCGCCCGAGTGACATAATCACGATGTATGGTGGCAAAACAATTGAAGTTTTAAATCCTGATGCCGAAGGTCGACTAGTACTTGGTGATGCTTTAGTTAAAGCTCAAGAAAATAGCAATCTAGATGGCATCGTGGATGTAGCCACGCTCACGGGAGCGCAAGTTGTGGCCCTCGGAACACGCACCAGTGCGATAATGACAAATAGCCAAGAATTTAGTGATCACTTCTTTGCGCTCACAAAAACAGTGGGTGAAGCTTTCTGGCCCATGCCTCTGCCCATCGAATTACGTGCATCCCTTGACTCGCCTGTCGCAGATATGGCAAATATCGGCGAGCGCATGGGAGGGATGATGGTGGCGGGACTTTTCCTAAAAGAGTTCATAGCGCCAGAGTTGCCTTGGCTACATCTAGATATCGCAGGACCTGCCTACAACGAAGGTGAACCATATGGCTATACGCCAGTTGGGGGCACAGGCATTTCATTACGCTCACTGGTTGCTCTGGCTGAGGCGGGCGGCATTTCGTAATCAAGGTAAATAACTGGCAAGATAGGGGCATCTCGGCTCATTGAATGAGCCTGCTCGCAAAGTGCAGTAGTGAAGGAGTCATATCAGGTGTCCAACTTCGATCTAGTAGTTCTAGGTGGCGGCAGTGGCGGTTATGCGGCGGCCTTACGAGGGGCACAACTTGGGCTCAGCGTTGCTCTGATCGAAGCAGATAAGTTAGGCGGAACCTGCCTTCACCGTGGATGTATTCCAACTAAAGCGCTACTTCATTCTGGAGAGATCGCAGATGGCGCTCGTGATGCCAGCCACTTTGGCGTAAACGCTACTTTTAACTCGATCGATATGTCTGGCGTCAATTCCTACAAAGATGGTGTCATCACCAAACTCCATAAAGGTCTGCAGGGATTAGTTAAATCTCGCAATATCACTTTCATTGAAGGTCATGGAAAATTAGTAAGTAAAGATACGGTCGAAGTTAGCGCAGCGCGATACACCGGCAAAAATGTATTGCTAGCAACTGGATCTTTTGCGCGAACCTTGCCTGGACTAGAAATAGATGGAAAACGTGTTATTACATCTGATCACGCGATCAAGATGGATTACATTCCAAAGAGTGTAATTGTTCTGGGTGGTGGAGTCATCGGTTGCGAATTTGCATCCGTTTGGAAATCTTTCGGAGCTGAAGTCACGATTATTGAAGGCTTGCCCCATTTAGTTGCCCTTGAAGACGAATCATCAAGTAAACAGTTAGAGCGCGCATACCGCAAGCGCGGCATTAACTTTGAGCTAGGGGTTAGATTTAAGTCTCACACCGTTACCGCAGATGGTGTAACTATCACCCTAGAGGATGGAAAAACATTTAGTGCTGAAGTTCTCCTGGTAGCGGTAGGACGTGGTCCGGTTTCTGCAAATTTAGGTTATGAAGAGCAGGGCATAAGTATTGATCGCGGCTATGTATTAGTCGATGAGAAATGCCGCACAAATGTGCCTGGTATCTGGGCGGTGGGCGATCTAATCCCGACGCTACAGCTAGCCCACGTTGGCTTTGCCGAAGGAATTCTAGTTGCTGAAGAAATTGCCGGTCTTAGCCCTCGCCCTATTAATTACGATGGCGTTCCGCGCGTGACATATTCAGAACCAGAAGTTGCCTCTGTCGGGCTAACTACGGCACAAGCAAAAGAGCGTGGCTACGATGTTGTAGAACTTAATTATGACTTAGCAGGAAATGGTAAGGCTCAAATTTTACGGACTGCAGGATCGATTAAGTTGGTATCGCAAAAGGATGGACCTGTTCTGGGCATCCATATGGTGGGTTCGCGCGTCGGTGAGCTTTTAGCAGAGGCGCAATTGATATATAACTGGGAGGCAACTGCAGGAGATGTTGCTCCTCTAATTCATGCACACCCAACGCTTTCCGAGGCAATGGGTGAAGCACACATGGCACTTGCCGGAAAACCGCTTCACGCACACGGTTAAAAGTCAGATAAATAAACGGTTAATTAGGAATAGGAAAAGCTATGACTTTCTCAGTAACAATGCCAGCACTTGGTGAAAGCGTCAGCGAAGGAACGGTTACTCGTTGGTTAAAATCTGAGGGCGATCAGGTTGCAATGGATGAGCCACTCCTTGAAGTCTCAACTGACAAGGTTGATACTGAAATTCCATCACCTGTTGCTGGTACGTTGCAGAAAATTGTGGTCGGCATAGATCAAACTGTTCCGGTAGGTGCAGAACTCGCCATCATTGCTGATGGTGCGGCCAATACTTCAGCTCCAGTTGCGGCAGCTCCAGTTGCGGCAGCTCCAGTTGCGGCAGCTCCAGTTGCGGCAGCGGCTCCCCCATCTACTGGTACAGGAACAGTTATTACGATGCCCGCACTTGGCGAGAGCGTGAGTGAAGGAACAGTTACACGATGGCTTAAGAACGTTGGCGAGAGCATCGCAGTCGATGAAGCTCTACTTGAAGTATCAACAGATAAGGTTGACACTGAAATTCCATCACCTGTTGCTGGAATAATTATCTCTATAGATGTTGCAATTGATACGACAGTTCCCGTGGGCGCTCGGCTGGCGGTAATTGGGGTTTCTGGCGCAGCACCAGCCGTCGCCGTTGCCCCTGTTTTACCAGCCGTCACCGTTGCCCCTGTTTTACCAGCCGTCGCCGTTGCCCCTGTGCAACTTACTCAGCCAGTTGATGCTTATGTAACGCCCATCGTTCGTAAATTAGCCTCGGAACTTGGAGTGGATTTAGCGAAAATTAAGGGCTCCGGTGTCGGCGGGCGAATACGTAAAGAAGATGTCGAGGCCGCACGCATAGTTACAAGTGCTCCCGTTATTAATTCTGTTCAGACCACCCCAAGTAGCGCTTCTAGTAAATCTGCACCCGTAACGGCAGTTTCACCTCTACGTGGAACAACAGTTACCATGTCTCGATTGCGAAAAGTTATCGCTGCTCGAATGGTTGAATCATTGCAAGTAAGCGCTCAGTTAACGACTGTAATTGAAGTAGATGTAACGAAAATTGCACGCTTGCGCGATCGTGCCAAGGCAACTTTCGAAGCTCGTGAAGGCGTCAAACTTTCCTTCTTACCATTTTTCGCTGTAGCAGTATGTGAGGCGCTGAAGCAGCATCCGGTACTCAATTCATCTGTCGAAGGTGACCAAATTATTTATCATGGAACAGAACATTTGGGAGTTGCAGTAGATACCGAACGTGGGCTGCTAGTTCCAGTTATTCATAGCGCGGGTGATTTAAATATGGGTGGAGTGGCACGCAAAATATCAGATCTTGCCGCGCGCACTCGAAATAATAAAGTCTCGCCAGATGAACTTGGTGGTGGAACTTTCACCTTAACTAATACAGGAAGCCGCGGCGCTCTCTTTGACACTCCTATAATTAATCAACCACAGGTTGCAATTCTTGGATTAGGTGCCATCGTAAAGCGCCCCATGGTTGTAAGAGGCGAAGATGGCGGTGAGACTATTGCCATCCGTTCCATGGTCTATCTCGCACTTTCTTATGATCACCGCGTTGTAGATGGCGCTGATGCAGCGCGCTTTTTAGTCACTTTAAAAGAGCGCCTCGAAGGTGGCGCCTTCGAATCAGATTTAGGTCTCTAATATGCGCGTTCCACAGAGAATCGCTATTACCGGCGCATCTGGCTTGATCGGGACCGCGCTAGTCGGGTATTTAAAATCTGAGGGCCATACAGTCCAGAAGATGGTGCGCCGCACCCCAAAATCTCCCGATGAAATTCAATGGGATCCCAAGAGCGGTTATGTCGATGTTCAAGCTCTGCAAGGAGTAAATGCAGTTATTCACCTAGCTGGAGTAGGTGTCGGAGATAAACGTTGGACCAAGAAATATAAATCAGAAATTTTGAATTCTCGCTTGCTAGGTACAACTGCAATTGCCAATGCAGTTGTCCAAGTTAAACCACAAGTCTTTATATCAGCCAGTGCCATCGGCTGGTATGGAGATTCAGGAAATCGCGCAGTTATCGAGAGCGATTTAATTGGAAATGACTTTCTCGCAGCGGTATGTCGTGAATGGGAAGCAGCAGCTGATTTAGCAGTCGGTGTTAGAACCGTAAAAATTAGGACTGGGCTTGTATTGGATCCCACCGGAGGCGCGCTGGGTCGAATGTTGCCGTTATTTCGTTTTGGCTTTGGTGGAAAACTTGGTTCTGGAAAACAATGGTGGTCTTGGATAACTCTCCATGATGTAGTTCGAGCAATAGCCTTCGCTTTAGAAAATGATATCTCCGGTCCGATTAACTTAACTTCACCGAATCCAGTCACGAATCAAGAATTTACCGCGACCTTAGCTCGCACCATGAAACGGCCTGCTCTATTTCCAGCTCCAGCAATCGCTTTAAAGATCGCCCTCGGTGGATTTGCCAGTGAGGTGCTTGGATCTAAAAGGGTAATTCCAAACGTTTTATCTGAAGCCGGATTCGAGTGGGACTACCCGCAACTATCAGCAGCTTTAAAAGCCCTCGTCGAATAGTAGCTCTTCGGCCGCAAGTCGCCCGGATAAGAGCGCTCCATCTTGGGACGGTGATGTTAGGTAATCTCCAGCACGGTAGATTGAATCGTTCCAGCGTGCAGTACCCAGATTTGAGTACCCGGGTTTAAATAATGGAAGAGCGGAATTAATTTCATACTTGGCTAAGAAACGCCATTTTTCGGTGGGGTATCCCCACATTACTTGCAAGTGGCGACGCACTTCAGACTCGGATGCATGAGTAATAGTTGTCGATGAGATTAAATGCGAACCTGCAGGAGCATATTTTCTAGATAAGTTAGAAATTACAATTGAATTAACGACTGGTCCACGCTGCTGCCCATCTACCAAGAGCTCTGCGCTATCTGTTGGAGAGATATCTGTACTGTGATACCACGTTGTGCAACTATTCAAAGGCGTTACTTCATCTGCGCCTAAAATCTGCCCCGCAGTCGTTAAATCAGTGGCAATAATTATCTTTTTTGCATTCAATACTTGATCCTGAATCATGATTTGATTGCCTGAAATACTATCTACTCGCGTATTTAACCTAATGTCTTTAATTCTCTCACTTAAAATTCTAGGTAAGGTTGCCACGCCATCCACGGGAATCCCGGACTTACCAGTTATAAAACTGCCAATAATCTCTCTGCCAACTACTGCGCTCACCTGTGAAGGGTTAGCCAGAAATACGCCTTGCAGGAAGGGCTTCAAAACAAGTTGATATAGCTCACCTGTTCCACAACGCAGTAAATGACTTTCTGCGCTCTCACCATTTCTCGGGGTAGTGGCCAAATATCGCAGAACTGATAATTTTGATGTTAGGGATCCTGTCTTCGGCGAAAATAGAGAGAACGGGTTTCGCCGAGGATCTGCCAAGGAGAATTGATTCTTATCTATCGAAACCTTGACAGAGCGTGGAGCTATCTCATATGAAAGATCACCGCCTAAATTCAATCTTTTAACCTCAGGATAATTAAAATTAATTAGTTGAAATCCGCGATCTAAAATAAATCCTTCGATCAAATCTGAGGCAACCCGCCCGCCCACCCGATCTGCAGAATCTAGAACAGTCACTGGCAATCCATTATTTTGCAAAGTTAGCGCAGCGCTCAAACCAGCTAAACCTGCTCCAATAACTACATACATAAGAGCTGGTTAACTACTTACTCTGTAGCTTTGAGGGCCACCAAACTTTTGGTCCAATGTCATGAACCAGTGCGGGAACCAGAATTGATCTGACCAAAATAGTGTCGAGAAGTACGCCAAATGCGACTGCAAAACCTAACTCTGCTAGAAAAACCAGTGGCAGGATTCCAAGTACGCCAAATGTGGCGGCAAGTACAACGCCGGCAGAAGTGATTACTGAACCAGTTGCAGTTAACCCCTTAATAACCCCTTTGCGTGTTCCGATATTGGCACTCTCCTCTCGCACTCGCGTCATCAGAAATATGTTGTAGTCAATACCTAGCGCGACTAGGAATATAAATGCAAAAAGCGGGAATGAGGTATCTCCGCCGGCGAATCCAAAAATATGGTTAAAAACCAGGGCGCAAACGCCCAAGGTGGCAAAGTAACTAAGCACAACAGTTCCCAGAAGTAATATCGCACTTAAAATACTCCGCAGCAGTAAGCCGAGAATAATTGTGATTAAAAGTAATACAACAGGGATCACAGTATTGTTATCATGGCGCGAAGCAACATCTGTATCGTAATAAACAGCGGTTGTGCCACCTACCAAGATATTGGGGTCAATTTCTCTAAGAACGCTACGAATCTCTGGAATGTACCTTCTCGCTTCCACCGAATCGGGAGCTTGATCGAGCGTAACATTCAAAATTGTCAATCCATCTACAACCTTTATTGGTGGCAGCGTCTGGCCAGGTCTGATTGTGAATCCATAATCTGGTTCAACTGAACTAACTCCCTTAATCTGCGCAAGTGCCGCGCTTGCTTTATCTACATCAGCAGGTTTGACGATAACTTTAGTTGGATCGCCTTCTCCACCCGGAAAATGCGTTAGCAGTAATTTCTGTCCAACTACTGATTCAGGATTTCCTGTAAAGCTATCTGCCGTTGAGAGACCAGTAGCTTTCAAAGTAGTAGAAAACCCGGCAAAAATAAGCAGTAAGAGTGTGCTCGCAATCCAGAGTTTTCGTGGTCGTTTCTCAACTACACGACCCACCTTGGCCCATGTGCCAGTCAACTGTGAATCAACATCGTCAAATCTAGGAATTCGCGGCCAGAAAATCCATCTCCCGAAGGCAACCAAGAGCGCTGGCAAGAGTGTGAGAATTGTAATTACGGATGCAACAACTCCAATTGCCCCAATTGGTCCTAACCCACGATTTCCCGAGAGATCGCTAAGGAGTAGAACCATTAAGCTCACTGCAACAGTTGAGCCTGAGGCCAAAATTGGTTCAAATACACCCTTATAGGTCGCGCGCATGGCATCGAATCTTGATGCATAATGATGTAACTCTTCCCGATATCGCGAAATTAAAAGGAGTGCATAATCGGTTGCGGCTCCAAGAACTAAGACAGAGAGAATGCCTTGGGATTGGCCGTTAACATCAATAACATTGTTCTTGGCTAATAGATAGATCATTCCGCCACCGGTAGCAAGAGCAAAGACCGCTGAAATTAGTGGAAGAATCCAAAGTACCGGCGATCGATATACAACAATTAAAATAAGGGCTACTACGCTTAGCGTTGTCAGAAGAAGCGTTGAATCAAGGCTTCCAAAGGCTCCAAAGAGATCTCCAATCAATCCACCTGCGCCAGTTACATATGAAGTAAGTCCCAACTCTTGAGCAAATGGCGTGAAATCCTCGCGCAACGCCTCAATAATGGCCGGCAACGCAGGCTCATCATTGCTCAGAATCTGAGTGATGGCGTTACCGTCCAGTGGAATTGAAGCCAAAATTGCCGAGTTATCTTCGGCGGGGAAAGCAACTGCTTGTAAGTTTTTATCTAGAAATTGCGAAAGCCTCTCCTGCGTACCGCCAAGTTTCAGATCTCCTATTGTCAGCAGATATGCGCTGATCTGCTGCAAGATTTCCGGTGAGACGCGACCTTCAAACAAAATAAGGGTCGGAAATGCAGTGGACTCACCAGATGAAAATTTTTCAATTACTTTGACGGCTCGAGTAGCTTCAGCGCTATCTGGTAAAAAGGCCGAGTTATTATTTTTCTGTACTGAGGTGAGCTTGCCAAAGAGTGGTCCAAAGTAGCCAGTAACCCCAAACCAAGCGATTATGACAATCAGCGCTGTGGCAAATGGGCGGCGTAAGGCATTGGCAATTGACTTGGTATGGGCTCTCTCTGACACTTTAA
Source organism: Candidatus Planktophila sp. (assembly GCA_037620605.1). Lineage (GTDB taxonomy): Bacteria > Actinomycetota > Actinomycetes > Nanopelagicales > Nanopelagicaceae > Planktophila. The sequence goes on from JASJLO010000021.1 coordinate 34,577, forward strand.
AATAGACCTTTCGGAACGTTCTTGAGCAAATTTCGCTAGGAGGACAGCCTACCTTTAGGCTGTACCTGTGCCAGTTCAATCGCCTGCAAGTCAGGCAGATCACTCAGCTGAAAGTGCTGCCGAAATTGCTGTCAAGTATCTCGGGCTGATCGAATATGAGATTGCACTGCAAAAGCAACGCGAAATACACGCAGTGGTGGCCTCCGAGCAAGCTCCAAATACTCTTCTATTACTGGAACATCCCTCTGTCTACACGGCAGGAAAACGAACTCAAGAATTCGAGAGGCCAAGAAACGGAACCCCCGTAATTGACGTTGATCGCGGCGGAAGAATTACTTGGCATGGACCGGGTCAATTAGTTGGCTACCCAATTATTCGATTACGCAATCCGAGAGAATTGGTGGGATTTGTCCGCATAATCGAGGGTGCCTTAATAAAAGTCTGTGACTATTTTGGCATTAACGCAGTTCGTGTTGATGATAGATCTGGAGTTTGGGTAAGTGATGCAAGAGGAGATCGCAAAATCGCTGCCATCGGAATACGCGTTGCATCTGGAGTAACAATGCATGGGTTTGCTTTAAACGTCTCCCCTGATTTAACTCCCTTTGCAGAGATTGTCCCCTGCGGCATAGATGACGCTTCAGTCAGTTCATTATCTATCGAGGCTGAGCGTGATATAACAATCTTCGAAACGATACCTATCGTTGAGAAGTATGTACTCGAAGCGTTGAGTAAGGTTAGCCTATGACAATCGCTCCAGAGGGCCGCAAGCTGCTGCGCATTGAAGCGCGTAATGCGCAGATACCAATCGAGCGCAAACCAGAATGGATAAAAACGCGTGCCAACATGGGCCCGGAATATACGCGACTTCGTTCTCTTGTTAAGAGTGAGGGCTTGCACACCGTTTGCCAAGAAGCGGCTTGTCCAAATATTTTTGAATGTTGGGAAGATAAGGAGGCAACTTTCTTAATTGGTGGAGATCGTTGTACCAGGCGATGTGATTTTTGCAATATCGATACAGGTAAGCCGCTTCCTGTTGATCAAGATGAACCACGCAAGGTAGCTCAGTCGGTAAAAGCAATGGGGCTGCGCTATGCCACCATCACTGGAGTAACGCGCGATGACCTTCCTGATGAAGGTGCTTGGCTTTATGCGGAGACTATTCGCAAGGTTCATGAGATGAATCCAGGTTGTGGCGTAGAAATGTTAGCTCCCGATTTTCACGCTAAAGCTGAACTTTTAAATCAGATCTTTGAAACAAAACCAGAGGTTTTCGCACATAATCTAGAGACTGTTCCTCGGATATTTAAGAGAATCCGTCCAGCATTTACATATGAGAAATCTCTCCAGGTAATCGGTATGGCTCGCGATTTTGGTTTAGTTACGAAATCCAATTTAATTCTCGGATTAGGTGAAACTCGCGAAGAGATTTCGCAAGCTTTAGTTGATTTACATGACGCAGGTTGTGATTTAATAACAATCACTCAATATCTTCGCCCTACAAATAAACACCATCCTGTTGAGCGATGGGTAAAGCCAGAAGAGTTTGTAGAGTTAGCAGCGGAAGCAACTGAAGTTGGATTCCTTGGAGTAATGAGCGGACCTTTAGTTAGATCCAGCTACCGCGCAGGACGTTTATATAAACAAGCTTTAGAGGCACGAGCGGGTGAAGGACAAAGAATTGGCTGAGCTTGTTTATCCGCCGGTAATCATCGCTTTAAAATCTTTCTGGAAGTATCTCGGTCTACAATTTACCTTTGAAGGCGAGAGCCACATCCCGAAAAAAGGTGGCGCAATATTAGCTATGAATCACATTGGCTACTTCGATTTCGCACTAATTGGTACGGCCGCCCTGCCAACTGGAAGACTTGTTAGATTTATGGCCAAGAAAGAGATATTTGATAATAAATTAGCAGGACCATTAATGCGAGGAATGCACCATATCAATGTAGATCGAAGTAATGGATCCGCCTCTTATGTAGCAGCGCTGCGCGCTCTGCGTACCGGAGAGGTTGTGGGAATTTTTCCTGAAGGAACTATCTCAACAAGCTTTGAAATAAAGGAGTTAAAGTCTGGGGCAGTAAGACTGGCGATGGGATCAGATGTTCCGGTAATCCCCACAATCGTCTGGGGTTCACAACGCATTTGGACCAAGGGCGTTAAACGTAATTTGCGCCGCATGAAGACGCCAATTTATGTGAGCTTCGGCGCACCATTACTCTTTAAGAAAGGTGGAGATGTAGAAGCAGGTGAAAAACTCCTGCGCCAAACGATGCTCGATCTCCTACATCAGGTACAAGAAACGTACCCAGATAAGCACCAAGGCCAACGCTGGGCGCCTGCTCGTCTTGGTGGTACAGCACCTGCTCCCCTAAACTAACTCCTATGTTCAATAAATTTAAGAAGAACTCGACAAAACAACCCAAGGTTAAAAAAATAAGATTTAAAACTTTTCGTGATGCCTACAATGTAACAAAGGGTGTTAAGCCATGGATTGGCGCTGGAATTTTTGGAGTATTCGCCATCACTTGGTCGATTGGAATATCAGCTGGATTAGTTACTGGGCATCCAATATATTTAGGTTTTGTAACGCTGCCCGTCGCCGTTTTAGCAGCAATGTTTTTCTTCACTCGAGTTGCTTCATCTGCGGCATACGAATCAATTGAAGGTCAGATAGGTGCAGGCGCCAGTGTGTTAATGGCTATTCGTAAAGGATGGGCAACTACTCCAGCTGTTGCTGTAACTAAAAATCAAGATATGGTCCATCGCAGTATCGGCCGAGGCGGAATTGTTCTGACCGGCGAAGGTACACCAGCAATTCGTACAATGTTGCAAGATGAACGTAAGAAATCAGAGCGCTTTGCCCCAGGAGTACCCGTTATCGAAATTTATGTCGGCGATGGCGCCGGACAGGTGCCGCTTCGTAAATTGCAAAAACACCTAGCCAAGTTGCCGAAGAAACTCTCTGCACATCAAATGCGTGAGGTAAGAGCTCGATTTAAAGCAGTTGGTGGAATGTCGCTACCGATTCCACGCGGGCCAATGCCAAAGGGAATTCGCGTACCAAAACGTTAGCTAAGTACGTCTGTTGCGTAGATCGAGCAATCTCGTTCCACTCAGACGTTCATGGATTCCACGACCATTTTCATCATAGGTAATTGCTGTTATAACAAGGCATAAGAGCACAGTGCGAATTAGCGCCTGCCATGGAGTTGGATTTCGGCCATCTGTGAAACGAACAACTTTTATCCCAACTATGCGATGACCCGCGGTGGCCCCGCCAAGGGCTGTCATAAGAAGAACTTCGATAAAGAAGATAATCAGGTTAGGAATTCTCGCCTGCGGTACGCGCTCGGCAAGGGGCCCGGCCCCGCCAAAGAACCCCAGTGCGATCGCGTAACACATGAGCCAATCAATGCTCAGCCCAAGAAAGCGCCGCCCCAGGCTGATCTCATGTTTCATGCGGGTGAGCCTAGTGATTAAGCGAGCTTGTCGCAGGTTTTACATAGATGTAACACACCGGTTATGCCAAATGGCCAATTAAGACTTAGGGTTTACCCAGATCGGTAGCCCTCAAAGTCGAGGCCCGAGTAAATCTGGCGGATTTAAAAATTCGACCAAACTCTCGAATTAATCGAAACTATGAGGAGCTCGCAGAATGTTTAAAAATTCAGCAGAAGTTTTTGCTTACATCAAAAAGGAAGATGTAAAACTAATCGATGTTCGTTTTACCGATCTTCCAGGAATCCAGCACCACTTCAATGTGCCGGTCGAATCTTTCGACGATGCAGTCTTTACCGACGGCTTAATGTTTGATGGTTCATCAATCCGTGGTTTCCAATCAATCCACGAGTCAGATATGAAGTTACTTCCCATTCCTTCATCTGCTTTTATTGATCCATTTCGCTTAGAAAAAACTTTAGTAATTCTCTTCTCTGTTCATAATCCCTCAGATAACACTCCTTATTCACGTGACCCACGCGGAGTAGTTGCTAAGGCTGTTGACTATTTGAAATCTACTGGAATCGCCGATCAAGCATTCTTCGCGCCTGAGGCTGAATTCTATGTCTTTGATGCTGTTCGATTTAAGACAGGGATGAATGAGTCATACCATCACATCGATTCTTATGAAGGCGCTTGGAATACCGGAATCGTTGCTGATCCAGATGGAACTCCAAACCGCGGTTATCGCACGCGCATCAAGGGTGGTTACTTCCCAGTTTCGCCGACAGACCAATTTGCGGATCTGCGCGATGAAATGGTTATGGAGCTAGGCCGCGCAGGTCTTCTTGTCGAGCGTTCACACCACGAAGTTGGAACAGCTGGTCAGATGGAAATCAACTATCGCTTCACCGACATCCTTAGCGCCGGTGATGAATTGATGAAGTTTAAATACATCATTCGTAACGTTGCTTGGGAAGGTGGAAAGACCGCCACATTTATGCCAAAGCCACTCTTTGGCGATAACGGTTCAGGTATGCACGTTCACCAATCACTTTGGAAAGATGGCAAGCCACTCTTCTTCGAAGCAGGCACATACGGCGATCTTTCCGATATGGCGCGTTGGTATATCGGTGGCCTCCTAAAGCATGCACCATCACTACTTGCCTTCACCAACCCAACAGTTAACTCATATCGACGTTTAGTTCCTGGATATGAAGCTCCAGTAAACCTGGTTTACTCAGCGCGTAACCGTTCTGCATGTATCCGAATTCCAATTACTGGGTCATCACCAAAGGCCAAGCGCGTTGAGTTCCGTTGCCCAGATCCATCTTCTAACCCATACCTAGCCTTTGCCGCAATGCTTATGGCCGGTATCGATGGCATTCTAAATAAGATCGAGCCGCCTGCCCCAGTTGATAAAGATCTATATGAGCTAGAAGGAGAAGAGGCCGCAGCTATTCCACAGGTACCAGGATCTCTTGATGCGGTTCTAAATAGTTTAGAGGCCGATCACGAATTCCTAACAAAAGGTGGAGTATTTAGCGAAGATCTGATCGCTACATGGATTGAATGGAAGCGTAAGAACGAAGTTGATTATGTTCGCCTGCGTCCACATCCAGCTGAATTTGAGCTCTATTTCGATATCTAAACCAATTTATTAATGAAAACCCCGTCAATTTTGGCGGGGTTTTCTATTTCTTCCAGAAATCTGCACTAGGGAATCCGTTTCGCAAGTTAATCGGAACTTGATATGTACTAGACTGCGCGAATGCAGATGGCACTAGCAATTTCAATATTCGTTATCGCCTACATATTTATAGCATCTGAAAAAATCAGCAGAATTGCAATCGCACTAGCAGGTGCTGCTGCGATGATTGTTGTTGGCGCCACAGATGCAGATAAAGCATTCTATAGCCATGAGACCGGCGTAGACTGGAATGTAATCTTCTTGCTGCTGGGAATGATGATAATTGTCGGAGTTATTCATAAAACGGGCTTATTCGAATTTTTAGCAGTAACTGCAATAAAGAAATCTAAAGGTAGCCCAAAGGTAGCTCTTGTATATCTAATGTTATTGACTGCGGTGGCATCTGCAATTTTAGATAATGTAACAACAATTCTTCTAGCAGTTCCAATGACACTGATCGTTACCAGGCACCTACAAGTTTCCCCAATTCCTTTCATCCTAGCGGAAGTTTTTGTATCTAATATTGGTGGTGCCGCAACGCTAGTCGGAGACCCACCAAATATAATTATTGCAAGTAAAGCTGATCTCACTTTTAACGATTTTTTAACTCATATGGCGCCAATGGTTATCTTGGTACTCATCGTGGTAATACCATTAATTATCTACTTATTTCGCGTTGAATTAGTAAATTCCGCCAGCGCACGCGATGCGGTAATGAAGTTGGATGCGCGCACTTTCCTGAAAGATAGAGTCCTACTAAAGAAGAGCGTTTCAGTACTTTCATTAGTTATGGTGGCATTTATTGGCCATTCACTACTCCATTTAGAGCCATCAATTGTGGCCCTCTTAGGAGCTGGAATCTTGGTCGCGATAAGTGGATTAAAGCCAAGTGATTATGTGCAGGATGTGGAATGGTCGACCCTGGTTTTCTTTGCTGGTCTATTTATTATGGTTGGTGGCCTAGTAAACGTGGGGGCACTTGAGCACTTCTCAAAGTTTCTAACTGACCTATTCGATGGGGATATAAAACTTGCTGCCGGGACAATCCTGGGAGTCTCAGCAGTCTTATCTGGAATCGTAGATAACATTCCATACGTGGCCTCCATGTCACCGGTTGTCGCTGATTTAAGCCTCGGCCTCGTCGGGCGACAAGAAAATGTCCTTTGGTGGTCACTCGCCTTTGGTTCAGACTTCGGCGGAAATGCCACAATTATCGGAGCGAGTGCAAATGTTGTAGCAATTGGTCTGGCTGCGCGCGCCGGAGTACATATATCGTTCTGGAAATTTTCTAAATATGGAGTAATTGTGACAGCAGTAAGCGTCGCCTTAATCTATCCGTACATTCTCTGGTATTACTTCTAAAATAACTCAGCCATCTCTTGGCGAGATACTTCACGCCGCGATAAGAGGAAGTAACCAGCGCATCCAATCGCAAGAGCCAGCAGTACTCCGATATTTGCGTAGGCCCATCCCCCATCTTTTCCACCAATAGTCCAAAGAAAATAGCCCTGCCAAGATAACCAGCCGGCAAATGTATTGGTAACAAATCCCCAACCGATAAAAGTTCCAAAGAGCATCACTGTTAATGTGCGGGTATTCCAAAGTCCGTATTTACCTGTGAGATCGTAGAGATCTTTTTCGCTATATGGTTTTTTACGCATCAGCACATCAGTAACAAATATCGCCGACCAGGCAGCTATTGGCACACCAAGAGTTATCAAGAATCCCTGAAATGGGAAGAAGAAATTCTCCGCAATCCAGACTATATAGATAGTGCCTACCAACATGATTCCACCATCAATTGCAGCTGCAATGTGGCGCTTGATTGGTAAGCCTATAGAAATCAAAGTCAATCCAGATGAATAGAGATCTAATATCGCCCCACCGACCAAGCCAAGAATTGCTATTAGCGCAAAGATCGCCAGGTACCAACTAGGCAACAGCGTGGTTAGAGCGCCAATAGGATCCATTGCAATCGCATCCCCCAATTTAGCGTCGCTGCCCGCTAGAAGAGCACCGTAAATAACTAAAATAATCGGCACGATAGATGCGCCTAGAACAGTCCAGCCAACAACAGAACGGCTAGAAGTTGTGCGAGGCAAGTATCGCGAATAATCGGCAGCCGAATTGACCCAACCTAGTCCGATTCCAGTTACTCCAAAGATAAAAGCACCCATAAAAGCTTGGAAATTGCCGGATGGGATCATAGAGACTGCAGACCAGTTAACCTCTTTGAGAGTTAGCGCAATATATAAAACTGTGGCCGCTGCCGTGACGATGGTTAGGTATTTTTGCAGTCGCATAATTACGCCGTGGCCAAGTACTCCACCATAAATAGTTAAGGAGACTGCGATAAGAAAGCCAAAGACCATAGCTAAATCTTGATCAATACGTCCCAAGCGAACAAAGATTGTTCCGGTAGCTAAGGTTGCCAAAGACACTAGAACAGTCTCCCAACCAACAAATACCAAATATGAAAGCAGCCCTGGAACTAGATTTCCTCTAATTCCAAATGCTGCGCGAGAGAGAACCATAGTTGGTGCATTCGAACGCTTACCAGCAAGTGAACTAAATCCAACTAATAAAAAAGAGAGGACGGTACCAATGAAAGCCGCTGCGCTAGCTTGCCAAAATGAGATTCCGAATCCAAGAAAGAATGATCCGTAGGAAAGTGCCAAGAGAGAGACATTGGCACCACACCAGGGCCAAAAGAGCGATGCAGCTTTCCCGGAACGTTCAGACTCAGAAATTACATTTGTACCATTTAACTCTAACTTCAACTTATCGTCCTTTGTTAAATAAATTCACTGCGAAGCAGGCAACAATACCCACTCCTATCCCCCAAATCAGGTCAACTAGCACAGTTACGCTCGCTGTAAGAATTAACACAGATGCTTCAGCGAAGGTCGTCTTCAAAGATTCACGAATCGAGGCTGGATTTAAAATGCGATAACTAGTGCCTATCAAAACTCCTGCAATTATCGCAGTGGTTATGCCTGATGCGGGCAACTTTCCAGTCGCTACAGCAAATCCGAGGGCCAGGGGAAGAGCAAAATGGCGACAGTTACGCCTGCTGCCATATCACTTGCCATCTCAGACTTATTCTTGGGAAAGTCATTTCTTGAAAAATATGAAATACGCATGCAACGATACTATGGCCTTAATATCAAGCCCGTTTTTTAAGAAAGCTGGTTAATCAAGGAAGAAGTCGAGAAGGAAATCCGTTGTTCCTGGTACTACCGAGTACTTATCTAGATCAGTAATACCCACAGAGGCGAGAACTTCATCATCAACGAAGAAATTACCAGTGCATTCTTTTGAGATTCGATTCAAAATGACATATGCGGCATCGGATAAAATTTCAGGTGTGCGGCAAGCCGCGGTATCCACCCCTGGGATCATCTGTAAAGCAGCAGTATCGATAGCCGTGCGTGGCCACAGCGCATTTACTGCGATTCCAGTCTTACGGAATTCTTCAGCCATTCCAAGGACGCACATAGACATCCCATATTTGGCCATCGTGTAGGCAACGTGATGCTGGAACCATTTTGCCTTCATAGATAGCGGTGGTGAAAGGTTCAAAATATGTGGATTGCGACCAGCCTCAGCAGATGTGCGCAGATGAGGAATTGCCGCCTGTGAGGTAAGAAAAGTGCCACGTACATTTACATCAAACATTAGATCAAAACGCTTGGCGGCAGTTGCTTCTGTGGGAGTCAAATTAATAGCGCTGGCATTATTTATCAGAATATCTATCCCACCGAACTCTGCGGCAGCTTGCGCAATCGCTGCAGAGATCTGATCCTCATCTCTCAAATCACATTGAATAGGCAATGCAGTACCGCCAGCTGCTCGAATTTGCTCAGCCGCAGTATGAATAGTGCCAGGTAATTTGGGATTGGGTTCTGATGTCTTGGCAGCAATTGCTACAGCCGCCCCATCGCCAGCTGCTCGCAGTGCGATCGCTAAGCCGATACCACGTGAGCCGCCTGTGATAAAAATCTTTTTACCCGATAGATCTCCAGTGATTGTCATTTCTTACCTTTCTTGGACATAAAGTTCATAAATGCCTCCATCGCTTCCTCAGATTGCAAGGCAAGAGCGAATAGCTCAAACTCTGCCTTCATTACGGCAGCGACTGCGTCATGTTTGCTCGCCTTCAAAAGCGCCTTCGTATTGATCATCGCAGTTGGTGGCTGCGTAGCAATATGAGCGGCCAAACTCATAGCTTGCTGTATCGGATCATTTGAAATCTCAGCAACTAAGCCCATCTCTTTGGCCTCTTTTGCATCAAAGCTTTCACCGGTTAGAAATATTTTGGCAGCCCTTTGATAACCAACTAAAAGTGGGAAGAGATAGCTCGATCCTGCTTCGGGTACTAGACCAAGGGATGCAAATGGCATGGAGAATTTTGCTGTTGGGCTAGCAATAACGATGTCACAGTGCAGGAGCATAGTTGTGCCAACTCCCACTGCATTGCCTTTCACTGCTGCAATTAAAGGTTTTGGAAACTCTAGAAGCGATCCCAAAAATTTAGCGACATCACTATCTTGGTTGGTAGGTGGATTGGCCATGAAATCGGCGATGTCATTGCCGGCTGTAAAATGATCGCCCTCGCAGGTAAGCACCACAGAACGAATACCGAAATCTCCAGCTGCCTCATTAAGAGCATTTGCTAGCCCCGCATACATTTGCCGCGTAAGGGCGTTCATCTTGGCGGCGCGATTAAAGGAAAGTACTTGAATATCACCTTCGCGCCTAGAAATGATCTCTTGCATTGGCTTATCGTACTGGTTAGTAACCTCTGTGAACAAGAGCATACTGGGCTCACGAGAGGCACACGCATATGGGCACATATATTAATATCCAGAATCGCGATCTCAACCCGTTTGAGCAATTAGTGCTGGGCTATCTCTGTGAAGGAAAAACGAATTCTGCCATCGCTAAATTAACTTCACATACAGAAAAGGTAATTGAGAACACAATTAGCAGGGCTTCCAAGGCATTTAGTATCGTCTCTAATCATGATACAAATGTCAGAGTATTACTAGCTCTTGCATATCGGACACATTATGGTGATGCAGCATTTGATCGATTAGATGTGGCTTGTTCACATTCAATAACTGGTCCTAATGGCCAAATGATTTGCGACAAAGATAATCATGATTGAGTGTGTGAAAGATCACAATATAAGAAGAGCCAACTCTCAAGATCTTTAACCTGCGGTTACCCCTGGCTTTTTTCAATCTGAACATCTGGAAAAAGAGTATTAATTTCCTTGTACCCAGAAGTGGGTGCACAAGGTAGAGAAAAATGAAGAGATTAACATTCGATAAAATTGTCACAGCCGTTGGTTTCGGTCCGACTGCGCTACTGCTCGTGACAGCAGGGCTTCTCAATTGGGGATCAAATTTCGCATCTGATGCCGTTAGCTCTCAACTAATTGCTCAAGAGATTGCGATGCCAACTTATGCTGCCGCATCAAATAACAGCCGCACCGCTGCCGCCGCGCTAGCAGCAGATTCTGGAAATGCAGTCTTGATCTCTGATGCAGCTAGCAAATCCGCCACCGTGGAGACCGTATTCAAGGGAACTATGTTGCGCGGTACTTTACTAACCGCATACGCATTTGCAACTCTTGTGGCGGTTGTTGGGTATCGAGTACCTCACGCGATAGTAGATGCAAGAAAATAGAAACTCAAAATTGGGTTAGGTAAGGCTATCTAAAGTTAGAAAAGAGCAGATACGGCGGGAGCAAGAGTTTTGCTCCCGCCTTATTCTTTGTTAGTTACACTATGGTGGTGATCGTTCCATCAAGGATCCTTGAATACATAATCGCTGCCATGATTATCATTTTGGCGCCAGGTCCAAGTGTGCTTTTTGTTATTGCACGAGCTATCGCTTGGGGCAGAAAAGTAGCAATCTATACAGTTGCTGGAAATGTAACTGGAGCGTTCTTTCTATCTTCAATTGTTGCCTTCGGGCTAGGTCCAATTTTATCAAGGTATGCCCTCGCCTATTCGGCGGTGCAGTGGGGCGGCGGTGGTTATTTAGTTTATTTAGGCATCAGCGCAATTTCTGCCCGTAAGATTCATGCCGCGAATATGGTAAATCAAGGAAACCTTCTGCCCACTTTTAGGAGTTCGCTGCGCGACGGATTTTGGGTAGGCGCACTCAATCCAAAGGGTCTGGTCTTTTATGCTGCAGTCCTGCCCCAGTTTGTTGATATTGACCGAGGCAATGTCACTGGTCAACTTCTTCTTTTAGGCGCGCTCTTCTCACTACTAGCTTTCATATCGGATGGATCATGGGGACTCCTTGCAGGAACTGCAAGAAATTGGCTGGCTGGCGATGAGAAACGGTTGCAGCTCCTGCGCGCTATCGGAGGAATAGTCATGGTTATATTGGGTCTATTGGTGATCGCTTCGGCTTTGCGTGATTTAATCACCTAATGATTAGCCAGATTGTTAAACCAGAAGAACCGGCGCGAAATACCATCGCTCCTTCGGATCTTACTTTTGGACTCTCCACCTGTAAAAGATGCCTTTGGATTAAATACTGGTTTAAAGTGACAATGCCCGGGCAATTCCCATTGGTGAAGCCGCTATCTGCGGCGCAAGAAGAGCACTTTAGGCGCGCTGCGATGCCCGATCTTGATCCAACTCTGGCCCCAGGCATTGTCAAACAGTGGGGTCAATGGGTAAAGAGCGCTCCTATCGAAATCGATGGCAAAGCTACGAGGTGGCAAATTCTTGGGATATATGACTTATTGGCGCACTATGACGACGGTTCGGTTGGAATCATAGACTGCAAAGTCTCTGACTCAGATCGGGATAACGCACAGTTCTATGCACCGCAACTGGAAGCATATGCGTATGCGCTAGAAAATCCAGATAAAGGCAAGGCATTCCCAGTCTCAACCATGGGGTTATTGGTTTGGAAGTTGGCCGGAGTCACAGAGACTAACGATGGTGCTCACGGTTTTGGAGTTACTCAGAAATATTTGCATGTAACGCGGGATCAGGCTCAGTTCAAATCTCTTATCTATAATCTTATCGAGGTAATTGAGGGAGAATTGCCTCTAGCGGGCGCGGATTGCGATACCTGCAATTATCTTGTCAAGCGATTAGCGCTAGAGGGTAACTAGTTCTCATCCTCATCTGCTTCTTGTTTAGCCTTCGTTGCATACGAGTCGACATACTCTTGACCTGATAATTCTTGAATTTTTGCCATAATCACGTCGGTAACTTCTCTTAAATACTGTAAATCTGTTGAATCCCCATCAAAATACATAGGCTCACCAAAGATCATCTCAACACGCATGACTTTTGGCATGACCGTTCCCGTTGGTTGAATTTTCTCAGTATTAAACATTGCAACAGGAATAATCGGTGCGCCAGACTCAATCGCTAATCGTGCGATTCCGGTGCGACCTTTATATAAACGACCATCTGGTGATCGAGTACCTTCGGGATAAATTCCTAAGCACTTGCCTTCTGCCAGAACTTTTAAGCCAGTTATAAGAGCGGCTTCGCTACGCCGTCCGCCAGAGCGATCGACTGGAACTTGCCCCAACGCGATAAAAGTTAATTTCTTTATCAAGCCTTTGGGCCCTGGTGAAGTGAAGTACTCGCTCTTAGCTAGGAACGTTACCTTACGAGGTACAACTAAAGGCATAAATATAGAATCGCTAAAAGAGAGGTGATTCGATGCCACAATCAGCGGTCCGCTTGCTGGCACATGGCGAAGCCCTTTTACCTTCGGGCGAAATAAAATCATGAGGAAGGGGGTAAGAAAGGCGCGCAAGATGCCATATGGCAGATTGTTCATGGCGCTAATTTAGCGCCTAACGCAACTAATGTGCGAATATGAACCATGAGGCCAGCCAGATGAGCGAGGGGAAACCTCCAACGGGTGGTGTATCCAATGGTCCTGATGATGCCAATGAACGAGAGCTAATTGATATGGAATTTCAATCAATGGTAGAAGGTCTCTCCCTTGACGAATCAACTCCCTCAACCTACTTAGATGAGTTAGATAATTTTGTAGATGAAAATAGATTTAAGGCACCTGCGCCAGCTCGCCACTCCTTTATGCAATCAATTAAGCTAGCGGTCGCCTCATTTAAGAATTGGAAGAACGGTTCAAATAATCGCGGGGATGACGGAGCGCAAATTTAATTCAGGGCTAAATCTGCAGCGCCGATTAAACCTGCATTGTTGCCCAACTCTGCAGCAACTATTTCTGGATGCGGGTGCATTCCAGCAAATGGAATTGAGCGCAATGCAGCATCACGAGTGGGTGATAAAAATATCTCACCGGCATCGATTACTCCCCCGCCCAGTACCACACACGATGGATCAATGACTGCGCAGAGAGATGCAATACCTGCACCTAGATAGCCAGCCAAGGTATTAAAGGCTTGCACAGCCAAAGGATCACCAGCAAGGGCGGCATCCGTTAAGTGTTGACCTTGCAAACCATCAAGGGTTCCATCTCCACGGCTTAACAAAGCGTGCGATAAATCTGGGTTATTTTTTATCAATTCGTGAGCGTGCCGCATTAAGGCAGAGCCAGATGCATATTGCTCAAGGCATCCATGCGCCCCACATCCACATAGATTTCCCTCGGGGACTAATCGGATATGCCCTAACTCTGCGCCTATTCCGAAGGCGCCACGGAAAAGTTCGCCATTTAAAATAAGCCCACCGCCTACACCGGTGCCGAGAGTTAACATCAGCAAATCATTGCGTCCGCGCCCGGCACCAAATTTAAATTCACCCCAAGCTGCAGCATTTGCATCATTTTCTAGAACTATGCGCACACCGATTAATTCGGTTAACTCCGTGACCAGATCCACCCCATTCCAGCCGGCGATATTTGGAGTAGCTAAAATAATCTGGCGATCAGAAGAGATAAATCCAGCAGCAGATACTCCTACAGCAGTTACTGAGTGGCTCTGCATTAACTCAAGAGCAACATCAGCTATCGCTTGGGTAAGTTGCCTGCCGCCTTCGCGCGGAGTATCTCGGCGAGCGGTCGCAAGAATTTGACCAGTTGAAGAAACAACACCACCGAGCACTTTAGTTCCGCCGACATCGATGCCGATAGCGTTAATAGACACTTAATTAGCCTTCGAGGTGTTCTTTCAATTGTTTTAGCGCGCTATCTATTGTTGACTTCTCTTGCTTTGCAATCATCATCGCTGGGATTGGCATAGATAAACCAACCGAAAGTTCATAGGTGACGGATGTGCTCTCGCTATCTAAACTTTTTAGGAGATAAGCGCCTTCCATCTTTGTCAACAAATTTGCATCATCTAGTGAGAATGTGACCTTGTCAGGAGCTTGGCTCCAATCAAAAATAAGAGTGACAACATCTTTTAGCGCTCCCGCATCGACTGATAGGGAAGCTTTCACAACCCGACCTTGCGCATCGGATTCTTGCACATCAACCTTCTTGAAGGCAGATGACCATTCGGGATAGCTAGCGACCGCAAAGAGGGTCGTGCCAACCTCGGACATTGGGGCATCGATCGTGATGGTGGAACTACTAAATTCACTCATGGCGTACAGATTACCCGTAAAAAAGAGTGGCCAGCGCCTCTCCCAATTTTGCGACTCAGGCACTAGCGTTAGGCCATGAACGAAATCGCGATTGCACCCCTTGTCCCTACCGCTACTTCTGGCAACCTAACTAACCTGGTTGCAGAGCGAGCTTGGTTTGAACCAAGCCGCATAATGATGTCTCGTCCGCTCGGTGATGGATGGCAGAAAGTCACTGCCCAAGAATTAGATGCGCAGATACGTGCCACTGCTAAGGGGTTGGTAGCTGCCGGTATAGAAATTGGCGATCGGGTAGCGATTATGGCCCGAACAAGATATGAATGGACGATCTTAGACTTTGCCATTTGGTATGCCGGTGCATGCGTAGTTCCCATTTATGAAACCTCATCTGCCGAACAAGTTGATTGGATTCTCAACGATTCTGGCGCAGTAGGCCTAATTGTAGAAACTCCTTCTCACCGAGAATTGGTAAATCAAGTCTTGCCAGCTCACACAAAGCATATTTGGACTATGACGGAAGATGTTCTCTCTGTCCTGGCTAATGCCGGCGCACATATTGGCGATGATGAAATTGATCGACGTCGCAATGCGCTACTCCCAGATACCCTGGCAACTTTAATTTACACATCTGGCACAACAGGAAAACCAAAGGGCGTCCAGTTGACTCATAGCAACTTTCTCTCAGAGTGCGGAAATGTTGTGGAGGGCGCTAGCGATCTCTTCTTAAAGCCAAATGGATCAACACTGCTCTTCTTGCCAGTTGCTCACGTATTCGGTCGAATGGTCCAGATCGGAGCTATTAGAGCTGGACTTCACCTGGCACATTGCAGCGACCCAGTTGGTCGACTACAACCTGATTTGGCATCTTTTAAGCCCACCTTCGTCTTAGCAGTTCCACGAATTTTTGAGAAGGTTTATAACGGCGCCGAAGCTAAGGCCGATGCAGCGGGCAAAGGAAATATTTTCCGTAAGGCAGCTGCGGTTGCTGTTGCTTATAGCGAGGCTATGGATAAGCGCGGTTTCCATCCTTTACTATCTTTACAGCATGCGCTCTTCGACAAATTGGTTTACTCCAAGATTCGTGCCGCACTTGGCGGAAATGTGGAGGCAGCGATCTCTGGTGGCGCCCCTCTGGGTAAACGTCTCGGCCATTTCTACCGTGGCGCTGGCGTCACAATCTACGAAGGCTATGGATTAACCGAAACAACGGCTGGTGCAACTTTAAATATTACAGGTTCCATAAAGGTTGGCACTGTTGGTAAACCAATTCCTGGAACTTCAATAAAACTTGCAGAAGATGGTGAGGTTCTTCTTAAGGGACCGATTGTAATGCGTGGCTATTGGCAGAATGATGCTGCAAATGCGGAGGTCTTTACCCAAGATGGTTGGTTTAAATCTGGAGATCTTGGAAAAATTGATGAAGATGGCTTTCTCTCCATTGTAGGTCGCAAGAAAGAGATCATCGTTACCGCTGGTGGCAAGAATGTTGCTCCTGCAGTCTTAGAAGACCGAATACGTTCTCATCCATTGGTAAGCCAGTGTATGGTCGTAGGCGATAACCAACCATTTATTGCAGCGTTAATCACAATCGATCAGGATTCCCTAAAGGGTTGGATAGCTGCAAATAAAAAAGATGGCGCAACTATCGCAACTTTGACCCAGGATCCTGACTTAATTTCGGTTATTCAGACTGCTGTCGATGAGACAAATAAAGCGGTCAGTAAGGCCGAATCTATTCGTAAATTTATAATCTTGCCGACAGATTTCACAATCGCTGGTGGTCACTTAACCGCCAAACTCTCAATTAAGCGACATGTGCTGGCGCAAGAATTTGCTCAGGAGATAGATCAACTCTTCGCCAAGTGAGTACTTCTGACCGACTTTTACTGGCTCGTGAATTACATGATGGCATCGCACAAGATCTAGTTGCTTTAGGTTATGAGTTAGATCTAATCTTAAGCGATGGATCGTTGGCGCCCAGTTCTCGCAGTAAAATTCGGTCTCTACGTTTTGGCGTTGATAAGTTAATCTCTAAAGTCCGTCACCAGATGTACGAGCTGCGAGATCGAAAAAATCAGAGCGTTCAGGAGGTTATAAAAACGCAGGCGCAGCAAATTTGTGGAGCGAAGTTGAAAACCATAAATATCGAAGATTTCGCTATACCAGTTGAAATTGCTGCCTCACTAGAGGCGATCGCTATTGAGTTGCTACGAAATTGCATTAAGCACTCTAGGGGTAGCGAGATTGAATTAAAACTGACCCAGCTCGAAAATCGCACCTATCTTGAGGTAGGCGATAACGGGCAAGGAGGTGCGACTATGGATAATTCACGATTGGGCCTAATAGGTATAAGTGAACAGGTGAAGTTACTCGGTGGGAATGTAACCATCACATCTAATGAGCGAGGAACCAAAGTCGCAATAACGCTCTGATGTCAGCAGATTCTAATCTCAAGCCGTTCGCTCAAATTCTTATAGTTGATGATCATCCAGCGATTAGGAAGGGATTACGGATAGCGGTCGAAAGTGCGGGTTACATTTGTAGCGGTGAGGCAGAGTCTAAAAAAGAAGCGATATCAAAATTAACGGTCGCAACTCCTGATTGCCTACTTCTTGACTTAAATTTAAGCGATGGCTCAGGAATCGATTTGATTAAGTGGGTGAGAAAGAATTCACAAGCCATGGCGATTGTAGTACTGACAATGAGTGATAGAAAGGATGATCTGCTGGCGGCAATGCGCTCTGGAGCCAGCGCATACGTATCTAAAACTTCCCCACTTGAAGAGGTCATGGCGACAATTGCATTTGCCTTAAAGGCGCCAAATTATTTTAACTCTAAAGAACTAGCTCAATTAATTAATGAATCAGCGACAACTTTTGATTTAACAGCAAGAGAAATTTCAGTGCTAAAAGCTCTTTCTCGAGAAGGTGCAAATAAAGACATTGCTAGGGAGTTGTTTATCTCTGAGGCAACCCTCAAGACTCATATCGCCGCAATTTATCGAAAAATGGAGGTGCCTAATCGATTTAGCGCAGTTACTAAGGCACGCGCAATTAATCTTTTATAAGCAGACTATTAAAAGTACTTGACCAACTATCCCAACTCCAATTCTTTTCGATCCAATCTCTGCCTTCGCGGCCCATATTCTCGGCTCGTATTGGCTCACTTAGGAGATCAATCGCAGCCCTTGCTACATCGTTCGGATTTGTTCCATCAACGATCAACCCAGTAACGCCCTCTAATACCGCATCAGGTGCTCCCCCTGATTTGCCGGCAATTACCGCTAGCCCACATGCGCTGGCTTCTAAATAGACAATACCTAAACCTTCGACCTCTAGCCCGCCTAAGCGTGAGCGCGAAGGCATCGCAAAGATATCTCCTACACATATATAGCGCGGTAATTCTGAATATTGAATTCGCCCTATGAAAGTAACCGAATTTACTACTCCCAGATTTGATACTAATTTTTGTAAGTGCCCTCTATGGGGCCCTTCACCAATTAAAAGAATATGTGCGTCAGGATGCGCCTTTAGAATTGCGGGCAGCGCAGAAATTAAAGTATCTTGCCCTTTACGATGTACAAGTCGGCCAACACTTAGGATCACTTTCTTATCAGTTAGGCCTAAAGACTCACGCAGCTCTTTAGAATCTGGATACGGGCGAAAATGCGAAGTATCAATCCCAGGAGCGATTTTAACCATCGCAGCAATAGCTTCGTTGGAAAGAGATTTAGATATCTCTCCGCGGGTGAAGTCACCCAAATACGTTAAATGGCCAATGTTGTTTCCAATAAATTTAAGCACCCACTTAAATGGCCATAGCTTTGACCACCAAACTTCATGCCCGTGAGTTAGCGCTACTACATTTTTGATCCCTGATTTTCTTAGGCTGCGCGACATGATCCCCAAAGGTGCTGCTGCGCCAAAAAACGCGTTTTCCAGGTGGTATTTTCGGCTTATCTGCTTTACTGCGCGATTGACTCTGATTGTTGGCAATAGAATCCTTGACCTATCGCGAATCACTAAAACTCCAAATTTATCTAACCATTGCTGATCGTATGTCGTGCTATTGTCTTGAGTGGATGTGTAAACAATTACAGATTTAATGGGAAGACGTTCAATTAGCCCAATTACAAAAGTTTCGATTCCCCCAGCTCTTGGGCCAAAGTCATTTGTAATACAAATAGTTTTATAATGATTTTCACCATTCTGCTTATCTATAATCGCCGCGCTCCAATATATGGTTTTGGTCCTAAGTTGTAAGCGCTAGCTATCTTCACTCTCGAGCCAGATCGAGGCGCATGCACCATCTGGCCTTTACCTAGATAGATACCCACGTGAGAGATCGGGCGGCCAAAAAATATTAAATCACCCGGGGCTAAGTTAGAGCGCGAAACATATTTACCATATCCATATTGAGCGCGCGATGAGTGAGGAAGTGAAACCCCGGCTATCTGAAATGCTCGCATAGTAAGGCCAGAGCAATCCCAATAAATCATTCCAGCTGCTCCAAAAACGTACTTATCTCCAATCTGCTTTAAGGCAAATTGCAACGCTTTGGAGGCTCGCCCAGATCCAAATTTAATTTTTTTCGCTGCCGCAAGTGAGGACTTCTGATCAGCATCCTCTTGTTTTTTAGCTAGCCGAGCCAAACGATCTCGATCTTCTTTCTTCAATTTGGAGAGAAGCGATTCGGCTTCGGCGAGTTTGGCAACTGCTTGAGCGCTCTGGGCTGCTAATCGCTTCTCGGTAGCAGCTACTAACGCGAGTTTGTCATTAACTGTTAGCGAGGTTGCAGTTAAGCGTTGTTTGGCCGCTTGAAACTTTCGGAGTTGAGCAGCTTTTTTACGAGTAAGCGCCTCGAGTGAGCCTGCTGCAGATAGATATAGCGCTGGATCAGATGAGAATAGAAGTTCCAAGCTTTGACTCAACCCGCCATTCTTATATTGCTCAATTGCGATGGTACTTAAAGTCTTGGAGAGTGAGTCAACGCTCTGAGCCTGTACCTCAGCCTTTGCTTGGATTCCAGCGAGAGTGAGATTTAGCGATGCCAAATTAACTTTGGCCAATTGAGCGCCTTCGGCTGCGGTGGTTGCCTCTTCCTCGAGTTGGCGCACACGGGCTTGAACTTCAGCCAGAGTCTGCGCCGCATCGGCGGGAAGCGCGCTTATCAGGGGTGCACAGATAGCCAAGACGTTAAATACGATTACCCCGGTTAAGGCGCTGGGAAACCTGCGCACTAATCTATGTATTGGCGACATAAGGGTTAAAGGCTAACGGGGGCAGTTGATCCAACTCAACTTGAGGCAGGCGTGGCCTACCTGTGAATTTATCCAAATTTGGAAAATCACGCTGAGTTAAAGCGTAAGGGGCGGATAATTCCTCGCGATGAGAGGAGATCAATGGCCCGCGCCGTCTCATCAGGGATCTCACAAAGATTAGAGCCCTCGGAATGGTGAGGGTGCTCAGCCTGGTCAGATTGGTGAGAATCTTTAATGAAAAGAAAAGATAGCGCGCAATCGCTGCATCCAATATCGCGTACGGCACAATCATCGCAATTAATTATCATGAGAGAAACGATACCTATCGCCACTGACAAATTAACTAGGCGCACTAACCTTCAGATGTGAGCGTCTTTGCAACCCTGGTAGTAGGCAGAGATGGTTCAACCTCATTAAATGGTACTTCGCAATCCATATCTAGCCCAACAGATCGCCAAACCTTTCTCAAGCGCAGGCGTAGCGCTGACTTCTTGCTGATTGGAGGTGAGACAGCTCGAAGTGAGCCATACCATCGCACTCCGGCTCCAGTTGTCATCTCTTCCCGATCAATGATCAATTCACTCTCTGATAACCAACTAGCGCACTGGTGGAATCTCTCTCCAGAACGTGCGCTCGCTAAAGGAATCGTAAAATTTGGACCGAACGTCCTAGTTGAATCTGGTGGAAGGATTTTAGATCAATTAATTTCGGCGAAACTCTTGGATGGGATTTACCTAAGTGTGACTGAAAGTACGGGCGGAGAAAATAAAATTGATATTGAAAATCTACTTGCAAAATTTGTAGAAGTTGACCGATCTAAAGTAGGTGATACTTTATTTATCACAGCTAAAAAGCTGAGATAATCCCAATACCAATTACGGCTAAGGCGACTCCCCAATATTGGATGCGATGCAGTCGCTCATTCAAATATTTATAAGCCAAGACCGCAGTAAATATTGGATACATCGCTCCTAAGACCATAGCTAGAGTCAAAATACCTTTAGTGGTGGCAACACCCAAAAGTAGGTTTGCTAAAAAATCAGCGCAACCGATAAATATAAGCACTGGGATATTTTTGACCCCGAGACCGCCAAGGCTTTGATACTTAGCAAAAATCAAAAGTGAAACCACGAAAGTTGTTGCGCGCATCATAACCATGGTCATGAGAGCGCTTCCTTGTGATCCAATTGCCATCCAAACTAGCGCAGTTCCAAATCCGCCAGCCGCTCCAAGCGCCAAAATTAAAGGCTTTGCCGGTAATCCTTGCGAAAGTTCCGGTCCACTCGCAAAGAATGCGCCAATGATGGCAAGTGCTGCACCCAATGAAAGAATTATTGAAAGACGATCTCCCTTTATAAAATAGGCGTAGGCAACTGGAATCAAAGCGGAAAGACCACTTATTGGAGAGACGACGCCCATTCGCCCAGTTGATAAACCCGCGTATAAACAAATTAACCCGAGATAACCGAGTACTCCAGCAAATGCACCTGGAATGAAGTAGCCATTTTCTCCAAAGGCATTGGCAGAGAAAGCTCCGCTTACAATTGCTAGGAAGATTCCAAAAATTAAACCGATAGCTTGCGTCACCGCCAAGACTGCGATGGCCGGATGTTTCTTACTTAACTTGCCCCCGTAAAAATCAGCTGTCCCCCAAAGTAAACTAGAAAATAGCGCTAATAAGGTAACCATGGCAGCTAAGGCTACACAAGCTTGCGCCCTGCCTCCCACCTAATAGCAGAGCAGAACTTTAGAATTAACCAGTGAATGTTGCCCAATTTAATCGTTTAATAGAACAGTTGCGAACTGCTACGCCTCGCCCAGAAATTAGCTTGGAAGAAGTTCCGGCCCCACAGAAATTAGCAACATATTCATTTGCCTTTACCGCCGATGTTTCAAATGGATTACTCGGAGATGCCGAAGATGAGATCGCATCTGGGCGATTTGTACTATTACATGAACCAGGTGGACAAGATACCTGGGAGGGCGAGTTCAGGTGCGTTACCTTTTTAAGCGCCGATGTTGATGAGGCGATGCAAGAGGATCCGCTACTACCAGAGGTCGGCTGGAGTTGGTTGTTGGATTCATTGAAATCTGCTGGGTGTAACTTCAACGCACCTAGTGGAACGGTAACGCGCGTCTCAAGTGCATCATTTGGAAAGCTCTCACCGCGCAATGACGATTCTGAAATTGAAATCCGAGCATCGTGGACGCCGATCATTAAAGAATCTTCAGAAATAATTGCTCATATCGAAGCTTGGTGCAATCTCATTGGTGAAGTTGCTGGCCTGCCACCTATTATTGACGGTGTGGCGCCAATAACTGCCGCCCGCCGCAAAAGCTAATGGAAGGCTGATGGAAAAAATAGATAGTCAAACACTAGAGCCAAATAATAATGAGAAGACGGCTACTGAAATTGGCGAGGATTCAGTAACGGCAATTCCTTTACTTACACCTGCTACAGGTATTCCAAAGTTGGTCGATCGCATCGAGCAATTTGAAGAAACAATTAAGGAGTTAAGCAACGGCAGTGGTCCATTTGCAGTAGATGCCGAGCGAGCTTCTGGTTTTAAATTTAGCTCGCGCGCCTATCTAATTCAAATAAAACGTCGCGATGGTGGATTGCACCTAATTGATCCAATTCCATTTGGCCCAGGCCATGATTTATTTATTCGATTAAATGATTTACTACAAAGTGATGAAGTAATTTTGCATGCCAGCACTCAGGATTTGCCATGTCTGCGAGAATTAGGAATCAATCCAAAGAAATTATTTGATACTGAGCTGGGCGGAAGAATTGCTGGCCTGCCTAGAGTTGGCCTAGGTCCATTATTAGAATCGCTAATGGAAGTATCGCTGGCGAAAGAACATTCGGCAGCAGATTGGTCGCAGCGACCTTTGCCCTCAGAATGGCTTAACTATGCAGCCCTTGATGTAGAGCTTTTGATAGAACTTCGTGAGAAGGTCTATCAAAAGCTGGCGAGCGCAAATAAATGGGAATGGGCATGCGAAGAATTTCAATCAATCTTAGATGCGCCCGCCCCAACTCCAAGAGTTGACCCTTGGCGGCGCACATCGGGAATGCATAAAATCAAAAAACGAAATCAATTAGCAGTAATCAAAACTCTCTGGATGGCGCGCCAAGAGATTGCTCGGCAGTTGGATATTTCGCAGGGTCGCTTACTCTCAGATGCGGCGATCGTTGAACTTTCCATGCTTGCTCATCTCAAAGAGATTAAAAGTAAGAAAGATTTAGAGCGAGCTCTGCGGCCAATCGGTTTGCGAGCGCGCTGGTTGGAAAATAGCCAAACCTGGATCAGCGCGATTGGCGAGGCTCTGGCCACGCCTGAAGATCTCTGGCCCCCTACCCGTTCTGACTCTGACACTTTGCCACCGATAAAGATTTGGCGCGAGCGCTTTCCCGAAAAATATGCACCACTTACCCATGCCAAAGCTCGTCTGGATGAACGGGCTAAGGAGTTATCGATTCCTTTGGAAAATATGATCACTCCCGAATATGTCAGGCGAATCTGTTGGAATATGCCAAAGTCGGGGGTTGCGCAGGCGTTAGCAACCTTGGGCGCTCGCTCTTGGCAGATTGAGATCGCTGCCCCAATATTAGAACTGGCGCTGCTTGAGAGAGAACCCCTAATTGAAAGCCCAGTGGAAACCCCTGCTGAGCAAGTTCAACCAAGACATGGCCCAGAGCAGAGCACCTCTGGAATGTGAGGAATTACGCAACATTAAAGTTGCGTAATTCGCTTTCTGGTTCTAGATTTGACCCATGCTCAGCACATTCATTATTGCCCTCCGTGAAGGCCTAGAAGCGGCCTTAATCGTCGGTATTTTAGTTGCCTATGTAGTCCGTACTGACCGCCGCCATCTGCTTCGTCCACTCTGGGCCGGGGTAACGGTTGCGATTTTGGCCAGCCTGGCACTTGGTGCGATTCTCTCCTTTACCTCCGCCGAGCTGAGCAGCCGCAGTGAGGAAATGTTCGCTGGTGTGACATCTTTTGTAGCAGTTGGTTTAGTGACCTGGATGGTTTTCTGGATGAAGCGCACAGCGCGAAGTTTGCGCGATGACCTTCATGGCAAAGTCGATAACGCAATCATAGGTGGACCAATTGGGCTGGCACTGGTGGCTTTCTTTGCCGTTGCGCGCGAAGGGCTCGAGACAGCGCTATTTATTTATACTAATTTTAAAACTGTGGGGGCAGCATCTAGTGCCACAGTTGGTTTAACATTTGGGCTGGCGTTGGCCGTAGCGCTCGGTTACTTAATTTATAACCGATCAGTGAAGATAAATCTCTCTAAATTTTTCACCATAACAGGCGTTGCGCTAGTAGTCGTTGCTGCCGGCGTGCTCTCTTATGGTGTACATGAATTCCAGGAGCTCGGATGGCTGCCCGGGGTCGATGCCTTTGTCTGGGATGTCACACCTTGGATTGCCAAGGAGTCAATTCTTGGCTCATTATTGGGTGGAACAATTGGATTTGATACAACGACTTCATGGGTGCAATTGCTCGCATGGGGCAGTTATCTAGTGGCGGTTCTTCTGCCATATCTCTCCAAGAAGTCTTCCCCAGCTCCAAAGCCGCTAGTTAAGGCTTAAATCACCTCCATCTGCTGTTCCACTTTTGCCTACTGGCGAGTAACCTAACCTTACTTACTATCAATGCAGGGAACTCTCCCTCGCCCGTCATATCTAGAAGGTGGCTCTAATGTCTCGCACCGTTGTCCTAGTCGATGCAGTTCGTACTCCATTTGGAAAGGCCGGCAGCATGTACGCCGGTACTCGCGCCGATGATTTAATGGTTCGCGCCATGCGCGGTTTGCTCGAACGAAACCCAAAGGTTTCACCTGATGCTATTGAGGATGTGGCGATAGCTGCAGCTACTCAAAGCGGTGATCAAGGAATGAATATCGGGCGCAGTGCATCGCTTTTAGCAGGACTACCCAATACTGTGCCAGGCTACTCGATAGATCGTTGGTGTGCGGGTGCAATGACTGCCACGACATCGCTAGCAGGTGCGATCGCTATCGGTTCCATTGATATTGCAATTGCCGGCGGAGTAGAACATATGGGAAATCATCCAATCGGTGAAGGTATCGATCCCAACCCTAGATTTTTAGCTGAACGAATTGTGGAAGAAGATGCGCTAGCCATGGGTGCAACTGCAGAACGGTTACATGATCGCTTCCCGCAATTAACAAAAGAGCGCGCCGATCGTTATGCCTACAACTCGCAAATGAAGACAGCGGCGGCATATGCAGCAGGAAAAATACAAAGAGATTTGATTCCTACCGCAGCGCGTATCGCTGATTTAGGTTGGGCAATTGCCACAGTAGATGAGCCACCGCGCCCAACTACAACTATGGAGGGTCTATCAACTCTCAAAACTCCATTTAGGCCAGCAGGTCGAGTTACTCCAGGTAATTCATCTGGACTAAATGACGGTGCTACAGCAGCGCTTCTAGCCAGCGAAGATAAAGCAAAGGAACTTGGTCTAACAATAAAAGCTAGGTTAGTTTCATTTGCATTTGCCGGTGTGGAACCAGAGGTTATGGGATATGGGCCGATTCCTTCGACAATTAAGGCACTTGCCAAAGCTGGGCTAACCATGGCAGATATTGGGGCATTTGAGATAAATGAAGCATTTGCAGTCCAAGTTATTGCATTCTTAGATCATTTTGGGATTGCAGATGATGATGCCCGCGTCAATCCATATGGTGGCGCAATTGCAGTTGGCCATCCACTTGCTTCATCTGGAATTCGCCTAATGCTAAATCTTGCGCGTACCTTTGAAGAGCGCACCGATGTTCGCTACGGAATTACCACTATGTGTATTGGCCTTGGTATGGGTGGCACTGTTATTTGGGAGAACCCACACTTCACAGGAGGAAACAAATAATGAGTTCTGAGATTCAATTGCCAGACGGTGCACCACAAGAAGTTATCACTAACGCACTTGTGCGCGATGTCGATCTAACTCCTTTTGGCTATATGGGCTCACTTGCGTTGATCACCCTAGATAACGGGCTCGATCACACTCGCCCAAATACATTTGGCCCACAATCTTTAGCGGCGCTAGATGCTGCAATTACCGATGCTATTGGCAGGTCACCGGCCGCAATTGCAATCACCGGTAAACCTTTTATCTTCGCCGCTGGTGCAGATTTATCAGCGCTGTCGTATCTGTCCAATCGTGAGCAATCTCTTGCCATTGGAAAGTTAGGTCACGATGTATTTCGACGCCTTGACGAGACTGACATACCAACTTTCGCCTTCATAAATGGTTTAGCGCTAGGTGGCGGACTTGAAGTGGGATTGCACTGTAACTACCGCACTCTATCTTCAACGGCATTTACTGCATTACCTGAGATCTTTCTAGGTCTTGTACCTGGTTGGGGTGGTGCGACCATACTTCCCAAACTCATTGGGCCAGAGCGCGCAGTAAAGGTAATTATGCTAAATGCTCTAAATAACAACACAATGATGAAGGCTAAAGATGCGCTATCACTTGGCGTTGTCGATGCCGTATATGAACCTGCTGATTTTCTAGAGCGTTCAGTTAGCTTTGCCGCAAATGTACTATCGCAGCAAATAAAAATTGAACGTCCTGATTACTCTTCAGATCCAGCTTGGGAGAGCGCGCTAGCATCAGGTAAAGCAGCTGCGCTTAAGAAATATGGCGGCGCCGAGATAGCTGCTCCTCATAGAGCACTTGAATTAATCGCCGCGGCCCGTACCAATACGCGCGCTGCCGGCTTTGCTGCCGAGGATCAAACATTGGCAGATCTGACAATGTCAGATCCATTACGCGCCTCGCTATATGCATTTAACTTGATTCAGAAGAAGCGCAAAAAAGTTGAAGGCGCTCCTAAGCCGGCGCTTGCCCGTAAGGTTGCCAAGGTCGGCGTCGTTGGTGCTGGACTTATGGCATCGCAACTTGCTTTGCTGTTACTGCGAAACCTTAAATGCCCAGTTGTGATGACAGATATCGACCAAGAGCGCGCCGATAAGGGTGTCGCCTGGGTTAAGAACGAGCTTGCTAAGTTAGTTGAAAAGAAGCGTATGAGTGCTGAGGCGGCTCACCGTTTATCACTGCTTATTTCCGGATCAGCAGAGCAAAGCTCCTTCGCTGGCTGTGATTTTATAATTGAGGCAATCTTTGAAGAGCTATCTCTTAAACAGGAGCTCTTTAAAAAGCTCGAAGCGATAATCTCCCCCGAATGCGTACTAGCTACCAATACATCTTCTCTATCGGTAGAGAGAATGAGCGAAGGACTTAAAAATCCAGAGCGAGTCATTGGATTCCATTTCTTTAATCCAGTTGCGGTAATGCCACTACTAGAAATTGCCCGCACATCTGCCACCGATGATGCCACCACTGCCACTGCAGTTAGCGTTGGAAAATCACTTAAGAAGACGATGATCATCTGTAAAGATGCCCCCGGTTTTGTTGTTAACCGTCTCTTGACCCGCTTTATGGGCGAAGTTACCGATGCAGTAGATGAAGGAACTTCTCCAGAAGTTGCTGATAACGCCATGCGCGCAATTGGCTTTCCTATGTCACCCTTTGAATTGCTAGATTTGGTTGGTCCAGGTGTTGCACTTCACGTCTCTGAGACTCTCCATGAAAATCTAGGGCCGCGTTACCGTATCTCACCTACGATGCAGGCGATGGTCGCTGGTAAAGTGAGAAATTTCTACACTAAATCCGAAGATGGAAAAGTTTTGGTTAATCCAGAAGCGCTGGCGCTATTAAAGCAAGAGAGCTCCCCATCTACTGCTGAGCAAGTACGCGATCGCGCACTTAAAGCTCTCGCAGTCGAAGCGCGCATGATGTTAGATGAAGGCGTCGTTGCCACCGCAGCTGAGATTGACCTCTGCATGTTGATGGGTTCAGGTTGGCCCATGCATCTGGGCGGCATCTTGCCGTACTTAGATCGTGAAGGTATTAGCCAAGCGGCTTGCGGTCAACGCTTTCATGCGCCGGGGATTGCATCTCTTCCATAATTGAATTTGATAGCGCAGCCCCTTTAGAGCTATTCCACTCAACGATATCCCGTGCAATATTTTGAGCGGTAATCCCAAGATCGCTTAATATTTCATTACGCTTGGAATGTTCAATAAATTCAAGTGGTACGCCAATTGAGTGAATTGGGGTAGCCAGCCCTGCTTCGCGAAAGAGTTCAGATATAGAGCTAGCAATTCCACCATGTTTAATTCCATCTTCTATAACAACTACGCTCTTATATCTTTCTGCCATTGCGGTTAATGAAACTGGCAACGGCTTTACCCAGCGTGGGTCAATTACTGTGACACCAACGCCCTCACGGTAGGCCATTGATGCTGCCTCGACTGCTATGGCAGCCATGGCGCCAATGCTGATTAGCAATACATCTGCACTCTCGCCGCGATATAGGACATCGATTCCATCTCTTCGTTCAAAGGCAGGAATCTCACTCTGCACAGCACCTTTGGGAAAGCGAACCATCGATGGCGCATCTGAAATTGCTACCGCCTCACGAAGAGTTTCCCGTAAACGTTGCGCATCGCGCGGAGCTGCAACGCACATGGTTGGGACAATCCCAGTTAAGGCGAGATCCCAAATTCCATGGTGAGAAGGCCCGTCATCACCAGTAATACCGGATCTATCTAAAACAAAAGTTACGCCGGCTTTATGTAGGGCCACATCTAGTAGGAGTTGGTCAAAGGCTCTATTTAAAAAAGTTGAGTAAACAGCCACAACTGGATGAAGTCCGGCATAAGCCATTCCAGCAGCGCTAGTAACGGCATGTTGTTCAGCTATGCCGACATCGATGGTCCTATCGGGATAAGCCTTTTCAAAAGCATCTAACCCAGTTGGCCCTAACATGGCAGCGGTAATTGCCACGATATCTGGGCGATCGCGCGCAATCTCAACCAACTCTTCAGAAAAAATCTTCGTCCAAGTAGTTGAACTTTTCGCCAATGGCGCCCCAGTTTCGCGATCAACAATTCCCACAGCATGAAATTTTTCAGCTTCATCGGCCATGGCTGGGATATGCCCGCGCCCCTTTTCAGTGATAACGTGAACGAGAATTGGCTCGTCAAAATCTTTTGCCTGGGTTAGGGCTCTCTCAAGAGCGGGGATATCGTGGCCATCAATTGGTCCTAAATATTTAAGACCTAAATCCTCAAACATACCTTGTGGAGCAATAATATCTTTGATGCCTTTTTTCACGCCATGTAGAGTTTCATAAATTGGAGTCCCAACAACTGGGGTCTTATGTAAAAACTCTTTACCCCAATCAAGGAACCGCTCGTAGCCGCGGGTTACTCGCAAGGTCGAAAGATATGTCGCCAAGCCACCAATAGTTGGCGAATAAGAGCGTTCATTATCGTTGACAATAATTACCAAATTACGTTTTTCAGTTGCCGCAATATTGTTAAGCGCCTCCCAAGACATACCTCCAGTGAGCGCGCCATCTCCTACAACTACAACTACATGACGATCCGTCTGCTTGGTTTGGGAAAAGCCAAAGGAAATTCCGTCTCCCCAAGAGAGCGCAGTTGATGCGTGTGAATTTTCAATGACGTCATGCTCGCTTTCGCGGCGATTCGGATACCCGGCGATACCACCGCGTTGCCGCAAGCCATCAAATTGACTAACTCGACCTGTCAAAATTTTATGAACATAGGATTGATGGCCCGTATCAAATAGAACTACATCTCTAGGTGAATCAAATGTGCGATGAATAGCAATAGTGAGTTCGACTACCCCTAGATTCGGTCCAAGATGGCCGCCGGTTTTGGAAACTTTAGTTATTAGGAATTGGCGAATTTCTTCACTCAAAATATTGAGCTGTGCGATATCTAGCGCCTTTATATCGGCAGGACTTTTTATCGACTCAAGCATGATAGAAGTCTAGTTTGCCTATCCTGATTTCGCGAGATTTAACGCCTATTGCTAAAGCAATTGGCTATCTCCTCGCGCCTATTACTAAAGCAATTGGCTATCTCCTCACGCCTATTGCTAAAGCAATTGGCGGAGCACGTACTGCATGATTCCCCCATGGCGATAATAATCACCTTCGCCAGGAGTATCGATGCGCACCTTGGCGCTAAAGGTCTTATCCCCTGCAGTTACCTCCACCTCTTTTGGAATTCCTCCGCTATTTAGCGCAGTCACTCCAGAGATTGAGAAAACTTCGGTTCCATCTAAACCAAGTGATTTAACGTTTTCGCCATCTCTAAATTGCAATGGAAGAACACCCATGCCAATTAAGTTAGACCGGTGAATACGTTCAAAGCTCTCAGCAATTACTGCTCTTACTCCAAGTAGCGCTGTTCCTTTAGCTGCCCAGTCACGTGATGAACCAGAGCCATATTCTTTACCAGCCAAAATTACCAATGGAATCGAGGCGGCCTGATAGGCCACCGATGCATCATAAATCGTCGACTGTTCTCCATCAGCCAGAAAGTTACGGGTGAATGCGCCTTCGACTCCATCTAACAACATATTCTTAAGGCGAATATTGGCAAAGGTTCCCCGGATCATTACTTCATGATTGCCGCGACGTGAACCGTATGAGTTGAAATCTGTGCGTGCCACACCTTGCGACTCCAAATATTTGCCAGCCGGTGAATCAGCTTTAATATTGCCAGCCGGTGAGATGTGATCTGTTGTAACTGAATCTCCCAATATGGCAAGCACTCTCGCTCCAGCAATATCTGTGACTGGAGTTGGTTCTGCCGGCATACCATCGAAGTATGGAGGCTTACGAACATATGTGGATTTTAAATCCCACTCAAAAGTCTTACCTGCGGGTGTAGCTAAAGCTTTCCAACGGTGATCACCATCGAATACTGTTGCGTAATCCTTCTTAAACATATCTGATGAGATAGAAGATTCAATCACCGACTGAATTTCCTCTGGTGATGGCCAGATTTGCGCTAAAAAGACATCATTGCCTTCTTTATCGGTACCAAGTGAATCTTTCTCGAAATCATGATCCATGGTTCCTGCTAAGGCGTAAGCCACAACTAGTGGCGGAGATGCGAGGTAATTCATCTTTACATCAGGGCTAATGCGCCCCTCAAAGTTGCGGTTACCAGAGAGAACTGCCGTCACAGCCAGATCATAATCATTTATCGATTTACTAATATCAATAGGCAGTGGCCCTGAGTTACCGATGCAAGTTACGCATCCATATCCAACTAAGTTAAAGCCCAGCGCCTCCATATATGGCGTAAGACCTGAACGATCGTAGTAGTCGGTAACCACCTTTGAGCCGGGAGCCAAGGTTGTCTTTACCCAAGGCTTGGTGCTCAATCCACGTTCAACCGCATTCTTGGCTAGAAGTGCGGCACCAATCATTACGGAGGGATTAGAAGTATTTGTACATGAAGTAATTGATGCGATTACAACGTCACCATTCTTAATGGTTGTCTCCTTCGCTCCAACTTTAACTGGATACGCCTGTTTCCCAGTCTTCTCAGAGAAATAAGTTGGCAGGATTTTCTCGAATGCGCTCTTAGATTCACTCAATGAAATTCGATCTTGCGGACGTTTTGGTCCAGATATAGATGGCACAACAGTAGATAAATCTAATTCGATATGTTCGGAAAAACGCGGTGCAGCCAATGGGTCATGCCACATCCCCTGTGCCTTTGCATATTCTTCAACTAAGGCGACTTGATCATCACTGCGACCGGTAAGGCGCATATAGCGAAGAGTCTCATCATCAATTGGGAAGATTGCACATGTCGATCCGTATTCTGGGCTCATATTTCCAATAGTGGTTCGATTAGCCATCGGAACAGAGACAACACCGGGTCCGTAGAACTCTACAAATTTTCCTACCACCCCATGTTTACGTAAAATTTCGGTAATAGTAAGTGCCATATCTGTTGCCGTAGTACCGACTGGCAAAGATTGGCTCAATTTAAATCCAACAACGCGTGGGATAAGCATAGAAACAGGTTGACCAAGTAGCGCAGCTTCCGCCTCGATTCCACCTACTCCCCATCCTAAAACTCCCAGCCCATTAACCATGGTTGTGTGAGAATCAGTTCCAACTACGGTGTCAGGGTATGCGCTAAGAACGCCATTTACGGTACGAGTCATGACTACTCGTGCTAAAAATTCAATATTTACTTGGTGGACAATCCCTGTTCCCGGTGGGACAACTTTCAACTCATCGAATGCGCCTTGCCCCCAACGTAAAAAGCGATAACGCTCATGGTTGCGCTCATATTCAATATCAGTATTTTTCTCAAAGGCATCTTTTGTGCCCGAGACATCAGCAATTACTGAGTGATCTATTACCAGTTCAGCCGGAGCGAGTGGATTAACTTTGGCAGGATCCCCGCCAAGTTCAACTATCGCTTCACGCATCGTAGCTAAATCCACAATGCAAGGAACTCCTGTGAAGTCCTGCATCACCACTCGGGCAGGCGTGAATTGAATTTCAGTATCAGGTTCGGCCGCCGGATCCCATTGGGCAAGCGCCTTTATATGTTCGGCGGTGATATTTGCACCGTCTTCAGCACGCAAAAGATTCTCTAGTAACACTTTAAGCGAGAAAGGAAGCGTGTCAGCGCCCGCAATTTTTGAAATATCAAAGATTTCAAAATCTTTACCTGCGACCTTTAGATTCTTTTTTGCGCCAAGTGAATTTTTACTCATAGCCGTCCTCTACTAAATTTATCTTGATATCAAGATACCTTACTTCTGGTAAAGAGTGCAACAGATTCAATGTGATGTGTCATTGGAAAAAGGTCAAAAGCGCGAATATTTTGCAATTTATAGCCCTGCTCTTGTAGATAAGTTGTATCTCTAGCAAGTGCTGCCGGATCGCATGCTACATAGATAATTCGACTTGCCTTTAACCCACCCATCGTGGTTATCACCTCTTTGCCTGCACCTTCTCTAGGTGGGTCCAAAACGACGATATCTGCTTTAGCAAATCGCGGTAAAAGTTTTGCCACATCTCCAGTATGAATTGCCACATTTGGAAAGTTGGCGAAGTTGCGGCTGGCATCGGCTGTTGCACTCTTACTGCCTTCTACCAGATCAACCCTTCCTGATTCTCCAATGTGCTTTAGAAATTGCGAAGTAAATAATCCGACTCCACCATATAAATCCAAAACTTGATCCCCTGCCTTTGGTTGCGCATAGTCAAGAACAACTTGCGAGAGAATTGTTGGAGCTAAGTAATGGCTCTGCCAAAAAGACTTCTGGCTAACTTCCAAGGTGAATGAATTAACTTCATATTTGGCAATATCTGGACCTTCGCTGATTCTTACCGGAAATTGATCTTCTACATATCCTGTGGCAATCGTGCGCTCGCCCATGGTGGAAATAGCAGCCTCAACTTGCATCCCCGGCTTCCATTTACGATTACTCAGCTCTTGGTATTTAAGTTCTGGCTGCAAGACTCGGCAATCACTTACTGGAACTATCTTCGTACTGCGCGATTGCTTAAAGCCTAAGTCTCCATTACGAGTAGTAACTGCAGCAAAACGTGAGCGGTAGCCAAGTGGTGCAGAGACTTCTTCCACTTCAACTGCGAGATCCATTTTGGCTATTCTGGAAAACTGTTCGGAGATGACTTCAGATTTCAAAGAACGTTGGCGTTCGAGAGAGATATGTTGGAAATCGCACCCTCCGCAACCTTGGCGATGGGCGAACTGACACGGCGCACTAACTCGATCTGGCGATGCCTTCACTACATTTACGACATCGCCACGGTTGAAAGAACTTCCCGTACTGGTAATTTCAATTTCAACTTCTTCACCCGGGATTGCATGTCGAACGAAGATAACTGCACCAAGATGGCGAGCGATGAAATGCCCGCCGTGAGCAATTTTTTCTATAGCTACGGTAATTCGATCCTCCACCGCTATTTCTACCCGCTGGACAGAATTTCCCTGGTTGGACCCATTTGACGTCATATAGATAAGCCTAAGGGTGTAAGTTAAACCTTGTGCACGTCGTTATTATGGGTTGCGGTCGAGTCGGTTCCTCTTTAGCCACCGAACTTGAGGCTGCAGGGCATTCGGTTTCGATAATTGACCAATCTCCTGAGGCATTTCGCCGCCTGGGCCCAGATTTTAAAGGCCGGACAATTTCTGGAGTTGGCTTTGATCGCGATACTTTGCTGGAGGCAGGTATTGAGAGCGCAGATGCCTTCGCGGCAGTCAGTAACGGTGACAATTCAAATATTTTGGCAGCACGCGTGGCACGAGAGACTTACGGTGTTACAAATGTTGTCGCTCGTATATATGATCCAGGGCGCGCTGAAATCTACCAGCGCTTAGGTATACCAACTGTGGCCACAGTTATTTGGGCAACCGATCAAATATTACGACGGTTAGTACCCGAAGGCTCGCGATCTGAATGGCGCGATGCCAGCGGCGCTGTTCAACTTTGCGAGATGCATCCACATCGCGCTTGGTTTGGAATGTCAATTACTGATTTGGAAGTAGCTACAGGGGCGCGAGTTGCATTTATTACCCGTCTCGGTGAAGGTTTGATTCCTGATTCACATACGGTTCTGCAAGATGGAGATTTATTGCATGTAACAGTTCGCGATGCTGATATCGCCAACGTCGAGGCTATTTTGGCGCAATCACCGGAAGGCAACTAATGAGAATTGCTATCGCTGGTGCTGGAAATGTTGGCCGCGCTATCGCTCGCGAACTTCTAGATAATGGCCACCAAGTACTTCTAATTGATCGCGATCCGAAAGCGCTAAAGATGGATTCCGTGCCAGATGCTGAATGGTTGATGGCTGATGCTTGTGAAATTACCGCACTCGATAAGGCCGTCTTAAATAATTGTCAGGTTTTGGTTGCGGCAACTGGTGATGACAAAGTAAACCTAGTTGCCTCGCTACTGGCCAAGACTGAGTATGGCGTACCCCGCGTTGTCGCACGAGTGAACCATCCAAAGAATGAATGGCTCTTTGACTCATCTTGGGGGGTTGATGTGGCGGTGTCTACTCCACGCATTATGTCTGCTCTGGTTGAAGAGGCGGTAAGTGTTGGAGATGTGGTTCGCCTATTTTCATTCCGCAGAGGCCAAGCAAATTTAGTTGAACTAACTCTGCCCGATACTTCAAGTTGTATTGGCAAAACTGTTGAAGAGATAACTTTGCCAGACGATGCCTCGCTAGCAGCGATTGTTCGTGATGGAAGAGTGATCTCGCCAACTCAAAGTGATGTCTTTAGCGCCGGCGATGAGTTGCTATTTGTAGCCTCAGCTGAGGCGGAGAACCAAATCAAGGCCTGCTTTATAGCTAATTAAGCTACTGATCTTCAATCTTGGCTGTTGGTACGCTCTTTAAAATCATCCAGGATCCATAGGCGGTAGCAGCAAAAAGTGGATAGCCCATTGCTAAATTCACAGTTCCTAATAGATTTACATTACCGCTGCGATAAATTGGATACTGCACCGCAATTCGAGCAAAGAACATGAGAACCCATAACCAACTCGCTCGCTTATAGGCGCGGGTGCGGGCAGGAACTTTGCGCCAATTTAGATTCTCACCGAGGATAGGCCCGAGCAGTAAACCAAGTACTGGCCACCCTGCTAAATTAGCGATGAGATATACGCTTCCGTACCCCAAGTTGGTAAGTAATTTTGGGATATATAGATCGCTCGCATTTCCAGTTCTATTGGCAAACCAGGCACAAATAAGAGATCCGATTAAACCTGAAATTGCGTGTTGAATGGTATCTCGCCGAGCCAAGCGAATAATTGTTAATGAGGCCGAAATAATTAGTGAAGCAATTAGCGCAGAGCGAAGATCATCTGCCACATTAAATACCACTAGGAAAACAACTGAAGGTATACCAGTATCGATTAGCCCCTTCTTGCCCCCGAAGGCAGCCAGGATTTTCTCTTTATCGGAACCGTCCTGGTTTAGTGGAAAATTACTCACTAGCGCCCTGTTGATCCAAAGCCACCAGCACCGCGCCCAGATCCTGGCAACGATGTAACCTCTAAAAATTCAGCGCGCTCAACTTGTTGTATAACTAGTTGCGCGATTCGATCTCCACGTTTGAAAGTAATTGACTCGATTGGGTCATGATTAATTAAAATTACCTGCAACTCACCACGATAACTCGCATCTACCGTTCCAGGTGAGTTGACCATTGTTATGCCATGTTTTATGGCAAGCCCCGAGCGCGGATGCACCAGGGCAACATAGCCATCAGGCAGCGCAATCGATATCCCAGTGGGAACTAACTTACGCTCCCCTGGTGCAAGCGTTACTTCAATGCGAGTGACTAAATCTGCTCCAGCATCTCCACCTTTGGCATACGTTGGCAGAGGTAGATCTGGATCTAGTCGCGTAACTAGTACTTGGATTCCCATTATGGATTGATCTCAAATTCCGGATCAACGAAGGCCAAAATCTCGGGCGTCTTGGCGATATGTTCTAAATACTCTTTTGGCGCGTTATCTAAGAAATGTGACATTGGGACAATTACATATAGCGCAGCGGCGCGCACTGCAATGTCCCCATCTGGGCCACCTAGCCTGCCTTCGGCTGATGTGTATACCTTGCGATTTACCTGTCCGGTAATTTGAGCAGTTATATAAAGAGTTGTTCCCATTGGAACTGGTTTTAGAAAATCTGTCTCAAGGCGTGCCGTAACTGCCGGTGATCTAATCAACCACATAAGTTTTCCAAGCGCCTCATCAAATGCTAATGAGATTAAGCCGCCGTGAGCTAAGCCAGGTGCCCCCTGATGATTTTCGGTCACGGTAAATTGCGCGCTCAAATCTGCACCAGCGCCAGCATGTGCAACTAAATGCAATCCGGTGGGGTGTAACTCACCACATCCAAAGCAACGTCCAAAGTGTGATGGAATTTTTGTGCCGATTTCAGGAGCCTTGGGGTGGCGTTGCGGAATTATCGCCCCTTCGGGTGGGGTCGTGCTCGGTACTCGACTCATACCCTTACTTTACTTCATCTAGACTGCGATAGTGATCTTTCGAGAAGTACTACGGCCGCCCATCTGGGTTTTAGCCTTCATCTACTTCATATTACTATCCCTCGTGATCGCTATTTGGGCCGCCTTAGACGAAAGGATAACCCAGGTTGCATTCGTTATTGCCACCATCGCAGTTGGCTATCTTGGATTAACTTGGCGATCTACTATTTTGATTACCGATGGTGAGTTACAGATTGATCGTGCGCATATCGAACGTAATTTCATAGGTCATATTTCAGTTTTAGATGCAGATCAAATGCGCTTACTAAGAACTAGGGATGCTAACCCGAGCGCTTTTCTAGCGCTAAAATTTTGGACTTCGCGTGGAATCAAAATCGAGATTACCGATCCCCGTGATCCAACTCCATATTGGCTAGTAACGAGCAAACGCGGCGATGAAATCGCCGCGTTGCTTAATTAAAAAAGACTGCTGTATTAACTGCACTCTTTACAGACCGCTTTGGCGCCTTCGCCCTTGGCTAATTGAGTCATGTGGTGTACTAAGAAGCATCTTGAGCAAGTAAATTCATCAACCTGTTTAGGGACAACGCGCACCGCTAACTCTTCACCAGATAAATCTGCACCAGGAAGTTCTAGACTCTCTGCTGCATCTGCTTCATCTACATCTATTTGCCCGGATTGAGCATCGACGCGCTTAGCTTTAAGTTCCTCTAGCGACTCCTCGTGGAGTTCCTCATCCGTCTTTCGGGGGGTGTCGTAATCTGTTGCCACTGCTCTCACCTCACTTCTACTTAATTAAAGACTTGCTTGAAACCTCACTCTAGAGAGAGAAAGGGTGAAGAGGGCATAATCGCGCATTTACCCTTTATTATCCTTTACAACACGCGGCGTGTCGCATATATTCCCACTTTTCTAAGCTTGGTAGGCACTTCTAAACCTTATTTGAGGGCTGCCTCAATCGCTTTAGCCAATCCGCCATCAACTAGCGCATGTATCGCTGTTCCTGTCTCCACATATTCCTCACTCAATATCTCACCATGCTCGTGAACAGCGCTCACCAAGTCACCACGCTCATAAGGAATAACTGCGTTTATCTCAACGTTTGGATGAGGAAGTGATTTTTCAATCGCATGAATTAATCCGTCAATTCCAAAACCTGTACGGGCCGAGAATGCATAGCTGTTCTTCTCTTTACGTAGGATTTCCATTACTACATCAGGAGCTGCCGCATCAACTTTATTTATAGCAATAATCTCTGGAATAACTCCCCCGCCAATTTCAATGATAACTTCACGAACTGCGCGAATCTGCTCAAATGGATCTGGGTGTGATCCATCTACTACGTGAACGATTAAATCAGCTTGCGATACTTCCTCCAGAGTTGATTTAAATGCATCAATTAATTGGTGTGGAAGATGGCGTACAAAACCAACCGTATCAGAGAGAGTGTAAATTCGGCCATCGGATGTCTGCGTCTTTCTAACTGTCGGATCTAGCGTAGCAAAGAGAGCATTTTCTACCAATACACCAGCATCTGTTAATTTATTTAAAAGTGATGATTTGCCCGCATTTGTATATCCAGTGATTGCAACTGAGGGAATATTAAATCGCTTACGCTCTTGCCTCTTTGTGTCACGAGATACCTTCATTTCAGCAATCTCGCGGCGCAGTTTGGCCATTTTATCTCTAATACGACGGCGATCTGTCTCGATCTTTGTCTCACCAGGTCCCCGACCACCGATACCAGCACCGCCCGCAGCACGTCCACCAACTTGGCGTGATAGTGAGTCCCCCCAACCACGTAGGCGTGGAAGGAGATATG
Source organism: Candidatus Planktophila sp. (assembly GCA_037620605.1). Taxonomy (GTDB): domain Bacteria; phylum Actinomycetota; class Actinomycetes; order Nanopelagicales; family Nanopelagicaceae; genus Planktophila. Next base: position 73,310 of record JASJLO010000021.1, read on the forward strand.
CAATCTGAGCTAACTCAACTTGCGCCTTACCTTCTTTACTTTTTGCATGTTGTGCGAAAATATCTAAGATGAGCGCCGTTCTATCTACAACTTTAACTTTTAACTTATCTTCTAACTGGCGCAGTTGCGATGGAGAAAGTTCGCCATCGCAAATTACCGTATCGGCACCAGATGCTATGACCAAATGTTTCAATTCAGAGACTTTTCCAGATCCAATATATGTTGCCGGATCTGGCTTATCACGCCTTTGAATAAGCCCATCTAGAACTTCCGAGCCAGCCGTTTCTGCTAGCGCTCTTAATTCAGCAAGTGAGTTCTCCGCCATTTCAGCGCTGCCTTCAGTCCAAACTCCCACCAAAATAACCCGCTCTAATTGAAGTTGGCGATACTGCGCATCTGAAATATCTTGTAACTCAGTAGAAAACCCTTTTACTCTGCGTAAGGCATGGCGATCTGCTAAATCAGGTTGCGACGAGAGTTCAAAGTCCGATTTATCCGCATCATAATCTGCCGCTACCCTTGCGCTCTCGCGCAGCAACTCGGCAAATAAATCGTTGTTACGCGGAATGTCTTCGCTCATGCATCCTGCAGATAGGAAGTTACGTCATGGTCTGAGATTAGGAGAGCGGGTCCAGTTAACGTGGCATTGGAATGTGGATCAATATCTACCACTAGCCTGCCACCTGGAGGATAAATAACCCATCTAGCTGGAAGTTGTTCCTTAGAGTGCAAGGTTGCCGCCAGGGCTACCGCGCACGTACCCGTACCGCACGATTTGGTTTCACCGCTGCCACGTTCGTGAACTCGCATCTTTGCCTCATGGCCGGGCATGATTTCTACAAACTCGACATTTACACCTTCGGGATAAGAATCTTTTGGGCGAACAATTGGTTCAACTTCTAGCGAGCCCACATCCTCTATCTTCTCGACAAAAACCACAGCATGTGGATTGCCAACGTTTATGTTAAATCCATTCCAAATCTTGCCATCTACAGATGCTGTTACCTCTTCATTTTCATCTGTAACTTTGCCCATGTTGACCGAAATATCATCTGTTAAAGGAACTCTTAAATGTTTTGCACCATCTCTGGTGTTTATGGCAAATATTCCTTCTGCTTGATGTCCACGCTCGACTAAATAGCGCGCCATAACTCGAATTCCATTTCCGCACATCTCAGCGATTGATCCGTCAGCATTGCGATAATCCATAAACCACTTGCCATCGCGTTTGGTAATCCTGATTAAGCCATCCGCCCCAATACCGGATGCGCGATTACAGATTGCCGCGGTTTGGGCTGTAGTTATAGATAATTGATCGGCAGGATCAAAGATGAGGACAAAATCATTCTCGGTGCCGTGGCCATATGTGCCAATGATTGGTTCAGTCATGATGTGACTGAGTTTATCTGCATTAGAACTCTTTGCAGTCTTGGTTCTAAGGGTGAGATCCAATTTATGCGGGAATCTCTGGAGAACCATGTCTCTTGGCGGCGGACATATTGTCTTGTTGCGCGCTTGGTATCTTCTATTGCCATCTCCTCAGAGATTTCACCGTTACGCATTGCAATAATTTGGGCATAACCCAAGGCTTTGCGGGCTGTCGTAGCCGATGTAATACCAGCATCTATCAAATGGTCAACTTCTGCTACAAACCCTGATTGCCACATTCGATCAATTCGATCTGAAACACGTTCGGCCAGCACCGTGCGATCCATAACTAATCCAAATTGAAGAGCATCTGGAAAGCGAGAGCTCTCTTGTCTTGGCAAGTTGGCTGTAAATGGCAGGCCAGTAATCTCAATTACTTCAAGTGCGCGTATTACTCGTCGCTCATTTTGCATATCAATTGCGGAAGCAGCCTCCGGATCAAGTTGCTGCAATCTTTCAAATAGCTTGACGATTCCAAAATCTTTAGCTTCTTGCGTTAATCGACTCCTAACCTCTGGATCCGTATCAGGAAAATTTAGATCATCTAGGATCGCCTTAATATAAAGACCCGTCCCGCCTACGATAATTACATCTTTACCACGTGCGTGAATTTGCGCGATGGTAGACCTGGCTATCTCTTGATACCAAGCAACCGTGGCATCCTCAGTTACATCTAAAACATCCAATAGATGGTGGGGTACGCCCCTTTGCTCATTTAGCGTTAACTTGGCGGTACCAATATCCATACCTTTATATATCTGCATAGAATCGGCGTTAATTATCTCGCCGCCAATTTCTAAAGCAAGATCGACGGCTAAGTCACTCTTACCGGTAGCGGTGGCGCCGCAGATTACAATGGTTCTCATTTAACGGTTGGAATTCCCAACATGAGCGGCTGGTTACTAATTTCGGCAGTACGAGCGGCATGCGCATCTCCCCCACGTGTACGCAGGTGAGATATCTCTTCTGCAATTAAATAGTGGGCCGAGGCATCTGTAATTTTAAGATCAACAAAATCACCAGGTCTAGCCTGGCTAGTTGCATCAAAGTGAACGAGTCTAAAATCCTCAGTCTTGCCAGTTAATCTAGATTGAACTGCATCACGCCGACCTTCTACCTCAGAGACAAGTGCTCGATGGCTGTGACCGATCGCTTCCTTATTTACACTTAAGGAGATCCCTTGCTGATGCTCGTGTAAGCGGGTATATCTTTCTCCGACTATTTCCGCTGGAACTTGATTCTCCATCACGCCAGCTGGAGTTCCCGGGCGAATCGAATATTTATATGTGTAGGCCGCTGAAAATTTTGCCTGACTTGCTAGATCTAGCGTTGCTTGGAAATCTGACTCTGTCTCTCCAGGGAAGCCAACGATAATATCTGTGGTAATCATGGCAGTTGGGATGGCAGAACGAACTCGATCTAAAATTCCTAAGTATCTGCTGCTGCGATAAGAGCGGCGCATCTCTTGCAGAATACGATCAGATCCAGATTGCAATGGCATGTGTAAGTGTGGCATGACATTTTTTGTGCCAGCCATTGCATCTATTACATCGTCAGTGAAATCTCTGGGATGTGGTGACATGAAGCGAACTCTTTCTAGCCCTTCGATTTCTCCACATTGGCGAAGTAGATTGGCGAAGGCGCCTCGATCTCCAAACTCGACGCCATACGCATTTACATTCTGCCCCAACAAGGTAATTTCAATTACCCCTTGCGCGACTAGAGCGCGAATCTCCAGCAAAATATCGGCAATTGGCCTATCTTTTTCGACACCTCTTAAAGTGGGGACGATGCAGAATGTGCAGGTGTTATTACAGCCTACCGAGATTGATACCCATGAAGTAAAAGCTGAAAGTCTCCGTGCTGGCAGGGTCGATGGAAAATGTTCTAGCGATTCAAGAATTTCTATCTGAGATTCTTCCTCGATTCGGGCTCTCTCCAAGAGGATCGGAAGGGAACCCACGTTATGTGTCCCAAAAACCACGTCAACATAAGGAGCTTTCTTTAAAATTATTGATTGATCTTTTTGAGCCAAGCAACCGCCTACAGCGATCTGCATTCTGGGGTTAGCTTTTTTGATTGGCGCTAGAAAACTTAAATTTCCATAAAGTTTATTATCGGCATTTTCACGAACAGCGCATGTATTAAAAACTACTAAATCGGCCTGCTCACCTGGAACGACTGGCAAATATCCGGCTTCATCTAGCAAGCCAGCGATGCGCTCAGAGTCATGAACATTCATCTGACAGCCATAAGTCTGGACTGTGTAGGTGCGGTTCATATGGGAAAGGGTATCGCTGACTTTAGAGAGGTAATACCTCAAAGGTGAGATCGGTCCGATCAATAACTAGAATCGAGTGATTTCCTAGCCGCGCCCAGTGATCTTTGCCCCAACCAGTCGAGGCTACCTTTATGACACCTTCTTCAGCGGTGTACCGGAGCTCATAATGGCTATCTACTGTCCACTCCGAAGAATCAGAGTCGTTAAATTCACAAACTGCGATCATTTTTTCTGGAGTTAGAAGCATTGAATTGATGCTGGTGAAATCACAATTGGTCGAGATAGTTTTAACCGCCTTACGGACTCCTTCAACTAGCCCAAGTTCATCAATGCATGTTAGGACGGTGTAAAAATATCTTTCACTATCGGTAGTAGATGTAAAGCGATCTAGATATTTAGCAGCTACAAACTCTTGCACTGCTGCTATAGATTTAATTGTTCCATTGTGCATAAATGAATAATCGCCAAAATTGAAGGGGTGGTTATTGGCTAAATCTACACTTAACCCTTTAGATGCCAATCGAAGGTGCAAAAGTGCGCCATCAGATTTAACGACATTTGTTGTCTCAGTAAAAGTAGCGCTCTCGGCGGCTAAAGTTAAGTCCCGAAAGGTTTCTGTATCTCCAGAATCTCGGGAACAAGTTGAAATGCCCCAGCCATCTTTATGTTCCTTAGATAGTTCAACGAAATCTGAAAAACCTTCGCCAACTACCTCGGCAAAACTTCGCTCCTGCGTTGCCACAAAACCCAACAATCTACACATGGGTAAAATCTACCTTGAAATTTACTTACTCACTCGGATCGGCTCTAGCCCACGGGCAATCTGACGCTCAAAATGAACTTCTCTCTTGTCATTAAAGGTAGCCGCATCCTGTGCGGCGGTCCCCATGAATTTCTCTAACTCATCGCGCGCTACGAGGCCGTCTCCAGATAAATCATTTCGCTCAAATACGTTCCAGGCACGAAGCACAGGCGAGATAACATCATCTAAGTGTTGCTGCAGATCGTAGATTCCAGCTAGCGCTATCTGCACCGCTTTACGGCCAAAGCCCGGCATATTAGCCCCAGGCATATCAAAATTAGAAACAACATCGGCAATGGCTCGCATGGATGCATTGGGCTCCATATCTAGCGCCGCAGATAGAGTATTTCTATAGAAGAGCATATGAAGATTTTCATCTAAAGCCACTCGCTGCATCATGCCTTCAGCAATAGGATCGTTAGAAATTTTGCCAGTATTACGATGGGAGATACGCGTGGCTAGCTCTTGGAAGGAGACATAGGCAATTGTGTGCAACATATCGTTCTCATACGGAGTTTGATAACCGAGTGACATATGCGCCATTCGCAAATCCTCTAATTCATAAGGATCGACTCCGCGTGTAGCCATTAAGTAATCACGAATCACAATCGCATGGCGCGCTTCTTCAGCGGTCCAGCGCTCTATCCAATTGCCCCAGGCACCATCTCGTCCCATAGATATTGCGATCTCGGTGTGATAGCTCGGCAAATTATCTTCAGTTAGTAAATTTAAAATTAAGGAATCCTGCGCCACTGGGGTAAGGCGCGAATCTTTGGCCTCCCAAGCATCGCCATTTAGTGGGCCAGCATAATCACGACCCTCAGACCAAGGGACATATTCATGGGGATACCAGTTCTTTTGTACAGAAAGGTGGCGATCTAGCTCTACCGCCACAACTGGTTCAAGATCCTTTATCAATCGTGACTGGATCTGGGCAGACTCTTCGCTCATGGCGCAACGTTAGAGGAAATATAAGGTTACTGGCTAGTTATAAATTCTTTTTTGCGCGTTCTTCGGCTTGTTCTGCGCGCCATTTCGCTATTTCGCGATGATTTCCACTAAGCAACACCTCAGGCACAGATATTCCACGCCAGTCTTGGGGTTTAGTGAAGTTGGGATACTCTAAATATCCATCTTGATTATGCGATTCCTCGCTTAAGGATTCAGGATTTCCTAAGACACCCGGAATCAAGCGAGTAATCGCTTCGATTATTACAAGTGCTGCGACCTCGCCTCCGCCAAGCACATAATCTCCAATAGAGATTTCATGAACACATATTTCTCTTTTTTGGTAAATATCGCTCGAATAATGTTGACGCACGCGATCATCAATACCTTCATAGCGACCGCATGCAAAAATCAAATGTTCTCTCTGTGAAAATTCTTCAGCTATCGCCTGGTTAAAGCGCTTTCCGGCCGGCGTCAATATAATCAGATCTGTCTGATCGCTCATTAATGGATCAAGCGCTGCTGCCCAAATATCTGGAAGCATCACCATGCCAGCTCCCCCGCCATATGGCGTGTCATCTACCGTATTGTGATTATCGTTTGTAAATGATCTTAAATCATGAATTTGAATATCTAATAAACCTTTATTTTGCGCCTTTCCAAGCAGGGATAGCTGAGTAGGAGCAAAATAATCAGGAAAAATTGTTACTGCATCAATCTTCAATTTATTGCCTTTCCCTCATAAATATCAGGAGGAATGACTGTCATTGTCTTATTCTTAATATCAACTACAGGCACTAGCTGATGCACAAAGGGTATTAATACTTCGCCAGAGTCAGTTTTGATTGATAAAACATCTTGTCCAGGTAAATTAAGTACATCTATGACTTCACCATAGGGATCTCCGTCTACGAGGAAAGCCTGACAGCCAACCAACTGAAGTACATGGTAATCATCATCATCGAAGCCAGGTTCATTAATATCAACTTGCGAGTAGAGCAGAACATCACGTAGCGCCTCGATAGAATTGCGATCCGATATTCCAGTAAATCCCAACAGTAAGATGCCGTTGTGCACGCGCGCAGATTCCACAATTAAACTTCCGTGAGAATCAGTCTCTAAGCACGCGCCAATAGCAAAACGCTCTTGCGCTAAGTCGGTGCGCACCTCAATTGTCGCCTCACCAAGTATTCCGTGAGCGCGACCAATGCGACCTACATTTAGGCGCATACCTGACAATTCTCTAACGAGCCTCGTCGGTATCGATGAGATCAACGCGCACGGTACGACCCGCGATAGCGCTTACGACTGTGCGTAGCGCCTTTGCAGTTCGTCCGTTGCGCCCAATTACCTTACCGATATCTTCGGGATTAACACGCACTTCCAAAGTGGTGCCGCGACGATGCGTCTTCTCTTTGACGATTACATCTTCAGGATTATCAACGATCCCCTTAACGAGATGCTCTAGAGCTTCATCCATCATTTTATTGAGCAGTTTCAGATGGGGCTTCTGTTGCAGCTTCCTCGGCTACAGGAGTTTCTGCGACAACCTCTGGAATAACTTCTACAGGCGCATCAGTTAGTGCCTGCACTTCTGCAACTTGCACATCTTCGGTGACGGCTTCAACAACTGGAGTTTCTTCAGCTACAGGGGTTGGGTTTGCTTTTGCAGCCAACTTCTCTTGCGCTTTCTTCTTCATAGTTGTTGCGCCCTCTTTAGGCTCATCGTTAGCAGCTTTTACCGCTGCTTCGTAGGCAATGCTCTTATGTGGCTTTGGAGCTGCGAACTTTAGAGTTCCTTCAGTTCCAGGAAGTCCTTTGAACTTTTGCCAATCACCAGTTACTTTAAAGATTGCCTCTACAGCAGCAGTTGGTTGTGCACCAACGCCCAACCAGTACTGCGCACGATCAGAGTTAACCTCCATAATTGATGGCTCTTGCCCTGGAACGTAGCGACCAATTTCTTCAATGGAAAGTCCGTTACGTGCTTTACGTGAATCTGTTACGACGATGCGGAAAAATGGTGTACGAATTTTACCCATGCGCATTAAGCGAATTTTTGTAGACAAAGAAGTAGTGCTCCTAAAAAGTGTGTCAGAACTTAGAATGTGCAGCGGGGTGCGCACCTGCCAAGACCAACTTTGGATATGGATGTTGCGGGGGTAGAGGGCCCCTCAACAGGAGGCTAATCTTGCCATCTCAGCGGGCAGATACGAAATTGGAGCGCTATTGACCTTCTTCTGCTGCTCGTTTCGCGGGGTTTCCAGATTTTGACTTCTTCTTTTTCGGGGCATCAGATACACCCGTCTTATTGGCTCCTGCGAATTGAGAGGTGCTCGGCAGCCCCATCCCCTCTTTAATTGCAGGTGGCATACCCGCAAAGGTGGCCCCGCCTTTTCTCATCTGCTTCATCATCTTCTGCGCCGCGCTAAATTTATCGACCAGCGAATTTACATCTTGTACTTTTCGTCCTGCACCGAGGGCAATACGTGCTCGCCTAGAACCATTAAGCACCTTCGGGTCTTGCCGCTCCAAAGGAGTCATCGATTGAACTATAGATTTGGTGCGCACTATTTCAGATTCATCAAAATTTTCAATCTGCTTCTTCATCGCACCTGCACCTGGAAGCATTCCCAGTAATTTAGACATTGATCCCATTTTAGACATTGCCTCTAACTGCTGTAAAAAGTCATCGAGAGTAAAATCATCTCCACGCGCAAACTTCTCTTCGAGCCTTGCTGAAGTATCGTTATCAAAGGCCTTCTTCGCCTGTTCTGCAAGCGTTGCTACATCTCCCATGCCAAGAATTCGTGAAGCCATGCGATCTGGATAAAAAATATCAAAATCTGTTAACTTCTCCCCATTTGAAGAGAACATAATCGGCTTACCAGTTACATGTGCAATTGAAAGTGCCGCACCACCTCGAGAATCTCCATCTAATTTGCTGAGTACAACTCCATCGAAGCCGACCCCTTTTAGAAAAGCTTGCGCGGTACGAACCGAATCTTGTCCCACCATCGCATCTATAACAAAGAGAATTTCATTTGGCTTTACTGCATCTCGTATATCCATTGCTTGCTTCATCAGTTCTGCATCAACGCCTAATCGGCCTGCGGTATCTACAATCACCATGCTATGTAACTTCGATTTCGCAAATACAACTGCATCTCTGGCAACTTTTACTGGGTCACCAATTCCATTTCCTAATTCAGGAGCAAATACCGGGACGCCAATACTGTCTCCGACGACTTGCAATTGAGTGACAGCATTTGGGCGTTGTAAATCAGAGGCAACGAGTATTGGCGTTTCGCCCTGGGCTGCATAGAATTTGGCTAGCTTGCCAGCGAGAGTAGTTTTGCCTGCGCCTTGTAGCCCAGCCAGCATAATTACTGTCGGTGGATTTTTTGAAAAACGTATACGTCGTTCCGCGCCGCCTAAAATTTCAATTAGTTCGTTATTTACAATATCGAAAACTGCTTGTGCTTGATTAGTTCCTGATTGCCAGGTAGGAAGGGCGGTCAGGGATTTTTCGCGAATTGTTTTTACAAAATCTTCGACCACTACCATCGCCACATCAGATTCAAGCAAGGCTGAATAAAGTTCGTTGACTATCACCTCGATATCTGAGGTGCTTAGCTTTCCTTTTGAACGAAGAGATGCGAATGCACCAGAGAACTTGCTAGATAGTGAATCAAACATAATCGCTTATCCTAGGCCAGAGCACCGGTTAGTCGCTGCGCAACAGTGGCAGCTCGTTCGGGTGAAAGGCTTCCGCCACCAATCTCTGTTACATAGAGCGTATCGATTGCCTCTGCCCCTAAAGTGGTGACTATGGCAGATCTAATATCTATTTCGCATTTAGTTACTTCATCTCCAATGGCAAAGAGGAGGGCAGGGCGATCATGGCTACGTACCTCAATAATTGTCGCATCTGTGGCAGCATCCATAAAAGTTTCAACAATTGGTGAAGGGACAGGAATCTTAGGTAACCTCGCATAATCAGCGATCCGCTGATGAATTTTAGCCTCTAGTTTGACGGGATCTAACATTGCCTCTGAAATCATTTGCTGCAATAGATTCTGATCCACAGTCGGAGCATATTGATTAGGCGTAACGATCCATTTCATGATTGCACTTTGACCAACAGTCTGGGTTCGTGCTGATCTGACATCGAATCGTGCCAGATTCAAAACTCCAGAAACGATTGAAAGTAAACCTGGCTTATCAGGGGCAATTATTTCAATGGCAAAATCTGGATCCCTACTTTCAAGGATTACTCGCAATCTTCCTGTCTGGGCAAAGCTAAGCTGCTCATCAGAAAATTCAGGTGCAACCGCAATCGTGTTATCTGTTAGAGCTCCTGTCACCTTGGTTACTAAATCCTTTAGAAGGCTCTCTTTCCACTGACTCCAGGCCGCATTCCCTGTCGCTTGCCCATCGGCAATACTTAGCGCGTGAAGGAGCTCAAGGGTTTGCAAATCAGGTATTAAAGATAAAACCGATGAAATAGTTGCTGGATCATTTAGATCACGACGAGTTGATGTTGCACTTAGCAATAGATGGTGCCTAATCAATATTTTCAAAGTTGTTACATCATCATCTGAGAAACCTATCCTTCTGGCTAACGGTTCGATTAATAGCTCACCTCGCTCGCTATGGTCTGCTTGCGTGCCTTTGCCGATATCGTGAAAAAGAGCGGCGAATAGCAATATATCTGGGCGATGTACTTTTCTTGTAAGAGCTGCAGCAAAGACAGCTGTTTCCACCTGATGGCGATCAACGGTATGGCGATGAAGAGCATTACGTTGCGGTAGCGAACGTACTGCGCGCCATTCTGGTAACCAGGCAAAGATAATCTCCTCTTGATCCAACCCTTCCCAAATCTGAACCATCGGCTGCCCCGCACCAATTAGTTGAATCAAGCTCTCACGTGCCGATCTTGGCCAAGGATTGGGCAATAATCCCAATCCTTGGTCATAGAAACTCTTTAGCCGTTTCATTGTGGTGGGTGCGATTGGAAGGCCGGCTTGCGCAGCAAATGCTGCTGTTCGAATTCCAATCACCGGATCATTTGCAATTTCAAAGCTCTCATTAATTATGACTTCCTGGCCAACCACAGAAATCCCTGGTGCCAGTGCTGTTGTAATTGGCTTCTTTAAGAATCGCCCTAGTCCATTTTTAGCGCGATGGTTAAAACTATGCCAAGTAGTCTCCAATAAGTAATCAACTGCGCGTGCAGCTTGTGCCACAGTGCCCATTAATTCGTCCGCATCGCTAAAGCTAAGCAGCTCTGCCACTTTATCCTGCTCATGAAAAAGTAATCGATCTTTATCTTTTCCGGTAATAATATGTAGCGTTTCTCTAACGTTCATCAAAATGGATTCAGCCTCACCTATATGCTCAAGGGCTACCGGAGTTGCACCGCTAAGTGCAATAGCGCGAAGAGCTGTTATATCTCGCAATCCGCCACGCGCCTCTTTTAAATCTGGCTCTAATAAATAGGCGAGTTCACCAGAGCGCATATGACGTTGCGAAAGTGATAACTTTAGCTCTGGCAAACGATTATGAGAATTTCGACGCCAATCATCTATTACATCATTGCGTACTGATGCCACCAAATCTGCTTCACCGCAAATAAATCGAATATCTAGTAAACCAAGTGCGGTTCGCAGATCCTGTGCGGCGCTCTCGCGCGTCTGCCCTCGGGTGCGAACAGAGTGATCTACCTTGAAGGATTTATCCCAAAGTGGATAAAGAATTTTACTAACTAGCTCCGAGAGAGTGGCCTCATCAATACGACCGTTATGCAGAAAGAGTAGATCCAAATCAGAACCCGGAGATAGCTCGCCGCGGCCGTAACCACCGACCGCAGCGAGTGCTAATCCCGGCACATTGGTAAATAGAGAAGCTAAGAGTCGATCGCTCTCGTTAGATCGTTCTCTACGCTCTCTAGTACCCATACCTTTATCCTACTTATCCACTCTCGATATAATTCATAAATCTGATAGTGGACAGATTTGTTGAGACCAATGTGACTAGATCGCTTCTGATCCACGTTCTCCGGTTCGAACACGAACAACTGAATCAACTGGCGTTGTCCAAACTTTTCCATCGCCAATTGAACCTGTTGACGCCGCTTTGACAATTACATCAACGATCGCATCAGAATCTGAGTCATCAACTAAAACTTCTAGTCGAATTTTAGGAACTAGTTCAACTGTGTATTCGGCCCCTCGATAGACCTCAGTATGTCCACGCTGGCGTCCAAAACCGCTTGCTTCAGATACTGTCATGCCGGTTACGCCGGCAGCTTGGAGCGCATCCTTCACCTCATCTAATTTAAATGGCTTGAGAATTGCAGTTATGAGTTTCATGGCTATGCTCCTTTCGCAGCGCTAAAGACGCTGCCTTGTGTGTTATCAGAGAGTTCATAGCCACGTTCTGCATGAACTGCTAAATCGATTCCAGATATCTCATCAGATTCGGATATTCTAAAACCTATCGTCAAATCAATCACCTTGGCGATGATAAAGCTAAGAATAAGTGAGTAGGCAAGAACTGCTACAACACCTATCGCCTGCTTTATAAGTTGGTCAGATCCTCCACCATTAAATAGTCCCACATCTACTCCGACTAGCCCGATCATCAAAGTACCGATGACTCCGCCAACCAGGTGGACTGCGACTACATCGAGTGAGTCATCGAACTCAAATCTGAATTTAAGGCCAACAGATAGAGCACAGATTGCGCCAGCAACAGCACCGATAAAAAGTGCCCCACTTGCTGAAACTGATGCACAAGCTGGAGTAATCGCAACTAAACCAGCAACGACGCCTGATGCTGATCCCAAACTTGTGGCATGTCCATCGCGCACCTTCTCAACAAGAAGCCAAGCTAGAACTGCAGCCACAGTTGCACCGATAGTGTTGAGCAGAGCAAGGCCGGCTGTGCCATTTGAAGCAACTGCAGATCCTGCGTTAAATCCAAACCAACCAAACCAAAGAAGTGCAGCTCCTAACATTACCAATGGCAAATTATGAGGTCTCATCGGAGTCCTTTTAAATCCAATTCTCTTACCGAGCACAATTGCCAAAGCTAATGCTGCAGCACCCGCATTGATATGCACTGCAGTTCCACCAGCAAAGTCAATCGCCCCTAAATCATTGGCAATCCATCCTCCGGTCGCTGCAACGAAATCATCAAATGCAAATACCCAGTGAGCAACTGGGAAGTAAACTAAGGTAGCCCAGATACCAGCAAAGACCATCCAAGCGCCAAATTTAGCGCGATCTGCAATCGCACCCGAGATAAGGGCAACAGTGATTGCAGCAAATATCCCCTGGAAAGCGATGAAAACGACTGCCGGGATTGTGCCGATCAAAGCAGTTGAGTTATCTAAACCTTTTAAGAATGTAAACTCTGAAATATTACCTACTAAACCTTTTCCTCCAACAGAATCGCCAAATACAATTGAAAATCCATATGCTATCCAAAGTGTGAAGACGACTGCCAGAGCGCCAAATGACATCATCATCATATTTAAAACGCTTTTTACGCGAACCATGCCACCGTAAAAAAGGGCGAGCCCAGGAATCATTAGCGTAACGAGCCCAACGCTGATCATCATCCAGGCGGTATCACCAGTATTTAGAACCACTTCTTCCATAGTTTTAACCTCATGTCGATTTTTACCAATTGCCTCACCGTTGAGATGGGATAACTATTACTCCTGCTCATTAAATCGCCTCGCTTCCCACGTTAAGACGGGGTCACAAAAAGCGCTCAGTTGTTACAGATTTGTTACGGCGCCTGATTTAATCCTCAGTGAGGCTAGCTAAATAACGCTGCGCATCAAAGGGTGCAAAATTATCAATACCCTCACCGGTTCCAACGAATTTTATGGGGATATCTAGCGAGCTCTCGATAGCTAGGGCAACTCCCCCGCGCGCACTGCCATCTAACTTTGTGAGTATCAATCCAGTCACAGCTACCGCCTCCGTGAAAACTTTCGCCTGCTCTATTCCGTTTTGTCCAGTTGTCGCATCAATGACCAGAAGTACCTCACTAATTGGCAGAGATTTTTCGATAACTCGACGCACCTTACCTAGTTCGGACATCAGATCGCTCTTATTTTGCAGCCGACCAGCTGTATCAATAATTAGAAAGTTGGCACCCCTTGCTTTAACAGTAGCTGCCGCATCAAAGGCGACGGAGGCGGGATCTGCCCCTTCTTTACCGGTAATCACATCTATACCAATTCTGGCACCCCAAGTCTGCAATTGATCCACCGCTGCAGCGCGAAATGTATCTGCCGCAGCGAGAATGACTCTCTGCCCATTTGCATCTAGGAATTTAGCTAATTTAGCTGCAGATGTAGTTTTACCAACGCCATTTACTCCAACGATCATGAGAGCTGAACTAGAACCATCACTGGCAATTGCGCGGTTCTTCTGCGAGAGATGTGAGTTCAAAATTTTAGATACACCAGCGCTGGCATCATCACCTTTAATAGCCTTCGCCGATTCAATAATTTTTGAGGTTAATCTAGGCCCTAAATCAGCTGCTAAAAGCTCCCTCTCAAGATCTTCCCAATCCTGTTTAGATGCAGTTGATTCACCTTTTAACTTTGCAACAAACTTACTGAAAATTCCCATCTAACGAGTTGGCTAGCTACGCAGATTCGGATTCACGCAGCCGCTGTGAAATAACTTCACTTACCCCGTCACCGCGCATGGTCACACCGTATAGGGCATCGGCAATCTCCATTGTGCGCTTCTGGTGCGTGATAATGATTAACTGTGAACTCTCGCGCAGCTCTTCTAAAATCACCAGTAACCGTCCCAAGTTAACATCATCTAAGGCGGCCTCGACCTCATCTAGTACATAGAAAGGACTTGGGCGCGCTTTAAATATTGCTACTAACATTGCGACAGCCGTTAGAGATTTCTCGCCACCTGAAAGCAGCGACAAACGCTTGATCCGCTTACCTGGAGGGCGCGCTTCCACATCTACTCCAGTATTTAATGGATCTTCTGGATTTGTGAGAATTAATCGACCATCCCCGCCAGGAAAAAGCCTGGAGAAAATATCTTCAAAGTGTTTAGCAGTCTCTTCATAAGCTTCCATAAAGATCTGCTGTACCCGATCATCTACTTCCTTGATGATATCTAATAAATCTTTCTTGGTGCGTTTCAAATCTTCTAGTTGTTCAGCCAAGAATTTTAAGCGTTCTTCTAAAGCGCTAAATTCTTCCAGTGCTAGTGGATTAATTTTTCCAAGTAGCGTTAGTGATCGCTCTGTTGCCGCAAGTCGTTTCTCTTGTTGATCACGACGGTACGGGATCAATTCGGTTGCAACAATTTCACCAGTTTCAGTCTCAATAAATGTTGGGACATCATTTTGTGGGCCATACTCGTTAACTAACGTTGTGGTATCAACGCCTAACTCTTCGACGCATTTAGCCTCCAACGCTTCGATACGCATCCTTTGCTCAGCACGCGCAATTTCATCTTTATGAACTGAAGATGTCAGCTGCTCTAGCTCGGAAGCTAATTCACGGCTGCGGGCGCGCACTGTAAGAGTTTCGCCCTCCCGGTCGGAACGAGATGCCTCTAACCTTGTGCGCTCAGTTGCTGCTTTTGCAATGGATCTTTCAATGTGAATAAGAGATTCATAGGCTGCTTCTGCGATAGCCGCAGATATAAGAGCACCTCTTGCACGTGCACCGCGACGAGTAACGGCCTTTTCGGACGCTTCTCTTTCGGCGTTGGCGGCATCTTCTAACGTCTTTGCGCGCGCTGCAATTGAATCGACCCGCTCTTCACTTGTGCGAACTGCCAGGCGCGCTTCTACCTCTGCGGTACGAGCAAGGGATACTTGGTTGCGTAATATTTCGGTAACCCCGTGGTCAGGTTCGGCTATCTCTCCATGTTGTTGTAGTTGAGCGCTAGCGATTGATAGCTCATCTTCATCGCGCCCCTTTGCGCTGGTTGCTTCAGAGATGGACCGATTTAATCTTTCTACCTCTGCTGAAGCAGACTTCATATTTTGACCAGAGACTGCCAATTGTTCAGTTAGCGCTGCTATGCGGGCATCTGATTCATTTAGCTTAGATAAAGCCGTGTCGAATGCGCTCTGCATTGAATCTACTTCTGTCTGCGCCTTGGCAATTTCAAATTTAAGGCGATCGCATTCGTGAGTAATCGACTCTAGTTTTATCCGCAAATCTTGAACTAGCGCATTAATTTCAATAAGCGATGTAGATGAGGCAGAACCGCCACGAGCTCGCTTACTTGTAATGACATCACCATCGCGAGTAACTACAGTTAAATTTGGGTTTACTCGCAGAATAGCTTCGGCCTCACGAGCGCTTTCTACAACCACTGTCTCTGATAGAAGCGAAGATAGAAGCTCGCTGATTTGAGTCGAGTGCACATATGAGGACAACGGAGTAAGACCACTTGGAAGCGTCGAAGCAGAATGTGTACCTGGTTCATGGACTAGAAGATCTGCTTGTCCTAAATTTTCGTTTCTTAAAGTTGTGAGCGCACTAACTGCAGAATTTAAATCTCTCACCACAATTGCATCAGAGAGTGAACCCAGCGCAGCAGCGGTAGCTGCCTCCCATCCTTTTTCCACATCGATCAAAGAGGCAATACTTCCTAGAATTGAGAGCCCTCGTGAATCTTTGATTAGGGCAGCTCCGCCATCGCGTGACTTTGATGTCAGCAACATCGCTTCTAACTTTGATTCAATCGCATTACGTTCGCGATCTGCGGCGCGCTCGGCATTTAGTAAATTACTTAACTCTAACTTTGCTTCATCAAAGCTCTGCTTTGCCGTCTCAAATTCCGAATCTAAGCCCAGCTCGCCAACGCCAGCACCAGAAATATCCATTTCAAAAGTTGAATACTCACGTTGGGCGTTATCAGCTCTAGACTGCGCTTCATTACGCGCTTTAGTTAAGCGCGCAATCTCTTCAGCAATAGCATCTAGGCGCGCAGCTAAAGATTTTATATGACCTTCTTGGCGCGCTGTACCTTCGCGTTGATCGGCGATTGCACGCATTGCCGCTGCAATTTTATCTTCTTCTGCCTTCAAAGTTGCTTCAGCCTTTACTAGATCTTCGGTAGTTTGCACAAGTGATATGCGAGCCCTTTCCACCCCAGATCGAATTTGTGACTCTTCGCCACGAAGTGCTGCCGCTTCTTCATCTAACGCTTGAGGGTCACGTCCAGCACTGCGCGCTTCCTCAGCTTCTTCAGCTAAAAACCTAGAGCGTTCTTGTGCCAGCGATTGCGTACCACGAAATTTTTCACGTAGAGCGCTAAGTGAATAAAAATTTTCTTGGGCCGCAATTAATAACGGGCTCTCGAGCGCTGCTTGTGTATCAAGGGCTGACTCGCGTGAACGAACCTGTTCAACTTCTTCTTCTACTAGATTCCGTCTTTGACGCAGAGCGGTTTCGTCGGCAACTTCGGCATCTAATGTTTTTGAGAGAGAAATATAATCATCAGCTAGTAAACGTAGCTTTGCATCACGTAAATCTGCCTGAATAGTAGCTGCCTTCTTTGCGACTTCAGCTTGTTTGCCCAATGGCCGTAATTGACGGCGTAGCTCAACGGTTAAATCGTTTATACGAGCTAAATTTGCTTGCATAGAATCTAATTTTCGAATGGCTTTTTCTTTGCGCTTGCGATGTTTAAGTACGCCCGCTGCTTCTTCAATAAATCCGCGGCGCTCTTCTGGGGTTGCCATTAAAATGGCATCAAGTTGGCCCTGACCAACAATCACATGCATCTCACGGCCAATTCCCGAATCGCTTAACAATTCTTGAATATCCAATAAACGCGTTGCTTCACCATTAATGTGATACTCACTTTGTCCATTGCGGAAGAGAATTCTTGAAATAGTTACTTCGGTGTAATCAATTGGCAGGGCGCCATCTGTATTGTCAATAGTTAATGAAACTTCTGCCCGACCCAGAGGAGCACGAGCGCTTGTTCCGGCAAAGATGACATCTTCCATCTTTCCGCCACGTAGTGATTTAGCTCCTTGTTCACCCATTACCCAAGTGAGAGCATCTACAACGTTAGATTTTCCAGAGCCGTTAGGGCCAACGACGCAGGTAATGCCAGGTTCTAGACGCAAAGTCGTCGCTGATGCAAAGGACTTAAAGCCCTTGAGCGTCATACTCTTTAAATACACGGAGTAAACCTACCGTTTAGGTGGCGTCTTTATATACGCGACGCAAGTGAAGTACTACTTGAGGGTTGTGAGAATTTCATATGCTATTCGGGCGGCGGACTGTTCGGCTTCTCGTTTGCTCTTACCAACGCCTTCTGAAATAGCTGCGCCAGAAATAAATACGACTGCTGTAAAACTCTTATCGTGATCAGGGCCTGACTCAGTCACCTGATACTCAAGAGAACCTTTGCCTAGTGAAGATACGATTTCTTGTAACGCTGTCTTGCCATCTAGGCCAGCGCCTTTAGCCATTGCATTTTCGAGAGTATCTTTGATTAGGGCGCGCACAACGTTAGTGGTAATTTCAAATCCCTGATCTAAGTAAATGGCACCGATTAGCGCTTCGAGGGCATCGGCTAAGAGTGAATTCTTATCTCGCCCGCCAGTGACTTCTTCGCCTTTACCTAGGCGAATATAACTACCAAGATCTAGGGTGCGGGCAATCTCTGCGAGCGCCCGCATATTTACGATGCCAGAACGCAGCGGAGATAAACGTGATTCATCTAAATCTGGATACCTGAGATAAAGCTCTTCTGTGACTATCAATCCTAAAACTGAATCCCCTAAAAACTCGAGGCGTTCATTGGTTTCCTTTTCGCCGTTCTCGTAAGCAAAAGAGCGATGCGTAAAAGCTAACTTAAGCAATTCGGGTGAAACTTTTATTCCGAGTTGCGAAGTTAAAGAAGAGTACAGATCAGACCTCAAGAACCTGACGGCGGTTATATGTACCGCAAGTTGGACATGCTGTATGTGTCAACTTTTGCTGTTGGCATTGTGGGCATGCAGCAAGTGATGCTGCAGTTGTTTTCCACATGCTGCGGCGTGAACGTGTCTTTGAACGCGACATCTTTCGCTTTGGAACTGGCACGGTAATCGTCCTTAATCTCTACTTACCTCAGGGCATTTCCTGCTCAAGGCTTACAACGAATTAGTTCGGATCTCTTGATCGTAAGGATCATTTGATCGTATGGAGGAAGTATCCCTTATTCATCCAAATTCTTAAAATCCAAACCTGCCAAACCTGCCCAGCGAGCGTCAACGCCCTGGTGGGCATGCTCATCTGGCAGCTTTTCCCATTTCTCCCCGCAATCCGGGCATAACCCTAGGCAATCGCTAGAACAGAGTGGATTAACCGGCAGATCCAGCACAATCGCATCTCGTAAAGGGGCCTCTAAATCTAAGTTATTTCCTTCTAACCACAGTTCATCATCGCCATCTAGATCAATCTCCTCTTCTGGGCGCGCCTTGCGGCCACGCTTTCCAGATTTCTCTGCCGTCGGTTCATATAGATAGAGCTCTTGGATTTTTCGCTCAATGACAACTTCAATCGGATCTAGGCAGCGAATGCATTCACCCTTAGCAATTGCATAAACATCAGCGCTCAGGAGAATTCCCTCAGTAACTGATTCAAGGCGCATATCAACCTCGATTAAATCACCGGCCGGAACCGCTATTAGCGCAATGCCAACTGGCTCCAATATTTGAAGATCTAACTGATACTCCTTCAATTCGCCTGCACGTCTTGGCAGCTCATGTGTATTAAATTGGAAGACCTGCGACGCGCGACTCATCTAAATAATCCTTCTATAGCTCTAAATTACAGCGCGGTTAATTATCGTCAGCGAGTTGTGAAAGTACATCTTTATCATTGGCGCCATCTAAGCGTTCACGGCCACGGGTTACCGCATCCAAAGTCTTATTTAAAATTACCTCGAGAGTTGCCAGGCGCGCATCAATATAGCTTTCAACTTCGGCTCTTTCATCTGCCGCAATTGAGCGCGCATCATCGAGTATGCGCTGTGCCTCATCTCGCGCCGCTTGCACAATTGCAGCTTGCTCTACCATTCGGGCAACTTCTTCACGACCGGTTGCGATAAGTCTCTCTGAACTGGCACGGCCTTCTTCTATTAGCGCTTCGCGCCGAGCCAAAATATCTTGGGCATCGTAAAGATCTTTAGGGAGCACCTCCCGCGCATCATCTAGAATCTCCAGCATTTCGCTACGGTGGATTACGCACGATGCTGAGAGAGGTACTCCACGTGCTTCCTCTATTACCGTAATAGCAGTGTTAAGTTTTTCAATTGCGTCCATTATTACTTCCCTGCTACTCGGATTTTAAGGGCATCATTTACGATACCCGGAACCATGGATGATACATCGCCACCGTAATGTGCCAGTTCCTTAACAATGGAAGATGAAAGAAATGAATGTGCTGGGGATGTCGCCATTAACATAGTCTCGACCCCTGCTCCCTGTAAATTAATTTGCGCCATCTGCAATTCATAATCAAAATCTGTAACTGCTCGTAAGCCTTTTACAATAACTTGAATCGAATTGGTTTTGCAGTAATCAACTAATAAACCGTGCCAGGAATCAATTTTAACATTTTTAATATTAGAGGTCGTTTTTGTAATCATATCCATTCGCTCCTCGACAGAAAATAAGCTGGCTTTTGTGCGATTGGCTAGGACTGCAACGACTATTTCATCAAACTGCTGACTTGCGCGTTCGATAATATCGAGATGTCCAAAAGTGACTGGGTCGAAGGATCCTGGGCAGACGGCGCGCTTCATGGAGCAAACGCTAGCAACGATTACAGCGGTTATCCATTTACAGGCTCAATAGGCACGGGAGTAGCGTAGAAAATAGTGGCCTGACCGTAGTTTTTTTCGCGCAGCGCCACATAACCTGATGGCCAAGAAATTTCCTTTACTCGAGAATTGCGTTCAATGGCAATTAAGGCTTGTGGGTCTAGAAATTCACCTGTCTGTAAGTGAATTAAAGTCTCAACTACATCAAGATCTTCTGCATCGTAAGGTGGATCTATATAGACAAAGTGGTACTGCAACGTAGGACGATCCCGAAGAAAACGTGTTACATCTAAGTTGTATAAGTGGAAACTACCTTCGAATTGCGCTGATTTAATCGCCTCGTAATTACTAACGATACATTTTTGCGCCTGCTCATTATTTTCAACTGCATGCACAACCGCCGCTCCACGTGAGAGAGATTCGAGGGCGATGGCTCCAGTCCCGGCGTATAGATCGAGAACATTTAAGTTGGTAAAGGTTCCAAATTCTGAAGTCAGAGTAGAAAAGAGCGCTTCACGTGCGCGATCAGAGGTTGGACGAGTAGATGTAGCAACGGCTGCAATATTTCGGCCCTTCGCCTTACCTGCGATAATGCGCAATTTACTACCCCTTATCAATAAATTCTGCAGATGCATCTGCCTGTAATTTCGCAAGTTCTGCTTTAAGTAAAGGATATCTCTTTAACTCTGGGTCGTCGGCTAATAATTTTGCAGCGCTAACCCGCGCAATTTCAATCAAATTTTCATCACGCAATACTCGCAATAAACGTAGGTGTGATCTAGAACCAGATTGAGATGCGCCTAGAACATCTCCTTCGCGCCGCTGTTCCAGATCTATACGAGCTAGTTCAAATCCATCTAAGGTTTTAGTTACCGCATCCAAGCGCTCTCTGGCGGCAGACTCGAGGGCAGCAGATGTAACCAAGAGACATAGCCCTGGTGAAGTACCGCGACCTACGCGTCCACGAAGTTGATGCAACTGAGAGATTCCAAACCTATCAGCATCCATAATTACCATGACGGTAGCGTTTGACACATCCACACCGACCTCAATTACCGTCGTGGAAATCAGAACATCGATCTCGCCTTTTGCAAATGCCTGCATGGTGGCGCTTTTAACATCAGCGCTTTGGCGACCGTGGAGTGGGGCGATTTTTAATCCCTTTAACGGGCCTGACTGCAATTCGGGGCCAAGTTCATCAACAGATGCAATTTCTGGTGAATCTTCACCATAAAGAAAATCTAAATCTGCATTCTCTGAAGTTCCAGGTGCTATTCGTGGCGCGACGATATAAGCCTGGTGACCTAGCGAAACTTCTTCTCGAATTCTCTGCCAGGCTCGTTCCAAGAAGGCCGGTTTCTCCAGCGTTGGAATTAGATGGGTTGTAATCGGTTGTCTACCAAGTGGAAGTTCACGCAAGGTTGATATATCTAAATCACCAAAGACTGTCATCGCAACTGTGCGCGGAATTGGAGTTGCTGTCATAACTAGAAGATGCGGCGGATTGACTGCTTTACTTTTTAAAGCATCACGTTGTTCAACGCCGAAACGATGCTGTTCATCAACAACAATCAAACCTAAATCGTTAAAGGCAACTGATTCACCTAGGAGTGCGTGAGTTCCTATAACTATTCCAGCATCCCCCGATGCGGCTAGCACTAAAGCTTCCTTGCGTGAAGCAACACTTTGCGATCCAGTTAATAATGTAACTTGTGTAGCATTTTCACTTGCACCTAACCTGCCCCCTTGTGCCAGTGGGCCAAGCAATTTCTCAATTGTGCGCAGGTGTTGCGCGGCTAAAACCTCTGTGGGCGCCAAAAGCGCTGCCTGTCCTCCACTTTCGACTACTGCCAACATGGCACGAAGTGCAACGACAGTTTTTCCCGAGCCAACTTCGCCTTGGAGCAATCTATGCATTGGGTGCGCCGCGGCTAAATCTCGCTCTATCTCTTGGCTAATAGCAACCTGGCCAGGAGTTAATTCCCATGGCAGGCCAGCATCAAATTCCGTCAATATTCCAGTACTAGTTGCGCATCTGGCAGTCGTTTTTAGCGCGCGTAGCTCTGCTCTTCTCTCTAAAAGCAGCATCTGCAATAAGAACGCTTCGTCGAAAGTCATGCGCGCTCTAGAACGTTCGGCACTCTCTAAATCAACTGGGTTGTGAATCTGCGCTATCGCTTCTTGCAATGTTGGATAGTTAAACTCTTCTAAAATCGAGGATGGCATAAAATCTGTAATTTCATCTAGTGCGCCAATTGCCAAATTGATGCATTGCGCAATCTTCCAAGACGGTAGTTTTGAACTTGCTGGATACATTGGTAAATATTTTCCAGCGAAGGCAGCAATGGCGGAATCAACATCATTTCCATCGGGAATTAATTCATAATCGGGGTGAGCTAATTGGCGTTTACCGTTAAAGACTCCAACCTTCCCGGCAAATAGCGCTTGCTTACCAGCTCGCAACTCTTTCTCGCGCCAGGCTTGATTGAAGAAAGTTAACGACATCTTGGCACTGCCATCAGTGACGATTACTTCCAGGATGCTGCCTTTACGCCCATGCAATTTACGGCTAGTTGAGCTAAAAATTTCCGCTAGAACTGTTACCTCATCTCCTTCCTGCAATTCTGCAATATCGCTGAGTTCACCTCGAACTAGATAACGCCTCGGGTAGTGGTGAAGCAGATCCGAGATGGTCTCAAATGAAAAGACCGCCGCCAATACTTTTGCGGTTCGGTCACCAACGACATTTACTAACTTGGTCTCAAGTTTTGAATCGAGGTTGGCCATGAGGTCCATTCTCGCGTGAAATACTCCGAATTAGCGTGAAGGGGGGCCTTATTGCTACCCTTACCTCCTAACATCCACCTGGCCGCAATTGGGGCTCAGGCAAGTAAATCGGAATTTAAAAGGAGTACTGCTGTGGCATCAACATGCGATATCTGTGGCAAAGGGCCCAGCTTTGGAAATAAGGTCTCTCACTCGCAGGTCAAGACTCGTCGACGTTGGAATCCAAATATTCAACGCATCAAGACTCTAGTTGGCGGAAGTGCAAAGCGTCAGAATGTCTGTACCTCTTGCCTGAAAGCTGGCAAAGTTTCACGTTAATCGGTTTTTAACTAGTTTTCTGCAAGATAGCGCTTCGTTAAAGAACTCTACCCAAAATGGTTCCAGGTATTAACCTTCAAATTGGAAGGAACTCCTGCGAGGCCAGATCCTGGAACAACCTTACCAATCAACAGACCTGGTAGTCCTTGCCCTGTTGCTAAAAGTGCATGGTCTTCCCCACCACCAAATATCCATTGCCAGATATCTACCCCCATAGCAACTGCCACAGATTCCAATTCTGCAAACTCTTCGACTTTTGAAATAGATTCAATATTAAATTCAAGTTTTACCTCAGATGCAAGTGACAATTGGGTAGCTTGCTCAATTAAGGAATCACTAATATCGCAGAGCGCAGTTGCTCTATTTGTATCAAATTTATAATCGATTGATGGCGCTTTATATTCCTGCAGCGCTTTTTCCTGGGCTTTCGTGGTTGCTGTTACTAAATTTTCCAAAATGGATAACCCAGCGGCAGACCAACCGGTCAACGATGACAAGTAAATTCCATCACCGACTCGAGCTCCATCTCTGGTAATTGCCCGTTCGCAACTTCCTATGGCAGAGATAGTAATTACGATTTTCTCACTTCGAGAAATATCCCCCCCAATTACCGTGAATCCAGCTAAATCTGCCTCATCTTTTATTCCACGGGCTAACTCCTCGATCCAATCAAGGTCTTCTCTGCCAGTTAACGCAACAGCTACTAATAAAAAATTTGGAAGTGCCCCCATGGCTAAAATATCAGCCGAATTTGCAGCAGCAACTTTCCGACCGATTTCAAATGGTGAAGACCAATCCGTGCGAAAGTGCACGCCTTCGACCGCCATATCAGTGGTCATTACTTGACGTGCGCTACCCGCCACAACCGCCGCATCATCTCCAATGCCTACCTCCAGGCGGGGATCGGATTTTTTAAATATTTCACGCAGACGGGCTATGACTTGCGCTTCGGTATATGACTGAGAGTTGCTGCCCATAGAGCCAAGACTAGAACATGAATGGAAGTTGGAGTACCTTTATGCTCATCCTCAATGGCGAAGCGGTCACGAGAAAGGTTAAACCTCAATGTCAGTTCAAGCATTTATTTTGATTCAAACTGAAGTCGGTAAAGCTTCCAGTGTCGCGAAATCTATCTCTGCGATCACTGGCGTAACGCTTGCAGAAGGCGTGACTGGTCCTTACGACGTGATCATGCGTGCTGAAGCACCTTCCATGGAAGAATTTGGCCGCACTATCTTGTCCAAAGTTCAGGCCGTGGCCGGTATAACACGTACCTTAACTTGCCCAGTCACTTACTAATCAATCTCTAATTTCCCAATACTCCGTTATTGCGAGTTAGCGCACTTTTCAATAAGTGTGTGATGACATCGGTGTACAAAACACCTGTTGCAGACCACATCTTGGGAAAGGCTGATGTAGCGGTAAATCCCGGCATCGTATTTAGTTCATTGATAATTACTTCGCCATTTGGGGTTAAGAAAAAATCCACGCGCGCCAAGCCAGAGCAGCCTAGAGAGATAAAGGCATCAACTGCCTTGGCACGTATTTCATCACTGATTTTCTGATCAATTGGAGCGGGAAGTTCGATAGTTGTGGCGCCATCTAAATACTTTGCCGTAAAATCATAAAATTCATAATTGGCATCAATTTTTATCTGTCCCGGCAGCGAAGCTTTGGCGACTCCATCAATTTCTAAAACCGCACACTCTATTTCTGCGCCACGGATTTCCTCTTCAACTAAAGCTTTCGTATCGAATTTAAAGGCTTCAGCAAGTGCAGCGGCGAAATCTGCGGCGAATTTAACTTTAGTGGCTCCCCGGGAAGAGCCCCCACGCGCTGGTTTAACAAATAACGGATAACCAAGTTGATCTGCCTCTTTTTGTATAGCAGCAGATTCTTTCTGCCACTCTGTTTGGCGAACTACAAACCCTGTCGCCACTTTAATGCCTATAGAGGCAAAGATTGGCTTAGCAAAAGACTTATCCATTGCAGCTGCAGATGCTAGAACACCAGAGCCAACATATGAGATATCTACAATTTCCAATAACCCTTGAATCGTGCCATCTTCACCGTAAGGGCCATGAAGCAAAGGAAAGACGATATCGATATCTAAATTCTTACCTGAAGCGCTAAATCCATCAACGCTAAGCGCGACTGTCTGTCCATGATCTGCAATTTCTGGTAGCACACCATTGCTTATGGTTAGACGGTGGCTTTCAGGCAGATGAAACCACTTACCTGTCTTGCTAATACCAATTAATACCGGCTCATATTTGTTGCGATCGATCGCTGAAAGAACCCCTCCGGCAGAAATACAAGATATTTCGTGTTCGCTTGAGCGTCCACCGCAAATAATGGCAACTCGCTGCTTCATCGTATGAAGTTCTCTGCTTTAGTGGTTATCTCCATCAGCCATAGCAGAGCTTGCGTTGGTGACATTGACCCACTGACAATATTGGCGACTGCTTCGATAACGGGGACTTCGACACCAACTCTGTGAGCAATCTCTAAAATTGCGCCGGACGAAGAAACGCCTTCTACAGTCTTGGCGCTCTGAGATAAGGCAAGATCCATTGCGCCAGTCTTGCCAAGTAATTCTCCAAATGTTCGGTTGCGCGAAAGTGGCGATCCACAAGTTGCCACCAAATCCCCCATGCCAGCTAATCCGGCAGCGCTCAATGGATCAGCTCCATGGGCCGCACACAACCTTGCCACCTCATTAAGCCCGCGCGTAATTAGCATCGCCTGCGTATTTTCGCCAAAACCTAGCCCAATGGAGATACCGACTGCAACTGCGATCACATTTTTTATCGCTCCTGCTAATTCACAACCAAGAAGATCCACTGATGTATAAACACGATAATAGGGTGTAGTAAATAGCGCTCGAACTTCTTCGGCAACTGAAATTTCAGTAGCCGCTGCGACCGCTCCTGCTGGTTGGCGCAGAATCAGCTCATCGGACAAATTTGGACCAGTAATTAGCGCAAGTTTCTGTGAACCCAGAATCTCTTGGATTACCTCAGTCATCCGCAATTGTGAACTTACCTCAATGCCTTTTAACGTACTGATAATTAAAGAGCCATCACTAAATCGGGACTTCCAGCCTTCCAAGGTTTTTCGGAGTTGTTGTGAAGGGATCGCTAAAATATAGATCGAAGTGAAATTAAAAGCCTCATCTAAATTTGTCGTCGCAGTAATTGAGGTAGGCAATTGGTAGCCACCTAAGTACTTTTTATTAGTCCGTGATTCATTAATTTCATTAACTACATCTTCGCTACGACCCCAAAGCAGGACTTCATTGCCGGCATCACTTAAAACTTGCGCCAGAGTCGACCCCCAGGCGCCTGCTCCAAATACCGTTACCTTGCTCATTTTCTTCTCGATTTCTTTTTGAAATTACCTGTACGGGGTAAATCAGATGTATGCGGGTCAAAGATTACTTCAGGTCGCTTCTCTCCACGAATTCCTTCGAGCAAAGTCGTAATATCCCGCATAACAGCGGCAGTTGCTGCGATTAAAGCTTGCGGATCATCGGCCTTACCTGCCCACTTGGATAGATCGACCGGTTTGCCGGCGACTATTGTTATTTGAGTTCGTGGGAAAATTCGCAGCTTCTTTGAATAAGTTGGCATCAAAATTTGCGAACCCCACTGCGCAACTGGGATCACAGGCGTATTCGTTGAAAGCGCTAATCGAACTAACCCAGTTTTGGCAATCATGGGCCAATGCTCTAGATCTCGTGAGAGCGTTCCCTCTGGATATACACCAAGTAAATGTCCAGATTGCAGAAGCAACTTGGCATGGTCAACCGCTTTACTGGCATTTGGAGTCTCTCGTTCAACTGGAACCTGTCCGGCGGCTAAGAGTATTCGGCCAATAATTGGCACCCTAAAAACGCCTACCTTTCCCAGAAATCGCGGAGCCCTGCCATTTTCAAATAAAAAATGGGCAAAATTTAAAACATCAAAGTATGAGAGGTGATTATTGGCAACGATCACCGCTCCGCTCTTTGGAATATTTTCAGCACCAACCCAAGTTCGCTTAGTAATCAATTTTATTAGCGGGATAACAATTCCTGCACAAATCTTAAAAGTTCGATTTGTGCCGAGCGGATACCCAGTAGGTGGCGCATATGAAACGCGCATCTTTGCCATAGCTTAATATTAGCGGCAAAGAAAAACTAGGGCCAACAATCGCTGACCCTAGTTTTTTAACTTGTTAAATCTTTACCTTTAATTACTGAAAAGAGATGCTATTTCTTCTTCTTGGCCGCTTTCTTCACGACCTTCTTAGCTGCTGGCTTCTTCTTGGCCGCTTTCTTCACGACCTTCTTAGCTGCTGGCTTCTTCTTGGCCGCTTTCTTTGGCGCTGCCTTCTTAGCAACTGGTTTAGCAACAGGCTTTGGTTCTGGCTTTGGAGCGGGACCTAGCTTGCGCTCTCCTGAGATTACATCCTTTAATCCTTTTGCGGGAAGAAAGCGTGCCTTCTTAGAAGCTTTAATCTTGATTGTCTCGCCAGTAAATGGATTACGTCCCATACGAGCCTTGCGATCAACCTTCTTAAACTTACCGAAATCGTTAATCATTACATCTTCGCCCTTTGACATTGTGCGAGTGATTGTGTCGAAAACGATTTCCACAGCGTGGGTTGCTTCTTTCTTGCTGTCGTTGAAGTGTGGGGCCAACGCGGCAATAAGTTGTGCCTTATTCATCTAAATCCCCTTAGATCTAAGCGTAAATTAAGCCTTTGCTTAACTTGTGGCTAAAACTTAAACCGTCAAATGGGGTGAGAGCGATATTAACGTGGGCGTGTCGCAATTTAATATTTTGCGAAAAACGCAGTTTTTACGCGTAAAAAACTCTCATTTACAACTTTAGAGTTATATCCAAAACGATCACCTCATCGTAGAAGTGAGCCTTTTACGCTGGTTTTGGAACACTTTTTATAAAAGCTATTTCTAAAGAAAGTTAGATACGAATTGGTAGCGTTTTAGGCTTATAAGAAGGGCGCTGCACTTCAAAGGCATCGATCGCGCCTGTGTGTTTTAACGTTAAACCAATGTCGTCTAAGCCCTCCATCAAACGCCAACGGGTGTAGCCATCTAATTCGAAGGCCACGGTAGTTGCACCGTATGAAACTGTGCGAGCTTCTAAGTCAACTGTTATCGCAGTTCTCGGATCACTTTCAATCACCGTCCAGATAGCCTCAACATCAACTTGCGGCAAGATAACGGTAAGCAGGCCACCCTTAAGCGAATTGCCACGGAAGATATCGGCAAAACGGCTAGAGATGACAACTTTAAAACCGTAGTTCTGCAGCGCCCAAACCGCATGTTCGCGCGATGAGCCAGTACCGAATTCTGGACCTGCTACAAGAATAGTGCCGGCCTTGTATTGCGGTTGATTTAAGACAAACTCAGGATCATTGCGCCAAGCAGCAAAGAGGCCATCTTCAAAACCGCTCCGAGTTACGCGCTTTAAATAAACCGCAGGGATGATCTGGTCGGTATCAACATTGCTACGACGAAGTGGAATTGCAGTACCTGTGTGTTTAACAAATTTTTCCATTGCCATATCTCTCTCCTATCCCGTTCTTACAAATCCGCCGGCGAGGAGAGCGTGCCGCGAATCGCGGTAGCTGCTGCAACAAGTGGGCTAACTAAGTGAGTACGGCCACCTTTACCTTGGCGACCTTCAAAGTTTCTATTTGATGTAGAAGCAGATCTTTCACCAACGCCTAACTGATCTGGGTTCATACCCAAACACATTGAACATCCCGCGTTGCGCCATTCTGCGCCAGCATCTAAGAAGACTTTATCCAACCCTTCTTTCATCGCTTGCTGACGAACGCGCTCTGAACCTGGCACAACTAACATACGAAGTGTTGCAGCGATTTTCTTACCTTCCAGAACAGATGCGGCAGCACGTAAATCTTCGATTCGCCCGTTGGTGCAAGAGCCTAAGAAAACAGTATCTATTGCTATATTTTTAAGCGGTGTCCCAGCAGTTAGACCCATATATTCCAAAGCCCGTTCGGCAGCGCCCCGTTCTTCAGAATCTTTAATCTCTGCCGGATTTGGTACCGATGCATTTAGCGGTAGGCCCTGTCCCGGGTTGGTTCCCCAAGTGACAAATGGTTCCAACTTGTCAGCGTCAAGAGTGATCTCAAGATCGAATTTGGTATCGCTATCTGTAAATAGCGTCTCCCAATACTTTTGCGCCGATGCAAAATCTTCTGGCGCATGTGGCTTGCCTTTGATGTAGTCAAAAGTTTTTTGATCTGGTGCGATCAAACCGGCACGCGCACCAGCTTCAATCGACATATTACATACTGTCATGCGGCCTTCCATTGACAGTTCACGAATAGCAGAGCCGCGGTATTCAATGATGTAACCCTGTCCCCCACCAGTACCTATTTGGGCAATAATCGCCAAGATAACATCTTTGGCGGTAACACCTGGCTTAAGGGTTCCTTCAACATTTATCGCCATAGTTTTTGGACGATTTGATGGAAGTGTCTGCGTTGCAAGAACGTGTTCTACTTCAGATGTTCCGATTCCAAATGCTATCGCACCGAAAGCGCCATGTGTTGATGTATGCGAGTCTCCGCATACGATTGTCATCCCCGGTTGGGTTATTCCAAGTTGCGGCCCAACCACATGCACAACTCCTTGATCGGCATCTCCAAGTGAGTGAATACGAACGCCAAATTCTTTAGCGTTATTGCGTAAGGTATCGATCTGTAACTTTGATACTGGGTCGGCGATAGGCTTTAAAATATCGAGCGTAGGGGTATTGTGATCTTCGGTTGCAATTGTTAATTCTGGGCGGCGGACTTTACGCCCTGCTGAGCGAAGCCCATCAAAGGCTTGTGCGCTTGTTACTTCATGTACTAGTTGCAAATCGATATAAAGTAGATCAGGTTCACCTTCTGCTGAGCGAACGATATGGTCATCCCAAATCTTCTCTGCCAGTGTTTTTCCCATAATCTACTTACTCTCCCTTTATATTGCACCACATGGAATGGAATGCTAAAAAGATTGCATCTCATAGAATGGGATGATAATCTCGCTGCGTGGATAAGAATAATAGCCGAGTTGGCGTTTTAGATAAAGCCGTAACTATCCTGGGCACGCTTGAATCTGGCCCGCATTCGCTAGCTGAGCTGGTGGCTGTTACAGGAATTGCCCGCCCTACCGCTCATAGATTAGCTGTCGCCCTAGAGCACCATCGCCTGGTAACTCGCGATCTACGAGGTCGTTTTGTGCTTGGCGCCAGACCAGGAGAATTAGCGGCAGCAGCCGGTGAAGATCGCCTACTTGCCGCAGCCGCCCCTGCGCTGACCGCTTTGCGCGATGCAACTGGAGAGAGCGCACAACTTTATCGCCGCCAAGGCGATATACGCATCTGTGTTGCAGTCGCTGAACGTTTATCTGGCCTACGCGATTCAGTTCCTGTTGGCGGTTCGCTCACAATGCAGGCGGGTTCAGCGGCTCAAATACTTTTAGCTTGGGAAGATTCGGAGAAGATTCACCGCGGCGTCAAGAACGCGCGATTTACCGCAGTACATTTGGCGGCAGATCGCCGCCGCGGATGGGCGCAATCTGTAGGAGAGCGCGAAGCGGGAGTTGCATCTGTTAGTGCACCCGTTAAAGGGCCAAATGGAAAGGTAATCGCCGCCGTATCGATCTCAGGGCCGATTGAGAGGTTAGGACGACAGCCAGGAAGAATTCATTCCGCCGCGGTCGTTGCCACCGCCGTCCGATTAACTGAACACCTAGCAAAAAATTAAATACTTAAAAGATCTAACTCTTTTAAAACTTGCGAGATGATTCCAAATCCAAATCCCTTACGTTGCAGCAGGGATTGAATTCGACGAACCTGAACATCTGGCTCAAGGCGTGACATGGTATTTAATTTTTTAAATGCCAAATCAAAGGCGCTGCGATATTCACTGACCTCATCTATCTCGGAGAGCGCTTCATCTATTGCGCTCTGCAGTACGCCCTTTTGACGAAGTTCTCCAGCGATAATCCGCTTTGAGATTTTTTTATGGCTATGGCGCGATTGTGCCCATGCTTTAGCGAACTCTTCATCGTTAACCAGGCCCGCTTCTTGAAGTCGGAAAATCGTCGCTTGTGCAACTTCGAGTTCGATACCCCGCGTTTTAAGGTGAGCGAGAAGCTCGCCCCTACTTTTCGCACGCGTGACGAGCGCATTTAGCGCGATCGTATGTGCTACTTCGTAAGGATCAGAGCCCTCGCCTCGTGCCACCTTTACAAATTCCAGGCTAATTAGAAATCAACCTCTACTGCTGCTTCATCGATAGCTGCCACAAGTTCGGCATCTACCTCTACAGGGGCAAAGTGTGCCCGAATCTTGCTCTCGATCTCATTGGCTAGATCGGGGTTATCCAGGAGGAAGGCGCGGGAATTTTCTTTTCCTTGACCCAGTTGATCAGTCTCGTAGGTATACCAAGCTCCGGCTTTCTTTACTATCCCGATCTCTACACCGAGATCGATAAGTGAGCCTTCACGAGAAATACCTGTGCCGTAGATAATGTCGAACTCTGCCTGCTTAAATGGTGGAGCCATCTTGTTTTTGACAACCTTGACGCGTGTGCGGTTACCGACAGATTCGGTACCATCTTTTAGAGTTTCAATGCGACGGATATCCAGGCGAACTGAAGCATAGAATTTAAGTGCCTTGCCGCCGGTTGTAGTCTCGGGTGAACCGAAGAAGACGCCAATCTTTTCGCGGAGCTGGTTGATAAAGATTGCAGTTGTCTTTGATTGGTGAAGTGCGCCAGTAATTTTGCGCAAGGCTTGTGACATAAGG
Organism: Candidatus Planktophila sp.; assembly: GCA_037620605.1. Taxonomy (GTDB): domain Bacteria; phylum Actinomycetota; class Actinomycetes; order Nanopelagicales; family Nanopelagicaceae; genus Planktophila. The sequence goes on from JASJLO010000021.1 coordinate 105,548, forward strand.
CGTGCTTGCAAGCCCATATGTGAGTCGCCCATCTCGCCTTCGATTTCAGCGCGCGGTACTAGCGCTGCAACTGAGTCAACGACAACGAGATCGAGGGCACCAGAACGAATTAACATATCCATAATTTCTAGCGCTTGTTCACCAGTATCTGGTTGTGAAACAAGGAGCGCATCGATATCAACGCCAAGCTTCTTTGCATACTCTGCATCGAAGGCGTGTTCTGCATCGATAAAGGCGCAGATGCCGCCGGCCTTTTGTGCATTTGCGATTGCATGCAAGGTAAGAGTTGTCTTACCGGAAGATTCTGGTCCGTAGATTTCTACGATACGACCACGTGGAAGTCCGCCAATACCTAGCGCGATATCAAGGGCGATTGAACCAGTTGGAATAACTTCAACGATCGTATTTTGACGATCGGACATCTTCATAACTGAACCCTTACCAAACTGACGTTCAATCTGGGCGAGTGCGGTATCGAGCGCCTTCTGGCGATCGGAGGTGTTCTTCTCTTCGGCTTTACTTGCTTTTTCAGCAGCCACGTTTTGCTCCTTTAGATAAGAACGTCTATGCAAGATGCATATTCGTTGGTTTTGGTCCAGAAGGTACGGAAGGCCACCGACGGCCTACGAGGCTTATTGAGAGCCTGTGGGCGGAAGATGGAACCGCTCTGGTTGTGCAGGGATAACTTTATCCGAACATCTGTTCGAAAGGTAGCAGGCTGCACCGACATATCTACCTGGCGTGTCGCAATCTCCATGGCAAGATGTCGCGGTGTTGATCCTGTTGCCCCCATCGGAGAAGAAGAACGCCACCGTTAAGCCAACCCCAGCTATATCTGTCTATAGCGGGGTGCTCTATCAGGGGCTGGATTGGTCCACTCTGACGCCGGCAGCGCGCAGGCGCGCGGTGAGCTCGATATTTATAATCTCTGCCAAATATGGCGCCGTCCGACCCGATCAGTTGATTGAGAGCTACAAGGCAAAGATTGATAATAAAGTGATGGCTGCCCCCATTGGTAAGGCGTTGGACTCAATTAAGACTGAGCTGATTATCGACTGCCGCTCTTCCACCTATAAAACAGTATGGCGCTCGCCCGTAGAAAAGACCGTTGAGGTTCACGTCTCTACCGTAGTTGATGGAGTTCGCAAGGTGGTAACTCATATGTCTAAGAAGACGCGAGGGGAGATTGCTCGTTGGCTACTGCAATCTCGTGCGGTTGCTAAAACTCCTGAGGACCTTTACGCCATAGTCTCTGAGAAATACCCATGTGCGCTAACCCCCAGCGATGGCACAGCGCCATGGATTTTAGAAGTTATAGCAGTTTAGAAATTTTTAACTAGTACCTAAATTTTACTTATATTTATCAGTCTCGCTTGGGCACTGTTTGCAAACAGCCCGCCAAATTTCATCTGCTTCATAACCATCTTTTAGCGCCTCGTCAACGCTGCGACTACCAAGTTCGCTAATGGCTATATCTTGTGCAAAAGATGGCGCCCACTGATCTCCAAAAGATAATCGCAGGCGCTCTCGTAAATCTGAAATTCGCATGGCCACTAAATTTAAAAAAGTGTGCGGTCTACTAATAACTCAGCTTGTTCGCGCGATTGCTTGGCGCTAAGTGGTTGTAATACCTGTCCAATTAGCCATCTCATCGCAACGCCAGTTCCAGCCTCAGATTTTGTCGCGCTATAGATGCAGCGCGCCATATCCAAATAGAGATGATGTTCGGAGTGTGCCAATAACTGTGTAATAACGGCTTGGTCATGGATACGCATCGCAGCCAGAGCGGTATCCGTTGATATATAAATAGAGAGTTTCTCAAGTGCATCAGCTGGCGTACCAGCTTTTTCAGCAATCTCAATTAAATAGCATACTTCAGCTGAGATAAGTGCGGAGATTACGGAGTTTTTATCGCGGTAGTGGTTATATAAAGTTGCTCGCGAGACCTCTGAAGCGTCTGCGATCTCAATCATGGAAATATTAGATAACCCGAATTTAGCGATGAGCATTTTGGTGCCTTCTAAAATCGCACCTTCGGTGCGCCGGTGCGTTGCGCCTTGTGTAGCGTATTTAGGCTGCGTCAACAACGGACAACTTCGCGCTCTCGCGAATTTTTAGTTCTAGCGAGACGTTGGCGATCACATTTGAAAGAGTTAAACCTAAAGCTACACAGATCGCATTTAAAAGCTCAGATGATGCCTCTTTCTGACCTCGTTCTACCTCAGAGAGATAGCCGAGTGAAACGCGCGCTGCTCGCGCTACATCGCGTAAGGTGCGCGATTGCTCAGTGCGAGCAGCGCGCAAGGTCTGACCAACGGCTTCACGTAAGAGCGCCAATTTGATCCCCTTCCTCACGTATTTAAAGAGAGCGGCCTAGCTCTCATCTTCTTGTCTAAGGATACGGGCAAATGAGGCTATCGCGCTGGCAATAGTGGCGTTTCTAACGATTTCACGTTCACCTGAGAGCGAAAGTTCTATCACTTGGGTCCGCGGTCCGACAAATGCTACAAATACGGTTCCCGGTTCTGCGCCATCGGCCGGCCCTGGCCCTGCTACACCAGTAGTTGCAATGGCCCAAGTAGAGCCAAATAATTTATTTGCCCCCACAGCCATTGCGATGGCAACTTCCTCGCTCACGACAGATTTCTGAGCAATCAAATCTGAACTGACGCCAAGTTGGGATACTTTGATTTCTGGTCGGTACGCAACTATCGAACCTAAAAAAATATCTGCGGCACCTGGAATTATCGTAAGGGCGCTACTTAGACCACCAGCCGTCAGTGACTCAGCGGTAGAAAGCGTCTGGTTCTTGGCGCGTAGTGATTTATGTACTTTAGAGATTAATCCCAGTATCTCATTAGATATCTCCATAGCAAATCCTCTCGTTCTCTAAACTATTTTTTAAATGCAGATCTAACATAGTAGGCGCCGGTCCAGAGCGTAACAAGGATTGTTATATACATGAATCCATCTCTAAACCAGTAAAGGTTTGGATCAAGCGGTAGTACATAAAAGCCAGTACCGAATCCTTGTAGCGCAGCTTTAATCTTGCCGCCTTTATTTGCAGGAATTACGCCACGCTTAACGATCGATATTCGAAATAATGTGATGGCAATCTCGCGAGCCATAATTACGATAGTAATCCACCACGGTAAGCGGCCTATTATCGACAGACATACCATGGCAGTTCCAACCATTGCTTTATCTGCGACTGGATCAAGAAATTTTCCAAGTTCGGTAACTTGCTGGCGACTGCGTGCTAGCTTTCCATCAAAAATATCAGATAGACCAAGGATAAAAAAGATCCACCAGGAGACTATCTGCCAGTTGTAATCATCGCCTCCATTGATAAAGAGAGCGATCGCGCCAAAGGGAATCAATAATAATCGTGCAATAGTCAGCGAGTTGGGAGTGATAACGGCAGGAATTATCACAGCGCACTTGCCACCAAATCCGCACCCATGGAATCTACAACTACGGCATCTATATATTGCCCGACTTGAAATTGTGTTCCAATAAATGAAGTCGTGCCATCTACTTCAGGTCCCTGATGTGCTGCGCGACCCTCCTGTAAATCTTGATCTTCGATCAAAACTCTCACATTTTCACCGATACGTGATGCAGCGCGAAGTGAAACCATCTCATCAGCAAGTGAAGAAAGTGATTCCAGACGCGACTTTATTAAGTCTTCATCAACTTTGTCAGATAAATCAAGAGCCTCTGTATTGTCTTCATCAGAGTATGCAAATATGCCGATCGCATCTAACTTTGCAGCGCTGACGAAATTTGCTAAATCAGCAAAATCACTATCGTTCTCTCCAGGAAATCCGACTATAAAATTAGAGCGAATTCCTGCCGTGGGTGAAAGTGCGCGAATTTGGCTAATTAATTGTAAAAATTTTTCAGAGTCACCAAAGCGTCGCATTCGCCGCAACACAGTAGGGCTGGTGTGTTGGAAAGAGAGATCGAAATATGGAGCAACTTTCTCGTTCTCAGCCATTGCTTGCAAAAGAGATGGCCGCATCTCAGCAGGCTGCAAATATGACAACCTAACCCTTTCGATACCAGATATAGCTACAAATTCTGGCAAGAGTTTCTCCATTAATTTTAAGTCACCTAAATCTTTTCCGTAAGATGTCGTATTTTCGCTGACTAGAAATAGTTCGGAGACTCCATTATTGGCTAGCCAGCGCCCTTCTTCAAGAATTTCTGTTGGCTTGCGTGAAATAAATGAGCCCCGAAAATAGGGAATTGCACAGAATGAACAGCGCCGGTCACAGCCAGATGCAATCTTTAGCGGTGCCCATGGTGCATCGCCTAATCGTTTACGAAAGAGTGATCCGCCCGCCCCAAGTGTTGATGCATAAGATTCATCGCGCGCAGCCGGCCTATCAGCCGGTGCAATAGGTAAGAGGGAGCGACGATCACGTGGCACGTGCGGTGTGTGGGCATTTCCAGAGAGAATTGACTGCAGTCGAGCGGAGATATCTTGATAATCATCGAAACCTAAGATTGCATCTGCTTCAGGTAGTGCGCCAGCCAATTCTCGACCATAGCGTTCTGCCATACAACCTACCGCTACGACCGCGCGCGTTGTGCCATGGCCTTTAAGTGAATTGGCTTCTAAGAGGGCATCAATCGAATCTTTTTTAGCAGATTCAATAAAGCCGCATGTATTTACAACTGCTACTTCTGCGCTTTCGACATCAGAGACTAAAGTCCAACCATCGGCAGCTAGCCGACCAGCCAACTCTTCTGAGTCAACTTCATTACGGGCGCAACCCATAGTGACGATAGCAACTGTGCGACTCATTTGGCAGATAGTACAGCGTTTAACGAATTACTTTCTTCTAAAAGTCTCACGAACCTCTTGATTGCGCACGCCAAGTGGCGCCAATTTCTGACCATTTAAGGTCAAGTCGAGGTCTCCTGCGTTACTTAGGTAAATGCTTATCGAATTATCTGCTGCGAAAGTCTTTATATCCCCCTGAAAGAGCGCGCCTTTATAGAGGTGCCTGCCCGCAACTACAACATCAATACTTGAATTTCCACGAGTCGCCGAAATGGTCAGCTCCAATTTTCCGCTCTTGACCTCTTGATCGACGGGGAAACTGCTAGAACTCGCTAGAGGGGTTGCTTTGGCAGAAGGGGCAACTGTTGGTGAAATCTTTGCCCTTGGTAAAACAGTTGTACTTGAATTTGAGACGATTATCTGTACGGTTGCCACTGCGGCTAAAACTATAACCGAAGTAATTGCTAAAGACTTCCAAGAAATTTTTCTACCTTCGGTAGCAAATTTCGTAACATTATTTTCAACCAACATGTCGTGAATTTTGCGAGATTCTGTTGAGTGCTCCTGGTCATAAAGATCTAGTAACTCTTGAGCTTCAATGCCAATTATAGGAGCAATATTTCTGAGATGTCCCCTCGCATATGTATCACCGCCGCAATGAACGAAATTATTCTTTTCAATTTCATTTAGCAATCCGGCTCGAATACTTGTTCGTGATGTAAGTTCGTCAATGCTAAGACCCGCGCGTTCGCGTTGGCTTTGCAGAAACTCACCCAGTGTCATTACAACTCACAGTTCTCGAAGAAGATTAAAAACGCGACAGGCTAAATTCTACGACTATCAGCCATAGAGGGGTAGTCGTAGAGGAATATTTTTAGCGACCTCATCCACCCAGGTACTCCATTATTGAGCCTATCTGCCTCTATTTTAATAATCTCGAAGAGTCGAAAGCACAGAGTCCAACTCATCGGCTTTTACCATTACAACTCTAGCCTTTGAACCTTCGGATGGTCCGACTATACCGCGAGATTCCATTAAATCCATCAGCCTGCCAGCTTTGGCAAACCCAACTCGCAACTTGCGCTGTAACATCGAGGTAGATCCAAATTGCGTTCCGACAACAAGTTCAATCGCCTGGAGCAAGATATCTAAATCATCACCAATTTCTTTATCAATCATTTTATTATTTTTCGGAGGAACAGTTACATCTTCACGATATCGAGGTGATAATTGTTTTTTAACGTGCGAAGTAACCGCTTCGATCTCGCGCTCTGACACATATGCACCTTGGATGCGTATTGCCCGCGATGCCCCCATTGGTATAAAGAGGCCATCGCCCTGTCCAACTAACTTTTCCGCACCCGGACTATCTAAAATAACGCGGCTATCGGCAAGTGAGCTAGTTGCAAAAGATAAGCGCGATGGAACATTAGCTTTTATTAAACCAGTTACTACATCCACAGATGGGCGCTGCGTAGCAAGGACTAGATGTATACCGGCCGATCTGGCTAACTGAGTAATTCGCACTACCGATTCTTCGACTTCACGGGCAGCAATCATCATTAAATCAGCTAACTCATCGATAATCACAAGTAGGTAAGGATATGGCTCGACGATTCGATCGCTTCCGGGAGGTGTGATCACTTTTCCAGCTCGGACAGCCTTATTAAAATCATCAATATGTCTAAATCCAAATGTCGAAAGGTCTTCATAACGCAAATCCATTTCGCGTACCACCCAAGTTAGCGCATCGGCAGCCTTCTTGGGATTTGTAATAATCGGTGTTACTAGATGCGGAATACCTTCATAAGCAGTTAGTTCAACTCGCTTGGGATCGATTAAAACCAGGCGCACTTCATCAGGAGTTGCCCGCATTAAAATAGATGTGATCATCGCATTAATCATTGACGATTTACCAGCCCCAGTAGCACCTGCCACTAATAGGTGCGGCATTTTGGCCAAGTTGGCGCAGACAAAGTTACCTTCCACATCTTTGCCAAGGGCTACCAACAATGGATGGTGATCTTGACCTGCCACGCTTGAGCGCATGACATCGCCCAAAGCGACAATTTCCCTATCCGCATTGGGAATTTCAATACCCACAGCAGATTTTCCAGGAATAGGAGAAAGAATACGAACATCACTACTAGCCACCGCATATGAAATATTCTTGGCTAGCGCCGTGATACGTTCGACTTTAACCGCATTTCCTAGCTCGATCTCGTATCGCGTAACAGTCGGTCCCCGCATAAAACCAGTAACTTGCGCATCAATCTCAAACTGCAAAAATACCTCAGTCAGCGCAGCAACCACGGTTTCATTTGCTTTTGATTTTGCCTTAGCCGCCGGACCGGTGCGAAGCAAATCTTGCGGAGGCAGTATGTAATGAGTATCCGAACCTAGTAGTAATTGCTCGGGACGTTTTTTCGAACCCGAAGTTGGGAGTAGAGGCTCTGCCGGCGAACGAGGAATTTCAACAGTGAACTCTTCGTCAAACTCCTCTTCATCAAGATCGTCATCGACTTTTTCCTCGGGATGCTGATTCCATGCCACGACTGGAGTTTCAAAAGGTGGTGTATCTGAAATTTCCAACTTTGCTTCCTCGCGTTGTGGCCGTTTAGACCAGAACCAAATGGAGGTATTTCTGATGCGGATAGCCAATGAAGAAATTGGTGTTGCAGTAGTTACCAATAGACCAAAAAAGAACAACGCAATTAAAAATGGGTAGGCCAGAAGAGAAGTCATCAGCCCTTCCAATGGCATGGCTACTAAATAGCCCAGCCATCCGCCGCCACCGCGCATCGCTGTAACGCCTGTCGGATTTATTGCACCAAGAGAGCCATTTAGTAGATGGGCCAGACCGGTGGCGCTTAACAATAATGTGATAATTCCAATTATTATTCGAGATGTCGCTTTCTGCTCTTGCGGAACTCGAAATAAGCGAAGCGCAAAGTAGATAATTACAAGTGGGGCGAAAAATCCAATTTTACCAAGTGCTCCATAAATAATCGCATAAAGATTTCTACCTGCGAAATTATCTGCCGCAAACCATGTTCCAGCAAATGCGGCTAGGGCAAAGATAAAAAGTAAAAAAGCTAAACCGTCACGATGGTGTGCTGGGTCTAAATCGCGCGCACCTCGAGCCAGAAAGCGAACTGTCGAACCGAGGGCTCTGGCTATATATCGCCAGATAGCGATGATCCCGTTGGCTATCAAAGCTAGGAGAGATTTCCTAGCTTTACGCGATGAAGTGTTTTTTCTCTTAGCCACACCTTTAATCTTAGCGGTCAGACCTCAATAACTACGGGAACGATCATTGGGCGTCGGCGATGTTTTCCACCGACCCAACTGCCAATCGTCCGACGAACAACTTGCGATAATTGATGTGTCCCATTGATTCCTTCTGATACCGCTCTTTGCAGCGCCTTCTCAATTTGGACTTTCACTTCGTCAAAGAGAGCCTCATCTTCGTTAAATCCACGGGCATGAATATCTGGCCCAGCTATTATCTTTCCGCTCTGGGATTCAATTACAACTACTACCGATATGAAACCTTCTTCACCCAAAATACGGCGATCTTTTAGTGATGACTCGGTGATATCGCCAATACTATGTCCATCAACATATACAAATCCAGATGGAACTGATCCAACAACGCTAGCCTTGTGGTCAATTAAATCTACAACAATTCCATTTTCGATTATAAATATGTTTTCTCTTGGGACGCCAGATTGCATCGCTAATTCAGCATTGGCCTTCAAGTGTCTCCATTCACCATGAACAGGCAAGACATACTTTGGTTTTACGATGTTGTAGCAGTACAGCAACTCACCAGCTGCAGCATGGCCTGATACATGCACCATAGCATTTGCCTTGTGAACCACTTTCGCACCAAAGCGGGTTAATTCATTGATAACTCGAAATACAGAGTTTTCATTACCTGGGATTAAAGAGGAGGCCAAAATTACAGTATCCCCCTCTCCTACTTTAATTTGATGATCACCATTTGCCATGCGCGAGAGCGCCGCCATTGGTTCGCCCTGCGAACCTGTACAAATTAAAACAACGCGATCATCGTAACTATCTAATTCTTTAGCAGCTACGACAATTCCAGCAGGAATACTGAGATAGCCCATCTCCTGCGCAATTTTCATATTGCGCACCATAGATCGCCCTATGAAAATTACTTTTCGATTATGTAAAGCTGCAGTATCAATTACTTGTTGTACGCGGTGAACATGGGATGAAAAAGATGCAACGATTACTCTACGTTTTGTAGCAGCAATAACTCGATTTAGCGCCGGCATGATTTCACGTTCTGAGGGAGTAAACCCTGGTACATCTGCATTTGTAGAGTCGACCAAAAAGAGATCTACTCCTTCTTCACCTAGGCGCGCAAATGTTCGCAGATCTGTAACTCTTCCATCGAGCGGAAGTTGGTCCATTTTAAAGTCGCCCGTGTGCAGAACTGTGCCTGCTTTTGTATGGATTACAACTGCTAGCGCATCTGGAATTGAATGATTTACTGCCACAAATTCAACTTCGAATGGTCCGATATCTTCGCGGTCGCCTTCTTTAACTTCACGTGTAAGAGGTGAGATGCGATGCTCTTTAAGTTTGGCGCTAATCAACGCCAAGGTTAGAGCTGATCCATAAATCGCAATGTCTGCTCTTTCGCGTAATAGATATGGTGTTGCACCAATATGGTCTTCGTGTCCATGTGTTAGCACTAATCCGACGACATCAGCTAGGCGATCTCTTATGTAACTAAAATCAGGCAAAATCAGATCTATACCCGGTTGGTTCTCCTCTGGAAATAACACGCCACAATCAACAATTAGTAGTTTCCCATTAGTTTCAAATACGGTCATATTACGACCGATCTCAGCCAAACCGCCAAGTGCGACGATTCGCAAACCGCCGGCAACTAATTTATTTGGGAGGTCAAGACCTGGATGAGGATGGCTCATTTTATAATTGGCGAGCGCTTAAAGTGCTACGCCACCGGCTATAAGATCTTTACGTAACTGCGCAATTTGATCATCGGTTGCATCTACAAGTGGAAGCCTGGTGTGTCCGCCTGGCAACCCCATCAGATTTAGCGCAGCCTTAGTAAGAATCGCACCTTGCGTGCGAAAGGTGCCAGTAAATACCGGCAACAACTTCTGATGAATTTCCAAAGCCTTAGCTGTATCGCCGGCAAACCAAGCGTTAATCATCGCCTTTAAATCGCTACCTACTGTGTGGCCGCAAACGGAAACTACTCCTACCGCACCTACGGAAAGTAGTGGCAGATTTAAAATGTCATCACCCGAGTAAACTGGGATACCGCATCTTTGAATGACCCAGGAAGTCGAGGCTACATCTCCCTTGGCATCTTTTAGGGCGACAATCTGCGGGTGCTCAAATAGCTCGACAATCGTATCTGGCTCAATTTCAATTCCACAGCGTCCAGGGATGTCATACATCATTACAGGTAAGTCGGTAGCATCGGCAATTACTTTAAAGTGTGCCATTACCCCTGCCTGTGGCGGTTTGTTGTAATAAGGAGCCACAACTAATAGCCCATCGGCTCCGGCTTTCTCGGTGCGCTTGGCTTGGTTTATTGAGTAGTCGGTTTCATTATCTCCAGCGCCAGAAACCACAAAGATCTTTGGCCCTACAACGTTTTTCACAACTCTAATGATCTCTTCTTTTTCCGATGACTTAGTAGTTGGCGCTTCGCCAGTTGTCCCATTGACCACAATTCCATCATGGCCAGTTGCAACTAAGTGAGCTGCCAGTTTCTCTACTCCGGGCCAATTAATCTTTCCTTCGTTATCAAAAGGCGTCACCATAGCGGTGAGCATTCGACCGAATGGAGCTGCAATTGCCATAGGTTAAACCTACCGTTTTATGGTGCGATTCGTCCAGATTTTTCAAAAGCGGCGTGTGTAATAGGCATTAATTTCGCAAATTCCGCTTCCATTTTCTCAGCCACCATCTCAATTTCCCTTTGTGGATAGCTTGGAAAATGAGAGCCTTCGCGCGCGGTCCGCAACGATAGGAAATTCATCAACGCTCTTGCATTCATAGTTACATACATTGATGAGTAGGTAGCAACTGGTAAGACTACGCGCGCTACTTCGCGAGCAACCCCGGCATTTAACATTTTCTGATAACTATCATAAGCAATCAGATAGGCCTCTTTCAAAGCCTTTACCGTGATTTCAAATTGCTCAGCGCTTCCATCTTCAAATGTATAAGCGCCCGTCTTTCCTACTTGAATTAACTTTCGCTCTTTAGCCGGAATATAAAAAACTGGCTTTAATTCGCGGTAACGCCCTGACTCTTCATTGTAAGAAGCGATTCGGTGTCTCATAAATTCACGGAATACAAATATCGGCGCGCTCACAAAGAAAGTCATAGAAGTATGTTCAAAAGGTGAACCGTGGCGCTCGCGCGCCAAGTAATTGATCAAACCAGCAGAACGCGCTGGATCTTCGCCGATCTCTTCCATTGACTGTTCACCAGCTGTTGATACTCGGGCCGCCCAAATAACATCGGCATCACTGGCGCTGGACTTAACGAGTTCAACGGTAACATCATCGCGAAAAACTACTTCTTGGCTCACATGCGCCACCTTATATATAGCCCGTTACCTCAACCAGGATATGTAGGGCAGAATGCTCCCGTGTCTAAAGTGAACCGCGCCACCACGACCCAATCTTTGAGCGTATCTCTTACGGTCGGGGCCTATGGCATTGCATTTGGAGCGGCATCGGTAGCGGCGGGATTTACGGTATTGCAAACTTGCTTGCTCTCTCTCCTAACATTTACTGGGGCTTCACAATTTGCTTTGGTGGGAATCTTGGGCGCTGGTGGCAGCGCAATTAGCGGAATTACCGCAGCCTCATTAATAGGGATTCGCAATACCTTGTATGGATTGCGAATGGCACCAGTTCTAAAAGTTAAAGGCTGGAGCAGAATATTTGCGGCGCAATTAACAATTGATGAGTCAACCGGTGTTGCGCTATCTCAAGAAGAGCTAGGTTCGAAAGCCATGCGCCAAGGATTTTGGTTAACCGGCGCTGGTGTATTTATATTTTGGAATATATTCACACTGGCTGGCGCGTTAGGTGCGCAAGCTATGGGAAATCCAGCCGCTTGGGGTTTAGATGCGGCGGTTCCTGCAGCATTTTTAGGTTTACTCTGGCCACGCTTAAAAGCTAAATCAGATCGCATCTTAGCTCTGACTGCAGCGATTGTTGCCTTGGCCATGACCCCCTACTTCGTACCAGGAGCGCCGATTATTACCACGGCATTTCTAGCAGTTGCCTATGGATTGCGAGCAAATTTATGGAGATAAATTTCTTGGACCCATTCTGGTTTGCGGTAATCGGAACAAGTGCATGGGCGTTCACTTTAAAATATATCGGACATAGCATTCCCATGCGTTGGTTATCCCACCCAAGAATTCTAAAAATTAACTCACTCATTCCCATCGCACTTCTTAGCGCCCTGGTTGCAGTGCAAGCTTTTACAAAAGATTCACTGATTGTTGCTGACCAAAGGTTAGCTGGAATCGGTGTTGCATTACTGGCTCTCATATTGCGGGCGCCATTTCCGATAGTTGTAATCTCTGCCGCTGCGACTTCGGCGGCACTTTTTCAAATAGCTTGAGCTAAAGATGTTGAAGAAATAGCTACTTTAAATAATAGATAGCGCCTGCAGCTTTGCCTTCAATTCCTTATTTGACGGCTCAGTCAAATGAGTTCCATCGGCGAAAACGATGACGGGAATTGATTTCGTACCTCCATTAATTTCGATTACTTTGGCAGCGGCGGTGGAATCTATTTCGAGATCAATATAGTTAAACTCTATATCTAGCTCTTCAAATAAACGCTTTGAAAGCCGGCAATCTCCACACCAATCGGCGCCATACATTGTTATATCGATCTCGGCCATTTACTTATCCATACATAAATTTTTCGAGGCCGACAGTCAGCCCCGGATTTAAAATAACTTTACGCACTGCCAGAATTACTCCCGGCATAAACCCTGTTCTATCTAGCGAGTCATGGCGAATCGAAAGCGTCTCACCTTGCCCACCAAGTAGTACCTCTTGATGAGCCACCAAGCCACGCAACCTTACTGAGTGGACTGGAATATCACCTACCAAGAATCCGCGTGCACCATCACTTACATTTGATGACGCATCAGGCATCGCAGCTGACTTTAAATCTTTACGCGCTGCTGACATTAGCTCAGCAGTTCGGGTCGCAGTTCCAGAAGGCGCATCAACTTTGTCAGGGTGATGAAGTTCAATAATTTCAGCAGATTCGAAGTACTTCGCTGCCTTCTGTGCAAACTCCATCATCAACACTGCGCCAATTGCAAAATTAGGGGCTACTAATACGCCAACTTGGGGGTGTTTAGCTAGCAAGGCTTCTAGGTCAGCAATTCTGGTCTTATCGAATCCAGTAGTTCCGACAACTGCGCTGATTTCATTAGTGATTAAAAACTCTAGGTTAGACATAACTGAATCGGGAACAGTAAAGTCAACTACAACTTCGGTTCCGCTTGCAATTAACGCCTCGAGCGAATCACCAATATCCAAAGCTGCAGTTAATACCAGATCGGAGGCAGTTGATACCGCCTTAACAACCTCAGATCCCATGCGGCCACGTGCACCTAAGACTCCAACTTTAATCATTAGTTCAACACCTTCTCAAATTTATTCGTACTTTTAAATGGACCAACTAAGGCAAGGGTAGGCGCTTTTACTAGATATTCGCTAGCAATTCTCTGTACATCACCTGGCGTAACCTCTGCAATTGACTTTAATATGTCATCAAAGCCCATAATTTGTCCATACACAATCTCATTCTTGCCAATTCGGCTCATTCGAGAAGCTGAATCCTCCTGACTCAAGACCAGAGAGCCGCGAACAGCGCCTTTGGCCCGCTCAACCTCCTCGTGGTTCATGCCATTTGCTGCTACATCAGATAAAACTTCGCGGATTATCTCAACTACTTCAATAGCTTTTGCAGGATTACATCCAGCATAAAAACCAATTTGTCCAGAACCAGCAAATTGTTGCGCGTAGGCATAGACAGAATAAGCTAGCCCACGTTTTTCGCGGATCTCTTGGAAGAGTCGCGATGACATGCCTCCGCCAAGGGCTGAAGCAAGTACGCCCATTGCGAAACGACGTTCATCACTTCTGGCTACACCTTCCATGCCATAAAACATATGGGCCTGCTCTGTTTTTCGGTTAATCAAACCAACGCTCTTAACTGGCTTTATTTTGACCGGGGTATTCTCTCTTAATTGAGGACTACCCTTAACATCTAGAAAATCATCTCGAGAAAGAGCCTCTTCCACCATAGCCACAACGCGTTTATGCCTGATGTTTCCAGCGACCGATACCACTAGATCTTGTGGAAGATATTTTTTCTTATAATAATTAAATACACTTTTGCGGCTCATATCAGAGATAGATTGAATGGTTCCTAAAATTGGCCGGCCAAGTTGTGTATCCCCGTAATATGTCTGCGCATAAAGATCATGTACTAGGTCGCTTGGATCATCATCGCGCATAGCTATTTCTTCCAGCACAACTTTACGTTCGGCATCTACATCTAACGCTAAAACAACCGAAGAGGTAATTAGATCTGAGATCACATCTATAGCTAGCGGAAGATCGGTATCAATTACCCGCGCGTAAAAGCAGGTGTACTCCTTACTGGTGAAGGCGTTCATTTCGCCACCAACAGACTCAATGCTGGAAGAGATTTCTAGCGCACTACGTCGCTTAGTCCCTTTAAATAAAAGATGTTCTAGAAAATGAGAAGCCCCAGCAACTGCCGGGGTCTCATCACGCGAGCCAACATTTACCCAGATACCAATAGCGGCGCTACGTACCGACGGAACTTCTTCCGTAACGATACGTAGACCACTTGGTAATACTGTGCGACGAACTGACATTTACTCTGCGCTCGGTGTGGTTCCATCTTCGAGTACAGGAACAAGTGAGAGCTTGCCCTTCGGATCGATTTCACCGATCTCAACTTGAATCTTGTCGCCAACCTTCATAACTTCTTCCAAGTTCTCGATTCGCTTTCCACCATGCATCTTGCGGATCTGAGATACGTGGAGCAAGCCATCTTTACCTGGCATAAGTGAGATGAAAGCACCGAATGCTGCAAGCTTTACAACGGTACCTAAGTAACGTTCTCCAACTTCAGGCATCTGCGGATTAGCGATCGCATTGATCTGTGCACGTGCAGCTTCTGCTGACGGACCATCAACTGCCCCGATGTAGATCGTGCCATCATCTTCGATTGAGATATCTGCGCCAGTTTCATCTTGGATCTGGTTGATGATCTTGCCCTTAGGTCCAATCACAGCACCGATCTGATCAACTGGAATCTTTACAGAGATGATACGAGGAGCAAATGGGCTCATCTCATCAGGTGTATCGATTGCCTCATTCATAACATCAAGGATTGCTAAGCGAGCTTCCTTTGCTTGATGAAGTGCTGCAGCAAGTACTGAGGCAGGAATTCCATCAAGCTTGGTATCTAGCTGAAGTGCGGTAACAAAATCCTTAGTTCCAGCGACCTTAAAGTCCATATCTCCGAAAGCATCTTCTGCGCCCAAAATATCTGTCAAGGCCACGTATTCAATTTTGCCATCGACAGTGTCTGAGATTAGACCCATTGCAATACCAGCTACAGGTGCCTTAAGAGGAACACCAGCATTTAACATCGCAAGAGTTGATGCACAGACTGAACCCATAGAGGTTGATCCATTTGAGCCAAGTGCTTCTGATACCTGGCGAATTGCATAAGGGAACTCTTCGCGAGTTGGTAAAACTGGAATTAGTGCGCGTTCTGCAAGTGCGCCATGTCCAATTTCACGGCGCTTAGGCGTACCAACACGACCTGTTTCACCAGTTGAATAAGGTGGGAAGTTGTAGTTATGCATATAGCGCTTATGGTTCTCTGGATTTAGCGTATCTAGCTGCTGCTCCATCTTGAGCATATTAAGAGTTGTAATGCCGAGAATCTGAGTCTCTCCACGTTCGAAGATAGCTGATCCGTGTACACGCGGAATAACTTCTACTTCAGCAGATAGCGCACGAATATCGCGCAAACCGCGACCATCAATACGGATCTTCTCACGCAGAACACGTTGGCGAACCAACTTCTTGGTTAGCGAGCGAAACGCTGCAGGAACTTCTTTTTCGCGACCCTCAAAGGCGGCAGAAACAGATTCCTTAGTTGCAGCTGAGATCTCATCGATCTTACTTTCGCGCTCTTGCTTACCTGAAATTGTTAGCGCCTTGGCAAGGTCATCTTTGGCGGCTTTCTCAACTGCGGCAAATACATCATCTTGGTAATCCAAGAAAACAGGGAATTCTGCAGTTGGTTTAGCAGCAACTTTGGCTAGCTTTGACTGTGCTTCACAAAGTATTTTGATAAATGGCTTGGCTGCATCAAGTCCCTGAGCAACAATCTCCTCAGTAGGAGTTGGTTGGCCATTCTTAATGAGTTCAATAGTTTTAGCAGTAGCTTCAGCCTCAACCATCATGATTGCAACATCATCTGCTGCCACTCGTCCGGCAACAACCATATCGAAGACTGCATTTTCAACCTGTGAATGATTAGGGAAGGCAACCCATTGACCATCGATTAGCGCAACGCGCACTCCACCGATTGGGCCAGAAAATGGAAGTCCAGCTAACTGTGTAGACATGGAAGCTGCGTTGATTGCGATTACGTCGTACATATGGTCAGGATCAAGGGCCATAACCGTTACAACGATCTGTATTTCATTGCGCAGTCCCTTAACAAATGATGGACGCAATGGGCGATCAATTAAACGGCAGGTAAGAATCGCATCTTCTGATGGACGACCTTCGCGGCGAAAAAATGAACCTGGGATCCGACCAACTGAGTACATCTTCTCTTCAACATCTACTGTCAAAGGAAAGAAATCAAATTGATCTTTAGGAGTCTTGGATGCAGTTGTTGCTGAGAGGATCATTGTCTGATCGTCTAGGAAAACTGCTGCTGCTCCTGCTGCTTGACGCGCGAGGCGTCCTGTTTCAAAGCGAATTTCACGCTTTCCGAACTTGCCATTATCGATAATAGCAACTGATGTTTGAACGTCTTGACCCTCCATGGGTCCTCCTTTATTTCGAGTACCCGTCCAGGTTTGTATATATTCTTCCGCAAAAGTTTGTATCTAATGATACGGAGTAATGGATCGTCGATCGAAGTTCACGCAACTTTTTCTTAAATTTTTAGAGTTAAGAAATACTGCGGAAACCACTACCGAGGACCATCGCTCCCAAAACTTTATGGAAAACAGACTCCCCTGGCGGGTAGTTATTTAATTAGCGGCGAATACCGAGTTTTTCGATAATCGCACGATAGCGATTGATATCTGTCTTTGATAAGTACTGAAGAATTCGACGGCGACGACCCACGAGTAACAGCAAACCGCGACGGTTGTGGTGATCATGGGCATTAGTCTTTAAATGTGTAGTGATATCTTCAATACGACGTGAGAGCAATGCAACTTGTGCTTCAGGGCTTCCGGTGTCGGTAGCTGATGAGCCGTACTTAGTAATGATTTCTTTCTTTACCTCTGGTGTTAATGCCATCTCTGGACTCCTCTTAGTTACCGCCACGACGGTGACCGGTTTGATACACGGTCACTCACTTTTATCGTTGGACAGGCAAAGGTTACCAGCGCAGCAGCATGGAGCGCAAAATCAGTATCTATTGCTCAGTTAGTGAGCGGGCTTGATCACAATCTAGCTTCATTTGCGCCAATAACGGCTCCAGCCCATCAAATTTCAAGGTATCGCGCAGGCGCCAACCGAATTCTATGGATGCGTTCTTATCGTACAAATCTAAACCTTCTTGATCAAGGGCGTAGGCCTCAACTTGTCGAGCACGTACTCCAGCAAAAGTTGGATTAGTTCCAATTGAGATAGCCGATGGCCAATAGTTGATACCAACTGTTAGCCACCCGGCATAAACTCCATCGCTAGGGATAGTCTGCCCATCAAGATTTCCTAAGTTCGCAGTTGGATAACCAATTTCTCTACCGCGTTTTTCTCCATGTACTACTACTCCATCAAGGCGGTGTGGGCGAGAGAGTAATTTTCGTGCTTCTTCAATATTTCCCATAGTTATCAGCGAACGGATTCGAGATGAAGATATAACTTCTCCTTCACCAAATTCTAAATCTTGTACATCGACTACGAAATTAAATTTGGCTCCATCGCTAATTAGGCTCTCAATATTTCCGAAAGCTTTATGACCATAGGTGAAGTTCTTACCTACAATTACCAGAGATGCGCTTAGCTGCCCTACCAGAACTTCTTTTACAAAATCTTCTGCAGACATCTCTGCAAATTTCTTTGTAAACTTTAATACCGCCACTTGATCCGCATTGTGAATCTTGAGTAGCTCGACTCGGTCAGCTAAAGTTGTGAGCGCTGATGGTGCACGGGCGGGTGCTAAAACATGCATTGGATGGGGATCAAAGGTTAAGGCAATTATTGGGCGGCCATCAGATAGAGATTTCGCGCGATTTAGCAGTAACTGGTGGCCTTTGTGGACGCCATCAAAGACTCCGATGACTACAACGTTTCCGATTGCCATGGCTTAATTATTGCCGATTAATTAGCGGCTGCAAAAACAGCGATTGGTTTGGCTTTTTCAGATTCATTCTTGAGTAGGGCGATTAACCTATTATCTGGAGATAACGCGGCATAGATCTCGGCGCTGGGATTTACCGCCAGCGGCCTACCGAAGGAAAGCTCTAAGACTTCATCCAACGCCAATTCACGAACCTGAAAAGTTGTGCGAGCAACATCTGCCAGCTCAAGCGGGGTAAAACTTTGGGATTTCAAATCTTCGAAGGAGATAGCTTGGGAAATTGGAAAACCCGCTACGCGGGTACGACGCAACACTGATAGATGGCCACCAACCTCTAGATCGCTACCTAAATCTCGAGCAATGGCGCGGATGAAAGTACCGGCCGAACATGTGACATCTATATCTATCTCAATGCGCCTAGCTACGCGGCGAATCTCCAAAATATCTAAAGCTGAAATGGTGATAGTTCGGGCCTCTAATTCAAAGACTTCGCCGGCGCGTACACGATCGTAGGCGCGTTCGCCGCCAACTTTTACCGCAGAGACAGAGCTAGGGCGTTGTTGAATTACACCCTTCATCTTTGCTAAACCTTCTTTGATTTGCTCATCACTGATCTCTGAGGCATCTACTTCTGAAATTAATTCGCCCTCGTGGTCATCTGTGATGGTCGCAGCCCCTAAAACAATGGTTGCCCCGTAAGACTTATCTCCATCAGTTATATATTGCAGAAGTCGCGTGCCGTTACCAAAACCTAGAACTAAAACACCCGTCGCCATTGGATCTAACGTGCCAGCATGGCCAACTTTTCTCGTACCTAAGGCTTTACGTGCAACTGCTACAACATCGTGGCTAGTCATGGCAGGTGCTTTATCTACAACTAGAAAACCATCAGACATCTTGATCAATCTTCAATTATTTTTGGGACTTTATAAGGATCTTCTCCCCCAGCAAATGAAGCGTTTCTACGAAGTTGGGCAACTTCGGCATCTAGTTCATGAACCTTATCTAGAAGAGAATCCAAAGCTTTAGCTGACTCGGGAAGTCCATCCTCAAAAAATTCTAAACTTGGAGTAAGGCGCGTCTGCAAATCTCTTCCGACAGCGCTGCGAATTACCCCTTTAGCGCTCTCTAGAGCAGCCGCTGTGGCAGCGCGTTGTTCTTCATCGCCTAAAACGGTGTAGAAGATAGATGCATTCTGTAAATCACCTGTAACTCGCGCATCTGTAATAGTGACGAAGCCAAGACGAGGATCTTTGATCTTCGTCTCAAGCAGCTGCGCCACTACCACTTTGATGCGATCGGCCACTTTTTGAGTGCGATGCGACTGGCCCATAGTTATGCCCGCTTCTTCTCGCGCATCTCAAAGACTTGGATAGTGTCCCCGATTTGCAAATCTTTCATATTCCCTAGACCAATACCGCACTCGAAGCCTTCTTTAACTTCAGTTGCATCGTCTTTAAAGCGCTTAAGTGAATCGATGGTTAAGTCATCAACAATTATCTCGTCACCACGCATAATGCGAGCTCTGGCGTTTCGCTTGATCGAACCATCGCGAACGATGGAACCTGCGATATTGCCAGCCTTAGAAGATTTGAAGATCTCACGGACTTCAGCGTTGCCAAGCACGATTTCTTCGTACTCTGGTTTGAGCAAGCCCTTAAGTGAAAGTTCGATCTCTTCAATTGCGTTATAGATGACTGAATAGAAGCGGACTTCCACGCCCTCTTGATCAGCGTAAATTGCTGTCTGTGGTTCTGGCTTAACGTTAAAGCCAATAACGACTGCAGTTGAAGCAGATGCCAAGGTGATATCACTCTTAGTGATTGCACCTACGCCACGGTGGATTACGCGAAGATCAACTTCGGCGCCCACATCTAGTTGCATAAGCGCATCTTCGAGGGCTTCAACAGAACCAGATACGTCACCCTTAAGAATGAGATTAAGTGTGGAGATCTTCGATTGTTGCATGAAGTCTTCAAGTGAGACTTTCTTGCGCGCCTTGGCAAGCTGCGCATTACGCTCTGCCGCCTGACGCTTCTCAGCGATCTGACGTGCTGTGCGATCCTCATCTGCAACTAAGAAGGTATCTCCCGCACTTGGCACGGATGTAAATCCGAGAACTTGCACTGGACGAGATGGACCGGCTGTTTCAACGTTTTCACCATGCTCATCAAGCATGGCACGAACGCGACCAAATGAACCGCCAGCGACAATTGCATCTCCAACTTTAAGAGTTCCGCGCTGAACAAGTACGGTGGCGACAGGACCGCGACCGCGGTCCAAGTGCGCTTCGATGGCAACTCCGCGCGCTGAATCTTGTGCGATCGCACGAAGATCAATGGCAGCATCTGCCGTCAGAAGAATCGCATCAATTAACTCGTTTACTCCTGTGCCAGATTTAGCTGAGACGTTAACAAAGAGAGTCTCGCCGCCATATTCTTCTGCAATTAAGTTGTACTCAGTTAATTGTTGGCGCACCTTATCTGGGTTCGCACCTTCTTTATCAATCTTGTTAACTGCAACCACAATTGGAACATCGGCAGCTTGGGCATGGTTTAACGCTTCAATAGTCTGAGGCATAATGCCATCATCTGCTGCAACAACCAGGACTGCGATATCAGTAACCTTGGCACCACGTGCACGCATAGCGGTAAATGCCTCGTGTCCTGGGGTATCGATAAAGGTTATTGCACGATTGATCCCATTGTGATCGTGGTGAATTTGATAAGCACCAATATGCTGGGTGATTCCGCCTGCTTCAGTCTTTAGAACTTCAGATTTGCGGATAGCATCAAGCAAACTGGTCTTACCGTGATCGACGTGTCCCATCACCGTTACAACAGGAGGACGAGCTTCCAATAGATCAGTATCAAGATCGGCTAACTCTTGCGCCAAGTCAATATCAAAGTCCTGAAGAAGTTCGCGATCTTCATCTTCTGGGCTAACTATTTGAATTACATAACCAAGTTGAGCACCCAGAATTTCGAAGGTATCTGCATCTACAGATTGGGTAGCGGTAACCATCTCACCTAAGTGAAAGAGCGCCGCAACTAACGCTGCTGCATCTGCGCCGATCTTTTCTGCAAAATCAGCCAAAGTGGAACCACGGCGCATGCGGATTTGTGTCTTACCATCTCCGTGTGGAATAACTGCGCCACCCAATTGTGGCGCTTGCATATTATCGAACTCGTCGCGTAGCGCTTTTCTAGATTTAGGTTTGCGCTTGCTGCTCTTACTTGCATTCTTACCGAATGCACCGGCTGCACCGCCGCGACCAGGTCCACGATTTGGACCACCACCTGGACGTTGCGGTCCACCTGTTGTTGGTGCACCAGTTGATGGACCATTTGAACGATACGGACTAGAAGATGATGGCGCTCCGCTTCCACCGCTACGTGGTGGATAGTTTCCTGGTCCACCAGTTCCGGCCGGACGTGGTGTATTTGGACGTGCTGCAAAACCAGGTCGCACAGAACCTGGACGAGGACCTGACATTCCAGAACGCGCACCTGGTGCACCTGTAGGTCTTTGCGGTGGACGCGGTACTGCGCCACCAGTTGAGAATGGATTATTACCAGGACGTGGTGGACGCGGTACCGAAGCAGATGTGCCACCAGTTGAAAATGGATTATTACCAGGACGTGGAGTCGCAGGTTTTACATCTGCCGCAGCTACAGGTTCTGAATCTGTAGTTGCTGCCGGTGCTGCCGGTGGTGGAGTCGCAACTGTTTCTGCACGCGCTGCTTTTAGCGCCTCTAAATCAACGCCAAGTTCGGCGGCAAGTTCGGCGGCAAGTACTGGATTTACTTCAGCCGTTTTCTTAGCAGCGCTCTTCTTGGCAGCTGCTTTCTTAACTGGCTTCTTCTCTTCAACTGGCTTGGCATCGGGATACATCTCGATGAGCTTGCGCACGACGGGCGCTTCTACAGTTGATGATGCTGAACGGACGAATTCGCCCATTTCTTGGAGTTTGGCAAGAACTACCTTGCTCTCCATACCGAGTTGTTTTGCCAACTCATGTACGCGGACCTTTGACACATTTCTCCTGTCTTGGCCCGCAATCTTTGTTCTAGATATTTATCTAGGGATGCGAGCCTTAGTTGTAAGACCTCATAATCTGAACGAGCTCATTTGAGTTTCATATCTTTCGCATCCATATCTAATAGTCGTTCATCTAAGAACGTTTTAAATTGTGAAACATCGGGCGCTACTTCGAGCTTAAAAGCCCACTTAAACGCTTTCCGTTCTATGCCAACGTATCCACATTCCAGATGTAGCCACGCCCCCCTACCTTGAGATTTTCCGCCGCTAGTTGGGATTACCACCCCATCAACGCAGTTAACTCGCAATAGTTGCGATGAACTTTGAGCTTTGCGGCAAACGATACAGGTACGTATCGGTTTGATTCGTTCTCGCAATTTCGCCATCTCTTTGCCCATCAACAAGGGATAAGAATAGCGAACCAGCGCGATTTAACCTAAATACGCGGGCAATTAAGAGGTTGATGGCGTATCTGGATGGATATCGATGCGCCATCCAGTTAACCGCGCAGCAAGGCGGGCGTTCTGCCCATCTTTACCAATTGCCAGCGAGAGTTGGTAATCAGGAACAGTTACCTTCGCCGAACGCATTGCCAGGTCAACGATCTCAACCTTGGCAACTTTTGCCGGGGCCAGCGCTTGGCCAACAAATTCTGCTGGATCTTCAGACCAATCAACAATATCGATCTTCTCGCCATGTAACTCTTCCATTACTGCGCGAGCACGTGCGCCCATTGGTCCAATTAGTGAACCCTTAGCCGAGACTCCTGCGCGATGCGAGCGAACTGCAATTTTGGTGCGGTGACCTGCCTCGCGCGCAACTTCCATAATTTCAACAATGCGATCTTTAATTTCTGGAACTTCTAATGAGAAGAGCTGCTTAACAAGTGCCGGGTGGCTGCGCGAGAGCATGATCTCTGGCCCTTTCATCCCTTGCTTTACTTCAACAACAAAACATTTAATGCGATCTCCATGGGTGTAAACCTCACCTGGAACCTGCTCTTGTGGCGGGATACGACCTTCAACTTTTCCTAAATTCACATTTATCATTTTGGGATCTCGACCTTGTTGCACAACTCCGGAAATGACATCTCCGACAGAGGCGCTGAACTCACCAACTATTTCCGCATCATTGGTAGCGCGCATCCTCAATTTAATAACTTGGCGCACAGTAGATGTAATAACGCGTGCAAATCCTTCTGGCTCATCACGATCTTCACTTACCCGCTCACCTAACTCATTAAAATTGGGGATAAAGATAGAAATTTCACCGTTTTCACGATTTATCTCCGCACGCGCTTGGCGCTTTGGCTCATCGGTTTGATAGTAGGCATCTAAAACACCCGTTTCAATCTCGGTGATTAGCTGCTCAAGTGGAATCTCTTTATGGGTAGCAAGAGCTATTAAAGCCTCTACATCGACAGTGCCCTTATTCATCGGTGACATCTTTGCGATTGAATTCAATCTCAACAACAGCGCGCTTAATATCAACAAGCTTTACAAGATGGGTCTTGATGCGGCCCTTAATGTTTTCAACTAACGTTGCATTGGAACCATCAAATTCAGTTAACCGACCATTAACGACTGATCCATCATTTAAAGTTGCTTTTATTAGACGTGAAATATTTTTATTCCAATGGCGAACTTCGGTAAGCGGGCGATCTACTCCTGGTGATGTGACCTCAAGGGTAAATGGAGTCTCGCCCATAAATGTTGCGCCATCTAATAGCTCTGAAATAATCCGTGAAACTACCGTTACTTGATCTAAGTTAAGCGGTGTTGGACCATCTATGACACAGGTAATAATACGGTGGCTGCCAGGGGATGCAATTTGTACCTCTTCAAGATAAAACCCAGCTTCTGTGACAGCTGATATTATTAAATCGCTGATTGATTGCGTCATCGACACTGGTTACTCCTTATTTAGTTTTTATTATGTTGTATTGCTTACTTGATAGGTAAATTTTAACACCATTTGAATCAGGCTCTGACATCTCGGCAGATGCTAGATACCGGACACAGAATCAATGGCAACTTTTATAATCAAAGCTAAGGTGATTATCAGGAATACCTGGCGCACTAACTTTGAACCACCGCGCAGGGCCAACTTCGCCCCTATAAAGCCACCTGCCATATTAGCTATCGCTAGAGTCAGGCCGATCTTCCAGAGGATCTGCCCATTAAAGCCAAAGATTATAATTGCACCAAAATTTGTGGCTACATTTACCACCTTTGCTATCGCCGATGCAGATAGAAATGCAAAACCCATCACCGCAACTAAAATTAAGAGCAGGAACGAACCAGTTCCTGGACCAATTAACCCATCGTAGAAACCAATGACTAGCGCAGCAACTGCTGCCACCCTTAAGCGAACTTTCTCACTCTGTCGCATTACTTCGATCTGGCCAAGTTGTGGACGCCGCCAGGTATAGATCAACACGGCAGTCAAAAGAGCTGCCACCAAAGGTTTTAAAATTTCAGTTGGAATCTGAGATGCCAACGATGCCCCACCCATTGAGCCGATAAAGGCAGGTGCTGCCATCGTCAAGAGAAGCTTGAGATCAGATTTTATATTTCTACGGTAAATAAGTGCAGAGGTTATCGTGCCAAAGATCGAGGGAACTTTATTTGTTCCAAGAATTACTACCGTCTCGAGCCTTGGCAGACCTATTAGCAGCGCTGGCAGTTGAATGAGACCCCCACCACCTGCTATCGCATCAATTAGCCCAGCTGAAAATGCCGCCAGAGCTAGAAATAAAAGTGTGTAGAGAGTTAATTCAGCGTACACGTTAAGAGAGAGTGGCTAGTAGGGCGAGTGCCGCAGTCGCTGCATCAGCAAGGACAACCTCTGATTTTTCACCAGATCTGCGATTACGTAGCTCTACCTTGCCATCAGCTAAAGATTTTCCAACAACTATAATTACTGGGTTGCCAATTAATTCGGCATCTTTAAATTTAACTCCCGCGCTAGCCTCGCGCCGATCATCTAGTAATACTGAAATACCTAGCGCCTCTAGCGAATTTGCAATATCTAGCGCTGCATCAAAAGGTAGATCCTCTTTACCGGTCGCCACGATATGAACCTTTGCCGGCGCCACATCAACTGGCCAAACTAAACCGATATCGTCATAGCTTTGTTCAGCAATGGCGGCGACGGCGCGTGATACACCAATGCCGTATGAACCCATGGTGACAACCTGTGATTTTCCATTTTGATCTAAGACCGTTAAACCAAGGGCCCCGGCATATTTGCGACCTAGTTGGAAAATGTGTCCAATTTCGATCGCACGATCAATGACGACAGGGCTTTGGCAATCAGGACACCTATCGCCTTCCCGAATTTCAGCAGCTTCCATATAGGCATCAGGTGTGAAATCGCGACCGTTAACAACGTTGCGCGCATGGCGATCTCGCTGGTTAGCACCAGTTACCCAAGATGTACCAGGTGCAACTCGCGGATCTGCATAAACGCTAATTCCAGATTTAGCGGCATCTTGCGGCCCGATGTAACCCTTAACCAGCGATGGGAATCTAGCAAAATCAGCTTCTTCAAAGACACGCAGTTCTTCAACACCGGCAAGGCCTGCCTGCAGACGCTTTAAATCGACTTCGCGATCGCCGGGAACTAGAACGCAGATCGCTTTATTATCTGCCATCAACATAACATTCTTAAGTGTGGATGCACCTGTAAATCCCCCACCAAATTTTTCATTTAGAACTGCGACAAGTGAGTCAATAGTTGGGGTATTTGGGGTATCTAACTCTTCAATTGCTGCAACTTTACTGGCATCACCTGGTTCAACTTTGGTGACCATAGCTTCAACATTTGCAGCAAAACCACACTT
This sequence comes from Candidatus Planktophila sp., assembly GCA_037620605.1. Classification (GTDB taxonomy): domain Bacteria; phylum Actinomycetota; class Actinomycetes; order Nanopelagicales; family Nanopelagicaceae; genus Planktophila. The sequence goes on from JASJLO010000021.1 coordinate 131,886, forward strand.
GGGACAGAGGACATATGTATCTTCACCTGTTGGACATGGCGCTAAAAACTCTTCTGATTTAGATCCACCCATCGCACCCGATACCGCTTTAACTATGTTGTACTTTAAATGTAGGCGATCAAAAGTGCTGATATAGGCATCACGATGTTTCTGGTATGAAATATCTAGCCCTTCATCTGTTAAGTCAAAAGAGTAAGAGTCCTTCATGACAAATTCACGGCCACGGATTATTCCACTGCGTGGGCGGGCTTCATCTCTAAATTTATTTTGGATCTGATAAATAGTTAAAGGTAGATCTTTATAGGAGGAGTATTCGCCCTTAACCATGAGGGTAAACATCTCTTCATGGGTAGGGCCAAGTAGGTAGTCTCCCCCTTTTCTATCCTGCAGGCGAAAGAGTGAAGGCCCGTACTCTTCCCAGCGATTGGTAACCTCGTAGGCATCGCGCGGTAACAAGGCCGGGAAATGAACTTCTTGAAATCCAGCTGCATCCATCTCTTCGCGAATAATTCGCTCAACATTTCGTAGCGTGATAACACCTAAGGGCAACCATGAATATATGCCAGCGGCGATGCGGCGAATATATCCTGCTCGGACTAAGAGTTTATGGCTGGGAACCTCTGCATCTGCAGGGTCATCGCGCAGCGTGCGAAGAAATAGGCTGGACATGCGCAACATAGGCGCAACCTTATCGCTTTATTACTTAACTGTGACGGAAGGTTCGCCTGAAGTAACTCCAGCGGCCTCCATTTCTTCTGCAAGGCGCATCGCCTCTTCAATAAGAGTTTCTACAATCATCGCTTCAGGCACAGTTTTGATTACTACACCCTTAACAAAAATCTGACCTTTGCCGTTGCCAGATGCAACGCCCAGATCAGCTTCTCTGGCTTCACCTGGGCCATTTACTACACAACCCATGACAGCCACGCGAAGTGGAACGGTCATGCCCTCAAGACCTGCTTGAACTTTCTCGGCCAGAGTATAGACATCGACTTGGGCGCGACCGCAAGATGGACAGGAGACAATCTCTAATTTTCGCTGACGTAAGTTAAGTGACTCAAGAATTGAAATTCCTACCTTAACTTCTTCAACAGGAGGCGCTGACATCGATACGCGAATTGTGTCGCCAATACCCTCAGCTAAAAGAATTCCAAATGCGGTTGCTGATTTAATAGTTGCTTGAAAGGCAGGTCCTGCCTCAGTTACTCCTAGGTGCAGCGGATAATCACACTTAGCAGCAAGGATGCGATAGGCATTTACCATTGTTACTGGATCATGATGCTTGACTGAAATCTTTAAATCAGAGAAGCCATGTTCTTCAAATAGCGAAGCCTCCCATAGCGCAGATTCGGCAAGGGCTTCAGGAGTTGCCTTGCCGTATTTGGCAAGTAGACGTGGGTCTAACGATCCGGCATTTACCCCAATGCGAATTGGAATTCCTGCATCTCCTGCCGCCTTAGCGACCTCTTTAACTTTGTCATCAAATTGTTTAATATTGCCCGGGTTTACGCGCACAGCTGCACAGCCGGCATCAATTGCGGCGAAGATATATTTTGGTTGGAAATGAATATCTGCGATAACTGGAATCTGTGATTTCTTAGCAATCTGCGCTAGCGCATCGGCATCATCTTGACTTGGAACGGCAACTCGCACAATCTGACAACCTGCGGCAGTTAACTCAGCGATCTGTTGCAGCGTTGCATTTACATCTGCTGTAAGAGTTGTGCACATTGATTGCACGCTAACCGGAGATTCGCTACCTACCCCAACTTTGCCCACCATTAGCTGCTTAGTCTTGCGACGTGCATGGAGCGGAGCTGGTGGGGCGCTAGGAATTCCGAGATCAACCATGGGGCTATTCTGCCTCAAAATTGGTATGACTGCATTTAATAGCTAAAAGTTAAGAGTAATCGGATTAAAAATATCTGCGATCAAGAGCAAAATAGTCAGCGCGGCAAGAATTACAAAGACCACTGCGGTAACTGGTGTTAGAACGGTTACATCTATCGCCGCCGGCTTTGGTCGACGGCGTAACTTTGCCCACGCCGTTCTAAATTGATCGGCTATAGCAACTGCCATATGGCCGCCATCTAGCGGCAGTATGGGAAGAAGGTTAAATATCCCGACAAAAATATTAAGGCTTGCCACTATTAGCAAGAAGGTTCCGATTCGTTCGGCCAGAGTTAGCTCACCGCTAGATACAGCTTGGCCAGAAACGCGGGCAACCCCCACGATTCCCACCAAACCATCTTCATCGCGCTGATCTCCACCAAAGCTCTGGCCCCAAAGAGCTGGGATTCTGGCGGGGAGTTGTACGAGGGCTTTTGCAGAGGCCGATGTGAACTCCCAAGTAAGTGATGCCGCGGAGGTTATAGATTGCATCGGCGCCACTCGTTTGGAGCCAAATTCATTTATTACCCCAAGAACGTAGCGCTGTGTGCCATCTTCAATATCCGTCATTCTGGGCGCAGCGTTGATCTCAAGAATTTGCTTATCTCGCTTAATGGTGAAAGTTATCTCTCGCCCATTTGAATTACGAATTTTATCTAATTGGCTCTGCCAATTAGCATCTTTATCACCGCTAATCGCCAGAATCTCATCGCCCTTTTTAAAGCCTGCTGCATCGGCTGCGCTATTTGCAACGACGGTGTCGATTATTGGCAGGACTTGATTAACGCCGACTCCAGCTAGAAGTGCAAATAGAATCAAATAACCAAGAACGAAGTGGAGAAATGAGCCAGCACCTAAGACTATTAACTTCTTACCTGAACTAGCGCGATAGAAGGCGCGGTCTTCTTCACCTGCAGGCATTTCATCTCCGGGGGCCATGCCCTCAATACGGCAGTAACCACCAGCTGGTATCGCCTTGATACCGAACTCGGTTTCTCCGCGTTGATATGACCAGAGACGTTTGCCAAAACCTAAGAAAAATTCCGAGACGCGCATTCCGTAGCGGCGCGCTGTTAAATAATGGCCAAACTCATGGACCATCACTGAGAAAAGGAGGGCGAAGATAAATGCGAGAATTCCGAGCAGTTGCATTAGCGGGCTACTTTCGATACTAGTTCGTGGGCTTTGGCTCGCGCATCATTCTCGATAGCACTGACATCGGATAGATCGCGGATTGCCCCACCCGACTTAGCGCCTAAGGATTGAACCACTTCTTCCACAGATTCGATAATAGAGGTGAAGGCGATCTTTTCCTCTATAAAAGCTGCGACACAAACTTCATTGGCTGCGTTAAATATGGCAGGTAGCCCTCCGCCTAAAGTTCCGCACCTATGAGCAAGTTCAATTGCTGGGAATCTTTCATTGTCGATGGGATCAAAGTTCCATGTGTGGGAACTGCTCCAATCGATTGGCGCTGCTGCACCTTTGATGCGATCTGGATAGTTAAGTGCAAAAGCGATTGGCCCCTTCATATTAGGAGGCGATGCCTGCGCAATTGTGGAACCATCAACATATTGCACCATTGAGTGGATTACTGATTGTGGATGAACAACAGCTTCGATTTGCGAGTAAGCAATATTAAAGAGATAGTGCGCCTCAATAATTTCTAAACCTTTATTCATAAGTGTTGCGGAATTAATTGTGACCACCGGCCCCATCGACCAAGTTGGGTGGTTAAGTGCTTCTTGAACTGTAATGCCACTTAGATCGGTTCGTTCACGAAATGGCCCACCGCTGGCGGTCAAAATTAACTTTGCTACATCTTTGCCTTCGCTACCCATAAGACATTGCCAAAGCGCCGAATGTTCTGAATCAACAGGTAGTAACTGATTTGGCTTAACTAGCGACATCACTAGCTCGCCTGCTGCCACTAAAGATTCTTTATTTGCTAGCGCTAAGCGATTGCCAACTTTTAGAGCCGAGAGAGTTGGCCCAAGCCCGATGGAGCCAGTTATTCCATTTAAAACTACATCACATGTGATTGCGGCTATCTCTGTAGCCGCGTTTTCCCCATCAATAATCGTAACTTCAGATAGACCCGCTTTGATAACGTCCGCGTTCTTAACTACCCCAACTACAGGAACCTTAAATTTCTTAGCCTGCTCAATTAATAGCTGAGGATTGCTGCCTGCAGCCGATAGCGCAACCACCCGAAATAGAGATGGGTTGGCTTCTACAATTTCTAGCGCTTGTACACCAATAGATCCTGTTGAGCCGAGGATTACCAAATCTTTCATATTTTAATCAAGCCTTTGTGTTTATCGATCTAACAAATTTTGAGTTGGAGAATACAGCGTTCCGCTACGACGTTTAGCGATGGCAGATAGCGCTTCAAGGACTACCCGGTTAGCAAGAATTGCTGTGATATCAGCAGAATCAAATGGAGGCGAAACTTCAACGATATCGATGCCGACAACTGGTAGCTCTAAGCAGATGCGACGCACCGCTTCCAATAATTCCCGGCTCGTCATTCCGCCAGGTTCAGGTGTTCCCGTACCAGGTGCCATTCCGGGATCTACCACATCAATATCAACGGATAAGAAGACGCCATCGCAGCCATCGGTCAGAGTTGCAAATGATTCATCAAGTACGGTATTTAACCCGCGATGATGAATTTCAGTCATCTCATAAGAACGCATGCCTTGATCACTCATCCATTGCAAAGTTTTCTCATCTGGCCAGTAACCACGTAACCCAAGTTGCAAGAAACGATCACCGCGTACTGCACCTGATTCGATTAATCGGCGCATCGGTGTGCCATGTCCAATTAGTGCGCCAAATTGATCTTCACCGGTATCGGCATGGGCATCGAAGTGAATCATAGAAATTTTGCCAAGTCCGCGATGCTTTGCAATACCAGCCACATCTGCTGATGCGATCGAATGATCCCCGCCGAGAATCACCGCGATCTTTCCCGCGCGAGATATCTGCTCGGTTGCATCTTCTAAAACTTTTAGGGATTTAACTAGATCCCCTGGTGGCATTAGTAAATCACCGGCATCATAAACTTTTAGCGCAGTTAAGGCATCAATGCGTAGCGCAAGATGTGGGCGCTGCCCATCGTGGGGCAGGTAATCTCCACCGCGAATAGCCTGTGGACCGAATTTAGCACCAGAGCGATGGGATGTTCCAGAATCTATCGGTGCTCCGAGAATAATTACATCGGCATCGGCATATGAAGCAGGATCAGCTAGATCACATTTTGGAATTCCAAGGAAGGTAAAACTTGGTCCATACATATTGCCATGGTTTGCCATTGCTAAAGGATAAGCGTAATTTCTTAAGAATCGAAACCCAGACCAAGTGAGTCAAGGAGTTTGAGCCAGAGATTGCGCTTACCTTGATTTTTATCAGCCTGATTGATCGACCATTGCGTGAGGCGGATAAAGATAAAGCGAAATGGTTCAGGTGGAAATGGCATCGGTTTTTTACGGACCATGCGCAGACGAGTTCTCTCATTATCTACGCCATCTAAGAGATCTAACATAACTTGTGCGCCGAATCTCGTTGAGGCAACTCCCAAGCCGGTGTAGCCAAGGACGTATGCCACGCGGCCGCGATAGGCCTGTCCCCAAAATGGTGAGAATCGAGAACAGGTATCGATCGCTCCGCCCCAACCATGTGTAAATTTAATTCCTTTAAGTTGTGGGAAAGTTTCCAGGAAAGCTTCGGCTAAATGTGCGTAAGTCTGTGCATCTGTTTCGTACTCTTGGCGCACCTTGCCGCGGAAATTATAGATGGCATCGTAGCCACCCCAAAGTATCTCATTATCTTTAGTTAGGCGATAGTAATGGAATTGATTTCCAGCATCTGATAAACCTTCCCGTTCACTCCAACCAATTGATCTCATCTGCTGCGCAGTTAGTGGTTCAGTAACTAATTGAAAGTCATATACCGGAACTACATATTTCTGAGCACGCTTTAAAAGCGATTTAAAGATATTGGTGGCTAGCGCAACTTTATTGGCATAGACGCTGCCATATGGCGTATGAACGATCATGCCGTTATTAGTTCGCTCCAGGGATTGAACATGTGAATTCTCAAATATTTTCACACCTAAGCTAATACAGGCTCTCTCTAACCCCCACACCAATCTGGCGGGATCAACCAAGGCTGTGCCGTCAGGATCCCAGAGCGCACCTTTGTAGATAGGAGATTTAACGCGATCTTGTACTTGTTCTTGATTTAAAAGTTCTACATTATCGCCAAAAGAATTACGCAGCCCCGCTTCTTCTTCTATCCCCTCCATCTGCCAATCTTCGACCGCAACTCGCAATTCACCATTCCACTCGAAATCACATTCAATTCCATATTTACTAATTGTCGCCTCAATGGCATCTAAGTTCTCGCGTCCCAATCTTTCAATTACTGACATCTCATCTTTGAATCGGCGATAACCATTAATAAATCCATGAGTCAGCGAATAACTGCAGAATCCGCCATTTCTACCGGATGCTCCCGCGCCAGTTTCGCGCTGTTCAACAACAATAACTTCGCGTTCAGGGTCTGCCTCTTTCGCCAATAGCGCAGTCCAAAGACCGGTGTATCCCGCGCCAACTATGCAGAGATCAGTGCTCACATCGCCAATCAAAGTTGGGTGTGGAAGTGGTTCTAGCGGATCTTCATCCAACCAATAAAGCTGTGGTTGCATAAGAGAGAGATGTTTTAGAATAGAAGGATCGATGGTGGCCATCGCTTTTTCCGGGGCTACCCGGAAATCACCTCTTCAATTACTACTAGCAGCTGTCCCGGGTCCTCCGGAGTCCAACCCCATAACGCAGGTTCACTTTTTAAAACCTGTAGTTCGCTATGGACTGGTTAGTATATTAGCGCGATTTTCGGCGGTTTACGAACTGACCCGCTATAACTATCGCTAAAGCTAAGAAAAACATGGCCGAGCCGATCACATTAGCTTGCGCTGGGATTCCGCGCGCTGCTGATGTGTAGATAAATTTAGGAAAAGTAGTGACTGTGCCGGAATTAAAGTTGGTAATAATAAAGTCATCAAAGGATAAACTAAAAGCCAGTAGCGCAGCTCCAGCAATTCCAGGAGCAACTAGTGGCAAGGTTACTCGGCGGAAAGTTTCAATCTCGTTGGCATAGAGATCCATTGCCGCTTGCTCTAAGCGTGGATCTAAACTGGCGATTCGAGCTTTGACCGTCACCACCACAAAAGAGATACAGAACATCACATGGGCAATAACGGTTGGCCAAAAACCTGGATTGATTTTAAATACTAAGAATAAAGATAAGAGGGAAGCGCCGAGAACAATCTCGGGAGTTGCCATAGGTAAGAAAATTAATAAGTTTGATGTCGAGCGTCCCTTAAATTTATGACGGGCCACTGCAAAGGCGATCATGGTTCCTAAGATTGTGGAAAATAACGTGGCAAGGAAGCCGATTTTGATTGAATTGGCTAGCGCGCTACAAACTTGCGGTGCACCGCATGGGTTTTGCCAATTACCTAAAGTGAACCCCTGCCAGATGAGATTACTTTTTCCTGAGTCATTGAATGAGAAGACAAAGGTATAGGCAACGGGAATGAAGAGATATGTGAAGGCTATCGCCATATAAATTCGGATTAAATTCCGACCAAACCAACGTGAGAATTTAGCTTGGAAGGGAATCTGCGGAATGCTGGCATCTGCTTGCGCCTTTTTCATACCAACTCCTCCGTTCCAGCTTTACGAATATAGATTGTCACCAAAATCAATATGGCGGCCATCAAGGTAAATGAAAGAGCGGCAGCAGTTGGGTAATCAACGATCTTAAAGTAACGAGATTCAATAACGTTACCGATCATCTTTGTATTTGGACTGCCCAAGATCGCTGCATTTACATAGTCACCTGCTGCTGGAATAAAGGTCAAGAGCGTTCCTGCAACAACTCCAGGTAGCGAAAGCGGCAGCGTAACTTTGCGGAAAGTTGTGAAGGCGTTGGCATATAAATCACCAGATGCCTCAAGTGTGCGCGGATCAATCCGATCAATTGAGGCATAGAGCGGAAGAGTCATAAAGGGTAGGAAGTTATAGGTCATACCCATTACGACAGCAAAAGACGTGGATGTCAGGGTTGTGCTCTGGCTAATTATCCCAAGGTTGCGCAGAGATGGCACGACAAAACCTTCTTCTCCCAAGATCTGCTTCCACGCGATAGTACGTAGCAAGAATGAGGTGAAGAAGGGCGCTACAACTAGAACCAAGAAAAAGTTCTTATACTTTCCAGATTTGAAGGCGATGGCATAAGCCAGCGGGTAGGAAATAGCCAGCGCCAAAATGGTTGCTGTTAAGGCATAGGTAAAAGAACGTGTGAACTGCTCTCTGTTTTCCAGAAATGCATCGATATAATTTTGAAATCGATATGTCTGTTCGTATTGCCCTGTATCGCCTCCAACAATAGGGGTCTGCGTAGATGTCTGTGCCAAGTTGATAATTGGCAGGACAAAGAAGGTAAAGAGAAATCCAAATCCTGGTAAAAGAAGAAGATAAGGTGTTCGAACTTTTCCCATTTCGATCGCGACTTACTCTACTTCGAGATCATCTGGCATAACTTCTGAGCCAGCTGTGGCATCTTCGTCTCCGCGAAGTGCAAAGGTGAAGATAGGTGCCCAAGAGATATTTACAGCATCGCCTTTATCAAAGGGCGCTACTCCATCATCATTTTGCTCAAAGACCATAAGTTCTTGGCCCCACGGCATCTTTACTTGGTACTGAGTAGAAACACCGATATATGAAACATCTTCGATCTGCCCACCAGAGAGAACATTGCCGTTTACTGGAGTATCTAGCCTAGAGATGCGAAACTTTTCTGGACGAATGCCTGCGTAGATTGAGTTATCTACTGCATGAGACCGGCTCTTGGGAAGTGATATTTTCTGGCCAAAAAGTTCGGCTATCAAAGAGTCTCCATCGTTTCCGGAGACTACGCCCTTAATTAAATTTGATTGGCCAAGAAAGTTAGCGACAAATGCAGTCTTTGGATTGTCATAGAGATCGGCAGGTGAGCCCATCTGCTCAATCTTTCCTTCATTCATAACAGCAATGGTGTCAGCCATCGTCATCGCTTCTTCTTGATCGTGAGTTACATGCACAAATGTCAGGCCGACCTCTTTTTGAATCCATTTAAGTTCAATCTGCATCTGCCTACGTAGCTTTAGATCCAGCGCTCCAAGTGGCTCATCTAAGAGAAGTAGCGCCGGGCGATTAACTATGGCGCGCGCCAAGGCGATGCGCTGTTGTTGGCCACCAGATAACTGCGTTGGTTTACGAGTAGCCAGGTGAGGAAGTTCAACCAAATCAAGCACCTTATTAACTTGCGCATCTACATCTTTAATACCGCGCCGGCGCAGACCGAAAGCGATATTTTCAAAGATTGTTAGATGCGGAAAAAGAGCATAATTTTGAAAAACGGTATTAATAGGTCGCTGATACGGCTTGGTCGTTGTTATATCAGTTGAACCTAAATGGATACTTCCGACTGTTGGTTCTTCTAATCCAGCGACCATCCGCAAGGTAGTTGTCTTGCCGCACCCGGAAGGTCCGAGCAGAGCGAAGAACGATCCTTCGGCGATCGTAAGAGTTAAATCATCTACTGCCTTGAAATCGCCATACTCTTTCGTTAGGCGAGTTAGCTGCAGATCTCCGCGTGCGGAGTTTGCAGAACCCCGCACTTAGTTGCCAGATGCCTTCTGAAATGCTTCTGACCAGAGTGACTCTTCAGCGGGAGTTAGCGAACGGAATACATGTAGGTTCTTAAGGGTTTCATCACTTGGGAAAATGTATTCGCTCTGCGCGAGATCTGGATCGATCTTTTCCATCTCAGCTTGTGCGCCCTTAACTGGAGTTACATAGTTAACGTATGCCGCAGCTTCCGCCGCAATCGCTGGATCGTAGTACCAGTTAATTAGCTGCTCTGCCCCGGCCTTTGCTTCTGCGCTAGCAGTTGATGGGATAACCATGTTATCGCCAGAGATTGTTCCACCTGATTCTGGAATTGCGAAGTCGAATTTGCCTTCGTATTCATCTGCCAAGATAAACATATCTCCTGACCAGCCAATTACTGCTGTGGCATCTCCTGAAGTTAAATCTTCCGCATATTCATTGCCCTTAACACCGCGGATCCAGCCATCAGAGATCTTCTGATCCATGAAATCTACCGCGTTCATATATTGATCTTCTGTAACTGTTTCAAGATCAACGCCTTGCGCCAGAAGAATTACCCCGATTGTGTCGCGGAGTTCGGTTAGTACAACAATCTTTCCCTTGTTATCAGGTGCGAAGAGATCATCTAGTGTGCGAATTCCCTTTGGATTCTTCTCTGTATTCCAACCAAAGCCACCCATGATGCCTTGCCATGTCATGGTGTGTTCACGGTTTAGATCATAGGAAGGAGAACTTAAAGTATCGAGAATATTTGATTTATTTGGAATATTTGCGTTATCAAATGTTTGTGTATAACCAAGACGGATCCAGCGCGCTGCCATCCAGTCAGTTGGGCATACCAAGTCATAACCAATATCTTCATTTAACTTTAGCTGAGCCTGTACTTTTCCATAGAACTCATCGTTATCGTTGTAATCTTCAAAATATTTAACATCAATTCCAGTGGCATCGATGAACTTATCGAGCGTTGGATAAGTCTGGGCATCTTCGTCGTAATCTAGGTAGAGCGGCCAGTTGCCCCAACGTACCAAATTCTCTGTTACTGCTGTATCTCCACTTGAACCACATGCAGCGAGCGCACCTGCTGCGCCAACGCCACCGATTCCGGCGAGAACGGCACGGCGGGAAACACGCGCATTAATTATTGAGCGCGCCTCTGGTGATAGCGCTGCTTTTTTAGCTTTACGTGATGTGTTACTTGCCATGTGGATTGGCTCCTTTTTGATTTTAGATTAGCGCGAGCTCTGGGCTCGGCCTACCTTGCCAGAATAAGGGACGGGTATACAGGGCTCATTATGTAACCGATTGGCCCCTAGAGCCAAATGATTTCGATCAAATTTAGCAAAAATTTTAATTATTTTAGGCGTTGAGATTGGTCATTACATGTTTGATGCGGGTGTAATCCTCAAAGCCATAGCTAGATAGGTCCTTGCCATAGCCAGATCGCTTGAAACCGCCATGTGGCATCTCGGCAACGATCGGAATATGGGTATTGATCCAGACGCAGCCGAAATCAAAGGCCTTGGCCATTCTCATGGCGCGACCATGGTCCTTGGTCCAGACCGATGAGGCCAAGCCATATTCAATATCATTCGATAGGGCGATCGCCTCTGCCTCATCCTTGAACTTCTGAACGGTGATAACTGGTCCAAATATTTCAGATTGGATATGTTCATCGCTCTGCTTTAGATCTGCAATCACAGTAGGTGCGATGAAATAACCTGGGCGATCTAGCGCTGATCCGCCAGCCACCACGCGAGCGTGCGCTGGCACCCGATTTAGGAAACCTTTTACTCGCTCAAATTGCGCAGCATTATTAACTGGTCCAACTATTACATCCTCATCTGGCATACCCACACCGATTTGATTAGTTGCTTGATCGGCTAGAAGTTTAACCATCTCGTCATAGACGCCTTCTTGAACTAAGACTCGAGTTGCTGCGGTGCAATCTTGACCTGAGTTAAAGAAGCCGGCAACGGCAATACCTTCTGCTGCGCTGGCAAGATCGGCATCGTTAAATACAACAACTGGTGCTTTCCCGCCTAACTCAAGATGGACGCGCTTTACATCTTTGGCAGCGCTAGCGGCAACTTCCATACCGGCGCGAACAGAGCCGGTAATTGAGACCATCGCTGGAAGGCTATGTTCAACTAACATCTTTCCGGTTTCGCGCTCGCCACAAATTACATTAAATACACCTGCCGGTAAGAATTCACTCATTACCTGCGCCATAAATACTGTCGATGCCGGAGTTGTATCACTTGGCTTTAATACAACGGTATTTCCGGCTGCAATTGCTGGCGCCCATTTCCATACCGCCATCATCATTGGGTAATTCCAAGGCGTCACTTGTGCGCAAACACCAATTGGTTCGCGGCGAATAAATGATGTCATTCCATCCATATATTCACCTGCTGATTTACCCTCGAGGTTGCGAGCAGCACCTGCAAAGAAGCGGATCTGATCGATCATTGGTGGAACTTCTTCAGAGCGAGTAAGGGCAATTGGCTTGCCGCAGTTCTCGGATTCAATTGCGATAATTTCCTCTGCCCGCGCCTCTAGCGCATCGGCAATTTTGAGCAAGGCGCGTTGGCGCTGTGATGGAGTGGAATCTCGCCACCCTGGAAAAGCAGCCGCTGCTGCTGCAATCGCAGCATCTACATCGGCGGCATTGGAGTTAGGCGCAGTTGCAAAAGCCTGCCCAGTTGCGGGATTTATCAAGGTAGTTACTTCTCCAGAAGATGAATCAACCAGCTTTCCATTTATAAAGTTCTGCAACTTCTTCATTTTAGTTCTGCTCCTTTGTGGCACGAATTAATTGGTCGCCATGATCTTGGGGGTGATTGGTGTAGGTCTTTAACCACTGGGCAATTTTGTACGGGCCAGAGTCAGAATGCTCGCCGGCCTTTTCTAAATCAGATTCCTCTAAACGCTTAATAACATCTAGCGTACCGGCGCGCACTGCGGCGAATACCGCAATTGAATTTTCCACCGGGGCGCTCTCGTAGGCAAGTTGCGGGGCGATCGCCCATAAATTCTCGTCATAACCCTGAATGACAGAGCCTTCTGGTTCTGCAACCAGGCGGCGCAGGCGCGCATATGACTGGGCTTCAGAATCGGCTAGGTGATGAATTATTTGCCGCGCCGACCATCCTTCGGGATGTTTTAGATCTAATTGATCTGCTTGAACTCCGCGCGCTAAATTTAAAAAGTACTGGGTGGCAGATTCGTAAGCAGCCGCTGATTCTTTTATTGTCATGGGAGGGATACTAACTTGCCAACCTAGCGCTTTCAACAGTAATTCGAGCGACATCTCTCATGAAGGCCAGTGGCTGCTTGAAAAAGATAGTCCAAGTTCCTCTGCTTCCGCTATAGCTAATCGATAGATAATCGTCTTCAAATCCGATGTTATTACCCGCTTCATCCACCAGAGTCAGTGCATTTCGAGCATATGTAAGGTAACTGGTGGTAGCTGAGTTCCATGCAGTTGTAGTGTCGAAAATAGAGAGACTTGTTGCAGAATCTATATATTGGCTTCCACTTATCGCAGTATCACTCTCAGTGACTCCAACGTAAATCTTTAATGGAGCGTTATCTGATTCACCGTACATTCGAAAGCGCAGCAGGTTGCCTGAACATTGTTGCGGATTTAGGCCAATCAATTGAATGGATTGGACCTTTGACAATCCATCATAGCTAGCAGCAGTTGGAAGTAAAAGAACTGAAATAAAACTATCGCAAGCCGAGACTCGGAAGATGCCTTGCCCAAATTCGATCCGGCCATCGCTAATCGTTAGATTGGTGGCAAGTGTGGATCCGCCAAAGACCAATGCGGCAATTAATCCAAATATTATCTTCGCTTTTCCTGACATCCCACGAGGTAAATTTTCACTGCTATCGCTTTGACCTGCTTCGTCGAGGATGAACTTGCTCACGGATTAATAGTAAACGTTGGTGTGTGGCTAACACCAAGCGGACCGCCGTTTATCGCTACATATCCAGTGATTGAACCTGCGGGAATTACCACTTGTATGTATGTAGTTGTCAGAGCGCTGATAACGTCAACGTATTGGTATGGCCTAAATATGACCTCAATATCTAAGGGATCTAGGCCTTCATAGCCGGTAATTAAGATTCTGATGGTATTGCCAACGCTGGCGCTAGTTATCCCACCGCCACTTGTATTGGTAAATGAGTTGGCTGTAACTACCACCTCACTCTTCTCTACCGAATTTCCACCAGCAACGGGGGTTGTGTTTGCCCCAGGTAGTGCCTGGACAGTGTTATTGGCAACCCATTCAATCCAGTAGAAGGTGGCAGTTGCTGTCTCAGTTAGGTAATTTCTAGTTCCTGCCTTAACGACTTCAATCGTGCAACTACCGACATTGACAGCAGTCAGCGCTCTCTCTGAAACAAAGGTGCAACCTGATGTTGATGGGTCAATTACTGAAACTGTAATCACACCTATATCGCTGCCGCCATAGACATTTACTGGATAGGTACTAATGCCGCGAAAGGCGTTGTATTGACCAATAGTTAAGCCAACTTGTGGCGCACGATCTATAACCACAGTTGCGCTCTCATAGATCACCCCTGCGTAGTTGGCGATATCTGCCCCGTTTAGAAGAGTGAAGCTAGATGGAGTATTGCTATAACTACCAGCTTGGGTTGGCGCAATAGTCGTTGCATCAACTATTTCAGGATCTGTGCCATCAATGCCTAAATAATTTAAGGTAACCGTTCCAGTCTCAGAGTTCTGCAAACCGGTGATGCTGTAGCTGCCGGGAACTGGAGTGCTTGGGGCATACGTAGATGTTATATCAATTGATGTAACGGTTAAGGTATCGGCAACTGTGATGGTTATCGTCTGCATATAAGAAGCAGTCGAACCTCTTGCATCCGTAACTGTAATTGTGTCGTAGTAAGTTCCAACCGCTGTTCGCGAATCAATTGTGAAAAGTACTGTTGCGGTATCAAAAGTTATCTTGCCACTTGCAAGAGATAGGGAAGTAGCCGTTACAGTTTTGGTTTCACTACCACCAGAATAGGTAACAGTTCGCGTAGTTCTAGATGATCCATATTTCTGAGAGATAGCTGCACTACTCGACGTTAAGGCAACAACATCATTTACTGTGACCGTTTGGGTATCGGATTTGAGACCGATGTTGTTATCACCGCTGTAGATTGCAACAATCGTTTTTGATCCAGTCGTTGTAGGAGTCCAATCACATCGCGCAGTTCCGGTAGAAATTGCAACGGTGGAGCAACCTGATATTGCCGAACCATTTTCAGTAAAGAGAAACGTCCCCGTAGGGCTATAAACCGAGGTTGCGATGCTTACGGTCAAGGTATCTAGATAAGTCTTCGTCGTATTTGTGAAGGACGGCGTCAAAGTTATTGTTGGGTTTTCGGGTCGGAATACGCTGATAGTTGTGACGGCTGTTGATGAATCTCCTCCCGTAACCTCTATATCGACAGAGTTCATCCCTATATTCATTGCAAGCAAAGCTGATGGAGATCCGGAAGTCACCGACGTGTATGTCCCAGAATTAGCCCTCACTTTAACCGTAGCAACTCCGGCATCAGTAACTGTTGGGGTAACTGTTATGGAACTCGTGCTCGCAGTTATTGTGTCCGAATAACTTGTGACTGTTGAATTGAAGGCAGGAGTAAGCGTTCCTTCGCTAATTGTTAAATTTGAAAGTGTTAAGTTCGCTGCCGAAACATTTGAAACAATTGTTGCTAAATCAGCTAAAGCTCCGGCGGCATAAAACCAAGTCAGGGTCTCACTAGTTGCGCTAACCGCGACGTCATTCATTGCCATAAAAAGTGCATAAGAGCCATCACCTGTGGCACTGATCGCGGCTGTTGTTGGAGACTGATCAGTCACATTTTGAAAACGACAGCAATTTTTGATACTGGTTTGCGCTTTTGCGCTACTTGAATAGAAAAGCACACCTTCTGACCCAGAAGAAATCCGAATGGCATGTGACTGCGTTGCGGCATTTGATATTGCTTCGAATGCTCCATCTACTATATTTCCCCGAGTTTTCGTAGGTCCGTCTGAGTTCCCAACCCAATCGTCTCTTGTTCCAACCCACGTTCTAACATTTGATAATGGATTGTCACTCAGATTAGTGATTGTATTTTCAATCTTGATATAGGCATCATCAACACCAAGAGAATATTTGGTAAAAACTTGAATGAGTTGACCAGAGATAGTTAGCTTATCGGTAGAAGTAATTACACCGTAGCCTGAATTCGCCGCAACGCCCGGGGTTGAAATAAAACCCGAGTAATCAGTTACGTGTGCAGTGACCGTGTATGTGCTCACATTACTACTATTATTTGTTGTAGCTATTGTTCCATTGGTATTCCAAGTTCCAGTTGAAACACCACCGAGACCTATTGCAATATCTAATGGGTAATTACTATAAGTTAATTTATAGAAAGTGGAAGCACTCTTATAAAAGGGTTGTTGCAGAGTTCCATTATTATTAAGCGAATCTACACCACCAGTTCCAAACCGTAATTTTGCATTTTGGAAAGAATAAGTCACGGCGTGAGCAAAATCAGAATTAATGAAATTTAAGCAAATAAACAAAACTGTAGCCAGAGCACTAACTCTAAACTTACCTTTTCTATTGGCTGGCACTTGCCACCGTCAAACTATTTACAGCCGATACTGTTGCCAGCGGCCTTGTAAATGAAACGTTATAAACACCATTTGTTGTGGCATAGGTTAAGTATTCATAACGACCATAGGCATATCCAGAACCATCTGCAGCCAAAGTAGCAATTACTAATCGACTAGATCCATCAATAAAGGAAACGGCATTTGCGCGAACTTTAGTAACATCGCTGCTAATGCTGAGCAGAAGTCGGTCAACTGAACTGGTTGCTTCAGAGAACAAAGCCATTGCAGCAGGTGAGGACCCGGTTGGATAAAGTTGAATATTTGCTACCCGAGATAGCCCATCATATGAAGCCTCAGTAGGAACTAAGTTGATGCTAATCCAT
>JASJLO010000022.1:0-34672 GCA_037620605.1 Candidatus Planktophila sp.
AGGCCACCTCTGGTTGGTAGCCAGCTTCGGTAAGTGTTTCAAAGCCATACATAACCAGTTGTGATGCACCGCCACAAAGTACTGATTGCTCACCAAATAAATCTGTCTCGGTCTCTTCTGTAAATGTGGTCAAGATTCCACCGGCGCGAAGTCCACCGATTGCTTTGGCATAAGAAAGTGTTAGCGGCCATGCACTGCCGGTTGCATCTTGTTCTACTGCAACAATTACTGGAACTCCACGTCCGCCTGCAAATTCGCGGCGTACCAAGTGACCTGGTCCCTTGGGCGCAACCATGCAAACATCTACATTTGCACCTGGCTTGATATATCCAAAGCGGATATTAAATCCATGCCCGAAGAAGAGGGCATCGCCATCTTTAAGGTTAGGCAAGATTGAATCAGTATAAATATGGCGTTGCACATGATCTGGCGCCAAGATCATAATTACCGTTGCTTCCTTTACTGCTTCAGCAACGGTTACAACACGTAGACCTTCAGCTTCTGCTTTAGCGCGAGAGGCAGAACCTTCTTTAAGTCCAACGCGAACATCTACACCCGAGTCGCGCAAATTAAGTGCGTGTGCGTGCCCTTGTGAGCCGTAACCGATGATCGCGACCTTGCGACCCTGGATGATTGATAGATCGGCATCCTCTTCGTGATACATCGTTGCCACGGTATTTCTCCTTTAGTTTTGTATTAGTTCTGGTAATCGGGTTGGGTATCGTGCTTGGTATTGCTGATCGCGCCTTCTAGAACTTCCTCGATGCGGATCACATTTATTAACTTATCTAATTGAGCAATGACTTGCTCAAGTGAATGTCCTTCAACGCTAACTTCGATAATCATCCTAGATATCGAGGAATCCTGCGTTGGACCAACAACTAGCGAGTCAATGTTGTAGGTACGTCGCGCAAATAGACCGGCGATGCGAGCTAGAACTCCAGGTTCGTTCTCTACGAGAACTTCAAGTTTATGGATAGCCATTAGAGCTCCTGCGAATCCCAGTCAGGCGCAGTTGCGCGAGCGATCATGATTTCATCGTTAGAAGTTCCTGCTGCAACCATGGGCCAGACCATGGCATCGCGGTGAACTCGGAAATCAACAACTACTGGCTGATCATTAATTGCCATAGCTTTTTCAATTGTGGCATCGACATCAGCAGGGTTCTCGCAAGAGAGACCAACACAACCCATTGACTCAGCCAACATTGGAAAGTTTGGTACGCGCTTTGATTCCAGGCTGGTATTTGAATATCTGCCTTCATAGAACAAGGTCTGCCATTGGCGAACCATGCCCAAGCTCTCATTATTAATAATCGCAATCTTTACTGGAATATTATTAAGGGCGCAGGTAACAAGTTCCTGATTTGTCATTTGGAAACATCCATCGCCATCTATTGCCCAGACGGTTGTATCAGGTGCGCCAACTTTTGCGCCCATTGCCGCAGGAACCGCGTATCCCATAGTCCCTGCTCCACCGGAATTTAACCAAGTGCGGGGCTTTTCATAGCCAATAAATTGCGATGCCCACATCTGATGTTGCCCAACACCTGATGTAAAGATGGTATCTGGACCACAGATTTTTCCAAGGCGCTCAATTACATATTGTGGTGAAAGAGAACCATCGGTGGGTGTGTCGTATCCCAATGGATAGGTAAGCTTTAATTTATTCATACTGGCAATCCACGGTGAAAGATCTGTACGATTCTTCGCCAGCGCTGCAGTTAACGCGGGAATCAAGGCCTTGATTGTTTCGCGCAGATCACCAATAACTGCCACATCCGCATAACGATTCTTACCAATTTCGGCAGGATCTATATCGGCATGAATTATCTTGGCATTTTGTGCAAAGGTAGAGAGCTTTCCAGTTACTCGATCATCAAAGCGAGCACCGAGCGTTATTAATAAATCTGCCTTCTGCAGCGAGGTAACCGCGGCAACGGTTCCGTGCATCCCTGGCATTCCAAGGTGCAATGGATGTGAATCAGGAAATGCACCACGGGCCATAAGAGTTGTAACAACTGGTGCACCAAGTAGTTGCGCGAGCTCCAGTAATTCGCGGGAAGCATTTGCCTTAATCGCGCCGCCGCCAACATAAAATACTGGTTTAGCAGATTGCGCAATTAAAGCAGCGGCATCGTTGATCGCACTTTGATTTGGATTCATCTGTGGTTTGTAACCTGGAAGGTTTAAAGATTTTGGCCAATTAAAGGTGGTCTGCTTCTGTAGCGCATCTTTAGCAACGTCAACAAGTACTGGGCCAGGGCGACCCGATGTTGCGATGTAGAATGCCTCGGCGATAACGCGTGGGATCTGATCAGGATCAGTAACTAGAAAATTATGTTTGGTAAATGGCATTGTGATACCGCGGATATCCGCCTCTTGAAATGCATCTGTTCCGATAGCCATGGATGGAACTTGTCCAGTGATAGCAATCATTGGAACGGAATCCATTGCCGCATCAGCCAATGGAGTAACTAAGTTTGTCGCACCTGGTCCTGATGTAGCTATGCAAACTCCAGCGCGACCAGTGACCTGGGCATAACCAGTAGCGGCATGGCCTGCGCCTTGCTCATGGCGAACTAGTATGTGGCGAATAGTTGAATCAAAAATTGGATCATAAGCAGGAAGAATTGCGCCACCCGGAATTCCAAACATCACATCAACATTTGCCGCTTCTAAACTTTTGACAAGCGAAGTTGCTCCATTCATTGCGGCGCCGTTGGCTGTTGGTACATGTGCCATCTTCTTACTCCTTTCCGTTCTTTAATTCATTAATTCTTTAAATGAAAAAACCCTCAGATATCTGAGGGCGCGTGCTTTAAAAAGGCACGCGCTACTTAATCACCACCACAATCGATGATGAGATTAGCGCGATTTTCTTTGACATGCGCATATTCTCCAATGGAGCAGGCTGGTGCGTCAAGGTGTGAGATGTAAGTCTCAGATTGTGAAACTAGCCGCAGACCGCACCTTTTGAGGCAGAGCCAACGCTCTTTGAATACTTTGCCAAAACCCCACGGGTGTATTTGTGGGTCAGCGGCTTCCAACCAACTTTGCGCGCCTCTAATTCAGCTGGATCTACAAGTAGATCCAGGGTTCGGGCCTTTATATCGATCCGTACACGATCACCATCTTTGATAAATGCAATCGGACCACCATCAACCGCCTCCGGTGCCACGTGGCCAACACATAGACCAGTTGAGCCACCTGAGAAGCGACCATCGGTTAAGAGCAGAATTGATTTACCAAGTCCAGCGCCTTTGATCGCGCCAGTAACCATTAACATTTCGCGCATTCCAGGTCCACCCTTTGGGCCTTCATATCGGATAACGACAACATCGCCAGCTTGAATAGTTCCATTTTCAACTGCCTCCATCGCAGCTGATTCGCGTTCAAATACTCGCGCTGGACCTTCAAAAGTTTCAATTCCAATCCCGGCTGTCTTAGAGACGGCGCCCTCTGGAGCAAGTGAACCGCCCAAAATAGTGATTCCAACATCGGTAGAAAGTGGAGTTGAGATAGCGCGCAAAATATCGCCATCGACATCAGGAGGGTTTATTCCTTCCAGATTTTCAGCCATCGTCTTGCCTGTGACTGTTAAAACATCACCGTGTAATAAACCGGCATCTAACAAAGCCTTTAATACAACGGGTACTCCCCCGACCTTATCCATATCGCTCATTACATAGCGACCAAAAGGTTTTAGATCGCCAAGTAGTGGCACCTTTGAACCAATACGGTGGAAATCATTTAACTCAAGTTCGACTTCGGCTTCATGTGCAATTGCCAATAAGTGCAGAACAGCATTGGTAGAGCCACCCAGGGCCATCAAAATAGTGATGGCATTTTCAAAGGCGCGCTTGGTTAAAATATCGCGCGTAGTAATTCCCTGACGGATAAGTTCGACTACAGCAGCGCCAGATTTAACAGCAAATGCATCACGGCGACGATCAACTGCAGGAGGCGCGGCAGATCCTGGAAGTGAGAGTCCGATCGCTTCGCCAATGCTGGCCATAGTGTTTGCGGTGTACATTCCGCCGCATGCACCTTCGCCTGGACAAATCGCGCGTTCGATCTGATCAACCCGCTCTTTCGTAATTAATCCGCGTGCGCAGGCACCAACTGCTTCAAAGGCATCGATAATAGTCACATCTTTACCATCTACCTGGCCGGGCAGAGTTGATCCTGCGTAAACAAAGACAGAGGCAACATCGATGCGAGCCGCCGCCATCATCATTCCTGGCAGAGACTTATCACATCCGGCAAATGTAACCATTCCATCGAAGCGTTCTGCCTGCATGACAGTCTCAACTGAATCTGCAATTACCTCGCGAGATACAAGTGAGAAGTGCATTCCTTCATGGCCCATCGAAATTCCGTCAGAGACAGAGATGGTGCCAAATTGCATTGGGAATCCGCCGGCATCGATGACGCCTTGCTTAGAAGCTTTTGCTAAACGATCTAGTGAGAGATTGCATGGAGTAATTTCATTCCAAGAAGATGCAATACCAATTTGTGGTTTTACCCAGTCTTCATCGCCCATTCCAACTGCGCGCAGCATTCCGCGGGCGGGTGATCGTTCTAACCCATCGGTTACTACACCTGAGCGTGGTTTCATCTGCGACATGGCGGCGAGTCTAATAGACTCCGCTCATTCGCTCCAATTAATCAAAAAATAGATACTTTCAGAGGAGATCTTTGTGTCAAAAATGCCTGTTCAAGTAGGAAAAGACGGACTCGATCCAACTAGATGGAGAACCCTCTTTGTTGTGGCTATCGCACAATTGATGATCGTCTTGGATAGTTCAATTATGAATATTGCCATCCCGAGGGCGAAGATTGATCTGGGGATCTCAGATGCAAATCAGCAATGGGTCATTACCGCCTACACCTTGGCCTTTGGTTCGCTGCTTTTGCTGGGTGGTCGTATCGGTGACTACATGGGACGGAAGAAGATTTTTGTAATTGGTCTAATTGGCTTTGCGGCCGCTTCGGCGTTGGGCGGAATCGCATCGACTCAGGCTCTGCTCTTTGCATCCCGCGCACTCCAGGGAGTATTTGCTGCTCTTCTTGCGCCAACAGCACTAGCGATTATTTCGGTGACATTTACAATTCCAAAAGAGCGCGCTAAAGCATTTGGCGTAATTGGCGCTATCTCAGGAGGAGGCGCTGCTGTTGGATTAATTCTAGGTGGAGCCTTGACCGAGTATGCCTCTTGGCGTTGGTGTTTAGGAGTAAATGTTCCTATCGCAATCGTCGCTGCGGCGCTGGCTCTTAGATTTGTTCACGAATCAAAGGCAGCCGGAGATAACACTTATGACATTCCTGGTGTTGTTACCGCAACGGCTGGTTTATTCTCGCTAACTTACGGATTCAATGAGGCAGCAACTTCTGGATGGTCAGATATAAAGACCGTCTCATTCTTGGTCGTTGCAGTTGTGCTGCTAGTTATATTTGTAAATATCGAGAAGCGAGTTGCCAATCCACTGATGCCACTTCGCGTCGTTACCGAGCGAAACCGTGGCGGTTCTTATCTTGGATCACTCGTGGTTGGCGCCGGACTTTTCTCAATGTTCTTATTCCTAGGGCTTTATCTGCAGGTAATTCTTGGCTATAGCCCGTTGCGCTCTGGCTTTGCATTCTTGCCATTTACTTTCGGCATTATTATCTTTGCCGGAATCGCAGCTCAACTATTGCCAAAAGTTGGACCAAGGGCACTTATGGTTCCTGGCTTAATTGCTGCAGGTGTTGGGCTACTTGCTCTCTCTAACATCACGCCTGATACCTCATATACAACTCATGTACTACCTTCGCTATTGATTATGAGTTCAGGTATGGCCTTGGTCTTTATTCCACTTACCTCAACTTCACTTCACGCTGTATCAACTCATGACACAGGTGTGGCAAGTGCGATGTTAAATACCTCCCAGCAAATCGGTGGCTCACTTGGAACCGCTCTGCTAAATACCGTGGCTGCAACTGCCACAACAACTTTTGCCGCAGCAAATACTCAACTCGGTGAGAGAGTGATGCCATTTGCAATGACTCATGGCTTCACTGTTGCCTTTAAATTTAGCGCTGGATTACTCTTTGTTGGCGCAGTTGTACTCTTCTTCTTTATTAACGTTGGGAAAGATTCGCTAGTTGAGACTGAAGGCGCAGAGATGCACTAACTTTAAATTACGCTAAAAATTAAGCCTGACCTAAGTGGCTAAGTAGAAGCTCTCGTACGCGAGCAGCATCTGCTTGGCCCTTTGTCTCTTTCATGACTGCGCCAATTAGGGCACCGGCTGCAGGCAAGTGTCCATTACGAACTTTATCTGCTGTCTCTGCTTGAGCTGCACAAACTTTCTCAATCGCCGCCAATAGCGCACCATCATCGTTGACAACTTTTATGCCACGTTTTGCAACAACTTCGGCAGGACTTCCCTCACCTGCGATTACGCCTTCAACAACTTGTCGGGCCAGCTTGTCGGTCAACTCTCCCGCTGCCACAAGTGAAACTATCTCTGCTACATCTTTAGGGGTAATTGCCAAATCTGAAATCGCTACATCTCTCTCATTAGCAACACGAGAAATTTCACCGAGCCACCAAGTGCGAGCCTTTGTTGGATCAGCACCTAGCAAGACTGTCGCTTCAACGATATCTAGAACATCAGCGTTAATCATCGCCGCCATCTCTTTATCAGGAACTGCCCATTGCTCTTTAATACGTTTGCGACGAAGTGACGGGCGCTCCGGTAATTGCCCACGTAACTCTTCAATCCAAGTAGCTGCAGGTGCTACCGGAACTAGATCTGGCTCTGGAAAATAGCGATAATCTTCAGCTTGTTCCTTGGAACGTCCAGAACGGGTTAGCCCAGTATCTTCTTGGAAATGGCGCGTCTCTTGCTTAACTTTCTTTCCATCATTTAAAAGTTCAGCATGGCGAATCATTTCACCACGAATCGCCCGCTCAACTGAACGTAGTGAGTTAACGTTCTTTGTCTCAGAGCGAGTGCCCAGAACATCAGATCCAATTAAACGTAGCGAGACGTTGGCATCGCAACGCAGAGAACCTTGCTCCATCTTCACATCAGAGACCTTTAGCCCGCGCAAAATATCGCGTAGTTCAGCAACGTAGGCTTTAGCAACTTCTGGTGCATATTTGCCAGTGCCCGGAACGATCTTGGTAACAATCTCAACTAAAGGAATACCTGCGCGGTTGTAATCAAGCAATGAATACTCGGCGCCATGGATGCGACCAGTAGCCCCACCCACATGAAGTGATTTGCCGGTGTCTTCTTCCATATGTACGCGTTCAATTTCAATCCGGAATTGCTTTAGACCTTCTTCGGTTTCAATTTCTACATCGACAAAACCATCGAAGCAGATTGGCTCATCATATTGCGATATTTGGAAGTTCTTAGGCATATCTGGGTAAAAGTAATTCTTGCGCGAGAAGCGGCTGTAAGGTGCAATTTTGCAATTCAGCGCCAAGCCAATCAAGATCGAAGATTCGATCGCCTTGGCATTAACGAATGGGAGTGCGCCGGGTAGAGCTAAACATACCGGACAGGTCTGAGTATTTGGTTCTGCGCCGAAGGTAGTGCTGCAAGAACAGAACATCTTCGACTCTGTATTTAATTCAACGTGTACCTCTAGACCAAGGACTGGTTCGTACTTGGCAATTACATCATCGTATGAAATTGACATTACTTAGCACCCCCTAAAGATGGTGCTTTGGAAATCAAGTGGCCGCCCCATTTACTAACTAAGGCTGCTTCGAGGGCTCCACCAACTTGGTAGAGGCGCTGATCTTGCATTGCAGGGGCCATAATCTGAAAACCGACTGGAAGATTATCTTCATCGGCTAGCCCCGCTGGAAGGCTCATGCCACAGATGCCCGCTAAGTTAACGGGAATTGTTGCAACATCAGCTAGGTACATCGCGATTGGGTCTTCTGATTTTTCACCAATCTTAAAGGCGGTAATAGGTGAAGTCGGCGAAACCAGGACATCAGCTTTTGCAAATGCCTTCTTATAATCTTCAATAATTAAGGTTCTGATCTTCTGAGCACTTCCGTAATAGGCGTCGTAATATCCTGATGAGAGCGCATATGTACCCAAAATTATGCGGCGCTTAACTTCACGACCAAAACCTGCTTCACGAGTAGTGTTCATAACTGACTCAGCCGATGCGCCATTAGTATCGCCAGTTCGCAGGCCATAACGCATCGCATCAAAGCGCGCTAAATTTGAAGAACATTCAGATGGTGCGATCAAGTAATACGCGGCAAGTGCGTATTCGAAACTTGGGCAATCCACCTCAACGATTTCGGCGCCCAGATTGCTAAGAATTTCTAGCGATTCGCTAAAGCGCGCAAGTACGCCACTTTGATAACCATCACCTTGCAGCTGCTTGATAACGCCAACCTTCAAACCCTTTACATCGCCAGATTTCGCGGCCGCAACTACCGCCGGTACTGGCGCGTTAATACTGGTGGCATCTTTAGGATCATGCCCTGCTATAACCTCATGCAGGAGAGCAGTATCTAAAACTGTACGAGCAAATGGTCCGGCCTGATCAAGGCTTGATGAGTATGCAATTAACCCGTAACGTGAAACTGCGCCATATGTTGGGCGCACTCCCACAATTCCGGTTAAAGCCGCTGGTTGGCGAATAGAGCCACCGGTATCTGAACCAATAGCAATTGGCGCTTCAAATGCGCTAACTGCAGCAGCGGAGCCACCACTTGATCCACCTGGAGTACGCGCTAAATCCCAAGGATTATATGTTGGGCCATAGGCAGAATTTTCAGTTGATGAACCCATAGCGAATTCATCCATATTAGTTTTGCCTAAAATTACAACGCCGGCAGCCTTTAACTTCTTAACTACAGTTGAATCATAAGGTGGCTTCCAACCTTGCAGAATTTTTGAACCCGCTGTCGTAGGTACGCCCTCTTGTGCAAGTACATCTTTAAGTGCCAGAGGTACCCCTGCTAGTGGCGATAAAGATTTACCAGCAGCGCGATCAGCATCAACGGCTGCTGCCTGTGTTAAAGCGCTCTCGCCATCAACGTGTAAAAACGCTTTAACTTTTGAATCGACATCAGAGATACGATCTAAATGTGCTTGCGTTAGTGCAACCGAAGTAACTTCGCCTTTTGCAAGTGATTCTGCCATCTGTGCTGCAGTATTTTTTATCATTCCGCTTCACCCAGGATTTGTGGAACGCGAAAACGTTGATCTTCTTGCGCCGGAGCGCCAGAGAGCGCTTGATCTGGAGTAAGGCTTGATTGAACTACATCTTCTCTAAATATATTTTCCATCGGCGAAGGATGTGAAGTAGCTTTTACGCCCTCTAAATCAAGTTCTTGCACGCGCGCCACTGCATCAAGGATGCTGCCAAATTGGGATGCCAGATTTTCTAACTCGCTCTCGTTCATTTCAATTCGAGCAAGTGCGGCAAGTTTGGCTACTTCATCACGGGAGAGGCTGCTCATAATGGTTTTAGTTTAATGAGAAAGGCAGTTAGTTGCGAATTTGCCCATCTCCGGTGACGATCCAAGTAGTAGTAGTCATCGCCTCTAACCCCATAGGCCCACGGGCATGTAGCTTCTGATTTGAAATTCCGATTTCAGCGCCGAATCCCATCTGTTCCCCATCAGTAAATCTAGTTGATGCATTTACCATTACTGCGGCGCAATCCGAAAGCGCGATAAAGCGATCAGAGGCAGATTTATCTTCGGTAACAATCGCCTCAGTATGTTTTGTTCCATATTTAGCCATGTGATCTACCGCCGCATCTACGGAGTCAACTACGCCAATATTCATCTCTAATATCCCGTATTCGGTTGACCAATTTTCCTCGCCGGCTAGCGCTGCGGTAACTCCAAATTTTTCAGCGACTTTCAGTGTGGTGGCATCGGTATGCAAAATCACTCCAGCATCGGATAGTGCTTTAAGAGCCATTGGCAAGAAGGTTGGCGCAATTGCGCGATGAACTAAGAGCGTCTCTGCCGCATTACAGACGCTAGGACGATGAGTCTTTGAGTTAATCAATATTGGTAAAGCCTTTGCGATATCGGCAAATTCATCAACGTAGACATGGCATACGCCAGCGCCAGTTTCGATAGTCGGAACTGTCGCTTCATCAACCACCATACGAATTAAGGCGGCACTGCCACGTGGAATTACTAGATCAACTTTTCCTCGTGCGGTCAGCAACGCCTTAACTGTTGCGCGATCATCAGATGGGACCAATTGAATAACATCGGGGGAAATATTGGTTGTAGCTAACGCACCCCGCATGACATCAACTAATATCTGATTGCTATCGGCGGCAGTGGAAGATCCGCGTAACAAGGCGGCATTTCCAGAGGCCAATAAGATAACGGCCGCATCAATTGTCACATTTGGACGAGCTTCATAGACCATACCTATAACGCCAAATGGGACTGTGATCTGTTTTAGATCAAGGCCATTGGCAAGTGTGGAGTTACGCAAAACTTTACCAAGTGGATCCGGCAAATCAGCAACTAATCTGGCGCCATTTGCAATTGCATCAACTCGCGATTTCGTCAGCAGCAATCGATCTTGCACCTGTGGATGCATATCCTCCGCTTTCGCGCGATCAATATCGTGCGAATTTGCTTGCAAGATTTCGGCAGAGCGACTCTCGATGGCATCGGCGATCGCCAGTAACGCCGCCTTACGTTCTGCGCTAGTTGCGGTAGTTAGCGTGCGTGCTGCTCTTCGAGCATTAAGGGCTAACTCCTCGATAACTTTTGCCGCATCCATAGAGATAAGGATATCGGGAGATATCCTTCTGCCGTGCTGAAATTAATTCGTAGAACCGCCATAGTCCTACTTGTTATCTATCTCGGACTCTTCGGGCTAACCAAAGTAATCCGCTACCCCGAGCCAATTGCCGCTATCAAATTGGGCTTGGCTCCAGCCTCTAAAACCCCTGACCTGATGCCATTTCACACCATCACAGCTCAGCCCGATCCCGCTAGCACCTGGCAAATAGGTACTCCAGAAGTTATAAATTCTGTGATCTGGGGCGGTGTGAAAATTTCATTTGACGAATTCTTGGCTAATACGCAGACCAATGCCTTCCTGGTTATACGTGGCGGCAAGATCACTTATGAAAAATATTTAAATGGGGCTAACGAGTCGACTGTTCTACCTTCTTATTCTGTAGCAAAGACGATGACTTCCCTGGTGATTGGGCAATTAATTGACGAGGGAGAGATAAAGGAGAGCGATTCCTTAGTCTCTCTCTTGCCGGAATTTAAAACAGACACCTCTTTTGATTCAGTAACGATTAGAGATTTATTAGATATGAACTCTGGAATTGGCGTATCTGATAACTATCCAACTGGCCCTTCTGGGTGGGGCGTTGCTATTGCGCAGATGTATGCCACTACTGATATGAACTTCTTCATTAAGAATAACCGTAAGATGCGTGAAAACCCAGGAAGCTTCCCCGAATATAGAAGTGTCAATACTCAACTTCTGGGTTTGATTATTCAAAAAATAACCGGAAAAAAGTTAGCGGATGAATTTAGCGAGCGAATCTGGAAGAAGGTGGGGGCTCAATACGATGCTACTTGGAATGTAGATAAAGTTGGCGGCCATGAAAAAGCATTCTGTTGTTTTAACGCCGCAGCGCGTGACTACGCCCGAGTCGCTCAAGCTCTAATGTCTGGTTCACCAGCCATCGCTAGTACTTCATGGAAAGCGCGGCTATCAAAGCCTGTCGTAGCGCTAGATTATGGTTGGGGTTATGGGGCGCAAATGTGGCATCCCTATCAAGGAATAAATCTCATGATGGGTCTTCATGGCCAATACATTTATCAAGATCCACTGCACGATACCGTGATTGTAAAACTTAGCGATATGCCAACTAGCTCAGATGGAGTTAGTACCAAGATTGCCGCAGTATTAAATGAAATCGCAGCAGCAAAGAGTTAAAGCAGCACTAAATCATCGCGGTGCACTAGCTCGCGCTCGTATTCGGCGCCGAGCGATGCGGCTAGCTCTTTAGTTGATCTGCCTAGCATTTGGGGAATTTCAGCTGAATCAAAAGCCACTAAACCACGAGCAATTACCTTCATTTCCGGCGTCACCAACTCGACCGCATCACCTGAAATAAATTCTCCCTCAACTGCCGTTACTCCTGCAGGAAGTAGTGAGACTCCACGTTCGAGAATCGCAGTAACTGCTCCTTGATCTAGTACTAAACGACCACGTGGCGTTGATGCATGGGCTAACCAGAGCAAGCGAGAATTACTTCGTGTGCCATGTGCTGCAAAGAGAGTACCAACCTCATCTCCACTTAGCGCTTGCTTGGATTGGGCAAGTGAAGTTAAAAGCATTGGAATTCCGGCACCAGTTGCAATTCGTGCTGCCTCGATTTTGGTAATCATTCCCCCACTACCAACGCCAGCAGAACCTGCTCCACCAAATTCAAAAGTTGCGATATCAGCCATGGAGTTCACATAGGAGATTGCCTTGGCGCCACTTTGGCTTGGTGGCGCGTCATAGAGCGCATCAACATCTGAGATAAGAACTAGTAAGTCTGCACCGACTAGCAGCGCTACTAGCGCAGCCAAGCGATCATTATCGCCAAATCTAATCTCTTGTGTACCGACTGAATCATTTTCATTGATGATCGGGACCACACCTAAAGCCAATAGTTTGAAGAGGGTCTGCTGCGCATTTTGATAATGTGCGCGGCGAACAATGTCTTCGGTAGTTAATAGCACCTGTGATGAAATGATTTTATGGCGGGCGAAATTCTCGTTATATCTGGCGATAAGTAAACCTTGCCCAACTGATGCAGCCGCTTGTTGTGTCGCTAAATCTTTTGGTCGAGCTGATAGCCCAAGCGGGGCAAGTCCGGCTGCAATTGCGCCAGATGAAACTAAAACAACTTCAGCACCAGCTTTATTTAGCATCGCTACTAAATCAACAATTTTTGCTACTGCGCTCGAGTCCAATTGTGAACCAGCTTGGCCAGTCAGAGATGATGAGCCGATCTTTATGACAACGCGTTTCGCCTTTGTGATTGCGCTTCGACTCATTTACTTATCCTCGCTTACAACTGGCTCGCTGGGAACTTCTTGCGGAGTACTTGGGTCCTCCACGTTGTACTCCCATTGTCGCGCAATTTCCTCATCAGATAGTTGATCGACAACTCTCTCTTCTACAACCCAGGCTCCCTCTAAACGTGAATCTTCACCGCGTCGGTGCAGATGGCCAGCTAATTGCTCTGCGCCGGCTTCAATGGTTGGCTCCCACTCGAAGATAACTTCGTTATCGCCTGAACCGATGCGAACTTCGCTACCAGCGACTGCACCCTTTTTAAAGAGCTCTTTCTCAACTCCCAGTTGGGCCAAGCGATCTGCAAGATATCCAATCGCTTCGGCATTCTTGAAATTAGTCTGACGAACCCAGCGCACCACCTTCTGTCCGCGCACGCTAAATGAACCATCGGCATTGGCTTGCACGGTGAAACCTGAATCATCAACGGCAGTTGGTCGCAAAATTATTCGCGTGCGCTCTTCACTAACTGCTTCGGCGCGAGCACGCTGAATTTGGCGGGCCATAGCGTAGAGCAATTCTTGCAAGCCTTCGCGACTTGCTGCAGATACTGGATAAACCTCATAGCCCTTATCGCGCAAAGTCTGCGCAACCATATCTGCCATCGCTTGTCCGTCAGGGAGATCTATTTTATTTAGCGCAACAATGCGGATGCGATCCTCAAGTCCACCATATTGAGATAGCTCGGCTTCAATTATTTCTAGATCGCTAACTGGGTTGCGTTCTGTCTCTAGCGTTCCGCAATCGAGCACATGTACCAAGGCCACACATCTTTCAACATGGCGCAGAAATTCAAGCCCTAACCCTTTGCCTTGTGAAGCGCCAGGAATCAACCCAGGAACATCGGCCACGGTAAATCGGGTATCTCCTGCTTGAACAACGCCGAGATTTGGAACCAGAGTTGTAAATGGATAATCGGCAATCTTTGGACGAGCTGCAGAAATTGCCGCAATCAAAGATGATTTACCAGCGCTGGGATATCCAACGAGTGCAATATCTGCAACTGATTTTAATTCGAGATAGAGCGTCCGCTCTTCTCCAGGTTCGCCTAAAAGTGCAAAGCCTGGTGCGCGCCGCTTTGATGATGAAAGCGCTAAATTACCTAGACCACCGTGTCCACCTTGGGCGGCAAGAAATGTTGTTCCTGTGCCAATTAAATCTGCTAATTGATTTCCTTTAGCATCTAAAATTACGGTGCCATTTGGAACCGGCAGGATTAAATCTTCGCCATAAGTGCCATCTTTACGATCTCCATAACCCTGCGATCCAGAGGTAGCTTTACGGTGAGGTGAATGATGGAAATCTAAAAGGGTTGTCACGCTGGAATCAACAATCAGCATTACATCACCACCGCGTCCCCCGTTGCCGCCATCTGGGCCACCGAGCGGTTTAAATTTTTCGCGTTTAACCGAGACGCAACCATCGCCGCCTTTTCCGGCAGAGGCGTAGAGAGTTACTCGATCGATAAATGTTGTCATTTCTAAACGCTCCCTTCGGCTAGTTAATAAGTAAAATGTTAGTGAAATAAAAAGAGCGAGCCACGACGCGGCTCGCTCTTTTTGAGAAACCTAATTTAAGCGACCGGAACCACGTTCACTACGCGACGTCCGCGAGCGCGACCGAATTCAACAGCTCCTGCAGCTAGTGCAAAGAGAGTGTCATCCTTACCGCGTCCTACATTCTTGCCTGGGTGAAAGTGGGTACCGCGCTGACGTACCAAAATCTCGCCGGCGTTAACTTCTTGTCCGCCGAAACGTTTGATACCAAGGTACTGAGGATTTGAATCGCGACCGTTACGTGTCGAGGAGACACCCTTCTTGCTTGCCATTTTTCAGCCCCTTATTTCACGCCGCTGATTGCGGTGATCTTGACTCGAGTTTGCTGTGCACGGAAACCTTGACGGCGGCGGTAGCCGGTCTTATTCATATAACGAAGGATGTCGATCTTCTCGCCCTTAATTTCGTCAATGATTTCGCCAGTAACTTTTATGCCGCTAAGAACTTTTGGATCGGTTGTGACGCTCGCACCATCTACGACGAGAAGTGCAGGGAAAGTTACTGATGCTCCAGTCGCTTGATCGATACGATCGACAGTGATGGTTTCACCAATGGTGACTTTCTCCTGGCGCCCGCCAGCTTTAACAATTGCGTACACGATTCTTGCTCCAGTTCATTTCACGCTCATGCCGCCCTAGTTAGGCTGCGATCGAGCAGAGGCTAAGGGTACGGATTTCATACCCCCAGGGTCAAATTGAGAGGTTTTTAGGCGGAACCACCAGGGGTAATTACACCGCTACTAGCTGCCCTGCGACGACGACGTCCCGCAGGCTTTGCATCCGATTTATCTTCTGGTTTATCTTCTGGTACTTCGTCTAGTTTTTCGTCAGTATTTAAAGTTTCATGGAATTCATGTTCAGTTGCCTCTGCTTCATCAGCATCTTCATGGGTAGCTGATTGAGAATTAACTTGTGGCATAGGCGCCTTCATCTTCACCGGCTCCATATGCACGTGAATACCGCGACCAGAACAAGAATCACATGTTGTTGAGAAGGCCTCAATTAACCCTTGACCAACGCGTTTGCGTGTCATCTGTACCAGACCAAGTGATGTGACTTCTGCAACCTGGTGCTTAGTGCGATCTCTACCTAAGCATTCAATTAGTCTGCGCAGAACCGCATCACGGTTTGATTCCAGAACCATATCGATAAAGTCGATAACTACGATTCCGCCCAAGTCGCGCAATCGCAATTGGCGAGCAATTTCTTCAGCAGCTTCCAAGTTATTCTTCGTAACTGTCTCTTCTAGATTTCCACCCTTGCCGATAAATTTACCGGTGTTAACGTCAATCACAATCATTGCTTCAGTACGGTCGATTACCAATGAACCACCAGAAGGCAGGTAGACCTTGCGATCAAAAGCTTTCGCCAGCTGTTCCTCGACTCGGAATTGCGCAAATAGATCCCCATTACCAACATACTTCTCGAGCTTTCCAACCAACTCAGGAGCAATACTTCCTAAGTAAGAACTAATCTCTTCCCAAGCATCGCTGCCTTGGATAGTGAGTTTACGGAAATCTTCGTTGAAGATATCGCGGATTACGCGGACTGCAAGGTCGGGCTCGGAGAGCAATAGCGCAGGGGCATGGAAATTTGGATTCTCTGACTTCTCATAAATATCTTCCCACTGTGCTTTAAGACGTGCCACATCATTTGTTAACTCTTCTTCAGTGACGCCTTCGGCAGCGGTGCGAACAATTACACCCGCTTCTTCAGGTATCAAATTCTTTAAAATTGCCTTTAAGCGAGTTCTCTCTGATTCAGGAAGACGCTTAGAGATTCCGCTCATGCCACCACCTGGAACGTAGACAACATATCTACCTGGCAATGAAATCTGACTAGTCAGGCGCGCGCCTTTCTGCCCGATCGGATCTTTAGTTACTTGGACCAATACAGGTTGGCCGGTCTTTAGCACCATTTCAATTTTTCGCGGTGAACTCTCAGAGATGCCGGCAGCATCCCAATTAACTTCGCCGGCGTAGAGGACAGCGTTACGTCCTTTACCGATGTCAACGAAAGCTGCCTCCATCGAAGGCAGAACATTTTGAACTCGCCCTAAATAAACATTTCCAACATATGAAACATTGGCATTACGGTTTACATAATGCTCAACCATGACTTTATCTTCAATCACAGCAATCTGAATTCGATCTCCAATTTGGCGGACCAACATCTCACGATCTACATTTTCGCGACGTGCCAAGAATTCACCATCTGTGATGATGCTTCCGCGGCGGCGATACGGTTCGCGATAATCTCCGCGGCTATCTGATCGCTCAGAACGTGCTGATCGATCGCGACGGTTACGCGTTCCGCGTTCGGTGCGTTCAGTGCGAGATGGGCGTTCGGTGCGTTCACGAACTTCACGAACTTTTACAACGGTTATCACGCCATCTTCATCAACAATTTCACCTGGTGTTACAGCTTCACCAGTTGCTCTACGGCGACGGCGACGGCGATGAGTTGCACCCTCTGCGCCATCTTCACTCGATTCGGATTCATCGCCTTCATCGACGGTATCTAAATTATCTTCACCTTCAACTTGACCTTTGCGACGGCCTCTTCCTCCACGACGGCGATTGCGATTGCGATTGCTACGTGGATTAGATTCATCAGAGCCCTCATCGAGGGCCTCAGATTTTCCGCCAACTTTTGGCTCACTCTTTAATTCTTTTTTATCATCTT
This sequence comes from Candidatus Planktophila sp., assembly GCA_037620605.1. Classification (GTDB taxonomy): domain Bacteria; phylum Actinomycetota; class Actinomycetes; order Nanopelagicales; family Nanopelagicaceae; genus Planktophila. The sequence goes on from JASJLO010000022.1 coordinate 17,337, forward strand.
TAGCTACCGTCTTACTTACTTTCTTGGCTGCTGTTTTAGGAGCTGCTTTGGCAACTTTGTCAGTCGTGGCCGATTGGAAGATGGGTACGGGAATGGCCGGAGCCTTCTTCTTTAATTTACTTTCGATAACTTCAGTAGTGCTAACATCAGAGATCGCCGCTGCGCTTTCTGCGGCAGCAGCTTTTCTCTTACTAATTTTTTTTACCGCGCGCTTGCGCGGTGACTTTGGCTCAATAGCCATGGCACCAAATCCTCTATGCGTTAAATAACGCGCTCTGGCTTGTAGTCACTTATCTGGCAATCCACCCTAAGGTCGATCTGAGTAAATCCTGCAAGCAATTCTGTTCAACTTCTGGGTAAGTCCGCCGCAGGCTTTCTTCGCGAATTCTGATCGCGAGCCGCGCTGAACTGTTGCCATAAGTATGACAGATGAACGCGCTAAAGAGCGAAATGAGCGCTAAAAAGGCGGCGAATTAGCCATTGTGGCGCGAATGTACGTTCTGCAAGAGTCCAAACCCGATCATGGTTGCAAACATACTCGATCCGCCATAAGAGACGAAGGGTAAGGGTACACCGGTCATCGGCATCATTCCTAAAGTCATTCCAATGTTTTCAAAGGCTTGGAAAGCAAACCACGCAATCACACCGGTGCAGACCAACTTCCCATAGGGGTCGCTAGATCTTCGCGCTATTCCAAATGCTCGCATTAGAAGAATTAAATACAGAATTATGATGAAACCACTTCCCAGAAAACCTAGCTCTTCTCCTGCAACAGTAAAGATAAAGTCAGTCTGTTGTTCTGGGACGAAACGTCCATTTGTTTGAGGACCATTGAATAACCCAGTACCGAGTAGCCCACCAGAGCCCACAGTGATTCGAGCTTGGCGCAGTTGATAGCCGCTACCTTGAGAATCTGCATTTGGATCAACAAAAGCTTGCAAACGCTTAACTTGGTAATCGTTAATTACGCCAACTTTAACAGCCGTAAAACTTCCAATAACTGCCAGCAAAATTAGCCCAACTACCCACCTCATCTTTGCTCCTGAAACCGCAATCATTGTCACAACAGCAATACTGATAATGAATATTGTGCCCATATCAGGTTGCGCTAAAATTAATAGGATTGGGATCGCTGCGATAATTAGCGCTTGCAATACATCTTTATCTTGTGGGCAATTCGAATCATTGGATCTTTCGGAGAGCATCATCGACATCCCAACAATTATTGAAATCTTTGCAAGCTCAGCTGGCTGGACTTGAAATCCGCCTGGCAGTCCAATCCAGGCATTTGCACCATTTACTTCATCCCCAATTCCTGGAATTAAGACGGCAACTAAGGCAAGTACACCGATAACCCAAAGTATTGGCGTGTATGCCCGAAGGAGTCGGTAATCAACGACTGTCGTTCCCCAGGCAAGTACCGAACCGATTGCAATGTTAATTACATGGCGCTTCAAGTAGTACTCAGGATCTAAGCCATTAGCGGCATACCAATCGCGCGTTGCGGCATAAACTAAAAGTGTTCCGGTAATTAGTAGGAGGGCTACTGCGATAGTGAGTATTGGGTCAAAGCCAGCAAAGACAGATGGCCGGCTAGCTTTTCGGTAATTTATGCGCTGCGAACTTAGACTCACTTTGGCACCTTAACTTTAGTCGCTGGAGAAATTTTGGGCAGCACTACTTGTGGGACACCACTTGGGAAGATGATTTTGGCAGATGAAACCTTTGAGCCTTCTACCCCAAATAGCGTTTCATAAATCTTTCTTACTCCCACACCTGATGTAGAGGCACCGAAACCACCTTGGCTCACCATCATTACGACTGCAAAGCGGGGTTTCTTGGTGGGAGCATAGGAGGCAAACCAGGAGGTGTTGGCCTTATCCCTACCATCTGAATTCTTGCCATAAACTTCGCCGGTACCAGTCTTGCCGCTGACGGCAATAGGAAATCCGCTAAATATGCCAGCGCCAGTTCCGCTGATATTTACTTCACGCAGCGCACTCTGCAGAAACTTAATCGTCGACTTCTCGGCTGGCAAAGTTCCCAGTTTTTCAGGTTCAACTCTCTCAATTACGGTTCCATCGGTCTTAACAATCGCTTTACCAACAGTTGGTTTCCAGATCGTTCCACCATTAGCAATTGCGGCATACATCTGAGTTAATTTGATGGGTGTAATAACAGTATCCCCCTGGCCAATTGAGAAGTTAACCGCATCTCCCGCTCTTATTTTATCTCCATCAAGGCAGTTTTCATATGCTAACTGAACTAGAAATGGAGTCTGCTGACTCTTAGGTGCTCGGGTTTTATAATTGCAATAGAAATCTTTATTTTCGGCATACCACGCTTTTCGCCACTCGCGATCGGCCAGGCGCCCCGACGATTCGGAAGGTAAATCAATACCAGTTTTGACGCCAATTTGAAAACCTTTAGCAGCGGTATAAAAATAATCGTTGGCATCAGCTTTAGGTTTTAGCCCACCATCGCGCAACCATTCATCGAAGGCAATGCGATACCAAACTGTGTCACACGAGACGGCGATGGCTTTCTTCATGGAAATTCGACCTTGCGCCTTGCTTTCGTAGTTTTGAAATGCCCGAGTTCCGACCTCAACCTCTGCTGGGCAGTCGTAATAACCATTTAAGTCATAGCCAGCGCTTGCGGCTGCAAAAACTGATACCGCCTTGAATGTTGAGGCGGGTGCAAAGAGTCCTTGCAGCGCTCTAGATAGTGCAGGTACACCTGCTTTTTCGTTATATAGATTTTTCGCTTCCGCAAAAGTTAGACCACGTTCATACGCATTTGGATCAAAAGTTGGATATGACGCAATAGCTAATATCTGACCATTTCGAACATCCATAACAACTGCGGCAGCGCCATCAGATGGGTAACCAGATGCACGCGCCCGCCCCACCGCATCAGCTAGGGCATCTTCTGCTGCTCTTTGCACGCGAACATCGATACTCGTAACCAAGTGGTCTCCGCCAACTGGCTCTATATTTTGGCTAATGCTAGTTACCGCTTCTTTTCGATCTACGATTACAGTTTTGATACCAGGTGTTCCGCGCAAGTATTCGTCATATTCAAGCTCTAGACCAGTTTTACCAATCGATTCGGATCGGAAATACGAGCGACCATTTACACCAGATAGATCAGATTCGGTTAGCGGCCCAATGTATCCGAGCAGATGTGCTGCATTAACTCCATCGTTAGCGGGGTAATTGCGGATTGAAATAGGCGTTGCCGAAACTCCTGGATATAGATCCGATCTTTCAACAATTTGTAGTGCAATCTCTGGATCTGCTTCCTTGGTAATTGGAATCGGCTGAAATCGTGATCCGGTCCAGCATCCAGCTCGATTACCTTTCGGTAACTCTCCGCAGAGTCTTGTCCGCTGATAAATATCGACATATTTGATTTTCAAGAGCGCTGCCAGACTTTGCAAGAGGGCAACACCTTTATCTGCCTGCTTATCAATTATTGTGCGATCTAGAGTTACCGCGATACCAACACGATTTAAAGCAAGAGGCACGCCTGATGAATCAACTATTAAGCCGCGAGTCGCAGGTGTAGCTATATCTCTGCTTTGTATCGATAGCGCAGCATCTTTATAAATATCAACTGCTGCTACCTGTAGATAAAAGAGGCGCCCCATTAGCGCTAATAAGAGCGAGAAAATCAGAACTTGAATAACCACCAGGCTCAAGCGAGCTCTTTGGTTCATATGCGTGACTTATCTTGCAATATTTCATTATGAATGCGAGTCACTGCTGGCATCATCAAAGGCACTATCGCAATCGACCATAACCCTGAAATAACTAAGGAGCGTAAAATTTGTAAAAAACTTCCTAGCTCATTGCCAAACATCAGACCAAGTACCAGATATATAAATCTAGTACTTGGGACCGCTAAGGAGACTATTACAACTAGGGAAATAGGATTGCTACGAAAGTTATAGTCGCCGTATCCCAGATAAGCAATTGCATAGCCTGCAAATATCATTATCAAGGTCCACTGTCCCATTGGCCCAGAGTTTGACGGTGAAAGATCCATAAGCAATCCAGCCCCAAAACCAGTCAAAGCACCAAGCTCAGGGTTACTCAGGGCTGCCCATAGTAAAGTGAAAATTAAGAATAGTGAAAAGCCCCCGCTGAATAATTTAAATTGGGTGATTACGGATTCCTGCAGAATAAAGATAACGATAAAAATTGGAAAGGAGATAAGAAATCTGCGTACAAACATTTATGGGGTCGGCGATTCTGACGGCGTTGCATAAATCGTGACAGTTGGTGTTGGAACAGGTGTTGGAGCCGCAGGGACCAATAAATCACGCGGATCGCTATTTGACGCTTTAATGACAACCGAGACAACGCTAAGAGTTGCAGAGTTTACGAAGAAATTAATGTCAGCAGTCTGAGTCACCGCACCCGCAGCATTGTCAACAGAAATAACTTCACCAATTGGCACTCCTGGCACAAATGGACGATTGTTTTTACTACCTCGCGACAAGATCACATCGCCAATTTTTAACATTGTTTGATTACCTAGTAATTGCAATACTCCAGTTCGTGTACCTCGTCCGCTTACGATACCAATCTCTTGACTGCCGGCGACACGTGCGCCGATTCGAAAAGCTGGATCTGTAGCTAATTGGACTAGCGAGCTATTGGAATAAGCTGCCTTAACAACGCCAATAATGCCAAGACCGGAAATAACAGTCATATTTTTTCGAATACCTTTTTTACTGCCCACATCGATTGTAATTGTTTGTGTGAATGAATTGGTTGAGCCAAGTGAAATTACCCGCGAACTAACCACTTTATATCTTGCCAATCCTGCTAAGTCTAAGACTGATTTTAGCTGATTTAATTCTGAATCCGCGTTCTCTCGATTAATCAACTCTTGACGTAGCTTCTCATTTGCAGATTTAAGCTCTTCAATCTCTCCTCTAGTACGTCCTAGGCGAGTAACATCAGAAAAGAAATTGCCGACCGGCCGAAAGAGGGTTGCCGCTGCTGATTGAAAGGGCGATAGCGCACTCTGAGTACCGTTGCGCACTGCGCTAATGACATGAACGCCTCGCAGATCTAATGTAATCAGGAAGAGCGAAGTAACAATTAATGAAATCAGCAGCAGACGACCGCGGTTGTCGCTGCCGTTTCGCATATTTAAAACCTATCGACGTGGCTCGGAGATCAAAACCTTTTCTAGGGCTTCGAACTCTTCAATGCACTTACCGGAACCTTCAACAACTGCATGGAGCGGATGATCTGCTATATGAATTGGCATACCAGTCTCTTTGCGGAGTCGCTCATCAAGCCCCTTAAGCAGCGCGCCACCACCGGTTAAAACGATTCCACGATCCATTAGGTCAGAAGATAGTTCTGGTGGACATTTATCTAAGGTGCTTTTAACGGCGTTGATGATGGCATTTACTGGCTCTTCCAACGCCTTACGAATTTCAGCAGCAGATACAACGATTGTCTTAGGAAGTCCTGTTGCTAAATCACGCCCACGAATTTCAGCATCATTTTCGCCTTGAAGTGGGTATGCAGAACCAATCGCCATTTTAATTTCTTCGGCAGTTCGCTCACCCAAAAGAAGTGAAAATTCGCGCTTAACCCAGTTAATAATAGATTGATCGAGCTCGTCTCCACCTACGCGTATAGATAGAGATGTAACTATTCCGCCTAAAGAGATAACTGCGACTTCAGTTGTTCCACCACCAATATCGACAACCATATTTCCAGTTGGCTCATGAATTGGAAGTCCGGCACCAATTGCAGCTGCCATTGGCTCTTCAATGATGTAAACCTTACGTGCTCCTGCTGCATAGCCCGCATCCTTTACCGCGCGTTGTTCAACGCCTGTGATACCAGATGGTACGCATACTACGATACGTGGTTTTGCCAAGTAACGACGGCGATGAACCTTTTGAATGAAGTAACGGAGCATGCGCTCTGTAGTGTCGAAATCTGCGATAACGCCATCTTTAAGTGGGCGAATTGCAACAATATTTCCAGGTGTACGACCAATCATCTTCTTGGCTTCTAATCCAACTGCCAGGATTCCGCCAGTGTCTTGATTTACTGCAACTACTGATGGCTCGTTGAGGACAATGCCGCGACCGCGCACATATACCAAAGTATTGGCGGTACCTAGGTCAACCGCCATATCACGGCCAATGAATGACATCCTGTTGCTCATCTGTTACCCCTTGCTTTAATTGCTTGAACTTACTTGCCGAAAAAAATTTCAATTTCGCGCGCCGCAGATTCTGGTGAATCCGAACCATGCACAATATTTTGCACAACCTTTGTACCTTGATCACAAGCTAAATCACCACGGATGGTTCCGGGCGCTGCAACGGTTGGATCAGTAACGCCTGCTAGCGAACGGAATCCTTCAATCACACGATTTCCTTCGGCAACCATTGCAACAATTGGACCTGACATCATAAATTCAACGAGTGGCTCAAAAAAGGGTTTACCTTTATGTTCTTCATAATGACGTTCGAGTAATGCGCGATCTGCCTGCAACATACGTAAAGCAGAAATTACGTAACCTTTTTTCTCAACTCGTGTAATTACTTCACCTACTAATTTACGGCGTACGCCATCGGGCTTGACGAGAATTAAGGTCTTTTCTGTACTCACCGAACCAGTCTATTAGGCATCTGGGGTTGTTGGTGCCACCGGCTTCTGGGCCAAATCACCCTGTGCGATTAGCGCTGCCCGGGCTGCCTCACCTTTACGTCCCACAATTATCGCCGCTACCCATAAGCCCATGAAGATCAGATTAATTATCGCCATCGCCGGAACCGCCAAGCTGTAGCTCATCATGGCAATCTGGAGGAATGACCCCAAGATCCATCCAGCGCGTTTCTTGAGTAGGCGAATTGAATAAATTAAGGAAATTGCAATCACCACCCCGTAAACAAGTACGGGGGTGCCATGGTTATCTTTGGCTAGCAACATGGCAAAGCCCATAACAAAGAACTCCATACTAAGGACAGCTGATCCGAGAATACGCATTAATTGATACTCGCTTCATCTAACTTTGCATATTTTTTCCGCACCGCAGTTCGAGCCTCACCAACGGTTACAACAGATCCAGTAATTAAAATTGCCAGAGACTCATCGCTTAAGGGACGAATTGAATCTTTGATTGCTTGTTCTATTGCTTGACTCAGGGTCGGCTCAGCGAAAACTCGATCTGGGCCAAAGACAGAAATTGCTAGCTTGGTGAGCTCTGCTACACCCATAGAGCGCTCTGCTGAATTCTGTGTCACGATGATTTGATTCATTACTGGCTCAAGGGCATGCAAAATACCAAGGGCATCTTTATCTGCCATCAGCGCGACAATTCCAGTTATGTCGTCAAAGGTAAATTCGCTGGCAATGGTCTCAGCTATAGCTTTAGCGCCATGAGGATTATGCGCTGCATCTAAAATAATCGTTGGGTCACGATGAATTACTTCACAACGCCCTGGCGAAGTCACATTTGCGAATCCAGACCGCACCGCCGCTATATCTAAATCTTGTTCGCCAAAGAATGCCTCGACTGCGATAAGTGCCGCCGCTGCATTTGAGGCTTGGTGTTTTCCATGAAGCGGCAAAAATATGTCATCGTAATGTCCGCGTAAACCAGTAACCGAAATTAATTGCCCGCCTACTGCGATCGCGCGCGAATCGATCGAATACTCCAATCCTTCACGTGCGACATCCGCGCCTACTTCGGCTGCTCTTCGCAAAAGTTCCACCGCTGCATCTGGTGTTTGCTGGGCAAGAACAACAAAGCCCTGCTCTTTAATAATTCCAGCTTTGGTAGCAGCAATTTCAGTAATAGTCTCGCCCAGGTACTCCATATGATCTAACCCAATCGGGGTTATGACAGAGACATCTGCGTCGAGAACGTTGGTCGCATCCCATTGGCCCCCCATGCCCACCTCGATAATTCCAACATCTATGGGATGTTCTGCAAAGGCGGCAAATGCCAGCGCGGTGATCGCTTCAAAGAATGAGATGGGTGTCTCAAATTTAGTATCCATTAAATCTAAATATGCACTTATATCGTTAAAGGAAAATATCAACTCTTTAGCATCAATTGGTTGACCATTGATAGATATTCGCTCTAGGTAGCTCTCCAAATGAGGACTGGTAAATCGACCTGTGCGCAGCCCCATTTCAAATAAGAGAGAATCGATCATTCGCGCAGTCGTGGTCTTGCCATTCGTTCCTCCAACGTGAATTGTTGGATAGGTAAGTTGAGGAGAGCCCAAGATATCAACTAGCGCTGCGATGCGCTCAAGTGTTGGCGCAATTCGATTCTCTGGCCATCTGGCTAATAGAGATTTTTCAATTGCATCTATACGTGCCTGATCATCGGGATTTGTATTATTCATCTGCAGCTTTATTTAAGTACTGCTAGCGCGGAAGTAATTCGTTCAATGTCAGCACTGGTCTTAGTTAAACGCTCCTTAATTTCTACTACTACATCTGCTGGTGCCTTAGCCATAAATCCAGCGTTACCTAACTTAACTTCAGCCGTTTGCATATCTTTTTTAGCTGCAACCAAATCTTTTTCCAGGCGAGCTCGTTCGGCTACAACATCAATTGAGCCAGTTAGATCTAAATCAATCTTTACCCCTGCGATTTCCAGAGTTGCCGATGACGTAAAATCTTTATCTTCTAACTTTAATAGGAAGCGAAGTGCGCTTGCGTACTTAATGATTTCTGGTGAGCCACTAAAGCTGCCGGGAACTTTCTGTGCCGGTTTAATTCCTTGATCATTTCTAAAGCGTCGCACCTCTGTAACTACTTCTTGCAAAGAGCTAACTAGAGATTCAGCTGCTTTATCAATGTGGCTGGCCTCTGACTTTGGCCAAGAGGCAATAACAAGGGACTCTCCCCCAGTTAAGGTGCACCAAAGTTCTTCAGTAATAAAAGGCATCAACGGATGCAACGCCCGCATCAATTGGTCCAGGACATATCCCAAAACTCGCTGTGATGCCGCTTTATTAACAGAAGCGAAGGTCTCTTTGGAAAGTTCCAGGTACCAGTCGCAGAGATCATCCCAGGCAAAGTGGTAGAGAATTTCACTAGCCCGCGCAAATTCATAACTCTCAAGAAGTGAATCAACATCGCGCAGAGTCTGACTTAGGCGAGAGAGAATCCAGCGATCAATAGCGTTTAAAGTTTCGGTCTGTGGGAGCGGGCCATCAACTGTTGCACCGTTCATCATGGCAAAACGTGTTGCATTCCAAAGTTTGGTTGCGAAGTTACGTGATCCGCCAATCCAATCTTCGGCAAGTGCCTGATCTGTACCGGGGTTGGCACCGCGCGCTAAGGTAAAGCGCAGCGCATCGGCGCCATATTTATCCATAAATTCAATTGGATCTACAGCATTGCCACGGCTTTTTGACATCTTCTTACCGAATTGATCACGAACTAAACCGTGCAACATAATTGTTTTAAACGGCGCTATGCCATCCATGGCAAAGGTAGACATCATCATCATGCGAACTACCCAGAAAAATAGAATGTCATAACCGGTTACCAACACGCTGGTTGGGTAGAACTTAGCTAAATCGGTGGTCTTATCTGGCCAACCAAAGGTAGAGAAAGCCCATTGTCCGGATGAGAACCAAGTATCTAGAACATCTGGGTCTTGGCTCCAACCAGCAGGTGCAACTTCATCAGGACCAACAACTTGGACTTCACCATTTGGTCCATACCAAACTGGAATGCGATGTCCCCACCAAAGCTGGCGTGAAATACACCAGTCGTGCATGTTATCTACCCAATCGAAATATCTTGGGGCAAGTGCTTCCGGTTCGATCTTTACCTCACCGTTACGAACTGCCTCAGCAGATGCCTTTGCGAGCGGTGCGACTTTTACAAACCATTGCTTAGAAAGGCGCGGCTCAACCGTTGTATCGCAACGCGAACAGTGGCCGACCGCGTGTATATATGGACGCTTCTCAGCAACGATGCGCCCCATCTCTTTCAACTTGGCAACTACCGCAGTACGGGCAACAAACCTGTCCATGCCATCGAATTCGGTACCCGTTCCATCCATAACTGCGTGTTCATTCATAATCACGACAAATGGCACGTTGTGGCGCATCGCCATTTCAAAGTCATTTGGATCGTGAGCGGCCGTGACTTTCACAGCGCCTGTTCCAAAATCTTGCTCCACCAATTCATCGGCAATGATTGGGATCATGCGATTTACCAAAGGCAGCATGACTTCAGTGCCGATTAAATGTTTGTAGCGTGGATCATCTGGGTGCACAGCTACCGCCCCATCGCCCAACATTGTTTCGGCGCGGGTTGTCGCAATTACAATTGATTCTTCGCCATCACCATAACGAATTTGAACAAATTCGCCTTCATCATCTTGATGTTCTACTTCAATATCAGATAGCGCTGTGAGGCAACGTGGGCACCAGTTAATAATTCTTTCAGCGCGGTAAATCAAACCCGCATCATGCATTTTTTTAAATATTGATATAACTGCTTTGGACATTCCTTCATCCATGGTGAAGCGCTCTCGTGACCAATCAACGCTGGCACCAAGTCGCTTCATCTGATCAAGAATTGCTCCACCTGATTCAGCTTTCCATTCCCAAACCTTTTTAACAAACTCCTCGCGCCCTAAATCATGACGAGATATGCCTTGTGCGCCCAATTGTTTCTCTACAACATTCTGAGTAGCAATTCCTGCGTGGTCCATTCCAGGTAACCAGAGGACTTCATATCCCTTCATGCGTTTCATACGTGACAAACAATCTTGCAGTGTTTGATCTAGTGCGTGGCCAATATGCAGAACGCCAGTTACGTTAGGTGGCGGTAAAACTATTGTGAACGATTCTTTATTGGAGGCAGCATCTGCCGTGAAATATCCAGCCTTTAGCCATTTTTCATATAGGCGCGCTTCGATATCGACCGGTGAAAAGGTCGAAGCAAGTTCAGCGCCAGATGGCGATGCAGATGTCATAGAGCGCAGTCTAGATTATGCGCTCTTCTCCTCTGTACCTTTTTCACGGCGAGCAGCTCGCTTTGGAATATCACCTGTGCGCTCGACCACTGTTGGGGTCGCATTCTCATGTATACATTCCTTAGTAATAATCACTTTGGCAATATCGCTACGGCTTGGCACCTCATACATGACAGTTAGGAGTACTGATTCCATTATCGCTCGAAGTCCGCGGGCGCCAGTGCCACGTTTCAAGGCTAGCTCGGCAATTGCCTCAAGGGATTCGGCTGTAAATTCAAGCTCAACATCATCGAGGTCAAAGAGGCGTTGATACTGCTTCACTAAAGCATTCTTAGGCTCAGTCAGAATCTGCATCAGGGCCGGCTTATCGAGATTTTCTACACTCGTTAAAACTGGAAGGCGTCCTACAAATTCAGGGATCATGCCGAATTTTAATAAATCCTCAGGCATGACATCGGCAAAAATATCTTTACGGTTCTTATCCGCTGCATCTTGTAGCTTCGCATTGAAGCCAACTCCGGCCTTGCCGCTGCGCGATTCAATAATTTTATCAAGGCCGGCAAAGGCACCACCAACAATAAATAAAACATTAGTGGTATCGATTTGAATAAATTCTTGATGTGGATGCTTGCGCCCACCTTGCGGTGGTACAGATGCAACAGTTCCCTCTAGAATCTTTAGTAACGCTTGCTGAACGCCTTCGCCAGATACATCGCGAGTAATTGATGGGTTTTCAGACTTACGCGCTACTTTATCAATCTCATCAATGTAGATGATTCCGGTTTCGGCTTTTTTAACATCGTAATCTGCAGCCTGTAAAAGCTTAAGCAAAATGTTTTCTACATCTTCTCCGACATAGCCTGCTTCAGTAAGCGCCGTTGCATCCGCTATGGCAAATGGCACATTTAGCATGCGAGCTAAAGTCTGCGCCATCAAAGTTTTGCCACAGCCTGTTGGGCCAAGTAATAAAATATTCGACTTTGCTAATTCGATTCCATCTTCGCCTTTAGCCTCACCTGATTGCACACGCTTGTAATGGTTATACACAGCCACCGCTAGCGATTTCTTTGCGCGATCTTGACCAATTACATATTGATCTAGAAATTCAAATATCTCTTGTGGCTTTGGGAGTTCGGTGAGTCCAAGAGTGCTCGCTTCGGCAAGTTCTTCAACGATAATCTCGTTACATAACTCAATACATTCATCACAGATGTAAACGCCAGGACCGGCAATTAATTTCTTTACCTGCTTCTGGGTCTTTCCGCAGAAAGAGCATTTAAGCAGATCGCTAGTTTCGCCGATACGAGTCATGGGTAAAGAGTAGTTTTGATCGCCTGATTTTGCGCTCTAAATTGAGCTCTGCTCTGTTCGCCTATAGATGAATTCAAAGTTCTGGCTAATGAATCAACGTATTTGAATATGCAGGCTTAGAAGTCTTCATCTCCTTAACGCCTGGGACAAAGAGCACCACAGCGCAGATTGCTAAATGGAATACGGCAACCCCAATTAGCAACGAGCGCTCTCCCAACAATTCTGAGAGTGGGCCAGCGATGGCCATCCCTAGGGGAAGCAGACCAACTGATCCCATGTAATCGATACTAAAGACGCGCGCTTGATACTCGGCAGGAACTTCGCGTTGTACAGATGTATTCCAAAATGCTTCCCATGGTCCAACTGAGAAACCTGCGATGAAGTAAGCAATGTAGATCAACTCGGGCGATGATGGAATGGCAAGTACAAGAGGTGCAAAGATGAAGAGCCCCCAGACAACAACTGCCACCAACCCTGGCCGCTTAACCTTTGCCTTTATGCTGATGATTGCTGAAATTGCCCCGCCAACGCTAAAGAGCGCAGCCGCCGTTGCAAATACTGCTGCGGTGCCGAAATCTCGCTTAGTTATAACCGGCAGAAGTACATTTTCAACTCCAACTACCATCATCAGCTGGAAAGATGCCATGATGATCATGGCGGCAATCCATTTGTAATACCAAACTACTCGTAGCCCCTCTTTTACTTCTTCAATGAAGTTATTTTTCTCCTTAGCGGTATCTTCTCTCGGGTTCTCCGTAACTCGAAATAAAAGCAGCGCTCCAATTAAAAAGAAGAAACAGGTAGTGAGGTAGGTAGCATGAGTTCCGGCGGTAACAACAATAATTCCGGCTACCCCTGGGCCAGCAATAGTGGCACCTTTAACCGCTATTCCGCGAACTACATTACCTGCAGGCAATAAATGATCGGGCAGAATGCTGGGCATGATTGCACCAACTGCTGGTCCACCAAATGCATCACTTGCACCCATAAATACAACAATGGCAGTTAACACCCATAGCGAGATTGTTGTTGGATCAAAGAAAATCATTACGCTTCCAGCTATTGCTCTTGCACCATCTGCAACTATTAAAACTGTTCGCCTCGGTAAGCGATCAGCCCACACCCCACCGACTGGCGCTAAAAGTACTCCGGAGAGAACGCGGGCCGCCATGATTGCACCTAAGGCTGTTGCACTGCCGCCCGCATCAAGAATCGTCACCGCCAACGCAATTGGAAATGCGGACATTGCGATAACAGTCAAAATGGTAGAGACCCAAAGATTGCGATAAGACTTGTATGAAAAGAGCGCGCCTGGTTCGAAATATTCCTGCAACATTTCTAAACAGACGCCCCTCTTGCGAAAATTAAGCCGAAATTAAGCCGAAATTAAGCCGAAGGCTTAGCCTTACGGGAAGACATAACCTTATCGATAATTCCGTATTCAACTGCTTCGGCTGCGGTAAGGATCATGTCGCGTTCGATATCTTTCTCAATTTCTTCGACAGTCTTATTGGAGTGCTTAGCCAGCATGGTCTCGAGCAAGCCACGCATACGCATGATCTCCCGAGCTTGAATTTCAATATCAGATGCCTGGCCACCACCCTCAGATGAAGGTTGATGGATCAGAATCCGGGAATGCTCGAGTCCATAACGCTTTCCCTTTGTTCCGCCTGCCAAGATGATCGCAGCAGCAGAAGCTGCTTGGCCAAGACAAATTGTTGTGATGTCGGGGCGCACAAATTGCATCGTGTCATAAATCGCGGTTAGCGCGGTAAATGATCCACCTGGTGAGTTGATGTAGATCGAGATATCACGATCTGGATCCATAGATTCAAGCGTCAGCAGCTGAGCCATAACATCGTTTGCAACGGTGTCATCGATTGGCTGGCCCATGAAGATAATGCGCTCTTCGAATAGCTTTGTATACGGGTCAAGGCGCTTGTAACCGTATGCGGTCTTCTCTTCAATTGTTGGAAGAACGTAGCGGTTTGTAATCTCTTGAATGTGCTTCATTACTTCTTACCTCCCGCAACTTGTCCATCATTGGTAGCAATATGATCAATAAATCCGTAAGCGAGCGCATCTTTGGCATTGAACCAATTATCACGATCTGAATCAGCGATGATTTTTTCTAAAGGCTGCCCGGTGTGCTTGGCATTTAACTCAGACATAGTCTGCTTTGTGATTGCCATCTGTTCTGCCTGGATACGAATATCAGTTGCGGTACCGCCGATACCTCCCAGTGGTTGGTGCATCAAAATTCGCGCGTTAGGAGTTGCATAACGTTTTCCAGGAGCGCCTGCCGTAAGAATAAATTGGCCCATGGAGGCAGCCATTCCCATTGCCACTGTCGCTACATCGTTCTTGATGTAATGCATGGTGTCGTAGATCGCCATACCTGCAGTTACCGAACCACCAGGTGAGTTAATGTAAAGAAAGATATCTTTATCCGAATCTTCAGCAGAGAGCAGGAGCATCTGCGCGCAGATGGCATTTGCCATCTCGTCGCGGAATTCGCCAGCGAGAAAAATAATACGCTCGCGCAGCAAACGGTTATAGACATTATCATCTAGCCAATTTCCACCATTTGCTGCAGCTCGAGCGTTTAGCCCGGCTGACTGTGGGTCTTGATAATCCACTTGATCCTCCTGATTGGTTACTACGAATCGGTACTTCGATTTAAATCTAGGTATTAATGCGTATTTGTATGAAGTTATATGTATTTATATGTCTTGACCTTAACAATGCCTGAGGCTAAATGCTTCCCAAATTTGCAGAAAAGGTGCTAAATCTGACTTTGTTCGCTCAGGGCAGAGTCGATTCAATAATTTTATTCAGCAGCAGGAGTTGGCTCAACTGGCGGAGTCTGCGGGCGAAGTGCCTCGAGATCTACCTTATTGCCTGATTTGTCGACAACGTTTACTCGCCCGAGCGCCTCAGCCAGAGCTTTAGTCCGTGAAACCTCAGCGACTAGTTGTGAAATTTGGCCAGCATCTTGTAGTTGCTTGGCAAATTCCTCAGGTGGCATTCCATAGCGCTGTGATGTGCGAATTAAGTACTCGGTTAATTCAATCTCATTTACCTGTACTTCTTCTGCTTTGACAATCGCATCAAGTAAAAAATCAGATTTAATTGAACTGCGAACTTCGCCATCTACTTCAGCGCGATGCGCGGTATCTTCTAGCCGGCCTTCGCCTTCGAGGTGGGCATTGACCTCATCGGCTACCAATTTATCTGGTACTGGAATATCTAGATCATCAATCATCTTCTTCAACAGTAAGTCGCGGGCTTGCGCGCCTTGCTCCATTGACTTAACTCGCTTTAGGCGTTCAGTAAAATCTGCCTTGAGCTCTGCGATGGTGTCGAATTCAGATGCAAGTTTTGCAAAGGCATCATCAACTGGAGGAAGTTCGCGTTCCTTGACAGCCTTTAACTTAATTTCAACATCGCCCTTTTCATCATCTTTCTGACCAACAAGTTGTGTTTCGAAATTCTTTTCATCCCCAGCTTTCATGCCAAGCAGCGCAGCATCTAACCCATCAATCATGCGGTTTGAGCCGACTTCATAGGAGATATCACTTGCCTTGCCACCATCTACTTCAGCCCCATCTATTTTGGCAGTTAAATCAACTGTTACGAAATCGCCCTCTTTTGTTTCGCGTTCTACCGTCGTAAGCGTTCCGAAGCGAGCGCGAAGTTCATCAACTTGCTCGTCTATATCTTTATCAGTTACGGCTACGTCATCGACTTCGATTGTGATCTTTGAGAAATCTGGAAGGGTTACTTCAGGGCGAACATCTACTTCAACAGTAAAAACTAATTTCTCATTGTCGACATACTCTTTTATCTCAACTTCAGGGCGCCCAACAACTAGCACGGTGTGCTCACGAGCGGCCATTCCGTAAAATTCTGGAAGCGCGTTATTGATCGCCTCATCGATAACTGAGCCGCGACCAACGCGTTGATCGATCATCGCTGCTGGAACTTTGCCTTTACGAAAGCCCGGGATATTTACCTTCTTTGCCACAGATGTATATGCATCCGCGACATACTGAGTTAGATCTGCATAAGGAACTTCGATATCAAGTCGGACTCGGGTAGGGGAAAGTGTTTCGACCGTGCTCTTCACAAAGTGCTCCTTGAGATAGAACTTGCAGAGATATTTTGAAAATCTGGTCGGGGCGGGGAGATTCGAACTCCCGGTCTCCTGCTCCCAAAGCAGGCGCGCTAGCCACTACGCTACGCCCCGTGGCGCAAGAAATGAGTCTAGAGTAATTTTTTACTCTCGGTTACCGAGGCAGTACTCTTTCCCCTACCGCGTAGCCAGTCTTGCTGGCTAGCACGATCCGCGGGTGTAGCTCAATGGTAGAGCCCCAGCCTTCCAAGCTGGCCATGCCGGTTCGATCCCGGTCACCCGCTCCATATCTTTACAGGGTCCCAATAGACCCAACCTGCGTCGCAGTAAATGATGCATCCGAGCGCGCAAGATGAATGTCCGTATCAGCACCAATACTTAAATTGAAATTAACTGAATAATCTGGACTACTCGTTCCATCAAGTAACAACTGTATCGATGCGGTGTACTCATATCGTTCAGAAGATGTACCGCTTCTAAATGATCGCCCTTTCAAAGTTTGGTACTTGTACCAAATTGATGCAGTACCCACATTGTTTGTAACTGAAACACCAATTGGTAGTGCGTTATCAACATTTCTGGTTGGTTGATAAATAACAATTGCAACATCTACGAAATACTTTTCCCCCGCTTTAAATCCAGTTAAAGAAGCAGTTTGGCTTGTACCTGCTCCCCCGCTAATGTCGGGGAAAGAGAATGTTCCATAATAAACATTTGATGGACCTCGCTCTCCCATTGCGCCTGCGGTTCCGGTTTCACCAGCTGCACCGGCGGTTCCGGTTTCACCAGTTGCACCGGTAGCTCCCGTCGCACCGGCGGGACCAGCAGAACCTCCACCACCACCAGAACTTCCTGCTGGTCCTTGTGCGCCAGTTGCACCGGTCGCCCCAAT
>JASJLO010000023.1:0-52991 GCA_037620605.1 Candidatus Planktophila sp.
GTGGGGATATTTGTGACCTTGATGCTGGAGAACTTATGTGAGCCGGCCCCGGCTGAGTTAGTAAAGGAAGAGAGCGGGGTAATGATTAAAGATTGACCTTCTGAGCAGGCAACTGTGCGGGCGCTTCCTTGGCCAAATTCAATGGCACCGCCTGAGTTAAGTGAGACGTTTGCTGCCAGAGTAGATTGCAGATAAAAGCCTGCACCGAAGATAGTAAGTACTAAGGCAAGTAGGCCCGAGATGCCCTTTGAGCCGCCACGGTTTCTGCGATTATCTACTGGATCATCGTGATAGAGGTTGCCGAAAGACAATTGCTACTACCTCCAATGGTTTCATCTTCAGGGCCATTTCAAAGAAACTTGGAGAAGGATAGGTTATTTGGTGAGTAATTAACACCACTCTTTTCAGGCATTTGTAGCGAGTCTCATTGTTAACTGCTTAGATTTTCACGCTCAATTACTTGATAAAGCCTCTGAATCTTAGTTTCAGTCCAAAGGCAGAAGACGGATGGAGTGCGAGCTTTGATCTATTTAGGCATCTCTGGCAGCCGCAACACGGGCCTTTACCGCGGCAAAGCGATCTTGTCGCTGCTGCATTTTTATCATTTGAGAATCTATTACGGCCTTAATCTGGGCATAGTTCATCCGCTCGGACTCGGGGAGTTTGCGAACCAAATAGGTTAGGAAGCTCGTATTAGCGCTCTCTTGCGGAATTAATCCAACCTCAACCAAGGAATTTGAGTAGACAGTGCTGACTCGATCGGAGGCAATAATTCCAACTACTTCGTACTTGCGAGCGACTTTAAGTACTTGCGCAATATCTCCACGCATTTGATCAGATAGTGCCAGGATTTCTTCCTGCACCTCAGCAATATTCTCGGCTGTGATACCCGGTATTTGAGCATCGCTAAATTGCTCAATTGTCATCTTTCCTGAATCTTTGAATTCTTTAACTAGCGATTCCCTAGCGCTTTTCTTAAGGAATTCTCGCCTCTGTTCTGCAGCGGCGATGGCGGCGCGAGCATCTGCCTCTCGCTGGGCTGCAGCGGCCGCTGCCTGTTCGGCCAGTTCTTCATCACTTGCGGGCATCGTAATGGAGACAGATGCAGAAGATTGTGAGGAAGTACCTACGCTATTGGAAGCAGTAACCTTGAATGTATATGCAGTGGAGGGAGTTAACCCCGTAATTGTTATAGTCCCTGATCCTGATTGCAAAACTTGTCCAGTTAGTGAACCGGGGGTTGAGGTTGCTGTGTAGGTTTCAATTGTTGCACCGCCGTTATTTGCAGGAGCGGTAAAAGATATAGATGCGCTGGTAGGCGAGAGCGCTGTTGCAGTGCCGATTGTTGGGGCGTCGGGGACCCCCAAAGAAAAAGATCTAACTGCGCGGACATAAAACCCACCACCACTAAGACCGTAAGACGTTGTGAGGTTCGCACCAGAAATGTAAGGGTACCAAATATAACTTTTCGTCGAGCTTACCCAAGTTGAAGTCCAGTGTACATCGTCATTATCTAAACCAATACCTGTGAATAGTCCATTTGCAATTCCATACAGTTTCTGGGCCTCAACAACCTCACTTGACGATGGCAGATACCAATCTGAAAACCCTCCTTGGGTGTAGATGCTCGCTGCAAAACCCGCACCTGAAATACATCCGTGATCCAACATAGCCTGAGTATTTGTTCTTCCACTACCGATAGCAGTTCCATTGGCTCCCGCAATGCTTTGATCGGAAGAGTTGCACCACAAAAATCGCGACGCTGATACATCTTCGGTTGCCGCTTCAAAGTAAAGACCTGTTGTATTCCCCGTTGTAGTGGGGGTGATAAATATCTTGCCACCAGCTGGACCTGTGCTTCCGAATACATACGATGCTGTCGCAGTTGGTATTGCAAACCCAGACAGTAAAAGTATGGTGGATGTCAGAATAACGATCAACCGACGCATTTGTTGTTTCTCCCTGAGAGATTCATACACGCATCGATTTCGATGAATGGCAGTGATTAAAAACTTACCATTTCTCTGCCAAGAAACGGCTTTCTTGTTGAACTGGTGCCCCGAGTGGGGGTCGAACCCACACTGGGAGGATTTTAAGTCCTCTGCCTCTGCCATTGGGCTATCGGGGCCATGCGATAAGTATCAGAGTGTACTTGCCTTTTTAATCACTGAATTCAACATTTTTTCGGTTAATTTGCCTGTGAATGTGTTCTGTTGGCTCGGATGGTAACTACCGATAATTCTGCGTTTTAATCCATCTGGACCGATAAATGTTGCTGTCGCGCCGTGTCCGAACTTTGGTTTCGGCTTTGGGATTTCACACCCTAGCTCGGTCAACGTAGTTAGAAGTGTGCTCCAGGCAAGGTTTCCGAGAGCGAGAAATGAACGCGCCGTTGGCATGAGTAGCGCAAGTTCGTCTTTATAAAAAGGTGCGCAGGTGTTCTTCTCATCCGTACTTGGTTTGTTATCGGGAGGGGCGCACCGGACTGCGCAGAGGATTCGCGTATTAATTAATTGCTGGCCATCGTCTTTGCTTTTACTGGTTGCAATTTTGGCTAGCCCATTTTTATGTAGAGATTTATAGAGCCAATCCCCGGATGAATCACCAGTGAATACACGACCTGTGCGATTGGCGCCGTGGGCACCGGGTGCAAGTCCGAGGATTACGATCTGCGCATTTGCAGGTCCAAATCCCGGGACTGGTTTACCCCAATATTCTTCGTTTACGTATGCTTTTCGTTTTACTACCGCGACCTCTTCGCGCCATTGGACAAGGCGGGGGCATTTCTTACATTTAATAATTGCTGAATCTAAAAGGTCGAGCGATTTATACAAGTGACCAGGCCATTCCATCGAGAATATCTGATTCAGATGCAACGAACTCGGTTGCACCGGTTGCGCGCATAATTCGTGAGAGAACTAACGAGCCGGCAGAGATAACATCGACGCGACCTGGGTGCATGTAACCAAGTGACTCGCGCTGGCTGCGATCCATTTTTACAAATGCTTGCGCGGTTTGATGAACTTTTTCAGCTGAGATGTGAGAGAGATGGATTGCGTATCTGTCGTATTCAGGAAGATCAAGTGCGGCAGCGGCAACTGTTGTGGCAGTGCCGGCAACTGCGATTAACGTCTTCGCTTGGGCAATTGGCACCAGTTTTGCCGCTTGGGCAATGGCCTCATCTATATCTTCAGTGGCGGCAGCTACTTGGCCAGGATCAGGTAGATCGCCAGTGAAATGGCGCTCAGACATACGGACGCAACCGATATTTACGCTCTTGGCTGCTTCTACTTTTTCAGTACCGAAGACAAATTCAGTTGATCCCCCGCCGATATCTACCACTAAGAATGGTCCATCTGTTGGCGGTAAATCTTTGGTAGCTCCCATAAAAGAGAGGCGGGCTTCTTCTTCCCCAGAGATTACTTCGGGGCGAATTCCTAAACGGGTAAAGACGCCTTCGATAAATATGTCACGATTTGTGGCATCGCGGGTGGCACTTGTTGCGCAGAAGCGAATTTTCTCGACTCCGCGTTTAGCA
Organism: Candidatus Planktophila sp.; assembly: GCA_037620605.1. Taxonomy (GTDB): domain Bacteria; phylum Actinomycetota; class Actinomycetes; order Nanopelagicales; family Nanopelagicaceae; genus Planktophila. Next base: position 3,539 of record JASJLO010000023.1, read on the forward strand.
ATTTCTGCAGCAAAGAGATCAACAGCAGCCAGCGTTCTGGCGATTGCATCAGGGTGGAATTGCCCAGTTTTATCTACACCTTGGCCAAGGCGTACAACCTCCATGAGCCTGATGACTTCGCGAAAATTGGTGCCATCGATATCTGCAATTAATAAACGAATTGAATTGGTGCCGCAATCGATCGCTGCTACTCGCATGGTTGGTCCTTCCACCATTCTGGTAATTTGGCTAGCGCTTCATCACCGAGTGGATTTACTCCAGGGCCAGCCGAGAGTGAATGGGCAACGAGTGAATGTAAACATTTAACGCGGTTAGGCATTCCGCCAGCCGATATTCCTTCAACTTCTGGCACATCCATCTGCAGCGCTGCGCGGGCTGCGAGGTAATCATCATGTGCTGCGGCGTAAGATCCCGCTAATTCGTGATCAGTTGTTAAACGCTCATTCATCTCGGCCATTAAACCAGTGGATTCCAAAGTAGATATCGCAGCCGTTAACCGCGGGCAGGTGGCGTAGTAAAAGGTGGGAAATGGCTCGCCATGGCTAAGGCGCGGTGGCGTCTCAACAACAGCCGGGTTTGCGCAGGGACAGCGATAGGCGATGGCATGAACATCACGCGGAGTGCGCCCCAATTGAACTTCAATGCAATCTAAATCTTGCTGCGATGGTTTATCGCTCATTTACTTAAGACCTGATTCAGTAATTGAGGCAATTAACTTGGTGTACCAAGGTGCGCTTTCCGGTAACTGGTCGGCAACTTGCGTCGTCTGCGGTTGTGTTTGATCGATATCGCTGCCAGTGACTATGTACTGGCGCTCCCCGGGCATAACAAAGTGCAGACGCTCGCGCGCTTGCGACTTTACATAATTTGGATCTCGCCAAATTTCTAACTCGGCGCGCGCTTTTTCTAGCGCTGTGCGATTTGTTGCAACTTGAGCTTTCAGAGAATTTATCTGGGCGCGTTGGGTGAAGTAATTTTTAATTGGCGGAGCAAGAGTCAAAGTAAGGACAAAGATAATCGCAAATAGCGCCAGCGGGCGGGCGTTACCTTTAGAACGAGATCCGCTGGATGGGCGGCGGCTCGTTGAGTAACTGCGACGTCGGCGGCGCATAACTTTGCCCTTAGTTACCCGTTAAAGCGAGGAAAAGCTGCGCGTCCGGCGTAAATGCCACCTTCGGCGAGTTCTTCTTCGATGCGCAGTAGCTGGTTGTACTTAGCCACGCGCTCAGAGCGGGAAGGTGCACCGGTCTTGATTTGTCCGCAATTTGTAGCAACGGCTAAATCAGCAATCGTTACATCTTCGGTCTCGCCAGATCGGTGAGAGATCATGCTGCGGTAATTGGCGCGGTGTGCCATATCCACTGCATCTAGAGTTTCAGTCAGAGTACCGATTTGATTTACCTTTACCAGCAGAGCGTTAGCGGTATCGCTAGCAATACCTTTCGCAAGACGAACCGGGTTGGTAACAAATAAATCATCGCCCACAATTTGAATCTTTGAACCGAGCGATGAAGTCATTGACTTCCAACCCGCCCAATCTTCTTCATCGAGTGGATCTTCAATTGAAACGATTGGATAAGAAGCCACTAGCTCTGCGTAATAGCCAATCATTTCTTGCGCAGATCGTAGTGAGCCTTCAAACTTATATTGACCCTTTTCATGGAACTCTGTAGCTGCTACATCCATGGCCAGAGCGATCTGCTTGCCAGGCTCAAAGCCGGCAGATGTAATTGCCTCAATAATTAGATCTAGCGCGGCGCGGTTACTTTCCAGGTTTGGTGCAAAACCACCTTCATCGCCAACTGATGTGGCTAGCCCGCGTTGCTTTAAAACTGATTTTAAAGCGTGATAAATCTCGGCGCCCCATCGTAGTGATTCACGAAATGATTCGGCACCGATAGGCGCGATCATAAATTCTTGAATATCAACATTGGTATCGGCATGTGCGCCGCCGTTTAGGATGTTCATCATTGGTACAGGCAAGACATGCGCATTTGGTCCACCGAGATAACGAAATAGTGAAAGGTCGGCAGATTGTGCTGATGCCTTAGCAACGGCAAGTGAAACACCTAAAATTGAATTGGCGCCAATACGTGATTTATTTGGAGTGCCATCTAACTTAATCATTTCGTCATCTATCAGGCGCTGATCTTGCGCATCAAGGCCTTCAATAGCTGGCGCAAGTTCGTTATTAACAAAGTCAACTGCCTTAAGAACGCCTTTACCTAAGTAGCGTTTCTTATCTCCATCTCGCAGCTCGGCTGCTTCAAATGCGCCGGTCGAAGCTCCGCTTGGTACTGCGGCACGTGATTGCGTGCCATCTTCTAATTCAATTTCGACTTCAACAGTTGGGTTTCCGCGCGAATCAAGAATTTCACGAGCGCCGATTGCTTCGATTATTGCCATTTCTATCTCCTATTTACTCTTTAAATCTAGAGGCGAGCACGCTCAGCGCTGAACGGTATGAGCCAATACTACCGCGACTCAGCTTCCTTAATCTGCTCGGCTAATCGGCGCCCGAATAGGCGCAACGCATTCTCTGGGTCAATCTCATTATCGCGCGCCCATGCAATTATTGAAGCTAGCGCTGCTCCAACGCTGGTATCTGTTGCTGGTACATCGCTCTTATATTTCTCTAAATCTAAATTTACTTTATATTTTTCAGCGCGATAGAGAAGTTTTTCAACTAAGGGCAAGGCTGGTTGTGCCAAAGCAACGCCATCTAGCGCAGAGGTGCGCCCCTTCTCTTTCGCTTTTATCTCTTCCCAGTTATCGATAATTTCGGCAGTGCCAGAAACCGCGACTCCATCGAAGACATGGGGGTGGCGGCGAATTAATTTATCTGCGATTTCGCGCGCGACATCTTCAATTGAAAATGGATCAGTCGGATGATCCTCGGCCATGCGCGCGTGAAAATAAACTTGCAATAGGACATCACCTAGCTCTTCACGCATACCTGCGCGATCTTTGGAATCGACTGCATCGATAAATTCGTAAGACTCTTCAAGTAGATATTTAATTAAGGATTCATGAGTCTGTTCGGCATCCCAAGGACACCCACCAGGTGAACGTAATTTATTCATTACCTCAACTAAGCGTTGCAGCTCTGAGCCAGCCATTAAATTATTCCGCAGATGGTGCTACAGCATCGCCAGTAACATTTGCAGCGACTACATCACCAATTTCAACATCCCAATATCCGTATCTGGGATTTATTTTTACCTTAAGTTGGGCTGCTTTAGCAGATAAAAGTTGTCCAACTTGATTTCCAACTTCTTCTTCGGCGACACCTGACTCGGCTAGCGCTGCGCCAATTTTATCGGAGATTACTAAGGCTTTCACATAGGTATCAAAATCTTTTTGTGCAATAGCCGCATTTACTAGGTTGACTGGAAGTTCTGTTTTTCCACCAACAGAATCAATAATTTGAGATCTCTTGCTCTCTATCTCAGCCGTGGTTACTTCAATCTTTAGCTCTAAAGCTATTTCATCGAAGGTGTGCATTAATATTTTGAAACGTAGTTGACCGCGATTTAGATCCTCGCCAGTTGCAAGTTGCATCTGTGTTGTATCAACGTTGCCACGTTCGGCAACTACTGCATCGATGCTGGCTTGCAGCTCTGTCAGGCTGATCTTGAAATCGCCAACTGATGCAGCCTCGTTACTTTGCGAGCAACCGCTCAGGAGTAGCGCAGATGCAATTGCCAGGATAGCCAGGCTCTTCTTCACGTGATGCTCACTTTCGTCAATTGGTTTAGGACCTCAGTTACCCAGGTCAGAAGAGAAGTATCCACTATTTCAGTCGGTGGTTGGGACGGGCTCCAATCTGGGTTCTTGGGCAAGGTAACTAGCGCTGTATTCGTTGGCCCCTTATAAATTGAACCTGGATAAAGCCGTGACAATCTGAGTTGGCGAGACTCTGGTAGATCGATCGGTGCTAAACGTAGAAATTTTCCAGATGAAACGACTTCGCGGATTCCATGCGATTTTGCTAGTGCGCGTAATTGTGCGACAGCTAACAAGGCGATTGCTTCCTCAGGGAGTTCTCCGAATCTGTCCAGTAATTCTTCGCGGATTGATTGCACATCTGCTGGCGTTGCAACATCGGCTAAGCGACGATAGAGATCCAGCCGCAAACGCTCACCCGGTACGTATATTTCAGATAAGTGAGCATTAACCGGTAGCTCGACTTTACATTCATGAACGCTCTCTTCTTTATCTATAATTCCAGTTTTATAGTCATTAACGGCCTCGCCCACCATGCGCATATATAAATCAAAACCAACATCGGCAATATGTCCTGATTGTTCCCCGCCTAATAAATTTCCAGCGCCACGAATCTCTAAATCTTTTAAAGCAACTCGCATCCCTGCGCCCAAGTCGGTATTTGTTGCGATCGTCTTTAATCGATCTAGCGCAATTTCACTTAAAGGTTGATCAGCGGGATATAGAAAATAAGCATAGGCGCGATCGCGACCACGGCCGACTCGTCCACGCAATTGATGTAATTGCGAGAGCCCAAAATTTTCGGAGTGTTCCACAATTAATGTATTGGCATTAGCGATATCTAAACCGCTCTCCACAATTGTGGTACAGACAAGAACATCAAAATCTCTATTCCAAAAACCTAGAATTACATCCTCTAGAGCGCCTTCGCCCATTTGGCCATGCGCAATTCGAATACGAGCTTCGGGAACTAACTCTTGAATCTTTGCGGCGGTGCGATCGATTGATTCAACGCGATTGTGAATATAGAAAACTTGCCCGTCACGTAATAGTTCGCGATGAATAGCCGCTCGAATCTGCGCATCTTCACTTGGCCCAACGTAGGTCAAGATCGGATGGCGTTCTTCAGGTGGGGTAGTAATAGTCGACATCTCGCGTATGCCAGTAACTGCCATCTCTAGGGTGCGCGGAATTGGTGTCGCAGACATCGCTAAAACATCGACAGTCGTGCGCATCTTCTTTAGAGATTCTTTCTGTTCTACGCCAAAACGTTGCTCTTCATCGACGACTACTAGCCCCAAATCTTTAAAGATCACATCTTGCGAAAGTAGGCGGTGCGTTCCGATAACAACGTCTACCCCACCGCTGGCTAGCTCGGAAAGAACCTCTTTCGATTCTTTGGCGGTGTTAAAGCGCGACATTCCAGCGACGCGGATAGGAAAGCCGGCATACCTTTCAGCGAAAGTTTTGGCATGTTGTTGTACCAATAAGGTTGTCGGTACTAGAACGGCAACTTGTTTTCCATCTTGCACCGCTTTAAAAGCGGCACGAATTGCAATCTCAGTTTTGCCATACCCAACATCGCCGCAGATTATGCGATCCATTGGATAAGGCTTCTCCATATCGCGTTTTACCTCTTCGATTGTGGAGAGTTGATCGGGAGTTTCAATATAACTAAAGGCGTCTTCTAGCTCTCGTTGCCAAGGAGTATCGGCTGAGAACGCGTAACCCGGTGAACTAGTACGAGCTGCATATAAGCGAATTAGTTCACCAGCGATCTGCTTAACGGCCTTGCGTGCGCGGCCCTTTGCTTTCTGCCATTCACCGCTACCGATTCGATGAACAGTTGGAGATTCACCGCCAATGTATTTGCTTACCTGTTCTAAAGTATCGGTCGGAACAAATATCCGATCACCTGGTTGGCCTCGCTTAGCTGGTGCATATTCGATAACTAAATATTCTCTTGTTATTCCGCCGATAGTGCGCTGGACCATCTCTAGGTAGCGGCCAATTCCATGTTGCTCATGGACTACAAAATCACCAGCTCGCAACTCAAGCGGATCAACCGCTTGCTTGCGTTTCGACGGCATCCTCGCACCATCTTTGGCAGATGCTTTACTTCCGGTTAAATCGCGTTCGGTAATAAAAAGTATTCGCGCATCAAGTGATGAGAAGCCGTGAGCAATTGTCGATTGTGTTATATGTATCGCACCTTTCGTTGGAATTGCATTTAATTCAGGTACAACAATTACTGGTAAATCAGCGCCACGAAAGATTCCGGAGTATCGCTCTGTCATTCCTTGGCCTGCAGCAGAGAAGATAATTGAGTAACCGGCATCGATTCTCTCTTGTAATAACGTTATGGCGCGTTCGATATCTGCTCGCAATGGATCGATAGGGCTGAAATCTAAGAAGTTTGCTTCCTCGTCGAGGTCGCTGCCGAATGGATTCAGTGCGCGACTATTTAAGGAGGTGGCCACCATCTCTTGCTGCAAGCCATCCCACGAGAGATAAGTTGCATCAGTTACTGGCAAAGGTGCCGCCGCGCCAAGTGCTGCATGAGACCAAGCAGCTTCAAAAAACTCTTCATTCGTCGCTAGCAGATCGGTAGTGCGCATTCGAATTCGCTCATCATCGATAAAGATAACTTCAGTACCTGCTGGCATACGCTGCAAAATTGTTTCGGTCTTATCAATCAAGATAGGAATGAGTGATTCCATACCTTCGGTGATAATGCCCTGTGCAACTCGATCAAGAATCTCGATGGCGGCTGGATATTTTGATTTCGCTGCTTCTGCGCGGGAACGAATATCTTCTGTTAAAAGTAGTTCACGACAAGGCAGTACTGCTAATGTTCCAATTACTGGAGTTGTTGTTCGTTGGGTTGCAACATCGAAATAACTCATCTCTTCGATTTCATCGCCGAAGAAATCTATACGGATTGGATAGTGTGAGAGCGGCAGGAATAGATCAACAATGCCGCCACGCACGGCAAATTCACCGCGTTTTTCTACTAAATCGGTGCGGATATAGGCCAGCTTTGATAAATGTTGCACCAGAGTTGTCAGATCAACCTCGACTCCGATTTCCAAAGTTTGCAAAGGTTGCGCAGCAAGTTCTCCAATAAAGCGATGAATCACTGCGCGAATTGGTGCAACAACAATTGGTAGATCTTTTTGGGGCATTTGCAACTCAGCGAGCGTCGCTAGACGCCGCGCGACAGTATCGCTACGTGGACTTAACCGCTCATGGGGCAAGGTCTCCCATGCCGGGAATTCCATAACGTTGTTATGCAATTCCCGTAGCTCATTTGCCAGATCTTCTGCGCTTCGGCTTGAACTAGTAACAATTAAGAGTGGTTGCTTGCGCGCTAGATTTGCAATCAAAAATGGATAAGTGGCGGCAGGTGAAATGATTTTCTTAGCTTCGCGCAAGCTTATTTCGACAGCCGAGTCGCTGCCGATCATCTGCGCTAATGCCCGCATTGCTTGGTCCTGCTCTCTGAGACTTTCGAATCTCTATCTGAGAAATGGCGACAAGCCCCAAATTCCAAAATGGAGGGGGCTGCAGGGCCTAATTCTAGCCCGCATAAATGGTGGATCAAACTAGTGGCTAATACTGAGAGAATAGCCTCGTGACAGATAATTTTACCGCCGCCAATTCGACTGCCCAAGATGATGCGATCTTGCGCAGCGATGTGCGCAAACTTGGCGATCTTTTAGGGCAATCCCTGGTGCGCCAAGAGAGCCAGGATCTCTTAGATCTTGTGGAATCTGTTCGTAAAGCAGGACGCGAAGATCGCGGAATTGAAATTCTAGAGAGCCTTTCGGTAGCAGATTCAGTCAAACTGGTACGCGCATTTAGCATTTATTTCCACTTAGCAAATGTGGCAGAACAAGTACACCGTGCGCGCATTTTGGCGCAAGCGCGCGCAGAAGGTGGATCTTGGTTATCACGCGCAGTAGATAAGATTGAAATTGCATATAAAGCACAGACACCAGGCCACCAATTTTCTCATCAGCAACTAGAAGAATGGATCGGCGAGCTCATGGTTCGCCCAGTTTTTACAGCGCATCCGACAGAAGCCGCGCGCAGATCTATCCTTAATAAATTAGGCGAGATTGCGAAATTATTAGATCAAGATTTAAATCCAGATCAGACTGATCGGTTAGCTGAAACTATTGATTTACTTTGGCAGACAGATGAACTTCGCCTCGATCGACCTGAACCTTTAGACGAGGCTATAAATGCGCTCTACTATCTTGACGATCTCGCTAAGCACACTGTTCCTCAAGTATTAAATGACTTTGCAAACGAATTGAAAAGGTTAGACATTGATCTACCAGTAACTGCCCGCCCGCTTACCTTTGGCACATGGATTGGTGGAGACCGCGATGGCAACCCAAATATCACAGCCCAAGTCACGCAGGATGCTGTAGTCCTTCAAGTTGGCCATGCGATTAGAACGACTATCGAGTCAATGAATCAGCTACGGCAATTACTGTCGATTTCAACTCGAATCACTGGGGCTACTCCAGAATTAACTGCGTCGGTAGAGGCGGATTTAAAGAATATTCCAGAATTTGAGCCACGTTTCTTACGGCTTAATCAGCAAGAGCCATACCGACTTAAAGCTACCGCCATTGTGCATCGTCTGGCATTTACCCGAAATCGCCACGCCATCGGCGCTGATCACCTTCCCGGTCGTGACTACTTAAATTCTGCCGAGTTAATGGCAGATCTGACTCTGATGAGAGATTCACTTATTGCCCATCGTGGTGAATTAATCGCAACTGGCCTACTGGAGAGAACTATCCGAAGTATCGCAGCCTTCGGATTGACTCACGCCACGCTAGATATTCGCGAGCATTCCGATGCCCATCACAACGTCTTAGCGCAGGTTATGCCAGCTGGTTATCTCGAACTTTCACATGAAGATAAATTTCCAATCCTTATAAATGCGTTAGCTGGGCGTAAGTCTTTCGATAGTTCTGATTTAGATGCCGCTGCCAATAAAACTTTCGATACCTTTAAAGCGATAGATGATCTCATTGAGCGCTTTGGTCCAGAAGTAATTGAAACATATATTGTTTCGATGACTAAGGGAGCAGATGATTTGATTGCTGCTGCAGTAGTTGGCAAAGCTGCGGGTTTAATTGACCTAGATCAGAAGGTTGCCAAAATTGGTTTTGCACCGCTCTTGGAGACCGTGGCAGAGCTGCGTGCTGCCGGTGAAATTTTAGAAAAACTTCTTGCCGAACCAACTTATCGTTCGTTAGTAACTTTACGTGGCAATATTCAAGAGGTAATGCTGGGATATTCAGATTCTAATAAAGATGCCGGAATTGCGACTAGCCAGTGGGAAATTCACCGTGCACAACGTGAACTGCGAGATGTTGCTATGAAATACGGTGTCAGACTTCGCCTATTCCACGGTCGCGGTGGTTCGGTAGGTCGCGGTGGAGGCCCAACATATGAAGCACTTGTTGCACTTCCTTGGGGATCTGTAGACGGACATATAAAAATGACGGAACAAGGTGAAGTAATCAGCGATAAGTATTCGCTGCCAGCGCTTGCCCGCGAAAATGTTGAGCTAACACTGGCCGCTTCACTCGAGGCATCGATTCTCAATCGCGCAGCGCGCCAAAGCCCGGCAGATTTAGCGGCTTGGAATGAATGTATGAATTTGATTAGCGATAAATCATTTACGAAATACCGTGCCCTGGTTGACCACCCTGATCTACCTGCTTATTTCTATACATCGACTCCAGTAGAACAGCTGGGAAATCTATTTCTCGGATCGCGACCTTCACGTCGCCCCGATGCGGCAGGCGGCTTAGCCTCACTGCGTGCGATTCCATGGGTATTTGGTTGGACCCAATCGCGACAGATTGTTCCTGGTTGGTTTGGCGTTGGATCAGGATTGAAGGCAGCGCGTGAAGCTGGCAACGCTGATGTATTAAAGAATATGTTGCGCGAGTGGCATTTCTTCCATACCTTTATTAGCAATGTAGAGATGACGCTAGCCAAGACTGATCTAGTAACGGCAAAGCGATATGTGGCAACTCTAGTTCCACAAGAACTTCACCACTTTTTAGATACCATCACTGCAGAATTTGAATTGACCGTAAAAGAGATATTGGCGCTTACTGAGAAAACTCAATTACTTGGTGATCAGCCAATTCTGGCTCGTACCTTACAAGTGCGCGATACCTACCTTGCTCCGCTGCATTTACTTCAGATTGATCTGCTGCATCGTGTGCGTAACGCTGGTGATGTCATTGACCCGATGTTGATTCGCGCCCTGCTTCTAACTATTAATGGTGTGGCAGCAGGCTTGCGTAATACCGGTTGATTTAAGAGTTAAATTTAGATTGCGTTAGCTCAAGTCCTTTTTCCATTAACGATTCCACAACATCTGCGCCACGATCTAAGAATTCACCTAAATCTTTCTTCTCTTCTTTGCTAAATTGCTTGAGAACAAAATCTGCTGGATTTTGTTCTCCCATTGGGCGGCCTATACCCAGCCGAACGCGGAAATATTCCGCAGTTTCAAAGGCAGAGGTAAGAGATTTCAAACCGTTATGTCCATTATCGCCTCCGGCTATCTTGGCGCGAATTGCAGCGTATGGAATATCAAGTTCATCATGTAAGACAATTATTTGGCTAGGCTCAACAGAGTAAAAATTAGCAAGTGCTTTTATCGGTCCGCCCGATTCGTTCATATAACTTTTCGATTTTGCGAGAATGACCGAAAGTGCATCAACGCCGACACCTAATTTATAGGCCGCGACATCGGTGCGTGATTTATGTGTACTGAGTTTTACGCTGTGGCGCTTGGCAAGTTCATCAATAACCATCTGGCCCACATTGTGGCGAGTAGCTGCGTATTGCTCGCCCGGGTTACCGAGACCAACAATTATCCAAGGTTTGGATGGCAATGAACTCACAGTAGAAAGGGTAGGCCTTAAGCTTCCTTGTTCTCTGCATCAGCAGCAGGAGCGGCTTCGCCATCAGCTTCAGGAGCTACAACAGCGACCTCTTCAACCGCAACTGAACGCTCTGAAAGGTGAACGACAATAGTCTTTGGATCTGAAATCAGAACCACACCGGCAGGAATTACTACATTCTCTGCATAGAGTGATTGGCCAGCAACTAGGCCAGTTAGATCAAGAGTAAAGAATGAAGGAATTGCAGTTGCTTCAACTTCAACCTCAATTGTGTGGTTAACGTGCTCAAGAATTCCATCACGGTCATATTCACCATCAGTGTGAACAGGAACCGCAACAGTTACCTTCTCGCCTCGACGAACGGTGATGAGGTCAATATGTTCAAGAATCTGTTTGATTGGATGGCGCACAATTGCCTTTGGAAGTGTTAGCTCATTTTTGCCATCGATACTAATTTCTAGAAGAACGTTTGACTGCTTTAGCGCAACGCCGAGTTCGCGTGCTGGAAGCGTGATGTGCTGTGGCTTTTCACCATGGCCATAGATAACTGCAGGAACAAGACCTGCAACGCGTGCACGACGTGAGGCACCTTTACCAAACTCTGTACGTGTTGTGCCCGTGATCTTGATTTCAGCCATGTTTTTACTCCTGTTTTATCTTCGATTTTATTATTTAATTAATATTGATTTGGAAACTTCGGTTACTTCACAAAGTTCCAGCAGGAGTTAAATCCTTACCGTCGATTACGGAGTTTTTCACCCTCGCCGGAAACTATGGTCAGATATTAGCCTGACTTAGCTATGGCCGTCAAAAAGACTAGTTACTGAGCCATCTTCAAAGACTTCGCGGATAGCCCGCGCTAGTAATGGGGCGATCGATAGGACGGTCAATCCATCAAAGCGCTTATCGTCATCAATTGGCAGAGAATCAGTCACGACGACTTCGCTCACCTTAGATGCTTTCAGACGATCAACGGCTGCTCCCGAAAATACTGCGTGGGTTGCTGCGACGATTACTTCCTTAGCGCCGGCAGCAATTAAGGCATCCACTGCTTTGGTAATTGTGCCTGCGGTATCGATCATGTCATCGATTACTACGCAGGTTTGTCCTTCGACCTCACCAACAACTTTCCCAGTGACTGATTCGTTAGGAACACGGGGATCACGAGTTTTATGGATAAATGCAATTGGGCATCCCCCAAGAAGTTCAGACCAACGCTCAGCGACTCGGACGCGTCCTGAATCAGGAGAGACGATAGTTAGGCGAGAGCGATCTACTTTGCTGCCAACATAATTGGCAAGCATTGGAAGAGCGAATAAATGATCTACTGGACCGTCGAAGAAACCTTGAATTTGTGAAGTATGCAGATCAACCACCATTAAACGATCTGCGCCTGCTGCCTTATATAAATCAGCCATCAAGCGTGCTGTAATTGGTTCGCGCCCGCGATGTTTTTTATCCTGCCGCGCATAACCGTAAAAAGGTGCAACTACGGTGATTCGTTTTGCAGACGCACGCTTAAGCGCATCAACCATAATTAACTGTTCCATAATTTGCTTATTTACTGGCGCAGTATGGCTTTGGATTACAAAAGCGTCGCAACCGCGGACAGATTCTTCAAAGCGAACAAATACTTCACCATTTGCAAAGTCATATGCAGAAGTTGGTGTGAGCGGAATGCCTAGTTCGGAAGCAACTGCTTCGGAGAGTTCGGGAAATCCGCGGCCAGAAAAGATTCGAAGTTTTTTCTCTGAGGACAACCGGATTTCGCTCAAGGAAATTAGCCCTTCTTCTCGTCGCTATGTCGCGCCGCAGCTTCGGCAGATTTTGTACCCGATCGCTTGCGCATGACCCAACCTAATACATTTCGCTGCTTACCTCTAGCGACACCCATGGCACCTGGTGGAACATCTTCGGTAATGACAGATCCAGCAGCGGTGTAAGCCCCATCACCTATGGTTACCGGAGCCACCAACATTGAATCGCTACCGATACGAACATGATCACCCACGATTGTTTGATGTTTTTCAATACCGTCATAATTAACAAAGATTGTGGCAGCTCCGATATTTGTGCCCGCACCGATTGTGGCATCTCCTACATATGAAAGATGCGGAATTTTCGAGCCATCACCAACATTGGCATTCTTTATTTCGACAAATGCCCCTGCCTTAGCGCCTGTTCCGAGAACAGTATCTTTACGTAGATAAGAGTAAGGGCCGACTAAAGCACCAATTCCAATAGTTGCTTCAACACAATTAGATTCAACTATCTTGGCGCCAGCTAAGACGGTGCAAGATTCAAGTAGCGCCCGTGGGCCTATTTCGGCACCAGATGCAATATTGGTTTTGCCTAAAATTGAGCTGCCTGGAAAGATAGTTACATCGTTTGCAATCACAGCAGTGGCATCAATCCATGTAGTTGTTGGATCCACGATCGTGACGCCGTTAATCATAAATTCTTCATTTATACGATCTCGCATCAGGGCGGTACTTTCCGCTAACTGCAGGCGGTCATTAACTCCTAATATTTCAATAAAATCATCGATCAGGATGGCGGCGATGCTTCCGCCTTCGTTACGGAGAATTTCAATTACATCTGTTAGATAAAGTTCACCTTGCGAATTCTTATTATCTAACTTAGTGATAGCGCCAGCGAGTTTCTTTGCATCAAAGGCATATACCCCAGAATTAACTTCAAATATATCTTTAACAAAGTCATCGGCATCACACTCTTCCACAATACGCAGTAGAGAGCCATCATCGCTGCGAACTATCCGGCCATAACCAGTTGGGTCAGGATGTTCTGCGGTAAGCACTGATGCGGTAAAGCCTCCAGAATGATGCGCTGCCAATAATTGTTTAAGGGAGCTACCAGTTAACAAGGGTGTATCACCGGCCAAAATTAAAATTGTTCCCGTTGCCTCATTGCCAGCGAGCGCTAATTGCGTGGCATGGCCTGTGCCGCCGCGACGTTCTTGAAAAACGGATTTAACTTTAGGTGCGATTTGGGCAAGGTGCGCTTCAACAGCTTCACGCCCAGCGCCAACGACAACCTTTACTTGTTTAGGTGATAGCGAATTAACTGCGTGTAACACATGGCCAACTAATGAGCGGCCGGCGATATCGTGGAGAACTTTTGGTGTGGAAGATTTCATACGAGTGCCTTCACCTGCGGCCAGAACTACAACCATCTCGAGGTTTGCGCTCATGGAGGTAAGTCTAACTTGCTCCGCCTGGTTCCATCGGCGGGCCATTTTCATTGCTCCGCCTGTTTGATCGGCGGGCAATTTTCATTGCTCCGCCACCAGGTATCGATCCTGGACCCTGGGCTTCAAAGGCCCATGTGCTAGCCACTACACAATGGCGGAACGCTTATTCTCCCTCATAACACTGTGTGCTCGCGACCATCAGCACATATCGACTCTCTCGCCGCTAGCCTTAACCTCTATGAGCGCCCATCGTGATGAAGTAGACCGCTTAATTGCAGCCTGGAAGCGCGAACGTCCCGATCTGGATCTAGGTCCGATTTCCATACTTAGTCGTATATCTCGAATTTCTCGCAATCTCGATATAGCTCGCCGTGATGCATTTGCTGAGCTAGAAACTTGGGGATTCGATGTCTTAGCAGCGCTACGGCGCGCAGGTGATCCATATCAACTCTCACCTGGCGCCTTGATGCAAGAAACTATGGTCACCAGTGGAACTATCACAAATCGTTTAGATCGATTAGAAGAACTGAAATTAATTACTCGTCAAGCAGATCCTGCGGATGGACGTGGTTCGCTCGTAACGCTCACCCCATCTGGAATGCGTGCTGTCGATAAAGCCTTTGAGGGTTTGCTGGAACAAGAACGTGAACTATTAAAAGGGCTTAGCGCAGATCAACGTAAGGCGCTGGCAGATTTATTAAGTTCGCTGGCAGCTCGACTCGAAGAGAGTTAAATAACTTTCGCTCCATGCACTGGGCCAAAGGCGCGAACGACACTACCAACTACTCCACTTGAAGTTAAAGCAACTGCTAGATCTAGCCCTTGCTCTTCATTAGCTACCAAAAATGCCACAGTTGGTCCTGAACCAGAAACAATTGCCCCTAGCGCGCCGTATTCTTCACCCACATCTAAAACTAAAGTTAGCGCAGGTCGTAAAGAACAGGCTGCAGATTGCAGATCGTTATGGAGTGCAAGTCCTACCGCTTTCGCGTCTGCCGCCAATAAAGATTGCATGAGGCCATCGCTCGTTTGTGGCGCTGCAATATCTAATCCCGATCGTAGCCGATCGCACTCTTGATAAACGGCCGGAGTAGATAGACCAACGCTAGATAGGGCGAGAACCCAATGATAAGTACCGCGGGAAAGCGCAGCAGTTAACTGATCACCTCGACCCTGACCAATAGCAGTTCCACCATTAATCATGAAAGGAACATCGCTGCCCAATTGCGCACCTAAGTTCAACATTTCATCACGGGTCATATCCAAGTTATATAAATCATTTATACCAACAATTACCGCAGCCGCATCCGCACTGCCACCAGCCATTCCACCTGCTACAGGTATTGTCTTATTAACTTCAATATGAACATCTATTTCAATTTCAAAACTTTTAGCCAGTAATTGAGCGGCTTTTACCGCTAAATTTGTATCATCAGCAGGCACGCCGTGTACATGATCACCAACTATAGAAATAGTTACTCCGCTTCCTGGATCAGATTTGCGAATTGTTACTTCATCATAAATTGAGATGGCTTGAAAGACCGTAACAAGGTTATGGAATCCATCTGTCTCAAGCGGGCCTACCGCTAATTGCAAATTAACTTTGGCAGGAACCTTTACGGTAACTGAAGTTAGCGATAGGCGACTCACCTTATGACTCTAATCCTTGTTGGGCGATTTTGCAGAAGGCTGCAATATCTAAGGATTCACCACGTAGCGTTGGATCGATTCCAGCAGCTGCTAGATGGGCTTCGGCCGCGGTAGAGCCACCATATCGAGATGAAAGTGCGGCTCTTAACATTTTGCGCCGTTGCGCAAATGCTAGATCGATAATTTTAAAAACTTCTCGCCGTAAATTCTCATCCCCCGGTGTAGCGCGTCGCTTAAAAGCAACTAACTTGGAATCAACATTTGGCGCGGGCCAAAATATAGAACGAGATACGGAGCCAGCCCCGATTACTTCTGCCCACCAAGAGGCTTTCACGGTAGGAATTCCATACTCTTTTGTATTTGGTTTAGCAGCTAAGCGTTCGGCAACTTCAGCCTGCACCATCACGACTCCGGTACGCAAGGTTGGCAGAATTTCTAATAAGTGTAGGAAGACAGGTACTGAAACGTTGTACGGCAAGTTGGCAACTAAAACTGTGGGCTGATGTGCAAAATCTGAGATCTTTAACGCATCTTGATTGATGACAGTTAGGTATTCAGCTCGCTGACTATGTGCCATCGCGGTGATCGGTAATTGCGCCGCCAACCGCGAATCTATTTCGACGGCGACGACTTGGGCAGCTTCTTCAAGTAGCGCCAAGGTAAGAGATCCCAGACCAGGGCCAATTTCAAGTGCAATATCCGATGATCTAACTTCAGCGATGCGCACAATTTTGCGACAAACATTTCCATCTATTACAAAGTTCTGGCCCAATGACTTCGCGGGTTTGAGCTCTAACTTCTCGGCCAAAGCGCGTATTTCGCTCGCTCCTAAGAGGCTCATAGTGATGATCCGGCAGCAAATGAACCGAAAATGCGCTCAGCATTTACAGATAGCGCCTGCGCTAAAGCGCCAACGCTCTCGTTACGTTCTTCTGCCATGGCGCGAACAATATTGGCTATCTGTGCGGGGGTATTTAGTGCACCGCGATGTGGCGCCGGAGCTAAGAATGGTGAATCTGTCTCAACTAACAATTGCTCGTGAGGTACCAACTTAACGGCATCTCTTAACGCTGGCGCATTTTTAAAAGTTAGCGTTCCAGCAAATGAAAGTATGTAGCCGCGGTCGATACAAAGTTTTGCCATTACAACGTCGCCTGAGAAACAGTGGAAGATGGTTTTCTCGGGCGCACCAACCTCGAGCAGAATTGAAAGTACATCCTCGTGTGAATCTCGGTCGTGAATAACTAAAGCTTTCTTTGTTCTCTTAGCGAGCTCGATATGCCATTTGAAAGATTCTTGTTGGCGCGAACGTAACTCTGGCGGTGTTCGGAAATAATCCAATCCAGTCTCACCAATTGCTCTAACTCTTGGATGTTGTGCCAACTCTTCAATAATTTTAAGATCTGCATCTAGGTCTGTAACAACTGGCGCTTCATTAGGATGTAGCGCGACTGCTGCTAAAACTCGGTCAGAGAAATGTTCTGCAGCTGCAACACACCATCTAGATTGCTCTGCTGAATATCCAACTTGAACGACTCGATCTATACCAGCAGCTTTAGCATCATCTAGTACCTGTCTTACCGCATCCGAATCTGGCGCAGCATCTGTAACTATCTCTAAATGCGCATGTGCATCAACTGTGGGTACTGGTAGCGGTTTAGGCGCTGGTGCAAGTTGACGATCAATGTCGCGATTGTGGCGATCTGCCATTAGAAATTACTCTTTAGTCTCAAGACGTGGAAAGAGGACTGGGGTCTTAGTTACAAGAGTTCCTTCTGGTAGCTGCCCCCAATTAGCAACCTCTGAAATTTTCTGCTTGCCAATTGCGCCAATTTTTAAATTCGCTCCCAAGCTATCCCATAGAATCTCAGCGGTAGCAGGCATGACTGGATAAAAGAGGATTGCTAGCGCGCGCAGAGATTCGGCGGTGTTATATAGAACTTCCTCGAGCGCTACTTTATTTGCTGGATCTTTAGCTAAAATCCAGGGCTCTTTTTCGGTTACATAGCCATTTACTTTTTTACAAAAGTCCATGATCGCGTTGATCCCACTCTGGAAATCAAGTGCGACCATCGCAACATCAGCTTTTTCAACTGTGGCAGCTAGGGCTTTGGCTAAATCTTCATCTTTTGATATTGCAGGTAGCTTTCCATCGCAATATTTTTCAACCATGGCCGCCAAACGCGAGGCTAAATTTCCAAAGTCATTTGCAAGTTCAGAGGTATAGCGCGCCGACATATCTTCCCAAGAAAATGAGCCGTCGCTACCGAATGGAATCGCTCTTAAAAAGTAATAACGGAAAGCATCGACTCCAAAGTGATCGGTTATATCTGAGGGAGCAATCCCGGTGAGTTTGCTTTTACTCATCTTTTCTCCGCCGACTAATAGCCAACCATGCGCAAAGACTTTCTTGGGTAGCGCATATCCGCTAGCCAATAACATCGCCGGCCAAATAACTGCGTGGAATCGCAAAATATCTTTTCCAACTAGGTGCACATCAGCTGGCCAGGTTTGCGCGAATTTTTTGCCACCTTCCGAATCTGGAGTATCAGTTATACCTACCGCTGTTGCATAGTTAAGCAGGGCATCAAACCAAACGTAGACAACTTGCTCGGTATCCCAAGGAACAGGGATTCCCCAATCAAAAGTAGATCTTGAAATTGAAAGATCAGAGACCCCACCTTCCAAGAAAGAGAGGACCTCATTGCGAGCACTTTCTGGTTGACAAGCATCCGGATTTTTTCGATAGTGCTCAAGGAGCGGTTCAACAAAGGCAGACAACCTGAAGAACCAGTTATTTTCATTTACGAGTTCCACTGGTTTGCTGTGAATTGGACATAACTTCTGTCCATCGGCATCAATTAAATCGCCGGGTAATTTAAACTCTTCGCAACCAACGCAGTATGGACCTTCATATTTTCCAGCATAGATATGGCCTGCATCTTTAAGCGCTTGTAGAAACCTTTGTACGCGTTCGGTATGGCGTGGTTCGGTGGTTCTAATAAAGTCGTCATTTGCGATATTTAAGCTTGCCCAGTTTGGCTTCCAGGCCTCTTTCACTAAACGGTCTACCCAATCTTGCGGTGCAACGCCATTAGATTCAGCAGTGCGCATTACCTTTTGGCCATGTTCATCTGTGCCTGTTAAAAACCAGACAGATTCTCCTCGTTGGCGATGCCAGCGAGTTAGCACATCACCAGCAACTGTTGTATATGCATGGCCAATATGTGGCGCATCATTTACATAATAAATTGGCGTTGAAAGGTAAAAGGACTTCACTGGCTCATCTTATTCGCATCTACTACCGCTGCATAAACAATCCGCTTAGGTAGATCAAACTCTTGCGCCACGGTGGAAATTGCGATCTTGCGCTCCATTCCAGCCGCCTCGAATTCACGGACTCGCAAAACCATCTCGGCGCTAGATTTCACAGCAGAACCCACTTCGGCTCCAGCAATTACCAGTGTTATTTCGCCAAGAATTTCTTTACTATTTGCCCAAATTAGAAGTTCGGCTAGGGTCCCGCGAATTGTCTCTTCATAAGTTTTGGTCATCTCTCTACATATCGCCGCACGGCGAGTATCACCGAATATCCCCGCCGCATCTTTAAGTGAATCTGCCAGACGATGCGGCGCCTCAAAGAAGACCATAGTGCGTTCTTCAAATCGCAACGATTCAAAGGTAGTTTGGCGCGCACCTAACGCCCGAGGTGTAAATCCTTCAAACGAGAAACGATCTGTGGCCAAGCCTGAAAGAGCAACTGCCATAACCGGAGCGCTCGGACCTGGAATAACTTTTACTTCTAAATTTTGCGCCATCGCATCGCGCGCCAAACGAAAGCCGGGATCGCTAATTGTTGGCATTCCAGCATCAGATACGACCAATACGCTCTTACCATCATGTAAATATTGCAAAATTTCTTCACTTCGTTCGGTTTCGTTTCCTTCGAAAAATGAGATAACTCGACCAGTGAATGTAACTCCGATATCTGTACATAATCTATGGAAACGTCGAGAATCTTCAGCGGCGATAATTTCTGCACTCATGATCGCGCTCTTAAGTCGCGGACTGGCATCTTCTGCGTTTCCCAGTGGGGTCGCCGCCATCGTTAGCACCATGGGTACATCCTCTCAGTACGCTAAGCAAGTGAAAACCCGGATATACGTTGGAGCGATCACGCTGATCGCACTAGCCCTTCGGCTTATCCACTTGAGTACGCCAAAGGGATTTGTATTTGACGAGGTTTACTATGTAGATGGAGCACGCGACTACCTTGCCCATGGCGTAGAAATTAAAGGATTAAAGCCAGAATTTATTGTCCATCCTCCAGTTGGCAAATGGATGATCGCCTTGGGCATAAAAATATTTGGGGATAATGAATTCGGCTGGCGCTTTATGGGGGCGATCTTTGGCACAGCGATGATTATATTAATAGCATTAATTGCGCGAAGGTTATTTCATAATAATTTCTTAACTGTCGCAGCCGCCTCACTTATGGCAGTTGATGGCTTAGGGCTAGTGCATTCACGTACCGCACTCCTTGATATCTACTTATCATTTTTTATACTGCTTGCCACCTATTTTTTCTTGATGCGTTGGCACTGGTTAGCTGGGTTCGCACTTGGGCTAGCAGTGGCAACAAAATGGAGCGCTCTTTATTATTTAGCGATATTTGCAGTTATCGCTTTATATAGAGCCTTCACTCATAACTCCGGTCGTCACTTAGTAAGACCAACTCTGCGAACGATTCTGCAATATGCGCTACTCCCATTAAGTATTTACATCCTCTCATGGTCAGGGTGGTTTGTTAGTAGCAAGGGTTGGGCTCGTCAATATTCAAGTAGCGTTGTCACCTCTTTTTTACACTATCACTCACAGATGTTAGGTTTCCATACTGGTCTAGTTGAAAAACATTCTTACCAAGCAAATCCTTGGAGTTGGATTGTTATGGGTCGGCCAACTTCATTCTTTTATGAGTCCCCCACTGGATGTGGCGCAGAAAGTTGTTCGCAGGAGGTTTTAGCGCTCGGGACACCGATCTTATGGTGGCTCGGGACTATCGCAGTGGCTGTAGTAATTGGTTTTTGGCTAAGAACATTTATAACCAAAGTTTATGAGCCTGCGCTAAATATCATTGTTGCTGGAATAGTAGCTGGCTATCTACCTTGGTTCTTCTTTCAAAAACGGACCGTCTTTAGCTTCTATGCAATCGTTTTCGAACCATTCCTCATCTTGGCCCTTGTTTATTGCATATATCTACTGCTTTTAAAATTTGAGAACAAAGGTAAAGTCTATTTACTAATTGCTCTTTTGGGCGCTGCAATATTATTTAATTTTATATACTTCTTGCCAATATTTACTGGTGAAGTAATTACCTATGAATCATGGCAAGCCAGAATGTGGCTGCCTTCGTGGATATAGCTTTATTCGTTGGCGGCGCGATTTTCTCTGAGGCGCTCTACCGCCTCGTCAGCTAATTGCTGATCGAAGATCTCATTGCGAGATGGGGCTGCTGCTGCCAGCGCTTCACGTTCCAAACGCTCTTGTTCATCACTCCATTCACCGGGTGTAGTTAAATCAATAAGGCGTTTTGGCGTAATTGCTTTGGGCGCATTTATATAGGTTGGCACTGGTACAGAATTAGGTTGCCACTCACCGCGAGCTGCCGCTGTTCCCTTTGGCAAAATAGTCACACCTGTTAATTCGCGCTCTGACAGTGGGATCCAATGTTCGGTATTTGATTTGGGAGAGATGACATCGGCTAAGTTCGTATTCGATACTCCATCATTGCTGCGATTGATCTGGGTAACGCGACGTCTTTGCGCACGTTCAGTATTGCTTTGATGACGAACATACGCCAAGTAAAGTAGAAACCCAAGAACGGGAATTCCGACAAATGAAATTGCTAGATTTTGCATCGATGCACCTACTATCGTCATAATGAAAGAAATTATTATTATTGAAAATATAATTCTGCGTCGCATTAAGTGTTGTGCAACTTTTGCTTCACGATCCAAGTCAGTATGAATTACACCCGTGCCAGAACTTCCACCTGGTGAATTGCTTGCAACTATACGAAGTGCGCTCTTATATCTTTCGACGCTCTTGCCAGAGAATTCATTTCTATCGTGCACCCAACGTGGGAGAAAGTAGGCAACCCACATACCGATGATCACAAGATAGATAATTCCCGAAGCCATGATGTTCCAAGGTTAGGGGAGCAGCCAGCGTGAGTTGTGGATTTAGAGCCCTAATTGACCTGGATATTTTCTTTTACATAACAACTATGGTCGCGCCATTGCCCATCAATATGGAGGTAGCGCGGTCGCAGCCCTTCAAATAAATATCCAGCTTTTTCTGCCACCCTGATAGATGGAGAATTCTCAGGCCGGATATTTATTTCGATGCGATGTAGGGACAAGGTATTAAAGGCAAACTCAGTAACGGCTGCTACAACTTGCGTAGTGAGGCCGCGATTGGCAAAATCTTTATCAATCCAATATCCAATATGCCCGCCTCTCATTGCCCCATACATCACTCCGCCTAGGGTAATTTGGCCGATCAACGTCTTCTCGCTACCACTTTCATGCCATATCGCGAGCGAAAATGCTCTCCCCTGTCGACCTTCACGGCGATGCCAAAAGACCATTTCATAGAAGGTAGGTAGTGGTTGCGAACTATTTTCACCAGGTACTTTTGGGATAGTAGCCTCCCATTCACCGAGCCAATCAACATTCTTGCTTCGCACCTTGACCCATTGTTTATGATCACGTAATCGCAGCGGTCTAATAATTAGATCATTCGTTTTTATAAAAACTGGCCAATTCTCAGACATCTCAACCATTTATCAATCTTCAAAACATCGCTAAATGTATCTACGCTCAAGGACTACAACGGTCACATTGCTTCCCACCGCTATTTTCACATCGCCTTCAGGGATAGCAATTAACGCATTGGCATCAGAAAGCGTCTCTTGCTCGTCTTGGACGCTTGAGCCTTTGCTCGATAATGGCGCTACTGATTTTCCATCTTCAGATAAAACTGCCCGAATATAAGATCGATAATCGCTGGCAGATGTAATCGCCTTCTCTAACTTTGCCTTAATTGAGGGACGGTGGATTGTCGCTGCCCCCAACATGGTGCGAATCATTGGCCTAATAAAAAGTTCAAATGAGATGTAAGCGGTGACTGGATCACCTGGCAACGTCACTACCGGCGTCCTGTCGGGCCCAATTACGCCGAAATTATGTCGTCCGCTAGATTCAATAGCTAGATCAACTGTCGTTATCTCTCCAAGGGCTGAAAGTGTGCGAGTAATTAAATCAAATGAATCATCATGCCTTTCCCCGCTGATAATAATTAAGTCCGCGCGCACTAGCTGATCTTCAATGACTGATTGAAGCTGGAATTGATTTTCTGGGATCGTATGCACTCGGTAGGCAACTGCACCAACTTCACGAACCGCAGTCGTTAATAACCAAGAATTGGTTTCGTACTCTTCGCCTTCATTAAGTTCATTACCTGGCTCGACTAAATCTGGACCAGCTGAGAGGACAACCACCCGAGGGTGTGGCCGTGTTGGCAATTGATCAAGTCCAATAGATGCCGCTAAACCGATTTGGGTCGAACGAATACGTGAACCGGCTTTCAATACTAGGCGCTCTCCTGCGTAGATATCTTCAGACAAGGTTGCGCCATGCGCATCTAATAAGGCCATAGCAAAGGGATCTAGTGGTCGACAGATCGCTAAAAGTGAGGAGAGGAACTCATCAACGCGTACTCGGTCTGCCATAATCGGTAACAATACTTCTTTACCAGTCAATTATTGGGGATATACGTGAGCATAGCGAGTGAAAAGGCCGGTCTGCGAACTCGCTATCGTTTTGAACGACGCGAAAGATTTATGAAACACTCATTTTCACACCTGGCGGATTCAGATATATTCGCTAACACTTCACATATAGCCAGTTATATCTCTTACGGAGATGAACCTAGTACTTATGAATTAAATATTGCGCTACTTAACAATGGGAAAAACCTCTACCTACCACGTATAAATGATGACCAGCTGGAATGGGGGCAGTGGGACGGTGATAATTCTGATTTAACGCCGAGTAAGTTCTCGAAAAAGTTGCTGGAGCCGACCGGTCCAATGCTAAATGATCTAACAATCATCCAGGCAGTAATTGTTCCATCGCTTCGCATCGATGGTTCAGGGTATCGATTGGGGCAAGGCGGCGGATTCTATGATCGGGCTCTTGCCGAATTACAAGTTTGGTCAATTGGTTTAATACATCCCCACGAAATTTCGAGCGAAGATTTACCGCGCGAAGATTTTGATATCCCTTTAAAAGCTGCAGCGACTCCAAATCTACTTATGCGCTTTAACTCATAGTTTGAACTATTAGGATTTTGGTAAATTCCGAGCCATTACAATTCTTTGTATCTGGTTAGTTCCCTCATAAATCTGCGTTAATTTAGCATCGCGCATCATGCGCTCAACCGGGTAATCTGAAACATAACCATAGCCGCCCAATATCTGTACCGCATCTTGAGTAACTTTCATTGCTACATCGCTAGCAAATGTCTTACTTGCTGCTGAGAAAAATTTTAGATCTTTATCTTCACGTTCGCTACGCGCTGCAGCGGCATAGGTTAGTTGGCGAGCTGCCTCAATATTCATAGCCATATCTGCCAACATAAATTGCACACCTTGGAAATCAAAAATTTCTTTACCGAATTGCTTACGCTCATGTGAATATTTATTTGCCACATCCAGCGCACCCTGAGCAATACCTAGTGCTTGTGCAGCAATAGTTATTCTGGTGTGATCTAAGGTATCCATGGCCAGCGCAAACCCGGCCCCAACTTCACTTATTCGGCGATCATCGTTAATAGTTACATTATCAAAATATACCTCGCGGGTTGGAGAGCCACGAAAACCCATCTTTTTTTCAGGTGCACCAAAAGAAATTCCAGCATCAGATTTTTCTACAACAAAGGCAGTTATTCCTTTGGAGCCCTTACTTGGATCAGTCTGTGCAATTACGGTATAGAACTCAGATACTCCTGCGTTAGAAATCCATTTCTTACTACCATTAATTATCCAGTCGCCACCTTTGAGCTCAGCTTTTGTTTTGAGCGCAGAAGCATCAGAACCAGCTTCAGATTCGGATAGACAGTACGAAAATCCTTTACCTTTTGCTAGCTGTGGTAGCCAACGATCTTTCTGCTCTTTGCTACCGCTCAAAATCAGTGGCAACGAGCCAAGTTTATTAACGGCCGGAATAAGCGAAGATGAGCCGCAAACTCGCGCAACCTCTTCAATGATAATTACAGTTGCCAGTGCATCAGCGCCCTCACCACCAAATTCGACTGGTACGTGGGCTGCGCTAAGCCCTGCCTTTACTAGCGCATCACTAGCCTCTTGCGGATAGCGATGTTCCTCATCAACTGCCCCCGCAAATGGAGCTATCTCTTTTTCAGCTAAAGCACGCACGCTATCGCGAAGATCGTTGTATTCAGATGGCAATGAATAGAGTTCGTTATTTGTCATTTCTCTACTTCTCGATCCCTTTCGGCAAGTGCGCTTAGATAGGAATTATATTGGGAAAGTTCATCGGGTTCTCCCTGTGCCGCAAGTCTGGCCTCATTTCTATCAATTCGCTTACTCTCACGCGAGTCATCACGTACCCATTGAATAAATGTAGCAATTAGAGCGAGCAAGATCGGAATCTCGCCCATAGCCCAGGCAACTGATCCGCCTGCCTTTTGATCACTGAGCAGATCCAAATTCCAGGGCGTGTTTAAAGATAAAAAATATCCCTGATCATTAACGGTTGAAGATGACATTAGCGCTATTGAAAAAAAGGCGTGGATACTCATTGCTGTAAACAATATAACTATCCGCACAATATGTGGAACTTTTCTTGGATTCGGATCAATCCCAATAATGACATAGAAAAAGAGGATGCCGGCAAGTATAAAGTGAATATTCATCAATAAGTGTCCAAGATGTGATTGCATCATATTTCCGAATATTGGTGTCATGTAAAGTATAAATAAAGATCCATCAAATATTGCTAAGATGGAAATTGGATTTGTAAAAATTGCAGAAACTTTTGAGTGTAATAGCGCGATTAAAGTTCCTCGTACACCACGTTCTGTTTCGTTGCGGCCCTGCGGCAAAGTCCGCAACGCCAATGTAATAGGTGCACCAAGCACAATTCCTATCGGGGCAATCATTCCCAGTAACATGTGGGCGATCATGTGATATTCGAAGGAAAACTTTGCATAAACACCAAGGCCTCCACTTGTTGCAAAGTCAATAACGCTAATGCCTAGGGCAAAAGATACGGTCCGACCTACCGGCCACTTAACTCCACGTCGGGAGAGGGTTACAACTGCCTTTATATACAGAGCGAGAGCGGTAAGTAGCAGGCCAATTATCAGAGCATCTGGGTCATATAAAGTTAGTAGTCTCCATAAGCTCGGTGGGGGCGGCGTTGCTATCCCTGCAACCGCTAAGCCTGCATCGAATAACTGCTCATTGCCCCTATCCGGTGGTTGCATCACAGATAGACGAGTGCCCGCTAAAGTTACCAAAATCATTATTACTACTTCAGAAAATAACAGCCTGCCAAGTTTTATAGCATTTAACTCCATTTTTCCTGACAAATGCTTACGATTTATATATCCAAAGTAAATCAGAACAATAGTTAGAACTATTTTGAGCAGAATAAGACGCGCATATCCTGAATTCCATGAATTTGCGAAATTAAGTCTGACCCAGGCATTAGCCGTTCCGCTAGCAACTACAGCAATTACCGCCCAAAGCGCTAAAGCGCTGAACCTGGGCAGCGCAACTGCCCTATCAATAGGCGAAAGCGCTGTAATAGCTATCAAGCCGCCGACCCAAAATGAAAGAGCTACCACATGAATCACAAGCGACCCGATTGCCAGCGAATGTGAGCCACTTGAAGTGGAATGACTCTCAAATAAAGGCAGTACTGATGCGATGATTGAAAGAAGTAATAATAAATTAGTTGTCATGGTTTTTTTGATACGCACGACAAATAGCGCAATTACTAAGGCAATAAAGAGTTGTGCCAGCATGTACTTGCCCAACGAAATTTGGGTTAAAAATGATTTGATAGAAGTTGCATCGAGCGCCCCAGATAATGAGGAACCTAGAATATTTGCCAAAGTTGTCAATATATTTAGCGCTTGTCCGGTTACCCATAACAGAGCAGTGATGGCGGCAATGGGGCGCAGATCTTTCGCTGATTTGGAGAGATTGCCTTTTTCATCAAAGAGGAGAAATGCCATAGCCAACAACAGCCCAACAGTGGCAAATCCACCAACAACTCCTACAAATTTACCAACTATAGATAAAGATTCAATCATAGGAGCTGATCTATTTAAATCCGCTTCTAAAAAATTCATCTATTTTTAAAAATCTTACGCGCATAGAGTGCAAGTGTGATTAAAATAAATAAAGATATAACTAAAAGAGCAATCACAAATACATTAGTGCCGAAGTCGCTACCTTCTGTGGCAATTGCTACGGCTGAAGGAGTTGCTTCGCTTGGCTTTGAAATTAATGTTCCAGAAAAATTAAATTTAAATGACCCCTGTAATGGGGTATCCATCTCCGAAATGATGTTATATGAAACTTGATAAGAACCACTTTCTGTAATCGGCTTCATCCCTATGATGATTTCATTTCCAACAACAGTCAAGGTTCCATCATCTACGCGACGACCTGCCGGGTCGGTGACAGTAACTTCATTACCCATATCCATGGGAGTTACTTCCACAATAATAGTTACGGCGCTGGGAGCGACTTTTAAAGTCGAGTCAGAAATTGGCGTGTTTGAGACCAAAGTATTTGCTAAAGCCGGAGAAGTGATGAGTAGAAAAAATCCAATAAAAGTCGAAATGGCTACTTTACGCTGCATTGGTACACCCACAATCTCTGGATTGATCGTTCAATTCGCCTCTATGGTCTCACTTCTTTAGACTTAACCACTAGTCCCTACGAATGTGATCTTAGAAAGGAGCGAGCCCAAGTGCCTACATATCAATATCAATGCGCAGAATGTGAGCACGCTTTTGAGGCTTTCCAAAGTTTTTCTGAAGATCCCTTGACCACCTGCCCAGAATGCAAAGGCAATGTCCGTAAAGTTTTCTCTGCTGTTGGAGTAGTTTTTAAAGGATCTGGTTTTTACAAAACTGATTCCGCTACTAAACCAGCAATACCTGCAAAATCTGAATAAATAATTTAGTTATCTTCACTCGTCGTGATGTGGTGGTTTATCGCTTTTAATCTCATCTTCGCGTCTTCGGTTATCGTTCTGATCTTCGCCTGGGTCGCGTTCATCTTCGGTAATTACAGGAAAGAGCTCGCTCATAAGCGTTAATCACCCCCTCAAATGCGTATAACAATTTGCTTGGCTGCCCTCAATCATACATAGTTATGCCGTGTTTTCACGACTCGGAATATTCATTGTTCGACGTAGTAGGTCGGTATTAATCGTCTTTACTCTCACTATTTTGGTCGCAGGAGGCATTGGATCACTTGCCTTCGGAAAATTGGGATCTGGTGGCTATTCCGATCTTTCTAGCGATTCTGCAAAGGCAGCAATTTACTTAAATGAGAAATTCGGTGTCGAAGAACCTGCAGTAGTACTGGTTATTGATTCAGGTGACCAGTCAATCGATAACCCGGCCGTCGTAGAAGCCGCCAAGTTGCTTGAAGAGAAAATTGCAGCGGTTTCAGGTATCTCAAAGACACTTTCATACTGGTCAACTGGCGCAGCGCTTTCGATGCGCTCCATCGATGGGAAGGCTTCGTTTTTATTTGGATATGCCGATACTGGTTCCAGCGATTTCGATTCAATTGCCTCAATCGGCGCAGAAATTCAAAGTAAATTTGAGGGGCAACAAGGTATTTTGAAAGTTTATGCTGCCGGCGCTGGCGTGATCACTAATGCAATAAACCACAGAATTGAAAAAGATTTATTGCTTGCTGAATCTATTGCAATTCCATTGACTTTCCTACTATTGGCCTTTGTCTTTGGCTCTCTAGTCGCATCAACAATGCCTCTCGTAATAGGCATTAGTGCGATTTTAGGTGCTTTCTTTATTATTTATCTCATCTCCCTTTTCACTAGCGTCAATGTATTTGCACTTAACTTGATCACAGGTCTTGGACTCGGGCTCGGTATTGATTATGCGCTCTTAATGGTAAATCGATATCGGGAAGAGCTACATGCCGGCAAAAGTGTTGAAGAAGCAATTATAGAAACAGTAAATACTGCAGGGAAGACAGTTTTCTACTCAGGCCTAACCGTGCTTGTCACGCTGAGTTCGCTTTTATTCTTCCCTCTCAATTTCTTAAAATCATTTGGCTACGCCGGAGTTAGCGTGGTTTCTCTTGCCGTCTTAGGCGCCCTAATTCCACTTCCGGCAATTATGTTCCTCTTGGGTAAAGGAATTGATAAAGGAGTTATTCGCAAAAGTGGTATCGCTCCAAAAGAGGATGGACGCTGGGCGCATACAGCGCGCAATGTGATGCGCCGGCCAGTCCCGGTTGTAATTGGATCACTGCTTCTCCTCGGAATTTTAGCGGCGCCGATTTCAAATATTGCCTTTGCTCAAGTTGATTCTCGCGTGCTCCCAAAGAGTGATCCTGCAGCAATAGCAGCAGAGGAAATTTCAAACCGTTTTGATGGCTTTGAGGCAAGCCCCATTGAAATTGTGATTCCAAATGGCAGCGGACTCGAGATAGAGGTAAACACTTATCTTTCAAAAGTAGCTAACGTGGAAGGAATAGCCCGAGTAGCGCCAATTGAAACTTACGGAAAAGATCTAAGAATTCAAGTGATCCCAAACCAATCATCGCGGACCTTAAATGCCGAAAAAATTATTGGCGATATACGTGCCATCCCAGAGGTACCAGGCACACTAATTGGTGGAGCAGCTGCAGATTTCACTGACTCGCAAGCCGGAATTGCCCGAACGCTACCGTTGGCACTTGGATGGATAGCTTTCTGGGTGCTTATTTTAATCTTTGTATTTACTGGTTCTATTATCTTGCCGATTAAGGCAGTTTTATTAAATGCACTATCACTACTAGCAACCCTAGGCGCTATTACATGGATTTTCATTGATGGTCATCTCAAATGGTTGGTCGGAGATTTCACTGTAACTGGAACTTTAGATACTGGCACAGTGATTTTAGTTGCCGTTGTTGTATTTGGATTATCTATGGATTATGAACTTTTCTTGCTCTCACGTATAAGAGAAGAACATATGGCTGGAAAAAATAACGTTGAGTCAGTGGCGATAGGACTGCAACGCTCTGCCAGAATTATTACAGCGGCAGCACTACTGCTAGCAGTCGTCTTTGCCGCCTTTATGACGAGCGGTGTTACATCCATCAAGATGCTGGGGTTTGGCGTCTCACTTGCCGTACTACTTGATGCCACAATCGTTCGCGCCCTTCTAGTTCCTGCGCTGATGCGTCTATTTGGTGAATCCAACTGGTGGGCGCCTAAAGCCCTCCGCCGTTTCACAATTACACACTAATTTTATTCTGGCGCCGCTTACCTCTACCCTTCTCACATGGATCTCATAGCCACCTTGCAATGCATTGATCAACCGGGGATTGTCCACGCTATGACGACCGCCGTTCTAAGCTGCGATGGAAATATCATTGAGAATCAACAGTTTACCGATAGCGCTACTAATACTTTTGTAATGCGCACTCGCTTTGAGACATCGCGTAGCCTTGCGGATGCAAGAAAGAGCTTTGCAGATGGGCTTGATAAATTCTCACCCGCGCTAGAGATTCGCGAAACTGCCAAAAAGCCACGGGCTCTCGTCTTAGTAACCAAAGAGAGCCACTGTCTACGAGATTTAATGTACCTACTTGAACTAGGTGAACTTCCTATTGAAATTCCGCTGGTAATCTCTAATCACGAAGAGTTGCGATCGCTCGTTGAGTCGCACAATATTCCCTTTATGTATCTACCAGTTGCCGATAAAAGCAAGGCTGAGCAAGAGAAAATTATGATTTCAAAGATTTCTGAACTGGATATTGATTTTGTAGTTTTAGCACGTTATATGCAAATCCTTTCGAGTGAGTTCTGCCGGGCGATGCCGGGGAAAATTATTAATATCCATCATTCATTTTTACCAGGATTTAAAGGTGCAAAGCCTTATCACCAGGCACACGATCGCGGTGTAAAGATAATTGGCGCAACGGCGCACTTTGTGACCTCTGATTTAGATGAAGGTCCGATAATTGAACAAGATGTAGCTCATGTAACTCATTCATCCACACCCGAAGAATTAATTGCACTGGGGCGAGATATCGAAAGACGAGTTCTAGCAAAAGCGGTAAAACTTTATGCGGAAGATCGTATCTTTGTGGTTGGAAAGCGCACCGTAATTTTCAATTAACACTGTAATCTTTAGTTAACTTTGGTGTCCCCGGCGGGAGTTGAACCTGCGACCTACCGCTTAGGAGGCGGTTGCTCTATCCACTGAGCTACGGGGACTTGATTGATTGTCTCTACAATCACGTTGGCCAACTAATCCAACTTGGCAAAGGTTATCTCTATGGTTAACCTTGGGGAAACACGCTCAAAAGGTGCGTGTATCAATGAACGAAAGGCCACCCATGAAAGCGCTCGTAATTGGCGCAGGCGGAGTTGGTAGGGCAATTGCAAATATCGCATCTCGCCGAACGTTTATTACATCAATGGTCGTGGCAGACCGCAACCTCTCGCGTGCAGAAGAGGCCGTGACTAGAGTCAAAGATCCCCGATTTTCAGCGGCAGAGATAAATGCTGCAGAACTAGAAGACGTTCGTAAATTAATTCGTAAGGCCAAGCCCGATATTGTAATTAATGCAATAGATCCGCGCTTTGTGATGCCAATATTTTTAGCTTGCGAGATTGAAAATACCAATTATATGGATATGGCGATGTCGCTTTCGCGCCCTCATCCAGAATATCCAAATTCAGAGACTGGCGTAAAGCTGGGCGATGAGCAGTTTGCCAGGGATTGGAATTGGTGTGAACGTGGAATTTATGCAGTAGTTGGAATGGGCATTGAACCCGGAATGAGCGATGTTTTCGCAAAGTATGCATCGGATCATTTATTTTCGCGCATTGATGAGATAACCATTTTAGATGGCTCAAATTTAATTGTAGAAGGAGCAGACTTTGCACCCTCTTTCTCGATTTGGACAACAATAGAAGAGTGTCTTAACCCGCCACTTGTTTGGGAAGACGGCCGAGGATGGTTTACCACCGAACCATTTAGCGAATTGGAAATTTTTGACTTCCCAGAAGGTATTGGTCCCGTTGAGTGTGTCAATGTAGAACATGAAGAAGTTGTTCTTATCCCACAGAAAGTAGATGCTAAGAAAGTAAACTTTAAATATGGCCTCGGTGCGCAATTCATCACGACCCTTGAGACGATACGGATGCTCGGCTTAGATCGCAAAGAAACGGTGGAAGTGCAAGGCCACCCTGTCTCACCACGAGACTTACTTGCAGCATCACTTCCGGATCCTGCAACGCTTGGCTCACGTATGCGTGGTAAGACATGCGCTGGAGCGTTAGTTAAAGGGATAGATAAAAGCGGTAATCCTTATGCTTGTTATATCTATAACGTTGTTGATAACGAATGGTCGATGGCAAATTATGGTGATCAAGCAGTTGTCTGGCAGACAGCAATTAATCCAGTAATTGCTATGGAGTTATTGGATAAAGGGGTTTGGGTACCAGAAGGAGTAAATGGCCCAGAGTGGTTTGATGCCAAGCCATTTTTGGCTCTTTTAGAAGAATATGGAACGAGCTGGCATATTCGTGAAGAATCAAGCGCCGGAATCTCCCCGGAGGAAATAGCCGTTTAATTGCGGCCGCGCTCTTATGGCAAAAGAAATGCGCTTTGATGTCGTAATCATTGGTTCTGGATTTGGTGGTTCAGTTGCAGCTCTTAGGGCACGCGAAAAGGGATATAGCGTTGCAGTTTTAGAAGCGGGTAAACGTTTCACTGATAAAGACTTCCCTAAGACTTCATGGCGAGTTAATAAGTTTCTCTTTGCGCCATCACTGGGTTGTTACGGAATTCAAAGAATCCATATATTGCCAGATGTTTTAGTTTTAAGCGGTGCTGGCGTTGGAGGTGGATCACTCGTCTATGCAAATACTCTCTACCAACCTGGTGATAAATACTTTCAAGATAGACAATGGGCCGACATCACAAATTGGAAGCGCGAACTGGAACCTTGGTATGACCAGGCAAATCGCATGTTGGGGGTAGAAGTAAATCCATACTTCTCTCCTAGTGATGAAGCAATGCAATATGCCGCAGAGAAGATGGGTGTGGCTCAAACATTTAAAATGGCTCCACTTGGAATTTATTTTGGTTCAGGGGAAGGCAGTGTGGCCCAAGATCCATATTTTGGTGGAAAAGGTCCAGAACGCACCGGCTGCATTAATTGCGGTGAATGTATGACCGGATGTAGACATAATGCCAAGAACACACTTCCAAAAAATTATCTTGGTTTAGCCGAGAGTGCAGGCGTGAAAGTTTTCCCATTGACAACTGTGACGGAGTTTTCACAAGGCGGCGATGGATATTGGGAGGTTAAAACTAATAAAACGGATTCCTGGGATGGCTCTGGCGGCAGAACTTTTGTAGCCGATCAACTTATCTTGGCCGCTGGCACTTTTAATACCCAGAAACTTATGCATAAAATGAAGCGGAAGCAGTTGCCAAAGATTTCAGATCGTTTAGGTGAGTTATCAAGGACTAATAGCGAGGCGCTAACTGGCGCGCTAATGGATAGTCGAGAAATTGATTTCAGCCGAGGGGCGGCAATCACCTCTTCATTTTTTCCTGATGAGAATACACATGTGGAGCCGGTGCGATATGGCAAAGGCAGTAATTTCATGGGGCTGCTCCAGACGATCATGACTGATGGCGGCACCGGAAAAGAGCGACGGCGACATTGGGTTAAGCAATTTATAGCTAAGCCTTCGCTGCTGTTTAGGATTGTAAATGTTCGAAAATGGAGTGAAAAGACGGTTATTGCTTTGGTAATGCAGGATGTTGATTCATCTATCACAGTAAAAGGTAAACGAGGCTTATTTGGTTTTAGGTTGACCTCGAGAAATGATGTCGAGCATCCAAATGCCACCTATATTCCAGCCGCAAATGAAGCGGTGCGACATATTGCAGATAAATATGGCGGAATAGCTGGTGGCCATATTGGAGATTTAATTAGCGCGCCGTTTACCGCCCACTTTGTAGGTGGATGCGTTATTGGCGCAAATGAGCAGAAAGGTGTCATCGATGCATACCATCGAGTTTTTAATTACCCGACTTTACATATTGTCGATGGCTCGTCTATAACTGCAAATTTAGGAGTGAATCCATCTCTCACAATTACCGCCCAAGCAGAACGTGCCATGTCGCTCTGGCCGAACAAGGGTGAGGTTGATCAAAGACCTGCGCAGAGCGAGCCTTACAAGTATCTTCCCGCTATTAAACCAATATCTGCGTTTGTGCCTGCCGGTGCTTATGGCGAACTAAGACTCACGGAGTCATCATGAAGAAGTTGGCGCTGGTTACAGGGGCTACCGCAGGAATCGGTGAGAGTTTTACCCGATTACTCGCAGGTGCTGGATATGACTTAGTTCTGGTAGCGCGCGATGAGGCGCGGCTGCGTGAGCGAGCGGCCGGCCTAAAGGAAAAATTTGGCGCTGAATCGACTGTCTTAGTGGCTGACCTGGCAACCGAATCTGGTTGTGCCAAAGTCGAAGATTTTATTCGCAAGAATGAGATCGAGGTATTGATAAATAATGCCGGCTTTGGAATTAATAAAGCATTTACTGTAAGCAATCTGGAGAAAGAAGAAGAGGTCCTTAAGGTTCTAGTGCGCACACCTATGCGATTAATGCACGTCGTGCTTCCTGGTATGAAGGAACGAAATTCTGGCGTCGTCATTAATGTATCTTCCGTTGCAAGCTTTATAGCTGGCGGTGCATATAGCGCTGCGAAGGCATATTTAACTGTTATGTCGGAGTCTTTACACACTGAACTCTCTGGCACAAACATAAAGGTCTCTGCTCTATGCCCGGGCTTTACTCGAACTGAATTTCATCAAAGAGGTCGAATGAAAATGAACGGTCTACCGAACTTTATGTGGCTGGATTCAGATGTATTAGTTAAAACTGCTTGGAAAGATACTTTAGCGGGAAGGGCGGTATCGATTCCTGGGTTCCAATATAAATTCTTGACATTTTTAATAAGTATCTTTCCGAGATCGGTTGTTCGCCGCTTAGGAACGAATCTACGAGTAAAACAGCGTTAATTCACAGGAGTTTCCCTGCTCTCCTCCACCAACTAGACGTATATCGTCGCTAATATTGGGCTATAACTCAATGGAGGTTTTCATGTTACGTAAAGTTCTTGTTTTAGCTGGTTCTGCGATCCTTGTCGTAGCCTCAATTACTGCTGTACCGGCAAATGCCGCAACTAAAATCAGTAACGGTGTACCGTGCAGTAAAAATAACGCCACCACCAAGGTTGGCAGCGTAACTTATAAGTGTGCAAAAAATGCGCTTAAGAAGAATGCGAAGCTAACTTGGTTATCATCTAGCTGCGTTAAAACTTCTAAGGGTTACACAAAATCAGTATCAGATTTGGCAAAAGAAAAAGTTGATACTGATGCGCAGATTGTATCTTTTCAAGAAGGACTTGATAAATTAAAAGTTACTCTTGAGCAAGTTCCAATTCTTGCAGCTAAAGTAGAAGATTACACACAACGCGTAAATGCCTTAAAGGCTGATACTGAAAATCTGGCTAAGAATGCCGCAACAATTACTGCCTGGAACACGGCGCTTATAAGGACAAAAACAGCGCTGTTAAGTTACAGGCCAATTTCTCAACAAGTAATAACAGTTGAAAAGGCAATTGCAGAGTTCCAAAATCAATATAAAGGCGCTGCCTCTGATTCCAAGAAGTTGCGCAAGTCTGCCAAGGTTGCCTGCAAGAAAGGGCGCTAACAGTAGAGAAATAGAACCATCCTTGGTTTCCCCTATTTAAATGCGCTATTTTTATACCTTAACTTGTCTGGGTGAGATTTCACCTCATTGCCAAGTGGCTCGCTCCGATCACGCTACTTCTCCATATTCTTTTTCGGGTGCTCAACCCAGAGCCTAATCTTGGTAAGGATTTAATTCTCTACAATGCAGTTGCACTAATTGCAGTAGCTCTTCTCTTTCAAACACCACTTCATAACGACTCATTAGGTATTGCCTTCACTGCTCTGGCAATTAGTTCATGGGTAATCGGTTCAATTCTTTCCAGCCTTATTGAATTTAATTTAATATCTGAAATTTCAGATTCGGCTCCGGATATTGCCTATTCACTCTTCTACCCTTTCGCTTTTATTGCTATCCCGAGAGCCATAGGTAAGCGGCCTAAATTCCAGTTACTCGAAATATTAGATGCTGCGATCTTTGGCCTTGGACTGAGTTCAATTATTGCCTCGCTGCTCCTTGGAGTATTAGCTAGCGAGGGCACTGGAAACTTCTTCTCTATTCTCTATCCAGTCTGTGATATCGCTTTGATAGTTATTGTGATGGCTAGGGCGGTAATCTCGCGACTGTCCACGCGGCTGGTTATCTTAGCTAGCGGTGTTATTACATTTGCCTTGACCGATCTCTATTTTCTCTGGTGCCAGTTGGAGGGCAGATATAAATTTGGACAATTTAGTGATGAAGGTTGGCTAATTGGAATCGTTCTAATCGCACTCTCGTTCTGGTTTATTCCACAGATCGAGGAAACGGATGTTCATATTCATCCTGCGCTAGTTGCGGTATCAATATTTATAAGCCCAGCGCTGCTCTCAGCCATGGCAATCCGGCCCGATTATTTTCCAAAGTACGTCGTGATACCCACTATGGCAACTCTCTTCTTAGCTTTTATCCGAATGGTTTTTGTGATTAGGCAGGCTAATAATTTAGGCGAGGAGAAATTACTAGCTCGTACAGATGAATTAACAGGACTACCTAACCGGCGACGTTTAATTGCGGAGTTAAGTACCTTTAGCAATATCGAAGGCGCTCTTATGCTTCTTGATTTAGATGGATTTAAACCGGTAAATGATAAGTATGGCCATGAGATGGGGGATCAAATTTTGCGCCAAGTGGCACAGAGATTTAGCCGTTCGCTACCTTCTGGTGCAATTTTGGCACGGCTCGGTGGAGATGAATTTGGCGTTCTCGTGGCCGGAAATAGTGAATTAACGTTAGAACTTGCCAACGCGCTACAAGCAACTTTGAGCTACCCCTTTACTGTAAATGGAAATGTTATTTCTATTAGCGTCAGCATTGGCCATGTCCGCAATGATGGTGCAGGTGATCTCATGCAAAGAGCTGACCTAGCGATGTATGAAGCAAAACGCGCTAGCGCGGACGCTCAGGTTTATCTTCCTTAATTTCTTGCAAGCGAGCGAGCGATTCCAAACGCTCTGAGGCATGATCGACAATTCTCTCGCAATAACCTTTTGAATATCCATCGAGATATAACCAAGGTTCATGAATCTCATCTGCAGATAGATGAGCTAACTCAGGAATATACTTTCGAATATATTCGCCTTCGCTATCAAATCGTTTACCTTGTTCAATCGGATTAAAAACGCGGTAATACGGTGATGCATCAGTTCCTGTGCCTGCCGTCCACTGCCAGCCATGTGCATTGGAGGCGGGATCAAAATCAACTAAATGTTCAGCGAAAAATCGCTCCCCCAATTGCCACTCATGATGAAGGTCTTTAACCAAGAAGGAGGCCACCACCATACGAGTGCGATTATGCATCCAGCCTTCTTTAATTAATTGACGCATAGCGGCATCTACAAATGGATAGCCCGTCTTTGCCTCACACCACGCTTTAAATTCTTCCCCTGGTTGGTCATATCGCATAGCTTTAAATTTTGGCGCATAATATTCAGAATCGGTATTTGGATTTCTAAATAATATGTCTGCATAAAATTCACGCCAAGCAATCTCTTTCCGGAAAGTATCGTGTGCCTTACTATCTCCCAGGTTGGCAAGGAGTGTGCGCGGATGAATTTCTCCAAATTTTAAATATGTGCTCATCTTGGATGTGCCATCAATCGCGGCAATATTTCTATTTTCATCATATTCTGCCAATCGACTTTCAGAAAACTTTTTAAATCTAGCAAGAGCTGCTTCTTCACCAGCTGGAATAATTTCGCTTCCTGTTGGAATTGGGAAGTCAGGAAATTTTCGATACTTAGAAGACGGTGTAACTGCGCTGATTTTTTTTGGTTTCGCTGCGGGCGCGCGCCATCCATGTAAACACCAAGCTCGATAGAAAGGCGTGTAGACCCGGTATGGAGTGCCATCACTGGGCTTAACTACCCGCCCTGGTGCAACTGCATATGGGCTACCTGTGGAAATTAGATTTATTCCAGCGGCTTTAACGCGCTCATCTCTTTCAGATCCATAACGTTCATATTCAGCAGATATATGCACTTCAGATACGTTGTAAAAATTAATTAACTCAGTAAGCACTTCGACTTGGTCGCCGGCAATAATGTGGAGCGTATTACCCAATGAATCATCTAGCGTGCGAAGTGATTGACTCATGTAGGCAAGTAACTTCTCGCCTGCTTCCGCAATTTGAACTTTATCGAGAATGAATACCGGAACTATTTCATCGCTGGATTCAATTGCAGCTAAGAGCGCCGGATGATCGCTGATGCGTAAATCACGACGGAACCAGATTATGTTGCGACGGGGCTCGACCATGGCGCTATTGTCGCACTATGGAGTTGATCAAGAAATACCAGATTCGCGGCGTTCCTGGTGAGGTTGCTCGCTTTGATTTCGCAGGCAGAACCGTTGAAATGTGGGCGCCACAAGAGCCAAGCCAGAACTTACTAATTGCCCATGATGGACAAAATGTCTTTGATGGTAAGAGCTCAACTTATCGCGGCAAGACATGGGAGATGGCGCAACACTCTTTTAAAGTTGGTCATGAGACGGGAATTGTTCCGCCAGTAATTATCGCTATCTGGCATAGTTCAAGTAAAAATGATCCTATGGGTAGAGCGAAAGATCTATCGCCTCAGCTTTACTTCCAACAGGGCGTACCGGTGAATCTTCCCGATATCACCGATGCAAGGCTCGGAAATTTACGTGGAGATAGCTACTTGGAAAATATATTTGAAAAGTATGTCCCAGAACTCCTTGCTACATTGAATCTAGAAATCGCTCCAGCGAAAACTGCGCTGATCGGTTCTAGTATGGGTGGGCTTTCAACTTTATATGCGATGCATAAGCACCCCGAAAAATTTAATACCGCCCTCGCCCTTTCACCACATTGGCCAATTGGTGGTAACGAACTTGTCGAACGAACAATCAGTGAGCTTCCGGTAGCTGGTAGCCATAAAGTTTGGATGAGCCGCGGAACAAAAGGTTTGGATGCTGAATATGAACCATTCCAGCTTTTAGCAGATCGCATGATGCAGGAAAAGGGGTACCGTTTAGATCGCGATTACGTGAGTAAAGTTTTTAAGAAGACTGGACATAATGAATCTTCGTGGGCGAGTTACTTAGATCAACCGCTACGTTTTTGGCTTGCTCACTAAATTAGCTGTGGAGCATTCCGACGGATGCATCCCAGCCGGCCACATCTTCTGGTCTGCGCGGACCTTTGCCAACGTAGCGAGCTG
This sequence comes from Candidatus Planktophila sp., assembly GCA_037620605.1. GTDB lineage: Bacteria > Actinomycetota > Actinomycetes > Nanopelagicales > Nanopelagicaceae > Planktophila. The sequence continues at coordinate 42,864 of JASJLO010000023.1, forward strand.
ATGGGCGAATCAATCGACCCGTACGTTTCTGTTCCAAAATGTGTGCAGACCAACCTGCAGTGCGAGCTGCGGTAAACATTGATGTGAAGAGCGGAGCGGGAACTTGGGCGAAATCCAAGATAATTGCAGCCCAGAATTCAACGTTTGTCTCTAATACGCGATCTGGTTGACGTTCGCGTAACTCTTTTAGCGCCGCAGCTTCTAACGCCTCTGCTACTTCATAGCGAGGAGCGTTAAGTTCTTTTGCGGTTCGTCGCAATGTGCGTGCGCGTGGATCTTCGGCACGATAGACACGGTGACCAAATCCCATTAGTCGCTCTTTGCTATCTAACAAATTTTTAACATATGCAGTGGCGTCACCGGATTTTTCTACTTCTTCGATCATATGTAGAACGCGAGATGGTGCACCACCATGGAGTGGGCCTGACATCGCGCCAATTGCGCCAGATATTGCAGCACATACATCAGCACCAGTTGATGCAATAACGCGGCTAGTAAATGTAGATGCATTCATTCCATGTTCTGCGGCAGATACAAAATAAGCATCGATCGCGCGCACGTGTGCTGGATCTGGTTCACCGCGCCAACGAATCATCATGCGCTCTACAACAGTATGTGCTTTATCAATTTCAGATTCAGGAACTGTGGGAATAATAATGCCGCGTGCTGCTTGTGCTAAGTAAGAGAGAACCATCACTGATGTGCGAGCTAAATTACTACGCGCTTCTTCATCAGAAATATCTAGCAGTGGTTTGAAACCCCAGGCTGGAGCCAACATCGCGATTGCAGATTGCACATCTACGCGAACATCACCTGAGTGCACTGGTAGTGGGAATATTTCGGCATTCGGTAGACCTGGATTAAATTGATCATCTACGAGTAGACCCCACACATTGCCGAAGGTAACGCGTCCAACTAAGTCATCGATATCAACACCGCGATAACGTAATGCGCTGCCTTCTTTATCGGGTTCTGCGATTTGAGATTCGAAGGCGATTACGCCTTCCAGGCCGGGTTTGAAATCATCTGACATGTGCTAATTCTGCACCTACTTATGGGTTGGTTGCACCACTTAGCCTTCAAGGTGACGTGGAGGGAAAAGTGAGGTTCGATACACCTATGGCAGATTCAGTAGATAGCGCAGAAGTTCGAGATAACGAGTTGGATCGCGCTGCAATTAGAGCCATGCGCCGCTCCTACGGAGAGGTAGGACTAGATCAGTTGCCACCAGATCCATTTACCGCATTCGCAAGTTGGTTGAAGCAGGCAGATGAGAATCCATTTATCGTCGAAGCTAATGCGATGGTCTTATCTACTTCAGATGGTAATAATGAGATATCGACTCGCACTGTTCTATTAAAAGATACTTCGGATGGTGGCTTCACCTTCTTCTCAAATTATTCATCGCGCAAGGCGCAAGCAATTGAAATTAATTCTCAAGTCACTTTGCTCTTTCCTTGGTATGCCATGGAGCGCCAATTAACTATCAGTGGTTTTGCTGAAAAGATTAGCGATATCGAATCTGCTGATTATTTTGCCACTCGTCCATGGTCGAGCCAGATAGGGGCGTGGGCTAGCGCACAATCTGCACCTCTGGCATCGCGCGAAGAGTTAGAACAAAGATTTGCAGGTGCATCTTTGAAATGGCCAGAGGGTTCCACTGTTCCAAAGCCTGCACATTGGGGCGGTTATAGAGTTACGCCAACTGCTATCGAATTTTGGCAGGGACGTTATTCGCGTTTACACGATCGCTTACGCTATGAGCGAGTTAACTCCAAAGGTAATTGGGAGATCACTCGCTACTACCCGTAGTCTTAGCCTATGAGCGCAGATATTAAGATCCCAGAAAATCTCAAGCCTCGCGATGGACGTTTCGGTTGTGGCCCATCAAAGATTCGTCCAGAAGCACTTGCGGCCCTTGGCACATCAGGTTCATCAGTCCTTGGCACTTCGCATCGCCAAAAGCCGGTTAAAGATGTTGTCCATCGCGTGCGCACTGGCCTTTCATCCCTTTTTGCACTTCCAGAAGGTTACGAAGTTGTGCTCGGAAATGGCGGATCAACTGCGTTCTGGGATATCGCCACTTTCGGATTGATTGAAAATAAATCACAGCACCTAGTCTTTGGCGAGTTCTCTTCTAAATTTGCTGCAGCCGCAAAAGAGGCGCCATTTCTTGCAGATCCAACTGTAATTAAAGCAGAGCCCGGATCACATCCTGCAGTAACTGCTGAATCAGGTATAGATGTTTATGCGTTAACTCATAATGAAACATCGACTGGTGTTGCTATGCCAATTATTCGCCCCGCTGGAACAGATGGCGCGCTAATTCTGGTTGATGCAACAAGCGCTGCCGGTGGGCTAGCCGTCGATGCAAAAGAGTTTGATACCTATTACTTTGCACCACAAAAATCATTTGCATCAGATGGCGGTCTCTGGCTGGCGCTGATGAGCCCTGCTGCGATCGCACAGGCAGAGAAAATTAAGGCGAGCGGCCGCTGGGTGCCAGCTTTCTTTGATTTAGGAATTGCCATAGATAATTCGCGTTTGGATCAAACGTATAACACGCCAGCCTTAATAACTTTAATGCTTCTCGCAGATCAAATTGAGTGGATGAATAACAACGGGGGAATGAGTTTTTCTGCTGGAAGAAGTGCAGACTCTGCATCACGTTTATATACATGGGCTGAGAAAACTTCTTACACAACTCCCTTTGTTACCGATCCTGCTATGCGTTCGAATGTGGTCGGAACAATCAACTTTGATGATGCTATTGATGCCACAGCAGTAGCTGCTGTGCTGCGCGCTAATGGAATCGTTGATACCGAGCCATACCGCAAGTTAGGCAAGAATCAATTACGTGTAGGCATGTTTCCAGCTGTAGATCCAAGTGATATTGATGCCCTAACTGCATCGATTGATTTTGCAGTAGCAGCTCTCTGAGAACACCTGCGACTAAATGCCTAATACTTTTCAACGCAACGGACAGTTCTGGCTGCTCGCTCTGCAAGTAGCCACAGTTAACTTCTTTACCGGCGGTTTTGGACCTTCACAGGCGCTATTGCGAGAAGACCAAGGCACTTCTTTGGGCGCTGCCGGCTTGCACGGCACAGCGCTCGGCGTTGCTGCAATTGTCGCTGGTTTGCTTAATTCCAAAATGGTCCATCGTTTTGGACGATCTAATACAACATGGTTAGGACTATCTGTATTTTCACTAGGGACCGCTTTCTTCGTCTTTGCTCCTCCTGTGCAATTAACTTTAATTGCGACTCTGATAGTTGGGTTCGGCGTATCAGTAGTTATTAGTAATGTAAATACTGCAGGATCGCATGCCTTTGCAGAAAAATCTCACACCGCTGTTTCTCAATTAAATGCAATTGCGATTGCTGGATTTGTTACTGGAAACTTTGTCATTGGCACAACGGCAAATATTTTCCGCGACCAGTGGAGGATTGGCTTATTGCTTACCATTCCATTTATCTGGGCTATGTTTATAAAAGGTCGTAGGTATCAACCAGATGTACATGTACCTGAAGAAAGCGGCCCACAACGAGGCAAGCTATCGCGTGGATATTGGTTATCTTGGATTGGTTTTTTTATTTCTATTAGCGCAGAGTTTGCGACATCGTTCTGGTCAGCATCGCTAATTAGTGATCGCACTGATGCCAGCGCTGCGATATCTACCCTTGCCGTAATTGCCTTTGGTACTGGTGTGGGCACAGGTCGTTGGTACGCAGGGAGATTATTAAAGCGCTTCCACGCTGATGAACAATTAAAAATTGCACTTACCTTGCAGTTTCTCGCATTTGGACTTTTCTGGTCTTCGCATATTTTAGTTCTGTGTTTACTCACCTTGTTTATGGTCGGACTCGGTATCTCTATTCAGTTCCCGCTGTTTGCCTTGCGCATGGTGGCATTTAGCGAAGGCCGCCCAGATCTTGCCATCGGTAGGAGCTCAATCGCTGCTGGAATTGCCATCGCCTGCTCTCCGCTTTTACTGGGGATCTTGGGAGATAACTTCGGCATTTCCCGCGCTTACATCATGGTCCCAGTTTTGATTGTGCTCTGTTTAACAATGGTTGCTCTATCGCCTTCCAAGCACCTGGATAGGAATAAAATTTAAATGAGTTATCGCATGCGCCGGTTTGTCTCGATCCTTACTTTGATCGGTTTATTAGCGCTGATCGTCATAAGTGGTAGGTAGTACACCCTCTACAGTTATATCTTGCGGCATAGATATCTTCTCTTTAAATATTTTCCAGATTACAAGGCATGCCCCTAGCGAAACTAAACCGCAGAAGGCAATTGTTTGACGTACGCCAATTGTTTCAACTAGCCAACCAATAAGTGGGGATCCAAAAGGTGTGCCGCCCATAAAGATAAGGAGATAAATTCCACTGACTCTCCCACGGATAGCCGGATCGGAATTTACTTGTATCAATGAGTTGGCAGTAATTAACATAGTAAGCGCGCTAAATCCACAAACTGGTAACCAGATTGCATACCAGGTGTAAGTAGGAGTAATCGATAAGATAATAATTGCAGTTGAAAATACCGTTCCACTTTTTATAACAAAGAGAGTGTGACGATGTTTTTCTAGCCGTGCTGAGACAAGCGCACCAGATAGTGAACCGATTGCCACAAAAGTTCCTAAGAGACCAAAAGATGCTGGTCCCTTACCAAACTCTTTAGTTGCCATAAGCGCATTAAAAATTTGTATATTTAAACCAAAGGTAGCAACGAATAAGACAACGAGCATCACTACATAGAGATCAGGGCGAGCTAAGGCATATCTCAACCCTTCACTAACCGTTCCCTGCGTTACTTTTTTCTCATGTAGGAAAAATTCAGATTCACGCATTTTAAATAGGGCGAAGATAACCAAAAGGTAGGTGACGCCATTGATTAAGAATGAAGGTCCAGTATCAAATCGAGCGATTAAGAAGCCAGATAGCGCTGGTCCAACTAAGCGACCAGCGTTGAAATTAGCTGAATTTAAGCTAACTGCATTGGCGATATCAGAATGTCCGACAATCTCGGAGGTAAAAGATTGGCGAATCGGTGCATCAAGGGCAGTGGAAATTCCAAGAGTTAGCGCGAAGAAGAAGACATGCCAGATCTGGATATTGGCAAAAATAACTAGCAGCCCTAAGCCAAAGGATGAGAGCGCACCGATGGTATTGGTAAAGATTAGAAGTTTACGTTTATTAACGCGATCGGCTAGAACCCCACCATGAAGTGAGAAGAAGAGAACCGGTGCAAATTGCACAGCAATTAACAAACCTAAATATATTCCACTGTTATCGGTAATCTGTAGTATTAACCAATCTTGTGCAACACGTTGTGCCCAAGTGCCGATATTTGATGCAGCATTTGCGGGAAAGAGTATGCGGAAGTTACGGTGGCGGAAAGAGCGCCAGTTGCCGTTCTCGTTGACTGCCATGGCTAGTATGCTTCTTTCATGAATTCGAGCGCAGGTTCAAATGATAGTGAGATTAAATCTGTCGTATATCTAATCTCATTTGGAACGACCGTTTGGATTATCGCAGGAATTGCTCTCGCCATTGCTGGTAGCGAAAGCAAAGTTATCTGGACCTGCCTAGCCGGTACCGCTTTAGGCTTATGGGGAATTCGTTACTCAAAACGTCGCGCAAAGCGCAGCGGCATTTAAGCTTCTAGCTGCCCAGCAATTCCGCGCAATACCCGCCCGAGGCGTTCTGCCTCAGGACCTGATGGATGGCGGCCATGGCGTAGACCATTGCCAACTCTGTCAAGAATTTTGATTGTATCTTCGATCATTGCCGCTAGATCATCATTATTGGTACGTGAATTTTCGGCAAGAGAAACAGGTGCTTCCATAATGTGAATCGACATCGCTTGTGGACCTTTACGGCTATCGATGATGCTAAATTCAATCTTGGTGCCAGGTTTTACAGTTGTCACACCTTCAGGAAGTGATGTTGCAGCAAGATAAACATCCTCACCTTCATCATTTGAGATAAAACCAAAACCCTTTTCGAGGCTAAACCACTTAACGCGACCTGTAGGCATGGGCTTCTCCTTATAAGAATTTCGGTACTCGTGTAGTCGCGGGGATTGCGGCAGAGGGCGAGTTTATCGCAAGCAAAGGCGGGCGTGAACCCGTATTAACGCTAGTTGTTGAGCGTAGCCTCTGAGTGCGCGCCACAACCATGATCGACTGAGACCACGCGTGCATCGTCCGGTGCGATCGCATTGGCGCAAACACCAAAGCAGGCGCGGAGTGAACCAGAGATTGGAATAAAGAAACCGCAAGAGGCGCAAGGTTTTGGAGCGTTCTGGGCCAAAGGAGTATTAGGCCCGCGATCACCAGAATACCAACGCTTACTTGCCTGGTCGCGTCCTTCAATGGAAAGTACGCGCGGACGTAGCAAGCCAAGATCGAATACCTCTGTTGCGCCAAGTTCTTCATCTTGAATTAGTGAATTAATTCCGGGCACTAAACGTGTGTCATCTAAAACGCTCGGAACAATTACGCCCGGTTGAATATCCTCTGGCTGAATACGATCTTTATATTCAATCCAATCTGGCGCCAGTAGCGAATCTGGTCCAGGCAATACAACTACATCACAGACAGTTGGATTCGCTGATGCATCAACTTTCGCAACAGTGACGCACCAGCGCCAACCTTTATAACCCTGAATATCTGCATCGAAGAGATAACTCGCGACGCGATTTTCATCATCGAATTCAACGGAAACGAAGGAACCGACTTGTAATGGCTTTTCAGCCTCAGCCAGAGCTGCATTTCGAGCAATTTCTTGCGCGTCGAATCCTTTTTTCATTGGTTTGTCATGGATTTAGAAATCCATGCCGCCGCCGTCGCCACCCATTGGGGCAGCTGACTTTTTCTCTGGCTTATCGGTAATTACCGCCTCTGTTGTAATAAAGAGCGCAGCGATCGATGCCGCATTCTGCAGAGCAGAACGCGTTACCTTTGCTGGATCGATAATTCCAGATTTGATCATGTCAACGTATTCGCCAGTTGCAGCATTTAGTCCAAAACCTACTTCTAGGTGGCGAACTTTTTCAACAACTACTCCACCTTCCAGGCCAGCATTAATTGCGATCTGCTTAATAGGTGCTTCAATCGAAAGTTCTACGATTCTGGCACCAACTGCTTCTTCGCCTTCTAGCTTTAACTTCTTAAATGCTTGAGTCGCAGCTTGTAATAGCGCAACGCCACCACCAGCAACGATGCCCTCTTCGACAGCTGCCTTTGCGTTACGAACTGCATCTTCGATGCGGTGCTTACGCTCTTTAAGTTCAACTTCTGTTGCAGCGCCTGCTTTGATTACGGCTACGCCACCTGCAAGCTTGGCAAGACGCTCTTGCAACTTCTCGCGGTCATAGTCAGAATCAGACTTCTCGATTTCAGCGCGAATCTGAGATACGCGACCCTTGATCTGCGCATCTTCTCCGCCACCTTCAACGATGGTTGTCTCTTCTTTGCTAATTACAACTTTGCGAGCGCGACCTAGTAGTTCTAGACCAGCGCTTTCTAGTTTTAGCCCAACTTCTTCAGAGATAACTGTGGCCCCGGTAAGAATTGCAATATCTTGCAACATCGCCTTACGACGATCACCAAAACCTGGAGCCTTAACAGCTGCAGCGCGGAAGATTCCACGAATCTTATTTACAACCAGAGTTGCCAGTGCTTCGCCTTCTACATCTTCGGCGATGATGGCAAGTGGCTTACCTGATTGCATAACCTTTTCTAGCACTGGAACAAGATCCTTAATATTTGAAATCTTTGAATTAACGATCAAGATGTAAGCATCTTCAAGTACTGCTTCCATGCGATCTTGATCTGTTACAAAGTATGGAGAGATATAGCCTTTATCAAAGCGCATACCTTCGGTTAGCTCGAGCTCTAAGCCAAATGTATTTGACTCTTCCACTGTGATAACGCCTTCTTTGCCGACCTTGTCCATCGCTTCAGCGATCATTTCGCCGATAGTTGAATCTGCAGCTGAGATCGATGCAGTAGCAGCAATCTGCTCTTTGGAATCAACGCTCTTTGCCATTATGCCAAGTTCGGCAACAATTGCATCAACTGCCTTCTCGATACCGCGCTTTAACGCCATTGGATTTGATCCGGCAGCTACGTTACGAAGACCTTCACGAACTAGGGCTTGCGCTAATACTGTGGCGGTCGTTGTTCCGTCGCCTGCGACATCATCTGTCTTTTTAGCAACTTCTTTAACCAGCTCTGCGCCGATTTTCTCCCAAGGATCATCTAACTCAATCTCTTTTGCGATTGAGACGCCATCATTGGTAATTGTTGGGGCGCCCCACTTCTTTTCCAGAACAACGTTACGTCCGCGAGGTCCAAGGGTTACCTTGACTGCATCTGCGAGAACGTTCATTCCACGTTCTAGGCCGCGACGGGCTTCTTCATTAAAGGCAATCATCTTTGCCATGTAATTACTCCTTCATGTTGTCAAACATTGTTGTTACTGAGTTTTCTAGCTTTAGAGGGCGTTTTATCACTCACACCCCGAGAGTGCTAACACCAAATCTAGAGGTTCTTATTCCCGACTGCAAAACGAGGGTTGGCGCAGGCTTTAGCGGGCGGAGCGAGCCTGCATACGAGCCTCACGGAGGCGGCGCAGGCGCTTAACAAGCATCGGAGAGGCCATCAGGGCATCATCGCGATCTATCAGGTCATTTAGGAGCTGGTAATAACGAGGGGCCGAGAGGTCAAAGAGCTCTTTGATTGCAGATTCTTTCGCCCCAGCAAAGCGCCACCAATTTTTCTCGAAATCAAGAATGCGCGTTTCTAGTTCGCTTAATGAGTCGCTCACTTGATGGCTATTTTCCAGCGCTGACATATATCAAATCTTAAACCAGGGTGGCGCTAAATTGTGGGATTTAAAGCGTATTTAAAATCATCGCAATATCGGATATTTTTGTCCACGGGTTAACAATTGCGAAGCGCAATATTGGCGCTCCTCTATCTGATGATGGTGGAATAAAACCAATTTGATCGGCTAATAATTTATCGCTCCAATTTTGATAATCGCTGGCGGCCCAGCCTTTGCGAGTAAATGACACAATTGAAAGTTCAGGTTCTGCTAGTAACTCTAAATTCGGATGCTCTTTGATTAATTGTGCCGCTGAATTTGCAACTCTTAGCGTCTCTTCCATCGCTTGGCTATATGCATCAGTGCCATGTGCGGCCAGTGAGAACCAGAATGGCAAGCCGCGAACTCTTCTGGTTAAGTGAATTGCATAATCAGATGGTGACCAAGAGCCATCATGCAAAGTATCTAAATACGAGGCGTGTTGCGTATGAGTTTCTTTGGCAAGTTCGGGATTGCGATAGATGAGTGCACAGGCATCAAATGGCGCAAATAACCATTTATGTGGATCAACAATCAACGAATCGGCAGCTTCAACGCCGTTAAATTTGGCACGCACCGAAGGTGCACAAAGTGCTGCCAGCCCATAAGCACCATCAACATGGAACCAGATATCTCGCGCATGTGTTCTCGCGCCGATAGTTTGCAAGTCATCGATAATTCCTAGATTGGTTGTACCGCCAGTGGCAACAACTGCGAAGACGCGAGTTTCACTTGAGCTGTGTAACTCATCTATCGCCTTGGCTAGCGCATCACCATGCATCTTGCGATCGATGCCTGGCTCAATTTGCAAGAGATCTACATCCATAATTTGGGCAGCGCTGGCGATAGATGAGTGCGCTTCTGAGCTACAGGCAATAGCCCATCTGGTTGTATCCGGATACTTTTTACGGGCTTGTGCGCGCGCAACAACTAAGGCAGAGAGATTTCCAATTGTTCCACCTTGTACAAATACTCCTCCAGATGATTGCGGTAAACCTGCCAGATCTGAAATCCAGCGCAGCGCTTGGTTTTCAGCAAAGACGGCACCGGCACCTTCTTGCCATGAGCCGCCGTAAAGTGAACTGGCGCCAACTACGAGATCAAAGAGGTTGGAATATTCGGTTGGGGCCGATGGAATAAAGGCCAGGTTGCGCGGATGATCTGTTGAGATACATGCCTTTGATAATACATTTGTAAAGACGGCCAGCGCCTCGTGCCCACCTAAACCTTTGGCGGTGATTGTGTT
>JASJLO010000024.1:0-136976 GCA_037620605.1 Candidatus Planktophila sp.
TTCGGGTTCGGCCAGACTTAGCGCCTGCATGAGAATCCCTTTGGCGCGATCAATTATTTTTCGAGTCTCTAACCGCTCGTGAAGATCCGCTACTTCACCGGCCAGGGCTCGCATCTGCAAGTGTCTGCTGATGGCAATTTCGATAGCTGGAATTAAATCCCCGATTGAAAATGGTTTAACAACATATGCCATGACACCGGCATCACGGGCTCGTTCGATAAGTTCGCGTTGCGAGAATGCAGTAAGCATTAAAACTGGCGCAATCGCGATTATTTTTTCAGCCGCCGAAATGCCATCAAGAATCGGCATCTTCACATCAAGAATTGCTAAATCAGGTTTATGCAGTTCGGCTAATTTAATAGCTTCGGCGCCATCTGCGGCTTGGCCTATAACTTCATATCCGGCTTCTTGCAGCATCTCAACTAAATCCATTCGGATGAGGGTCTCATCCTCGGCAACCAAAATTTTTATCTTCGCTGGTGCATCAGAATTTGAATTGCTCATGTGCCTCGAGTCGGATTCGAACCGACACTATGCAGTGTTTGAGACTGCCCTCTCTACCGTTGGAGTACCGAGGCTAACGATTACAGACTAGCTATGACAGAATTTTAATTCTGTAAGAGATACCAATCTTAACGGTATGCCGGAGCTGCGCCACCCACGGCATCTCCAACGCGATGAACGCGCATAGCGTTCGTCGAGCCTGGAATCCCCGGCGGTGATCCTGCGACTATGACAACTAGTTCCCCTTCAGCGCAACGCTTTGATTGCAGCAATAAGGTATCGGCTTGCTTGACCATATCATCGGTGTGCTTGACCATCGAAGTCAGTTCAGGTTCTACCCCCCAGTCCAACGCCATTCTGTTATAGGTGCCAACCTCTGGAGTAAATGCCAAAATCGGAATCGGTGATCGCATACGAGCGGTGCGACGAGCTGAATCTCCTGATTGTGTAAAGGTAACCAGGTATTTAGCGCCCACAATTGCAGCTACCTCGGTTGCCGCCTTAGTTATCGCTCCGCCCTTAGTCTTTGGGGTAGTTCTCATAGGGCGAATTAAATCCATACCACCTACTTCTGTGTGATTGATAATGCGCGCCATCGTCTGTACGGCTTCAATTGCAAATTCTCCCACTGATGTTTCGCCAGAGAGCATCAGAGCATCAGCGCCATCTAGTACCGCATTGGCACAGTCTGTTGCCTCTGCTCTGGTGGGGCGAGAATTTGTGATCATCGAATCCAGCATCTGGGTTGCAACAATCACGGGCTTCGCCGCTTCGCGAGCTAACTCAATGCAATGCTTTTGGACAAGCGGAACTTCCTCGATAGGTAGCTCAACACCTAAATCACCGCGGGCAACCATAATCCCGTCAAAAGCGTTGACAATTTCTTGCAGATTTGCAACTGCTTGTGGTTTTTCAATTTTGGCAATTACCGGAATACGAATTCCAACTTCGTCCATTATGCGATGCACATCGTTAATGTCATCGGCGCTACGCACAAATGAGAGCGCAATAAAGTCAGCCCCAGCTTTTAGACCCCAACGTAGATCATCCATATCTTTCTCAGATAACGCAGGTACAGAGACTGCAACGCCGGGTAAATTGATTCCTTTATTATTGCTTACCGCTCCTGGTTCAATTACTTTGGTGACAACATCATTACCCTTAACCTCAATAACCTCAACGGTAACTTTTCCATCATCAATCATAATGAAATCCCCAGGTTTGCAATCTCCTGGAAGCCCTTTATATGTAGTACCAACTCGATCTTTCGTTCCTTCAATTTCCTCGGTCGTTATCGTAAAGATATCTCCACGAGATAACTCATGTGGTCCTGCTATAAATCGCGCCAAGCGAATCTTTGGCCCCTGCAAATCAACTAATATCGCAATTGGCTTATTGGCATCCTTTGCAGCCTTGCGTACTCGGTCGAGGCGATTTTGGTGATCCTCATGAGAGCCGTGAGAAAGATTTAAGCGCGCCATATTCATACCCGCTGTGATCAACTCCCGGACCTTCTCCGGTGAATCTACAGCTGGGCCCATTGTGCAAACAATCTTCGCGCGACGCATACCTCTACCTTATCTAATCATTTTTGTTACCGGTTAGTTATTTTCACCTTTTCACTTTAATTTCTATTAAATTTAATGAAAAGTAAAGTGACCACTAGATAATTAGTGAACGCTCAGTTGGTTCAATCGAATACGAAAGCTGCGTATCTCCTTCTAGAAATTTATCTACCCCGACTGCGGCGCTGCGTCCTTCGGCTATCGCCCATACGATGAGTGACTGCCCACGACCCGCATCGCCAGCCACAAAAACACCTTCGCTCGTGCTCTGATAGTCATGATCGCGCTTAATATTTCCGCGATCATCTAGCTCTACCTCTAGTTGTTCCAGTAGAACTGACTTTTCTGGACCGGTGAATCCCATGGCTAAAAAGACAAAATCAGCTGGAATTTCGCGTTCGCTGCTATCAACTGGTGCAAATTTTCCATCCACAAACTCTGTTTCAATAATCTTGAGCGCTTTTAAATTACCGTTTCCATCTCCGATAAATTCTTCGGTGCTAACTGAAAAGACGCGGTTATCTAACTCTTCATGTGCAGATGAAGTTCGATAGATCATTGGATATGTAGGCCAAGGCTGATTACTTGGTCGCTCATCAGTTGGGCGAGGCATAATCTCGAGCTGGGTAACGCTGGCTGCTCCTTGGCGAATAGAAGTTCCTAAGCAATCCGCGCCAGTATCTCCCCCGCCCAAGATAACAACATGTTTTCCGGCCACATTTATATCGGGATTTATCACTTCACCGAGAGCCTGTTTATTTCCCCAAGGTAAGAATTCCATCGCTTGATAGACGCCCTTATTCTCGCGCCCCTTGATGGGAAGATCACGCCATTGAGTAGCTCCGACTGCCAGAACTATCGCATCAAATTTTCTGCGCAGTTCACTACCTGTTAACTCTGTTCCGACATCCACGCCTGGGCGAAAACGAGTTCCCTCGAGCTCCATCTGTGTTAGGCGCCGGTCTAATACATTTTTCTCCATTTTAAATTCCGGAATTCCATAACGAAGTAACCCGCCAATTTTGTCTGCTCTCTCATAGACGGCGACTGTATGGCCAGCGCGCGTTAATTGTTGTGCTGCGGCAAGTCCAGCAGGACCTGAGCCAATAACTGCAACAGTTTTTCCAGTAAGACGATCTGAGATCATCGGCTTTACATTTCCTGCGGCAAAAGCCTCTTCGATAGTTCGGAGTTCTACTTGCTTGATTGTTACTGCGTCGGTATTGATAGCAACAACGCAAGCGGTCTCACAGGGCGCAGGACAGAGCCGCCCGGTAAATTCTGGAAAATTATTAGTGGCATGAAGTCGGTCGATTGCTTCATCTTTATCTCCGCGCCATATCAAGTCATTCCACTCTGGTATTAAATTACCGAGTGGGCATCCCTGATGACAGAACGGGATACCGCAATCCATGCAGCGGCCAGCCTGTTTCTGTAAATGTTCCATACTCTGCGGCTCGTAAACTTCATGCCAATCTTTGATACGGATATCAACTGGGCGACGTTTAGGCAGCTCGCGTGGGGTCGTCAAAAAACCTTTTGGATCAGCCATTAGCTGCAACCTCCATTACATATTGATCAACTGGCAGACCATCTTTTGTAGCGCGCTCAATAGCTGCTAAAACTCGCGCATAATCACGCGGCATAATCAGCGAAATACGATTTAGCGCAGCTTTCCAATCCTTGAGAAGTTCTGCCGCTATCTCTGAACCCGTTTCGGTATAGAAATCAGAGACTATAGATTTCAAGATAAGTCGTTGATCCTCGGGGACGATAATGACATCTACCATTTCTGCATTTACTTGGCCGGGATTTAGATCTAGGACAAAAGCTCGCCCACCCGACATACCCGCTGCAAAATTACGCCCCGTGCGACCCAACACGACGACAGTTCCACCGGTCATATATTCACATCCATGGTCGCCAACGCCTTCTACCACTGCGGTTGCGCCAGAATTTCTGACACAGAAGCGCTCACCAACTAAACCACGAATATAAATTTGACCCGAAGTTGCACCATAGCCAATGACATTTCCTGCAATTACATTATCGTGCGAAGCAAAGGTAGCTCGCTCATCTGGCCGAACCGTAACGCGCCCACCCGATATTCCCTTAGCGACATAATCATTACTATCGCCGTACAGACGAATCGCCACACCGCTAGGTAAGAATGCTCCTAGCGATTGACCGGCAGAACCGTGCAGCGTCACATTGATAGTTGCAGCAGGTAGTCCAGCTGCGCCATGGCGCCTAGTCACTTCGGCACCTAACATCGTTCCAACAGTACGGTTTACGTTTCGAACTGGCAGGTCGATGCGCACCTCTTCTTTTCGTTCTAGCGCTGGAGCAGATAATTCGATTAACTGGTTATCCAAAGCGTTTTCTAATCCGTGATCCTGATCCTTTGTTTTATGCAGAGCAGATGGCACATCAGGGCGAACTAATAGCGGTGCTAAATTAAGACCGCTTGCCTTCCAATGGCTAACTGCATCTCTGGTATCCAAAAATTCTACGTGGCCAATTGCCTCTTGAAGAGTGCGGAAACCTAATTGCGCAAGAATTTCACGCACTTCTTCAGCAATGTACTCGAAGAATGTCTCTACGAATTCTGGTTTTCCTGTAAATCGCTTGCGCAATTCTGGGTTTTGCGTTGCTACTCCAACAGGACAAGTATCTAGATGACAGACGCGCATCATTACGCAGCCTGAAACTACTAATGGCGCAGTTGCGAATCCATATTCCTCAGCTCCCAGAAGTGCTGCGATAACTACATCACGACCCGTTTTCAATGAACCATCGGCTTGAACAACTATGCGATCACGCAACCCATTGAGCAACAAAGTCTGTTGAGTTTCGGCCAGCCCTAACTCCCATGGCGCACCTGCATGCTTTAGCGAAGTAAGCGGAGATGCTCCGGTTCCTCCGTCATGGCCAGATATCAAAACTACATCTGCATGAGCTTTGCTAACTCCTGCCGCAACAGTTCCGACTCCGACTTCAGCCACGAGCTTTACGTGGATGCGCGCCTTGTCATTAGCATTCTTAAGATCATGAATAAGCTGGGCTAAATCTTCAATTGAGTAAATATCGTGATGAGGAGGCGGTGAAATAAGTCCGACCCCTGGAGTTGAGAAACGAACGCTAGCGATCCATGGATACACCTTATTCCCTGGAAGTTGTCCTCCTTCACCCGGTTTGGCGCCTTGCGCCACCTTTATCTGAATATCTTGCGCATTTACTAGGTAATTACTGGTAACTCCAAATCGACCGCTAGCAACCTGCTTAATGGCGCTGCGCTTTGAATCTCCATTTTCCATGGGAAAGAATCGTGAAGGGTCTTCGCCGCCTTCGCCAGTATTTGATTTTGCACCCAACCTATTCATGGCAATTGCCAGAGTTTCGTGCGCCTCTTGTGAAATTGAACCATAGGACATCGCACCAGTTGAGAATCTCTTGACTATCTCAGAGATTGGCTCAACCTCACCTATGGAGATTGCCGGTCTTTCTCCTTCTTTAAATGCGAAGAGGCCACGTAGCGTCATTAAAGCTTTGCTCTGTTCATCCACTTTGCTGGTATATCGCTTAAAAATGTCATAACGCTTAGAGCGGGTGGAATGTTGCAAAGTAAATACTGTCTCCGGATTAAATAAATGCGGTTCACCATCTCTGCGCCATTGATATTCTCCGCCAATAGGCAGGCGCTTTGCACCAGGAATCGCACCGCCTGGTGGGTATGCGATGTTATGACGAGCCAGAGTCTCCTCTGCAATTACATCTAGATTAATTCCACCAAGGCGTGATGTAGTACCAACAAAATATTCATCTACTACATCTTGCGCAAGACCAATTGCTTCAAAGACTTGTGCCCCCGTATACGAGGCGATAGTTGATATTCCCATCTTCGACATTACCTTCAAGACGCCTTTACCAAGGGCCTTAATCACATTACGAACTGCCTTCTCAGGGGTAATTCCAGTTATAACACCCTGTAGAACTAAATCTTCTGCCGACTCCATAGCTAGGTAAGGATTTATGGCCGCTGCACCATATCCAATAAGAAGCGCCACATGATGGACTTCGCGTACATCTCCTGCTTCAACCACGAGGCCGACTTGAGTTCGAGTTTTTTCACGAATCAGGTGATGGTGAACTGCTGCGGTTAAGAGCAGCGAAGGAATTGGAACATCTTCGGCATCGCCATTGCGATCAGATAAAACAATTATGTGCGCTCCAGCTGAGATAGCCTGTGAAACTTCGAGCTTGATTTCATCTAATCGAATCTGCAGCGTATTTCCATCTCCTGAGACCGGAAAGAGCCCACGCACAACGTATGCGGCAAGCTCTGGATAATCATCATCGGCGTTTACGTGAATAATTTTTGCCAGTTCATCATTATCTATTACTGGAAAAGGGAGTGAAATTTGACGACATGAGGCAGGACCTGGATCGAGCAAGTTATGTTCTGGTCCAATTGAACCTGCCAAGCTGGTAACTAACTCTTCACGAATCGCATCAAGCGGCGGATTGGTAACTTGTGCAAAGAGTTGCGAAAAGTAATCAAAGAGCAGCCGGGGTTTTTCAGATAGCGCTGCAATCGGACTATCTGTTCCCATCGACCCTAAAGCTTCCATGGCATTTTTGGCCATTGGAGTAATTAAAATTCTGACTTCCTCCTCGGTGTATCCGAAAGCCCTTTGACGGCGCATAACTGAAGAGTGAGGGTAGACAATATGTTCACGAGAGGGCAGATCACTTAACTTAATCATTCCAGCCTGTAGCCAATCACCGTAGGCTGCCTCATCGGCCAGTTCATCTTTTATCTCATCATCTTCGATTATTCGACCAGCAGCTATATCTACCAAGAACATTTTCCCTGGTTGCAATCTACCTTTTCGGGCAATTTGCTCAGGTGGAAAATCTAATACTCCAACTTCAGATGCCAATACGACAATTCCATCGTTGGTTATCCAAAAACGCGATGGACGCAGACCGTTGCGATCTAGGACCGCGCCAACTTGATTGCCATCTGTAAAAGTTACGCAAGCTGGCCCATCCCAAGGCTCCATGAGTGAAGAGTGAAAGGCATAGAAGTCACGTCGCTTCTGGGACATTGTGGCGTGGTTCTCCCAAGCCTCTGGAATCATCATTAACACAGCGTGTGGAAGTGAGCGCCCGCCTAAATAGAGAAGTTCTAAAACTTCATCAAATGAGGCAGAGTCGCTGCCTGACATTTCAACAATTGGGAATAGGCGCTTTAAATCACCAGGTATTACTTCGCTCGCAAGTAAGGATTCCCGGGCACGCATCCAATTTCTATTGCCCTTAACTGTATTAATTTCACCGTTGTGGGCGATAAAGCGATAAGGGTGAGCAAGGGGCCACGAAGGAAAAGTATTTGTAGAAAAACGTGAGTGCACCAGCGCCATTGGAGAAATAACTCGATTATCACTTAAGTCTGGGAAGAATTCTTCCAATTGCCCTGTAGTGAGCATTCCCTTATAGACGATTGTTTGAGATGAGAGCGAAGAAAAATATAGTTCCAAATTGTGTTCAGCGCGCTTTCGCAGACAAAAGACCAGTCGATCAAGGTTAATACCTTGCTCATTATTTTTACCCGCCACGAAAACCTGTTCAAACTTTGGCATTACAGATAGCGCGCTCTTGCCAAGTGAAGATGGGTTAATCGGTAGTTCGCGCCAGCCTAATAAAGTTAACCCTTCCTCTTCCGCCAATTTTGCGACTTCCTGACGAATATCAATTCCTTGCGTTACAAATGCAATACCAGTTGCGTAAGCACCTGATTCTGGAAGTTCAAAATCAACAACTGCGCGATAGAACGCATCAGGGACTCTAATTAAAATTCCAGCACCATCACCGCTATCAGGCTCAGCACCGGAAGCGCCTCGGTGCTCCATATTGCCGAGCGCAGTTAAAGCTTTCTCAACTATTTCGTGAGTTGCGATCTTATTTAGAGTAGCTACCATCGCAACGCCACATGCATCGTGCTCGTTAGCTGGGTCGTAGAGACCAACGCGCACTGGGTAGTTCGATGTAAGGGCCACCTGATTTACACTCCTGTTATCGGCACTCAAATATTAAATAGTGATAAATTTAATATTTTGATTCAAATGAGGGACAACCTTGGCCCGATTAAGCACTTGCAGCGAGAGACTAGCGAGGTAATCCTAGCAAGCGCTCGGCTACTTAGTCATCCTCAAATTGGCCTAGCTTTAGATGCCGCTTATGTGAAGTATCTGCCCAATTCCTGCTGTGATGGCCATGCCGAAACAGCCACCGAGCATCACTCTCACTGTTGGTTTAATCACTTTAGAGCCTGAAGTCCGCGCGCTGGAAATTCCAGTAATTGCCAACCCAACGATCGTGAAGGCCACAATATTAAATGCTACTTTTCCAGTAGTTGAGGCAAAGGCGCCAGCAAATGGAATCAGCCCGCCCGCGGTAAATGCAATTGCCGAAGCGATGCCGGCTTGAAGTGGTCGAGCTTTAGTATCTGGGTGCTGACCCAACTCATCGCGTAAGTGCGCCTCTAGCGGATCTTTTGTGTGCATGGCGGTGGCAACTTTTAACGCTAATTGCGCATCTAGCCCACGCCCAATATAAATATGTTGCAACTCAACTAACTCGGCTTCAGGGTCAAGTGCTAAATGTTCCATCTCTAGTAAGCGATCAGAATCTTCAATGTCATTCTGAGCTCTTACAGAGACGTATTCGCCGACTGCCATAGACATAGCACCAGCAACAATTCCAGCGACCCCTGCGGTAATTAAAAAGCTCTGCGCATTTTCACCGCCAACTCTTGCTGCAGTTATACCGATCATCAAAGATGCAGTTGAAACTAACCCATCATTTGCACCAAGGACCGCCGCACGCAACCAACCCGCGCGATTCGTACGATGATGCCGATTGCGATGATAAACATCCTCTATACCCATACCGAAAGCCTACCTGAACAAGCTTACTTTGGCGCAGACTTAAATTTGCGTGCCTTCATTTCCGCATTAATCAAGAGCAGCAGACCAAAAATTAGTATCACCAGACTTGTCCATTGATTAAGTCGGAGTCCGCCAAAGTTCTCAGCCGAATCGATCCGGATCCCTTCAATAAAGAATCGGGCAAAGGAATATCCGGCGATATAAAAAGCAAATACAGAGCCACTCTGCCAGCGCTTACCAAACTTAATCAGAACAATCGCAAGGAATATATTACAAATAGCTTCATATAGAAAAGTTGGATGGAAGGTTTCAAAGAGCCCATACCCGCGTGGCCGATTTTGAAAAGGAATCTCTAACCCCCACCAAGTATCAAGCGGTCTTCCAAAGAGTTCGGCGTTAAACCAATTACCGAATCGACCAATTGCTTGTGCCAATAAAATTCCAGGTGCCAATGCATCTAGAAAGTTCCTAAAATCTGGAAGTGAGATTTTTCTTGCCAGGCGACGATATGAGATATACGCACCGAGAGCCCCGAGTGCGATTGCGCCCCAAATACCTAACCCACCTTCCCAGATCTTAAAAATATTTAATAAATCTCCTTCTTTACCAAAGTAAGCTGTCGGTGAAGTTATAACGTGATAGATACGGCCACCGATAATCCCAGCAGGAACGGCAATAATTGCGATTTCGGATACGACGCCAGTGAGATCTTGTGAACTCTTTAAGCCATAAGCAGTAAGTCGCTTATTGCCTAGCCAAATTGCCAAGGCTATTCCAGAAATGATGCAGAGCGCATAGAAATGAACTGTTAGCGGTCCGATATCAATCTGCGACAAAGTCGGAGTTAGTATCGAACTAAACATAACTAGCCTTTTTCTACTGCCGCTTTAAATGCCGCTAGGCTGCCGTAGGCAGTATTGCGATCAATCTCCACTCCATTAATTAAAACTGTTGGCGTTGAATTTATATTGCGTTTAGCGCCTTCTGCTGCGACATTACCTACCCATCCGGCGTAGTCGTTGTTGGTTACACAATTAGAATAAGTCTCATCAGCTATGCCAAGGCCTAATCCAAGTGTGGCTAAATATTCAGTGCTCCAGGCTCCCGAATTTTCTGTTGGCTGATTAGCATAAAGTGTCTTATGAAATTGTAGAAACTTACCTTGGTCGGCAGAGCAGGCAGCGGCGTTAGCGGCACGCTGTGAGTCAGGACCTAAGAAGGAGAGCATATGGAAAGCAACTTTTGCTTTCTTCTCGCTAATTAAATCTTCAATGTAGCCGCCATTTATACCCTCAAAACCTTGGCAAGCAGGGCATTGAAAATCTTCATAGATTTCGATAAATGGAACATCAGGTACATCCTTATTAAAGACTATGCCATAGCCATCTTCGACTGAGACGCTAGATGGGATGGCAGCGTTTGTATCTGAGCTCTTGGAAAGCAAGGTTGGCACAAGCATTATGAGTACAACTCCAAGCACAACCGCAATAACTAAGTTGCGTGTGAAGTTATCTTTTCCACCTGTTGGTTTTTTCGCTTGCGCCATAGTTATCTCACATCTCCTGCTTCGGTGATAGATCCAGCTCTACCTGCTGGATCTTTATCTATAGAAAATTTTGTCACAGGATAACGAACTAGATACCAAGCGAGCAAAACCAAGCCTACATCTCGGATTATTTCCTGCAGATATTGCGTCTGACCTGGCTCAATCGTTCCACCGCCGCCAAAACAGCCACAGTCGATATTTAGGCCCCGGGCCCATGCTTGGGCAATGGCGATGATAAAGATAAACATGGTGAATCCGCCAAGTGCGGCTACTACTCGCGTCACAGCCCCCAGCACAATTAGCGCCCCGATCGCAATTTCAATTGCTGGCAGCACTAAGCCTAATAAATTAGCGATCGAAATCGGTAAGAGCTCATAGGCACGAACTGCCATTTGAGATTTATCTGGTGAGCCAACTTTTAGATACCCGGCGGCAAAGAGAACCCCACCTAATATTAATCGCGCAGCTAGCCCCAACCAAGGCTGCAGGCTTTCATGGATAATTTTCATCTGGCCTCACGTACCCCTTTCGCTAACTCACTTGCAATTTCGGTAACTGCCAATAATCCCTCATCGATCGATACTGCATCTTGTATCGCTTTAATAAATGCGGAGCCTACTATTACGCCATCGGCATATTTTGCAACATCTTTCGCCTGGGCGCGAGTAGATACTCCTAAGCCAACTGCTATGGGTAAATCTGTCACCTCACGAATACGTGCTACCAGATCTCCAGCGCTTGAAGATACATTGGTGCGAGCACCAGTTACACCCATCAAGCTAGCAGCGTAAACAAAGCCTCCACATTGAGAGGTAACTGAGGCTAAGCGAGGATCTTTTGTACTTGGCGCCACTACATAAATTGGATTTATTTCGGCAACCTTGGTGGCAGCCAGCCACCCTTGTGATTCTTCAATTGTTAAATCAGGAGTGATGACACCTGAACCACCGTTTTTCACTATTGCGTGCGCAAACTCTGATACTCCGTAGCGCTCAATTGGATTCCAATAAGTCATGACTACTGCCGGAACGCTATCGCTGGCGAATTTAAGCGCTGCTAGAACTTCCCTCACGCCAGTTCCATTTTCGAGGGCGGTTACCGCAGCTGCTTGAATTGTCGGACCATCCATTACTGGATCGCTATATGGATATCCAATTTCGATCGCATCTACGCCTCCTGCGATAAATGCCGAAATAACTCTGTGGCAATCTGCTTGCGAAGGAAACCCAGCTGGAATATATGCGATCAGTGCGGCGCGATTTTCACTACGAACTTTTTTAAATAGCTCATCTAACGCCGTCATTAGTCGAGTGAAATCCCAAAGTAATTAGCGGCAGTCTGCACATCTTTATCCCCGCGACCAGAGAGATTAATAACGATAATGGCATCTTTGCCTAATTCATTACCGACCTGAATCGCACCTGCTAGCGCGTGCGCAGTTTCAATTGCCGGAATAATTCCTTCACTCTTGGAAAGTAAGGCAAAAGCGCGCATCGCTTCGGCATCAGAGATCGCACGATACTCTGCTCTACCGATGTCGTGTAGATATGCATGTTCTGGTCCCACCCCAGGATAATCAAGTCCTGCCGATATTGAGTGAGATTCAACAGTCTGACCATTTTCATCTTGCAGAACGTAAGAGCGTGTTCCGTGAAGTACGCCCGGAGTACCACCGGTGATTGTTGCTGCATGTCGACCTGTCTCCACACCATCTCCGCCAGCTTCGAGCCCGATTAATCGCACCTGGGGATCGGAGATAAAGCGATGGAAAATACCGATCGCATTTGAACCACCTCCGACACATGCCATAACAACATCAGGTAGGCGTCCAGTAAGTGCTAAAACTTGTTCTCGAGTCTCCTCGCCTATGATTTTATGAAAATCTCGAACCATGGTTGGAAAAGGATGTGGCCCAGCAACGGTACCTAGTAAATAGTGCGTTGTTTCAACGTTTGTTACCCAATCGCGCATCGCTTCATTAATTGCATCTTTTAGCGTACGCGAACCAGATTTGACTGGAATAACCTCTGCGCCAAGTAACTTCATACGCGCCACATTTAGAGATTGTCGCTTAGTATCTTCCTCTCCCATATAAACAACGCAGTCGAGCCCCATTAAAGCTGCGGCAGTTGCAGATGCAACGCCATGCTGACCTGCGCCAGTTTCCGCGATGATTCTCTTCTTACCCATGCGTTTAGTCAAGAGCGCTTGGCCCAAGACGTTATTAATCTTATGGCTGCCGGTGTGGTTTAAATCCTCACGCTTTAAAAGTATGCGTGCACCACCTGCATATTCTGCAAAGCGCTTAGCCTCAGTGATAATGCTGGGACGACCTGTATATGTGCGGTGCAGTTCTGCCAGCTCTGCAATAAATGTAGGATCTTGCGCGGATGTGCGATGCACCTCTTCTAATTCTTCCAGGGCTCCAATTAACGCCTCTGGAACAAAGCGACCACCATATTGGCCAAAGTGGCCAAGAATTTCAGTTAGATCTACCTGCGGTTCCAAAGCCATAGTTAAAGCCTACCCTTGACCTAGAAGAGTGCGCATTGCCAATTTCGGATCCCCCGATGTGACTAAAGCCTCTCCTACCAAGATCGCATCGGCGCCATGGCGCTGTGCAAACTCCACATCGCTACGCGATGAAATTCCAGATTCGGCGACCCTGATGATCTCTGACGGAATCTCTGGCAGAAGTTGAGCAAAAGCTTCTTGGCTAACATCTAAAGTCTTTAGGTTGCGCGAGTTAACGCCGATAATCCGTGGTGAAATTTCCATTGCGCGCTCTAGCTCATCAGCTGTATGAACCTCAATTAACGCCGCCATACCGAGTTCTCCCGCTAGGTCAAAGAAATCTTTCAGCTGGCTCTTGGAAAGAGCGGCCACAATTAATAGGACCGCATCCGAACCATATGAACGAGCCTCATAAAATTGATACTCATCTACCATGAAATCTTTGCGCAATATTGGAATAGTCACCCGTGCGCGAACAGCAGATAAATCCATCAGTGATCCGCCAAAACGCCTTGCCTCAGTTAATACGCTAATGATATTTGCGCCAGCCACTTGGTATTGCTCTGCCAATGCAGCTGGGTCAGGAATTTCGGAAAGTGCGCCTTTGCTCGGTGAAGATCTCTTAACCTCTGCTATGACGCAGATTTGATCGCTGGATAAAAAATTGTGTGCATCTAGTACTGGTTGCGCCTGCGACATCTCCTCAAGTAATTGGCCCATAGATTTACGGCGAATCGCTAAATCTGCACGGACTCCTTCAATTATTGAATCGAGAACACTCATTTAACAATCTCTTCATCGGTTGGATCTATACCGCTATCGAGAGCGCTCCAAGGTGTATGCGCTTTGGGCTTGCGCTCATAGCGGCTTGAGATAGTAAATCGACGAGAGATTAAAAGCACGATGGCTGTGACAACAATTAATGAGATGGAGATTGGCAGAAAATCTGTCATTTAATTACTACCGCTACTCAAATTCTTGGCGGTTAAATTATTGGCCGCGTTGACAGCACCTAAAACAGCGGCTGCCTTATTTAAGCACTCTTCATTTTCAGATTTAGGATCTGAATCTGCAACTACCCCTGCACCTGCTTGCACATAAGCTTTACTCTCAAAGATTAGCGCGGTGCGGATTGCAATACAGGTATCAATATTTCCCGTGAAATCTAAATAACCAATTGCCCCACCGTAGAGTCCCCGTCTGGTTGGCTCTAACTCTTCGATAATTTCCATCGCCCTTGGTTTCGGTGCGCCAGATAAAGTCCCAGCTGGAAATACGGCAAATAGAGCATCAACCGGAGTTGATTGCGGCGCCAACTCCCCAATAACGGTTGAGACGATATGCATAACGTGTGAATATCTCTCAATGTGCATAAAGTCGATTACCTCAACGCTGCCGGGGGTACAGATACGTCCTAAATCATTTCTACCTAGATCAACTAGCATCAGGTGCTCCGCGCGCTCTTTGGGATCTGCCAGCAACTCTTCTGCCAAGCGATGATCCTCCTCGTCAGATGCAGAGCGTTTACGAGTTCCCGCAATCGGATGAACCATCACTTCTTTTCCGGTGACTTTAACTAACGCCTCAGGGCTAGAACCGACTACCTCTATCCCATCTGTAAATCGCAGCAGGTACATATAAGGACTTGGATTATGCAAACGCAACATCCGGTAAACATCGAGTGCATCAGCTCTGCACTCCATTGCAAAACGTTGCGAGAGAACTATCTGAAAAGCCTCCCCCGCCAATATTTCTTCCTTAGCTTGTAAAACCTTTTTTATATATTCATCGTCAGATATATTTCTGGAAAATTCTGGTGTGCTCTTTTCGGGAAGTTCTGTGGCAAACCCTGGCAACGGACTCTGCAGATCGAGTTGCATCTGATCCAACCTTGATTGTGCCTCATCGAAGGCTTCATCAACTCTCTCACCGCTGCCATCCCAATTTATGGCATTTGCAATTAACGTGATGGTGCCTTCGGCATGATCCATTACCGCTAAATCACTCGTCAACATAAAAGCCAGGCCAGGCAAGGCGATATCTTTCTTACTTAACTCAGGTAATTTCTCTAAGCCCCGGACAGAGTCATAACCCATATAGCCAACAAGCCCACCGGTTAAGGGAGGAAGCCCTGCAATTTTAGGTGAGCGTAAATGTTCAGCCGCCATTCGCAGGGCAACTAGCGGATCCATTCCAACTGGTGCTCCTGCGGGAGCGGTGCCAACCCAGATCGCCTTTCCACCAGCTTCACTTAGCGTTGCTTGGCTATTGACTCCGATAAATGAGTAACGCGACCACGCGCCTCCATGCTCGGCGGATTCGAGTAAAAATGTGGAAGGTGCGCTCTTCGCTAATTTTCGATAAACCCCAAGCGGTGTTTCACCATCGGCTAGTAATTTTCGGTAGACCGGAATGACGTTGAAGTCTTTTGCGAACTCTTTAAATTCACTACGTCGCACTATTAATTCCCCAATTTGGGAGATTGCTGGTTAGGTGACTGCAGTAGAGGATTGTGGAAACAGGTTTTATCGCCAGTATGGCAAGCTGGTCCAACTTGCTCTACCTGCATTAAAATCGCATCTCCGTCACAATCTAAATTTAGAGATAAAACTTTCTGAGTATTTCCTGAAGTCGCGCCCTTCACCCAAATTTCATTGCGACTGCGGCTCCAGTAAGTCGCCTGCGCAGTTTCAAGGGTGCTTTCCAGAGATCGTCTATTCATGTAGGCCAGCATTAAAACTTCACCGGTTTTGAAATCTTGAGCGATTGCTGGAATCAAATCAAGATCTAACTTCAGAAGATTATCCAAGGCATCACTGATCTCTTTCGGCAATTTGATGCTCATGAACCTATTCTGCCTTAGATCTCTTGTGGCTTGCGAATGGAATAACCCTGTGCGCTCAGGTAATTCTTAACATCTGAAATGCGATGGACTCCAAAGTGAAAGACGCTGGCCGCCAACAAAGCATCTGCCCCGGCATCTAAAGCAGCTGCGAAATCCGAAAGAGCTCCTGCTCCACCGCTAGCTATGAGCGGAACCTGCGCAACCTGCCTGACTGCTGCGATCATGCCGATGTCATAGCCAGCGCGCGTTCCATCAGAATCCATAGAATTAAGCAAAATTTCACCTGCCCCTAATCGGCAAGCTTTCTCAACCCAAGCAAGGGCATCAAGACTTGCGCTCTCTCGCCCGCCATGGGTAGTTACTTCAAAACCGGAATCAGTACGTGCCCGTCTGGCATCAATTGAGATGACCAACACTTGTGAACCAAAGCGATCAGCGATTTCAGATATCAACTCTGGACGATCTATCGCTGCAGTATTGATGGAAACTTTATCTGCACCGGCACGAAGTAATCGATCAACATCTGCGACACTTCGTATACCTCCGCCAACAGTTAAAGGAATAAAGACTTGCTCTGCAGTTTTGCGAACTACATCAAGAGTTATTTCACGGTTTGAGCTACTAGCTGAAATATCTAGGAAAGTTAACTCATCTGCCCCCTCAGTGTTATAGAGAGAGGCCATTTCAACAGGATCGCCGGCATCAATTAAGTTTGTGAAATTAACGCCCTTAACAACTCGACCTTCGGTCACATCTAAACAGGGAATTATCCGTACCGATAAAGTCATTCTTGGCCAGCATCTCTAGTCAGGGCTAGCGCATCTTGCAGAGTAAAAGCTCCGGCATAAAGGGCTTTACCAACAATTGCTCCTTCCACACCGATTGCATTTAGCGCTGAGAGCGCTGCGATATCGGCTAAGGAAGATATTCCACCACTTGCAACAACTGGTTTTTTAGTCATCGCACAGACAGATTTTAGTAATTCCAAATTGGGTCCTAGCAAAGTGCCATCCTTAGTAACATCAGTTACAACATATCGCTCACAACCGTCTCGTTCTAATCGTTCTAGAGTTTCAAATAAATCGCCACCTTCACGAGTCCAACCACGTGCTGCAAGTACATGACCGCGCACATCCAATCCAACTGCTATTCGATCACCATGTTCTGCGATTACTCGCGCCGTCCATTCTGGGTCCTCTAAAGCGGCGGTTCCCAAGTTAACGCGACGACATCCGGTAGCCAAGGCGCGCGTTAACGATTGATCATCACGAATTCCGCCAGATAGCTCAACTTTGATATCCAGGCGTCCTATAACTTCGGCCAAGATCGCCGAGTTCTCTCCTCGGCCAAAGGCAGCATCTAGATCAACTAAGTGAAGCCATTGCGCTCCTGCAGCTTGGAATTCAAGTGCGACCTCAAGAGGTGCTCCATAAATACTTTCTTGTGAGAGCTCTCCTTGAACCAAGCGAACTGCACGTGCATCCTTAACGTCAACTGCCGGCAAGAGCTCGAGATAATTGGAAATACTCATAACATTTCCACCCAATTCTTAATTAGCGCTAGCCCCGCATCTCCTGATTTTTCTGGGTGAAATTGGGTTGCGCAAATGGCGCCATCTTCTGCCGCTGCCAAAAATCTTTCGCCATGCGTGGACCATGCTTGAGCAGTACCAACTTTTTCTTTAGCTGCATATGAATGGACGAAATAGAATGACTGATCAGCGATTCCTGCAAAGAGGTTTGAATTTCCAGAAATTTCAACTGTATTCCATCCCATATGCGGCAATATGGGAGCCTGCAATTTACTAATACTCTCCTGCCAAATTCCAACTCCGCTATGCAAGCCATTGCTCGTGCGCTCATCGCTATCGCGAAAGAGGATCTGCATTCCAACGCAGATTCCTAAAGTCGGCCTCTGCGCTGCAATACGAGCTCGCACTATTTCATCGCCACCAACTTTTAGGAAACCTTGCTTACATGCAGCAAAGGCGCCTACCCCAGGAACAACCAAACCTGTGGCCTTTCTCGCCAACTCACGATCGGAGGTAACTACGACATCGAGCCCAGTGTGTGCGAAAGCACGTTGGGCAGAACGCAAATTACCTGACCCGTAGTCAAGAATTGCAATCACTTTTATAGCGATCCTTTAGTAGATGGAATTCCTGCGATTCCACCATCTAACGAAGTAGCATCTCGCAGAGCGCGAGCGACCGCTTTAAATTGCGCTTCAAATACGTGATGAGCATTGCGCCCTTCTAAGACTCGAATATGAAGAGCAATGCGAGCTTCTGCAACGATAGATTCCCAAATATGTTTTCCAAGGGTCGTATCAAATGTTCCAATCAGCTCCACAATTTCTGGCTGGCGGTGAATCAAATATGGTCTCCCCGATAGATCGACCGCCGCTTGAACCAAAACTTCATCAAGAGGGACCATCGCATCTCCAAAACGGCGAATCCCGACCTTATCGCCTAGCGCTTCGCGCAGCGCTTGGCCAAAGGCGAGCGATGTATCTTCGACGGTGTGGTGCGAATCAACTTCCACATCTCCTACTGTTTTAACAGTTAAGTTAAAGCCTGAGTGTTTACCAAGTTGGGAGAGCATGTGGTCGAAGAAAGGTACGCCAGTATCGACTGCGATCTCACCAGTGCCATCAAGGTTTAGATCGATGATTACATGTGATTCTTTAGTCTTGCGCTCTACTCGGGCTGTTCTCATTGGCTTTCTCCATTCAAGATTTCTTGCAAGGCATCGATAAATTTTTGGTTCTCGGCTTCATTGCCAATTGTTGCTCGTAGATGGCCTAATAATCCCACATCTCTGATGAGAACACCCTTATCTAGGAGACGGCTCCATAGCTCTGTGGCAGGCAGGTCAAATCCAGAAAAGAGAATAAAATTGGCATCGCTATCGATAACGGATAACCCCATCTTTTCTAGCTGCGCGGTGACATATTTGCGGGACTCGATTAGTTGAGAAACAGTTCCAAGTAACTCATCTTTAAAATCTAGGGCGACTTCTGCCGCTGCCTGAGTTAGCGCGCTCAAGTGGTATGGCAATCGAACCAATAACATCGCCTCAACAATCTGACTACTGGCTATTAAATAGCCCATACGCACTCCAGCAAATGCAAAAGCCTTGCTCATCGTACGAATAACGATGATATTTGGATATTTACTTAGCAGCGTTACAGCCGAAGTAACTTCAGAGAACTCTGCATAAGCCTCATCTATCACAAGTAGCCCCCCAATGGCTGCAGTTGCTCCTGCCAGAGCCTCTATCTCAGCTAAAGAAATTGACGCGCCCGTGGGATTATTTGGATTAGTAATAAAAGTTAGTGCCGGCTTAATTTCCGATATTTGCGAGAGTCCCGCTGCTACATCAAATGAAAAATCAGGCAGACGTCCACCATCTCGCCAGGTAACGCCCGTTACCTTGGAAATTAACGGATGCATTGAATATGACGGCGTAAATCCGAGAGCGGGTCGAGACCCGAAAGCTAAGAAAAGTGATTGAATAATTTCGTTGCTGCCATTTCCTACCCAGATTTGATCTGCAGAAAAAGATGTACCAGAGAGAGAGTTAATAAAATCTGAAAGTTTGCTACGTAAAGTAACTGCGTCCCTATCAGGATAACGATTTAAATTTGTAGATATCTGATTAACTCGGTTGGTTATAGCGCTGGCTAGATCCGATGAAAGGGGAAATGGATTCTCGTTGGTATTTAAGCTCGCCTGTGCCGGAATTTGTGGCGCACCATATGGAGAAAGATCTTTTAAATCATCGCGCAGCGGTAGCCATTCTGGCCATATTTTCGCATTCATAGATTCTCCAATCGAGCAGTCATCGCTTCTCCGTGCGCTGGAAGATTCTCGGAATTGGCTAATGTGATTACAGTTTCGGCAATATCTACAAATGCAGATTGTGAGTACTCAATAAAATGTAGGCCGCGTAGAAAAGTCTGCACAGAAAGCCCACTACTGTGGCAGGCGCACCCTCCAGTTGGTAAAACGTGATTCGAGCCCGCCGAGTAATCACCGAGTGAGACAGGTGAGAAGCGACCGATAAATACAGCGCCCGCATTTCGAATCTTCTGCGCGGTATTTGCTGCGTCTTTAGTTTGAATCTCTAAATGTTCGGCTGCATAGGCATTTACTACCTCTAACCCCTGCTCAATCGAATCAACAATGACTATCGCCGATTGCACTCCACCCAAAGCTTCTCTGATTCGTTCTGAATGTTTAGTAATAGGAACTCTCACTTTTAATTCAGATGCGACGGATTCAGCCAACTCAACTGATGTCGTTACCAGAACCGCAGCCGCTATTACATCATGCTCGGCTTGGCTTATGAGATCGGTCGCCACATCCGATGCGATTGCACTTTCATCTGCCAAGATGGCAATCTCGGTTGGACCGGCCTCCGAATCAATTCCGATAACTCCACGTAAAGCGCGCTTTGCTGCTGCAACATAAATATTGCCAGGCCCTGTTACCAGATCACATTTTTCAGAGAGCCCATCCATTCCGTAGGCAAAGAGTGCGATCGCTTGTGCACCACCAATTGCATACACCTCTGTTATTCCAAGCAATGCACAGGCAGCCAATATTGTTGGATGCGGAAGTCCACCAAATTCCTTCTGCGGAGGCGATGCCACCGCAATGCTGGATACCTTTGCAATCTGAGCTGGGATTACATTCATCAATACGCTACTTGGATAAACTGCACGCCCGCCTGGAACGTAGAGTCCAACGCGATCAACTGGTACCCAGCGTTCGGTCACTGAACCCCCGGTGACAACTTGTGTCACGCTCTCACTACGGATTTGATCGATATGAACTTTACGAATTCGCTCAATAGAAATTTCTAAAGCTTTTTTTACTGATGGATCTAAAATCTCTAGGGCGCGATCTAAATCAATTTCTGAAACTCTGATGCCAGAAGGTGTGACACCATCAAACTCTGTTGCTAACTTAATTAACTCTGCTTCGTCTCCATTTTTAACCCGCTCCAAGATCGGTGCAATGGTGAGCATAGCGGTGGCGATATCGAGCTTGGCACGTGGAATCGCCGCCTGATAACCAGCTTTGGTAAGTCGCTTTCCGCGCAGATCAAGGGTGCGAATCATGTGAAAAGTCTAATGGCTGGATATTTAATCAGGGGCCGCTATTAAATCTTCATGAGGCAATCAGGCCCAAGTATTGACTTAAGATCAGCGCTCAGACTTGGTGATGCGGTAACTAGTGCATCTAGCTTCATTGTAGTCAGCGTGCCTTGATCAATAATCTGCATATGTACTTCACGTTTTCCAGGATGTGAGCGCAATATCTCTTTCATGCGATCAACTATCGGTGGTGTGCATTGCGCCACTGGTAGTGAAATAAGTAAGGGCCCGACTGGTCCAGTTGATACATCTAGGGATTTCATCTCTAGCGCTGTGAAGCGAACTACATCATCACGTCGCTCAAATCTACCTCGAACAGTTACCACGCGATCTTCAATCAGCGTTAGCGCATATTGATTATACGTATTCGAGAAGAAGAGAACTTCGATGGCGCCTTCTAAATCCTCGAGCGTGACAATTGCCCAGGAAGATCCTTGACGAGACACCTTACGTTGTACTCCTGTGATCAACCCACCTAAAGTGAGAACTCCATCAGGTGTGTTCTCATCGGCAAGGAGAGCACTTATGGACATATCTGTATTCGAGCGCAGGATATGTTCAACGCCAAGCAGTGGGTGATCTGATACATAGAGCCCCAACATCTCGCGTTCAAAGACTAGCAAGGTTGATTTATCCCATTCAAAATTTGGAATTTCCACATCCAGCCCTGCCATTTGCGTCATTGATTCCCCACCGAATAAATCAAATTGACCGATAGCTTCAGCTCGCTTACTTTCAATTACCGAATCAATCGCCTCCAAATGCACAGCCATCAATCCTTTACGAGGGTGTTGCAGTGAATCAAATGCCCCGCCCTTGATTAGAGATTCAATAGTTTTCTTATTGCAAACTTGCCCATCCACCTTTGCTAAGAAGTCGCCAAAAGAGCTAAAGGCTCCCTTGCTAGCACGTGCTGCGGCGATGGAGGCAACAACTCCCTCGCCAACGTTGCGTATGGCAGCTAATCCAAATCGAATATCTTGTCCTCGTGGTGTGTATTCTCTATTTGATTCATTTACATCTGGAGGTAGGACTTTTATTCCCATACGTCTGCACTCAGATAGATAGAGCGCCGACTTATCTTTATCATCTCTAACGCTAGTTAATAAGGCTGCCATATATTCTGTTGGGTGATTTGCCTTCAAGTAAGCAGTCCAGAATGAAACTACGCCATAACCTGCGCTATGTGCACGGTTGAAGGCATAATCCGAGAATGGAATCAAAACATCCCAGAGCCTTTTAATTGCAGCAGTTGAGAAACCATTTTCCTTCATACCTGCCTCAAACGGCACATACTCTTTATCAAGAATTTCTTTATTCTTCTTACCCATCGCTTTACGCAATAGGTCTGCGCGTCCTAGAGAGAAGCCCGCAACTTTCTGCGCTATCGCCATAACCTGTTCTTGATAGACGATCAGTCCATATGTATCTCCGAGAATTTCACCCAGGACACTGGATAGTTCAGGGTGAATCGGCTCAACCGGTTTTCTTCCATTCTTGCGATCAGCGTAGTTATTGTGAGCGTTCTCTCCCATGGGTCCTGGTCTATATAGCGCTATCACCGCTGAAATATCGGCAAAGGAATCTGGTGCCATGCTGCGAAGTAGGGCTCGCATGGGGCCACCATCTAATTGGAAAACTCCTAGGGTATCGCCACGCGAGAGTAGATCAAATGTATTTTGATCATGTAACGGGAGATCTTCGAGGACTACATCTATTCCTTTATTCGCTTTGATATTTAAAAGCGCATCATCTAGAACTGATAAGTTTCGCAATCCTAAAAAATCCATTTTTAGCAGCCCAATTGACTCGCAGGCCCCCATATCAAATTGGGTGATAATTGCACCATCTGCTTCGCGCCGATGAATCGGAATCACATCCAAGAGCGGCTCACGTGAAAGAATTACACCAGCTGCATGAACTCCCCATTGACGCTTCAAGCCCTCTAGACCCTTAGCTAAATCAACTACCTTCATCGAATCTGGATCGCTTTGGTATAAATCTCGAAATTCACCAGCCTCGCCAAAACGAGGATCTTGCGAATCGAATACACCGGAAAGAGAAATATCTTTACCCATTACCGAAGGCGGTAGAGCTTTAGTTAATTTTTCACCAATTACATATGGGTATCCCAGTACCCGCGTTGCATCTTTTATCGATTGTTTAGACTTGATAGTTCCGTAGGTAATGATCTGCGCAACGCGATCCTCGCCA
Source organism: Candidatus Planktophila sp. (assembly GCA_037620605.1). Classification (GTDB taxonomy): domain Bacteria; phylum Actinomycetota; class Actinomycetes; order Nanopelagicales; family Nanopelagicaceae; genus Planktophila. The sequence goes on from JASJLO010000024.1 coordinate 23,305, forward strand.
TATTTTTCAGTTGCATATTTAATCATCTCGCTACGTCTGCGTTCATCGAAGTCTAGATCGATATCTGGCATCGAGATACGCTCAGGATTTAGGAATCGTTCGAAGAGCAGGCCATGTTCAATCGGATCTAGCCCAGTAATTCCTAAAACATATGCAACCAAAGATCCTGCTGCTGATCCACGACCCGGACCAACTCGAATGCCAACTTTTTTAGCATGCGCAACTAGATCTGCTACAACTAAGAAATATCCAGGGAAACCCATCTTGATCATGACGCCTAACTCATAGTTAAGTCGTTCTAGATGAGCAGGTGAGGCTGCGCCGTGGAAACGTTCATTTAATCCGCGTTCCGATTCCTTGCGCAACCAACTATCTTCAGTTTCCCCTTGCGGGACAGCGAAGGCAGGCATCAAATTCTCACCCTCGCGCAATTTAATATTGCATCGTTCAGCAATTAGCAGGGTGTTATCGCAGGCTTCTGGAAAATCTTTAAACAATTCGCGCATTTGTGCCGGAGTCTTGAGATAGAACTCGTCATTATCAAATTTAAATCGTTTTGGATCAGCTAGAGTCGAACCAGATTGAACACATAAGAGAGCCTCATGCGCTGGAGCATCTTCATGGCGCGTGTAGTGCAGATCATTTGTGGCAAGTAATGGAAGTTTTAACTCGCGACCAAGTTTAAGTAGATCTTCCTTAACTCGAGTTTCTATATCAATTCCATGGTCCATGACCTCGAGGAAGAAGTTTTGCGCCCCAAAGATATCTCGATAATCACTGGCTGCCTGGAGCGCCTCTTTATATTTACCCATTCGTAGTCGAGTCTGAATTTCTCCACCTGGACAGCCTGTTGTTGCAATTAATCCGTCTGCATATTTAGAGAGTAACTCTCTATCCATACGTGGTTTGTAGTAATAGCCTTCTAGCGAAGCCAGAGATGAGAGGCGAAATAAATTTGCTAGGCCATGATTGTTCTCAGCCAAAATTGTCATATGGGTATAGGCGCCACCTCCTGAGACATCATCTTCTCCGCCGCTTGCCCATTGGACTCGCTTCTTATCATGACGGGATTCGGGCGCAACATAGGCCTCAATCCCAATGATTGGTTTTACCCCCGCCTTGATCGCTTGCTTGTAGAAATCGAAAGCACCAAAGACGTTGCCGTGATCTGTCATCGCAATGGCTGGCATCTCTAAGCGAGCTACTTCGGCTACCAGATCGCCAACCCGCGCTGCGCCATCAAGCATCGAATACTCGGTATGTACATGCAGGTGCACAAATGAGTCGCGCTTATTATTATTTGGCATAGAGTTTTCGTTTGTCACAGTTGCATAAGGTTAGTGGTTACGGCAGAACAGCATCTGATAGCAACGCCAAGCAAGCCTGAAGGTCTGGTGGATATGGAGCCTTCAGCGCAAGAGGCGCCTTGGTAATGGGATGGTTAAATCTGAGTTCGAGCGCATGTAACCAAGGACGTGACATTGCCAACGATTTTCCCAGTACTGGGTCTGCGCCATAAGTTGTATCACCTACTAGCGGGTGATTTAGTGCAGAAAAATGAACGCGAATTTGGTGGGTCCGCCCTGTTTCTAGCTCTACTTTAACTAAGGATACAGAGCGATAGAACTCAATTACTTCATAGTGAGTAATGCTCTCTTTACCTTCTGCCGTTACTGCAAATCGATGATCTTCCTTGGGGTGGCGATCTATTGGAGCATCAATAGTTCCGGCTACCGGATCCATATGCCCTTGCACTAGCGCGTGATAAGTTTTTTCGATCTCGTGGTTACGAAAGCCATCTTTTAAAACTGTGTAAGCACGATCACTCTTTGCCACAACCATCAAACCACTTGTGCCAACATCAAGTCGGTGGACTATGCCGGCACGTTCTGCTGGCCCTGATGTTGCGATTGTGTACCCCGCCGCCGTTAGTGCTCCAACTACTGTCGGACCCATCCAGCCTGGACTCGGGTGGGCGGCGCATCCAACAGGCTTATCGATAACAACAATGTCATCGTCGTTGTAAATGATCTGCAGTCCATCAAGTGGTGTCAACGGAATCGGATCTTGATTAAGTGGTTCTGGCATTAAAACATCGATAATTTGTCCGCTAGTAACGCGTTCTGACTTAGCCATTGCCCGTCCACCAGTTCTGATATCGCCATCTTCTATTAAGTGCACAATGGTGGTTCTTGAGAGACCAAGTACGCGAGTTAGCGCGCTATCAATTCTCTCGCCAGCTACTCCCTCAGGAACGCTTAGCGTGCGCGATTCACGTGACATTGGCGCCTCCCATAGGTGCGATATTGCGAATAGAGAGAATTACAGCAATAACTGCTGCCACCACAATAGCGCTATCAGCCAAATTAAATACCGGCCAATTTGGGAGCTGGATCCAATCAATTACATGTCCATTGAAGTATCCCGGGCTACGAAAGATTCGGTCCGTTAAGTTCCCTAATATTCCACCAAGTGCTAATCCTAAGACTACGCCCCAACCGTTGGAAGTAATTCGCGGTGCAAAATAAGCGATCGCTACCACAACTGCAATAGCAAAGAAGGTAAATATGATGGTTAAGCCTGCCCCTAAGCTAAAGGCGGCACCAGAATTCCTTATCAAGGTTAATTGCAGAAAATCGCCAATTAATTTAATTGGAGTGCGTGGAGTTAGCGAATTAATTGCCCAAACTTTGCTTGCTAGATCAATTAGCCATATTGCCCAAGCGATTGTATATAAACGCTTCCAAATAACTTGATTGGGGCGCATTTAGCGCCGCTCTTCCTTCTGCTTACAAATCATACAGAGAGTAGCTCTTGGAAATACCTGCAAACGCGCCTTTCCAATTGAGTTTCCACACTCTTCGCAGTTTCCATAACTTTTGCTAGCAATACGCTCTAGGGCGCGCTCGGTCTGTAAGACCATATCTCGTGCGTTGATAACGAGCGACATTTCATGTTCGCGCTCGAAAGTCTTTGTTCCAGAATCTGCTTGATCATCTCCTGCACCTTCACCAGATTCAGAGATTAATTCATTCATCTCGGCCTCAACAATTGCAAGGTCGCGTCGCAAACGTTCTAAATCTTTAGATATCTCGGTGCGCACTGCTTTTAGCTCAGTCGCTGTCCAAGGGGCTTCACCATCTAGTACAACTACTGGAGTCGGGATCGCTTTTAGCGGTTTTAGTGGAGCAATTTTTTTGCCGCTCTTAGTTGGTCGTGCAGGTGGGGGCATCACTAGGCGGCGTTCTTCAATAATGGGCGTTGCTGCGGGTGCCACAACCGTGGCAACGCTTACTGTCTGTGATTTTTCATCTACCATCAAGGTCGTCTTTCCAACTTTTGATGGGAATGGTCTACCGGGCGCCTTCTTGGCAGTTTTTTTAGCAACCGCCTTGGCTGACTTCTTAGGAGCTGGCTTAGCCACCTTCTTAGCCACCTTCTTGGCAACCTTCTTAGCGGTGGTCTTTACAACTTTTTTAGCAGGGGCTTTTTTGGCAGTCGCCTTGGCAACTTTTTTAGCCACCTTCTTGGCAGGGGCTTTCTTTTTTGCTGACACCCCGCGCACCTTATGCTCTTTTCACCCTACCGCCAACTCTGCCACTCACATGTTGCGCAATTTGTTGACTCCACCCACTGGGCGAACTATTGAGTAAACGATAAAGCTAACTGGATGCGGTAGCTCTAGTACAGGTGGGCATTAGACTCTCCCCCTTATGACTATGCGGCCAATATCTGCTCAGATCGATCTTCCGCTAATGGAGCGCTCAATCTTGGATTTCTGGCGCAATAACTCAATCTTTGAAGCTAGCATCACGGCGCGTAAAGATGGGCAACCTTGGACTTTTTACGAGGGACCGCCTACCGCTAATGGCATGCCCGGGACTCACCATATTGAGGCGCGCGTCTTTAAAGATGTCTTCCCAAGATATCAAACTATGAAAGGTAAATATGTAACTCGTAAAGCTGGATGGGATTGCCATGGTCTCCCAGTTGAGATTGCCGTTGAGAAGGAGCTAGGTTTTTCAGGTAAAGGCGATATAGAAAAATACGGAATTGCCGCCTTTAATGACAAGTGTCGCGATTCAGTGACCCGCCATGTCGATGCATTCACAACTATGACTAACCGAATGGGCTTCTGGGTAGATTTTGAAGAGGCTTACTGGACTATGGCTCCCGAATACGTCGAAAGCGTTTGGTGGAGTTTAAAAGAGATTTGGAAGAAGGGTTTGTTGGTTCAAGATCATCGAGTAGCGCCATACTGTCCGCGATGTGGAACCGGTCTTTCAGATCATGAATTAGCACAGGGCTATGAGAGCGTCACCGATCCTTCGGTCTATGTGCGCTTCCCGATTACTTCAGGTGAATTAGCAGATTTGGGTGCCGCGCTTTTGGTCTGGACGACAACTCCATGGACTTTAGTTTCAAATACTGCGATTGCAGTTCACCCTGAAGTTGAATACGTAGTCGCACAAGTGACAGTAGAAGAATCCCAGGAAATTCTAGTAGTTGCCGAACCGCTTATCTCCTGCCTTACTGGCGAAGTTAAAATATTGAAGAAGATACTTGGCAGAGATTTAGAGCGCACAACCTATAGCCGCCCGCTGGATTTAATTGAAATTCCGGATTCACATTTTGTAGTGCTTGCAAACTACGTGACAACCGAGGATGGAACAGGTTTGGTACACCAGTCACCGGCTTTTGGAGCCGATGACTTAGCGGTTTGTCGCTCATATGGATTACCAGTTGTGAATCCAATTGCCCCAGATGGCAAATTCTTAGCTGAGGTTGCGTTAGTTGGAGGTATCTTTTTCAAAGAGGCCGATAAAATTTTAGTTAAGGAGCTTAAGTCGCGCGGGGTTCTTTATAGGCATCAACCCTATGAACATCCATATCCTCACTGCTGGCGTTGCCACACGGCGTTGATCTACTATGCACAGCCTTCTTGGTATATCCGAACTACCTCAATGAAAGATGCGCTCATTAGGGAGAATAACCAGACTGATTGGCACCCGGAAACCATTAAGACAGGTCGCTACGGCGATTGGCTAAATAACAATATCGACTGGGCTCTCTCTCGAAATAGATACTGGGGCACACCGCTACCAATTTGGCGTTGTGAAGACAAACATGAAGTCTGTATCGAATCGCTAGCCGAGCTCAGTAGCTTGGCTGGCCAAGAGCTTTCTAATTTAGATCCGCATCGCCCATTTGTAGATGACATCACCTTTGATTGCGCAGAATGCGGAAAGGTAATGACACGCATTCCAGAAGTAATCGATTGCTGGTATGACTCTGGCGCTATGCCTTTCGCACAATGGGGCTATCCACATAAAGCTGGATCAGTTGAAAAATTTAAGGCCGCATATCCAGCTGACTTTATCTGCGAAGCGATCGATCAGACTCGTGGTTGGTTCTACACATTAATGACCATTGGCACACTGGTATTTGACCAGAGCTCTTACAAGAGCGTTCTATGTCTGGGACACATTTTGGATAAAGATGGACGCAAGATGAGTAAGCACTTGGGCAATGTTCTAGAGCCAATATCTTTAATGGACCAACATGGGGCAGATGCCATCCGTTGGTACATGCTGGCGGCCGGATCTCCTTGGTCGGCTCGACGTGTAGGACATGATGCGATCAGTGATGTAGTTCGTAAAACACTTCTTACATACTGGAACACAATCTCTTTCCATACCCTTTATGCGCAATCATCTAACTTTGATATATCCCAAATTCCCGCAATAGCAGACCGCTCCATGTTGGATCATTGGATACTAAGTGAACTTAATGCGCTCATTGAAGAAGTTGATAGAGCTTATGCAGATTTTGATTCGCAGAGCGCCGGTAGAGCGTTGGCTAGGTTTATCGATGACTTATCAAATTGGTATGTTCGCCGCTCTCGCCGTCGTTTCTGGGATGGCGATGTGGCCGCTTTAGGAACCCTCCATGAGTGCATTCTCGCTCTTACCCAACTCATGTCTCCCATGGTTCCGTTTATCACCGAACATGTCTGGCAGGAAGTCATAAGAGCGGCCAATCCAAATGCGGCAAAATCAGTTCACTTAACTGACTTTCCATTGGCTGATCAGAATCTAATAAATGATAAATTAAATAAAGAGGTTGCAATGACTCGACGAGTTGTTGAACTTGGACGTGCAGCTCGCGCTGAGTCTGCAATTAAGATTCGGCAACCACTTCAAAGAGCTCTAATCTCGGCGCCCGGATGGGCCGAACTTCCACTTGATATGAAGGAACAGATTGCAGATGAGTTAAACGTTATAGATTTAGCAGATATCGCCGACGCTGACGGAGATCTGGTAAATATCTCGGTAAAGGCAAACTTCAAATCTTTGGGTGCCAAATATGGCAAAGAAGTACAAGATATTGCCAAAGAGATTTCGGCTACTGATGCAACAGCTTTGGTGAAGAATCTACGCGCTAATGCTCAGGCCATGGTAGAGAGTTGGCAGATAGAGCTTTCTGATCTCGTAGTTACCGAAGTTCCTAAGAGTGGATGGATGGTAGCCAGCGGCGATGGAGAATCGGTAGCGCTAGATCTAGCCCTTTCACAGGATCTCATTGATGCGGGAAATGTGCGTGAAGTAATTAGATTTATTCAAGAGCGACGTAAGAGCGATGGATTTATGATTTCAGATCGAATAAAAGTTCGTTGGAATGCAAGTGAAAAAGTTGCTAGCGCAGTTAACGCAGCGATCGGCCACATTAGTGAGGAAGTACTTGCGCTAGAATTTACCCGTGATGAAACGCTCACCATGATGGCTAATGATTTGGAAATCAACGCCCATTTAGAGAAGGCTTAATCTACAAAACTTGAAATAGTGCAATAACTACGTTGCGTGCCAAGCTGATAGCAATTAAGAGAACGATAAAAGATAGATCCAGCGAAACTCCACCCAGGCGAAGCGGAGGTACAAAACGTCCTACAAATTTCATTGGCGGATCTGTCACCGCATAAATCATCTCGAAGATTGCAATTAAGAATGAATTAGGTCGCCAACTACGGGCAAACATTCTTACATAATCAATAATTAGCCTAATAAATAAGGCGTACTTAAAGAGGTCAAGGAGCGTTAACAAAAGATTTCTTATCATCATTATCTGCAAGCCAACATCTTCAAGTAGTTATGAATGGCTTTTATCAGCTTTGATTAAAGAAGCTGGCTTGCGCGGCAGCAGTCTTATCTTCACTGCTCACATTTACATTGGCGGGTGATAATAAAAATACTTTGTGGCTCACTCGTTCAATGCGTCCATGCAAACCAAAAACTAATCCACTTGCAAAGTCAACTAAACGTTTGCGTTCGCCCTCTTCCATGTCATCTAAATTTATAATTACTGGATTGCCTTCACGGTAATGCTCCCCCATTTTACGCGCTTCGCTATACGAGCGAGGTTGCAAAGTAATTATGTGATAATTCGCTTCTTGTTGATGTGACTCTGCTACAGAGGGATTTGTTCCAACAACTGTTACACCTGCGCGATCGCGAATAGGACGGGCAATTTCTCGCGCTGGGCGCTCGGCGACACGGACAGGAGTTGATTCTCTTACGGCTTCTTCATCGGTATCTACTAGACCGAGATAGCCCATCATTTTATTGAGTGCTGACATAGGTACAAGATTAGGGGTGTTGGGTGCGTGAACCGAGGATTTGGCTACCGATACGTAGATGTGTCGCACCGTAGGCAATGGCCATTTCAAAATCATTACTCATGCCGGCAGAGAGTAAGTCTGCCCCTGGAAAGTTTGTGACAAATGCGCTCTGAACTTTTGCGATCTCGCCAAATGCTCGTTCATATTCATAGTCAGAAGGCGGCACGCACATCAGCCCCGCTAAATGAAGATTTGGGTCCTGACTTATCTGCGCAGCCAGCGGCGCCAAAGCCTCGGCAACCACGCCACCTCGACTTATTGCGCCATCTAGGGATAACTGAATGAATATAGATGGCCTACGATCTAGCTCTGCGCAGATGCGCGATAACTTTGTGATGTGATCGGCTGAATCTAACGAATGAAAATAGCTCGCCCATGTTGCGATCTCTCGCAATTTGCGGCTCTGGACCTGCCCCTGAAAGTGCCAAATTGCACTTACCTGAGCAGATTTGGCCACTCCCTCTTCATTCCTATTCTCACCAAAATTTACAACTCCCAGCTCTTGGAGCGCCTGCACATCTGTAACTGAGTAAGTCTTAGTCACAGCAATTAAAGTGATGTCTGAAGATTTTCTTCCAGCTGCAATTGCAGCTAATTCAATTCGATTTTGAACCTGTGTTAAGGCCTGGGATAGCTCCAACTTTCGCGTGCTCATAGGCTTACTAACCCTACTTGCCTACCCGTGACCCCAGACCGACGATAAGAAAAATAGTCTTTCGATTCATATGTGCAGATATTTACATCCGTTATATCTGCGACATCAGATTTAACAAGGATCTCTCTTAGCCCAGCGATTAAATCTAGTGAGTGACTACCAGAGTTAGTCTGAGAAGTTGTTCTGGGATGAAGTGCCACGATTTCATCATGCATCTGTCTTGGTACTTCATAGCATTGGCCACAAATTGCAGGTCCAATATGCGCTGTAATCTCATATGCTCCCATGCTGCGCATTACCTCGATCGTCTTTTTTGCAACGCTGTTTACCAATCCGCGCCTTCCAACATGGACAGCTGCCACCGCTTCTCTCGATGTAAGTAGTAGCGGAATACAATCTGCCACCATCACCGCAAGTGTTATACCTGGAATGCCAGTGACTAGCGCGTCAGCTATGGGAGCTTCTGGAATTACCTCTTCAACGCAGATGATTCGATCTCCATGTACCTGATTCATATATTGAATTGGACCATATCTTGCGACCAAAATATCTCGGTTTGCCGATACATCTGCCGATAGGTCACCAACATGATCACCTAAATTCAAGGAAGTAAAATCACCCTTACTTAAACCAGATAATCGATCAGTAAATTTGTGAAACATTGCTGAGAGATCTTCCTGTTACCGAGCGCTGCACTTACTTCATGAAATCAGGAACATCAATTTCATCTTCAGAAACAAGCTCCTCAAAAGTAACACGTTTGCGGCCAGAGGTATTATCCAGATCCATGGCTACCGCGATTGGATCATTGTTAGGAATTGGGTCGGCAATTCCAGTTAAAGATGCCTTATCGATTATGGGGACCGAAACCTTCTTTGGCTCGCCTCCATCAAAGCCAGCTGCTATGACGGTGATACGAACCTCATCGCCCAAAGCATCATCAATGGTTGTACCAAAGATTATGCGCGCATTTGGGTGAGCCGCGCTCTGAACAAGTTCACACGCTTCATTTATCTCAAATAGCCCTAAATCAGAACCACCAGCAACAGATAAAAGTACTCCCATCGCTCCATCAATAGATGCCTCTAGCAGAGGGCTTGAAATCGCTAACTCTGCCGCACGAGTTGCACGATTTTCTCCACGTGCTGAACCAATCCCCATGAGGGCCGAACCTGCATCAGTCATAACTGTTTTAACATCTGCAAAATCTAAGTTGATCAAACCTGGTTGTGTGATTATCTCAGTAATTCCCTGAACGCCGGAGAGCAATACTTGATCTGCACTCTTAAAGGCATCTACCGCAGTTATGTTTCTATCTGATATTGCTAATAAGCGATCATTTGGAATGACAATGAGTGTGTCGACCTCAGCGCGAAGAAGTTCTATTCCCTCATCTGCCTGAGCTGAACGAATCTTTCCTTCAAAAGAAAATGGACGAGTAACTACGCCGATAGTTAGCGCACCTAAGTCGCGTGCAATTTTCGCAACAATTGGTGCACCACCAGTTCCTGTTCCTCCGCCTTCACCTGCTGTTATGAAAACCATATCTGCACCGCGCAAAATTTCTTCAATATCTTCTGTGTGATCTACCGTCGCCTGACGACCCTTTTCAGGAGCTGCACCAGCACCAAGACCTTTGGTTGATGAACGACCGATATCTAATTTCACATCAGCATCGCTCATCAGAAGATGTTGTGCATCGGTATTAATCGCAATGAACTCAACGCCCTTCAAACCAACATCGATCATGCGATTTATTGCGTTAACTCCACCTCCGCCAATTCCTACTACTTTGATGACAGCTAGATAATTCTGTGGTGCAGCCACAAGTTCCTCCTTTAGAACTGTAAACCTCAACTTGAGAATTACATTTCTGCTCTTTCTAATGACGGCAACGTAAGGCGTAAGCAGACCTAAAGCAAAGACCGACGCAAACTATTTTAAAAGTCTTACCTATCAATCTTTATATGGCGCTTATATGAAAAATAATCACTTAACGATCGGTGCATGTGGTGCACTGACATCAATAAATTTGATCCTTGAATTTTCTTGCCGTTCCAAAAGGGCGGATATCACTTTTACTTTCAGCGATGTCTCCTGCCAATCGCCCCAAACAATCCTTAATTCACGACCATAAAATTTGCCAAATAACTCAAAACTACCCATGCGGGCGGCACTCATCTTATTTATGCCTGCGCTAAAAGCGGGCGGCAAGTCAGTAAAAACTTTTATAGCTGCCAATCCGTTCTCAACTGAAGTGGCTACAACGTTTGGCAAACCAGAAGGTGGCCTAACTACTGGAACGAACTTAATTCCCGAAGCGTCAAGGGCTACTTGAGGTCCACCAGGTATGGAATATAGAGCCACTGCAGTTCTAGGTTTTACCGCGATCCGCACCTTGCCTTTTAACCAATCCCGCGAAATTTCGGTGGAATCGATCCAACCCATCGCAGTAAGTCTTTGGGAGAGCGATCGAGGATCCACTCGAGCCAAGGGATCTCCAACCTCTATTTCCACACTCCGAATTACGTTCGCTCTAGTTTCATTCGAAGGTGTTCCGGTAATTACAATCTCTTTTACGGTTACTAAATTTGACCACCCGAGTATGTAAGAAGTTGCACTAAAGATGATTACCCCGATTAGTAGAATCAGGTAGCGCCTATGAATTTTAAATTTCATACATTAATAACGTCATTAATCAAAACGACGAGTTAGCCCTTCACAAATGATGGGCGCCAATGAATTTACATCACCAGCGCCGAGCGTCATGATTACATCTCCAGGTTTGGCTTTGGCGATGGCCCATTCTGTTGCATCAAGGAAATTTGGAATGAAGTGACCTTTCTCCATTTGTTCGGCGATAGCTTGAGAAGAAATTCCTGGGATTGGAGCTTCACTTGCTCCATATATCTCTAATAGGACAACTTCATCTGCAAGTTGCAACGATTTAGCAAATTCGTTGAGAAACGCTTTAGTACGGGAGTACCTATGAGGCTGGAAGATTACAAATAACTGGCCATCTCCGGCATAGAGTCTGGCCGCTGTGAGAGTTACATCTATCTCCGTTGGGTGATGTCCATAGTCATCGATTACACGGATGCCATGAACCGTACCTTTAAGTTCAAAGCGGCGGCCTGCACCATGAAATCCAGATAATCCGGTGAGCATCTCAGCAATCGGAGCGCTTAATGCCAGCCCCGTCGCAAGCGCGGCGGCGGCATTGAGTGCATTATGTATTCCAGGAACTTGCAGAGTTAAGGTGCCGATCGCGCTTGCTCGCCAAAGGACACGAGCATTTACACCCATCGGCAATAGGTTGATTGAATCAAGTGATAAATCTGCGCTAGAAGTTGTTCCATAGGAAATCAATTTGGGGCCTTGGATTTTTGAGGCTAACTCCGTTGATCCAGGATCATCTAGGCAGTAAATTAAAAAGCCATCTTGGGAAATCATCTGTGCGAATTCTAAAAAGGCATCCTTCACATCTGATTCAGTGGCAAAGTAGTCAACATGGTCATGCTCAATATTGGTGACAATTGCAGCAAATGGTTGGTACTCAATAAAAGACCCATCAGATTCGTCTGCTTCGGCTACAAATAGATCCCCTGTCCCCCGATGCGCATTTGCACCAGAAGAAGTCAAGGTTCCACCAATTGCAAAAGATGGATCTAACCCACAAGCTTGCAATGCGACTGTAAGCATCGATGATGTCGTTGTCTTGCCATGAGTGCCTGCGACGGCAATGCTGCGCGATTCCGACATCAAGGTAGCTAGCGCTTGTGCTCTAGTGAGGATTGGTAATCCCAACTCAACTGCGCGCAGCATCTCAATGTTCTCCGCACTTATAGCTGTAGAGACAATAACAAAATCTGCTTGATCAACATGATCTGCTTGATGTGAGTTATAGATTTTTGCGCCAAGGGCTGCTAGCGCACTGAGTACCGTTGAATCTTTTGCATCAGAGCCTGAGACTTGAAGACCACGAGAGAGAGCTATCCGAGCAAGCCCGCTCATGCCTGAGCCGCCTATACCGATGAAATGCAGGTGCCTTCCTGACCATTGGCTAAGGTGGTAGGCCACTACGATCTCGAATCTGACATTGCGTGCTCCATAAGGCTGATTATTTTCTCTGCCGCCAGCCTATCTACATCTGAACCTGCCATAGCTGATTCAGCCGCGGTGCTTAACAATCTCTCTAAATTAGAATTGACCCACTGCGGCGTAAAATTTCTTTGATCTAATAATTCGCCGCGGTGCTCAGCGATTATTGACTGGGCATTAAATCTCTGCTCACCATTGCCAATTGCCAATGGTATAAAAATCGCATACCTGCCAAGGGCATTTATCTCTGAACAAGAAATTGCACCGCTGCGACTGATGATCAAATCTGCCGCGAGATAGGCCTTGGCCATCTCGGAGATATAGGCAAGGGCTTTATAGCTATCTGTTGAAGATGGGAGTTCATTTAAATTGCCGACGGCATGCAACATCTGATTTCCATTTGCCAAAAATAATGGAAGTGATTCCGCAATAACCTTATTTAACGATACCGAACCTTGGGAGCCGAAAAATGCCAATATAAGCGGATGGTCAACTGAAAAACCGAGCTCTCTCTTTGCGCTACTGCGGGCGCTAGACCAATCAAGGGAGCTCTTAAGCACAAGTGCATCAATGTCCTGGCGTAGCGGAATTCCGGTAACTAAAGCAGATTTCAGACGCCCATTTTCTATCGGTTGAGCTACCGCTAAAAAGGGAGTCAGGAGCGCGCCTAGGCGATTAGCAAATCCAGGCTTCGCATTTGCTTCATGAACCACGAATTTAACTCTAAGCGATTTTGCCGCGAGATAGGCTGGAGCTGAAACATAACCCCCGAAACCAATTAGTAGATCAGCGCCCATTAATACTTTTCGAGATGCACGGAAAGATCTAAATAAATCAAAGGGAACTCGCAACAGACGCGGGGATGGTTTGCGAGGGACTATTACTTTAGCGATCAAATTTAATTTAAAATTTGCAGCTGGTACCAATTTTGTTTCCAGACCCACTGAGGTCCCGATAAATTCAATTACATGGGCAGGGTATTTTTCTCTCCATATTTGTGCTACGGAAATTGCTGGCGCGATGTGGCCTGCGGTTCCACCACCTGCAAAGATAATTTTCATGTCGTACGTATCCTGCGTCTTTGAACAGCTCTCTGGATCTCGCCCTTAACTTCAGGATCGCGCAGCGCGCTACCAAATACATAACCTAGCCCTAAATAAAGTGAAATCAAGGCAGATCCGCCGTAAGAGACAAAAGGAAGAGTTACTCCAACTACCGGTAGAACACTTGTAGCTGATCCAATATTTAATACGGTTTGGATAGCAACCCAACAACCTATCCCAGCACCTACATAACGTGACATAGGGTCTTTGCACCTGAGTGAAATTTTAAAGATTGCATAAATCAACGATGCAAGCAAAGCAAGCACGACCAAGGTACCGAGCAGCCCTAACTCTTCACCAATAACAGCGAAGATAAAATCGGTATGGGCTTCGGCTAAGTTTCCCCATTTTTGCCGACTGCCTCCTAGACCTACCCCGAAAATTCCTCCACTGGCTAGGCCGAGCAAACTATGAGCCGGCTGCCATCCCGCGTTGCGATAATCTTCAGCGGCAAAGGGATCTAAAACCACAAGAAAACGTTCGAGGCGATATCCAGCGGTAGCAATTAACGCAGCTAGGGCTGCTGCGCCAACGACGAGTATCGATCCAAGAACTTTTAGCTCAATGCCTGATACAAATAATAATCCACACAGAATTGCGGCAATCACGCAAGTTGTTCCTAAATCATGGCCAAACATGATTAAAGCCATTACTATGATAAATCCTGGACCAATTAATGCGAAAACATTTATACGTAATTTACCCCCTCGCTCTTTATTGGAGAGCATGTAACCGGCCCATAAAATCATTAAGAACTTTGCAACCTCACTTGGCTGAACATCTACAAATGGCAGCACTATCCAGTTGGTATTTCCACCTACCGTTTTACCAACACCCGGGATCTGCAGCACTAATAGGATAAGAATTGAAAGAAGTAGCCCAAACCTGCCAAGTAAGCGCCATTGGGCTATTGGGCGTTGCGAAAGAAATATCGCTATTGGGATTGAGATTATAAAAAACACTAACTGACGCAAGACTATTGAAACTGCGCTACCGCGAGTATCGAGTGAATGAATCGATGAAGCAGAAAAAACCATCACAAGTCCAATAACGCTTAGTGAAAGTGAACTAACAACTAGAATATAAAAACTGCTAACTGGTTTAGCCAAGAAACGCTCCTCTTTGGCTTTCATGCGATCAACTGCTTAACCGCTGCCGCGAAACGATCGCCTCGATCTGAGTAAGAGTTAAACTGATCCATTGATGCACACGCCGGTGCCAATAGCACTGTATCGCCAGCTACTGCCCTGCTTTGGGCAGCACGAACTACCGCCTCCATTAGCGAATTATCTAATCCGCCTTTTCGGTAATTATCTGGAGCATCGACCAAGACAATCTCAATGCTCGGTGCTTGCTGACGCAGCGCGGTAGCAATTAGCTCCCGGTCACTTCCAAAGAGTATCGCCGCCTTGATTCGTGTCTTAGTTCGCGCGATTAAATCATCCATTTGCGCACCTTTCGCTAGACCTCCCGCTAACCAGATGGCTGAGATCGTAGCCAGAAGTGATGCTGCGGCAGCATGAGGGTTGGTAGCTTTGGAATCATCAACCCAACTTATTCCATCGCTAATTGCAATTGTCTCTCTGCGATGGCTGCCTACTTTGAATTCCTTTATGGCGCGACGTATCGACGTGTAATCGACACCAATCGCCCGAGCTAGAGCTGCCGCAGCCAAGGCATTGGAAACATTATGCGCAACTGTGGGAGTTACATCTAAAACTTCTGCCAACATCTGCGCCTCTTGCGGATCAATTACAAATGCTCTATCTATTAGCAAATCTTCAACTAAACCGATCTCACCTGGGGCAGGTGTATCAAGTGAGAAAAATACCTTACGGCCTTGCCAAAATTTAGCTCGCGTCAAAACTTCTCTATCATCACCATTGAAAATTCCTGTACCAGCTCGGTCGAAAATTGACATCTTAGTCTTGGCATAATTCTCAAAACCATCGTGCCAATCTAGGTGATCCTGAGCGATATTTAAGATTGCTGCAGCAACAAAGCTGGCCTCCTTTAGCCAATGTAATTGGAAAGATGAGAGTTCCAAAACCAAAACATCATATTTATCTGAACTCTCTACCGCCTCAATTACCGTCGTTCCCACATTTCCACATGCAATTGCCTTAATTCCCTCTGCCCGTAACATTGTTGCGACCAGCTCCACAGTTGTGGTCTTGCCGTTAGTTCCCGTAAGTGCAATCCAGCGTTGGTTCGGAACTAGATCTGCGCGAAGCGACCAAGCTAAATCAACTTCATTTAATATATTTTTTTTAGCTTTCTGAGCGGCCTGAATTAATGGGTGATCAGGTCTCCAGCCCGGAGAAATTAAGAGTGAATCAAAATCGGAAATATCACATTTTTCAACCGTACTAACTGAAAAATTGACAACCTCGTTTACTTGATCATCTGCTAAAGATATAAGTGCACCTCGCTTAGCTAAAGATTTAGCGGCTGCGATCCCGGTGACGCCTGCGCCTAGGATTAGGATGCGCTGTCCGGAGAAGTTGATTGCCATCATTGTCCCGAGTTAATTTGAAACCCATTGCGCATAAAAAAGACCCAGCCCGACTGCAACACATAGCCCCGCGATTATCCAAAAACGCAACACAATTGTTACTTCCCCCCAACCAGAGAGTTCGAAATGATGTTGGAGAGGCGCCATTTTGAATATTCTCTTACCACCTGTAATTTTAAAGTAAATCACTTGCAAAATAACTGATGCGCTAATTATTACAAATAACCCGCCTAGTGGAATTAAAAGTAGTTCAATCCTTAGCGAAGTTGCTATTCCTGCTAGCGCTCCACCGAGGGCGAGGGATCCCGTATCTCCCATAAAAATCTTTGCTGGAGAGGCATTCCACCATAGAAAACCAGCACAAGAGCCAGCAAGGGCGGCAGAGAGAACTGCTAAATCCAAAGGATCGCGAACGAGATAACAATTTGCCCCTGGATTTACCGCGCAACTTTGTCCAAATTGCCAAACACCAATCAAGATGAAAGATATAAAGGTCATCACAGCAGCGCCGGTTGCCAACCCATCTAACCCATCTGTCAGGTTTACGCCATTACTAGTTGCGGTGACCATTAATATGACCCAAATGATTACGAGCACAGTACCCAGTGCAATTGAGGTATCTCTGACCGTAGAAAGATTTTGCGAAATTGGAGTCAATCCATCTCGATCTGGAAAGTTAATTCCTAGATAACCAAATACTCCAGCAAAAATGACCTGCCCAAATATTTTCTGTTTAGCACTCAAACCTAGAGATTTTTGACGAGAAACCTTGAGCCAATCATCAAGGAAGCCCACAAAACCTAGCGCAATCATAAGTCCTATTATCAGTAGCGCAGAAGTCGTAATCGCATTTCTAGTTAGGGCATGCGCAATTAGGTATCCTGTAAACGCAGCAAAGATAATTATCAACCCACCCATCGTGGGAGTTCCGCGCTTAATATGGTGCGATGTTGGCCCATCGTCTCTAATAATTTGCCCATACCCGCGGCCTGCTAAGTATTTGATCAGAGCTGGAGTGCCAAAGAGCGAGAGCGCAAGTGCAATTGATCCTGCAATTAAAATCTGTCTCATCTAACTTTAACGCTCCCCTTCTTCAGTAACATTCCTAGCCATCCAGATTCTTTCTATCTCTATCGCCAAATCTTCGAGCCTTTCAGCGCGTGATGCCTTTACTAGAACTACATCTCCTTCACTCATCTGATCAACTAATGCCTGTGCCTCTATTTTTTTAGCGAATAGGTGTACAGCAGTTTGTGAATCTGCAGTAATACTGCGCGCATATTCGGGAGCTCCAATACATACCAAATTATCGATTCCTAACTCTGTAGTAAGGGTGCCAATTTCTTCATGGTGTGTCTGTGATGACGCGCCGAGTTCGTGCATTTTTCCCATGAAGGCCCAAGATTGGCCGCCTCTCTCCTGCGCAAAGAGCGCCAATGTCCGCAAAGCAGCTACCGCTGATTCCGGACTAGAGTTATAAGCATCGTTGATCAGGATTAAACCTGGAAGTTCATGAATCTGCATGCGCCACTTGCTATGAACTTCGGCAGTTGAAAGTGCACCGGCAATCATTTCGATCGAGACCCCTAGCGCAGTTGCCGCAGCAGCAGCAGCCAGGGCATTTGCCACTTGATGCACTCCAACCAGACGAAGGCCAACTGATGCCCGTCCCGCTGGAGTTATTAAATCGAAATGAGGTCTTCCTTCTCTTATTTCGATATCGGTCGCTCGTACATCTAGGCCCATATCTTCGCCAAAAGTGATTATCTCTCCTGAATGTAACGCAGCCATTTTTGGCGTGAAGTTATCGAACTGTCCTAAGATCGCTATGGAGTCATCGCCTAGATTAGAAATCATCTCCGATTTTGCCTGTGCCACCGCTTCAGCAGAACCAAATTCACCGAGATGGGCGCTACCTACACTTAGAACAATTCCTATATCTGGCTTTGCTATTTGGCACAGTAAAGCGATATCTCCAATATGGCGGGCACCCATTTCTAAAATGCAAAACTCGGTAGATTCATCACATTGCAATAGGGTTACTGGAGTACCCAACTCATTATTAAAATTTCCAACTGGTGACACGGTACTACCGACAGATTCCAAAATATGATTTAGTAAATCTTTAGTTGTAGTTTTCCCTTGCGAGCCGGTAAGCGCGATCACTTTTAAATTAGGCAGAGATAATCGTAAATACGCTGCCAATTTACCTAGCGCAACAAGTACATCTGGAACAACTATGCATTGTTGCTCACATTTATTCTTCACAATCGCTAAAGTTGCACCTTTAGCAAAGGCTGCCGCAATGTAATCATGGCCATCCGCTACTTCCCCTGGGAGAGCTAAGAAGATTGAGCCAGGGATTGCATCAGCCGAGTTAAAGACTGGCGCACCTGTTATTAGTAGGTCAGTGCCTGAGAATTTACCTTCGACAATCTTGGCAATCTCTGATGCTTGAAGAGAGATCATATCTTTGCCTCAATCGCGCTGGCCAAAATAATGCGATCGTCAAAATCTAAATTTTCTCCAGATATCTCTTGTCCCAGTTCATGACCTTTCCCAAGTATTGCCACAGTATCTCCAGCGCTAGCCAGTGAAACAGCGTAAGCGATGGCTTTGGCTCGATCAACAATAACTCTTGAAGGTGGTGAAATGACCAAATTGCCAACCATTTCATTTAATATTTTAGTGGGATCTTCGGATCTTGGATTATCACTCGTAAATACTGCAATATCGCTCAGTGCAGCTAGCCCGGCTCCCATGGCTGGACGTTTACCCGAATCACGATCTCCACCACAACCCAGTACTGCAATAATTTTTCCAGATGTGAACTCACGAATCGTATTTAACACATTGTCTAAAGCATCAGGAGTATGTGCGTAATCGACTAAGGCGGTAAATTTTTGACCTAGCTTAACTTCTTCGAATCTGCCTGCTGCTCCCAGGATGCGCGGAACAATTGCCGCTATATCTATGGGATCAACTCCTGATTCATAAGCAATTGCTATGGCCATCAAGAGATTATCCATATTGTAACCGCCGCGAAGTGAAGTAGTAGTCTCTATCATTATTCCGCCTTTGCCACGGATTTTTAAATCTGTCCCACCTGTAAAATTATTTATGACGACAAAGTGCCATTCTGCGGTTTTATCTTCGCGCGATAAAGTGATAACGGGAATTTCTACGCTAGCAGCTAATCTTGCGCCGTAGATGTCGTCAACATTTATGCAGGCTAGGTCCGCAAATGTAAATTTAAACAATGAAGCCTTCGCGGCGAAATAGCTCTCCATATCGCCGTGAAAATCAAGGTGATCTTGTGTTAAATTCGTAAAACCGACTATTGCAAAATGTGCCCCGGCAATTCGATGCATTGTCATCGCATGACTTGAAGCTTCCATTACCAAATGCCGAATATGTCTCTCCTTCATTACAGCTGCCATCGCTTGTAATTCGGTAGCTTCAGGAGTGGTTCTCTCGCTGGTTATGATCTCGTTACCTACTCGAGTTTCGATAGTGCCAATTAAGCCACATTCACGATTGGCTGCAGTCATTATCTGATAAAGAAGAGTAGTAACTGTGGTTTTTCCATTTGTTCCGGTAATTGCAATACTTCCAAGTTCGCGCATTGGATCGTTATATAAAAGTGCAGCAATCTCACCTGCGATTGCGCGGGGATTATTTACAATCAAGACTGGAATACCGCTTATCATCTTTGCGCCTTCAGCATCGGTTAATGCGGCAACTGCTCCTTTTGCCTTAGCATTTTCTGAAAATTTTGCACCATGATGTTTTGCGCCCGATACTGCCACAAATAGATCTCCTGGCTGGATCTGTACATCGCTATGTGAAATCCCAGTAATCGCAATGTCAGTCATATCACTTAAGGAGCTGGCTAAGGCGCCCGATATCTGAGCAATTTTGGCTAGCGGAAGTGAGAATGTTTTATATGGGCGCATTAGTTACTTTTCGTACTAACTTGGCCAGCTTTAGCTGGAGTTGCTTGATACTGCATCTTCTTCAATTCAGCCTCTGTTAGAGCAACAGGCATTACCTTCGTTCCAGTCGGCGCTACATGCTCAGATTGAAGTACAAAGGTCATAACTTTTTTAAAAACTGGTCCCCCTAATGATCCACCATAGTGACCATCTTTAGGATCTTGAATCGTCACACTTATTACATATTTTGGATTATCAGCTGGGGCAAATCCGATAAATGAAGCTGTGTAACCTTTGTAGCAGCCACACTCAGTATTAAAGCGCATTGCAGTACCAGTCTTACCCGCAACTCTATAACCTGGAATAGCAGCGCTCGGTGCTGTTCCGTGAATCGAAACAACTGACTCCATCATTATGCGAAGTTCTTTGGCAGTCTTTGCGCTGATAACTCGTTCAGTAACTCGTCCCTGTGCTGAAGTGAATTTCCCAGAAGAATCAGTTGTGCCAGAAATTACTGTAGGTGAAACTCGGACTCCGTTATTTGCGATCGTTGCAAAAATACTGGTTGCCTGCATCGCAGTGAGTGAATACCCTTGGCCAAATGCCATGGTAGGCGCCGTAGTAGCCGACCAATCGTTGACAGGGCGAAATAGTCCGGCTGACTCACCTGGTAAACCTGATCCAGTTGACTTACCAATTCCAAATTTTGCTAAATAACTATGTAGGGTTTCGTTAGAGAGCAGCTCCCCAATTTTTATGGTTCCAGTATTTGAAGAGACGGCTAATATTCCAGAAGTAGTCAACTTCTGAACTGGGTGGCGCTCATGATCATGGAACTTACTACCGCCGCGTTTTAGCGAGTATGGAACAGTTAAGACAGTCTCTGGCGTGATTTGCTTCTCTTCTAATGCTGCTGCCAACGTCATGACTTTTCCTGTTGATCCAGGTTCATATACATCTTGAACAGATGGGTTACGCATGAGATCTACTGAAACCGACTTTGTATTGTTTGGATCAAAAGTTGGCGAAGTGGCATGTGCCAATATTGCACCTGTCTTTGGATCTATAACAATTACTGTCCCACTAACTGCGCGAGATTTAGTTACCACTTCCTGAATAGCATTTACTGCAACCCATTGCACGTCGCGATCTATAGTTAATCGCACTGAAGTGCCAATTTTGGCCGGAGAAATTTCAATTTGAGAACCTGGAATTTCAGCACCCATACCACGCGCATATGAGTAGAGCCCGCTTGTTCCGCTAATGGTGGAATTCATGCTGGATTCGATTCCGCTCGCACCAATGCCATCCTGTCGCACAAACCCAATTAGCGATGAGACTAGTGACCCTGATGGATACTCACGAATGAAATTGCGTTCTGCAAAGAAACCTAGGATTCTCTCATCAAAATTTTCTGTCTCAAGGCTGCCATTATATCTTTCAATCGCCTGGCTTAAATTTAGCCAGATTGCTGGCTTGGCACTCTTTGCAACCATGGAATATTTCTTCGTTCCAGATATAGCGCTCTGGACTTCAGCTACATTCATCTCCAGGTATGGCGCTGCAAAATTGGCAGTCAAAGCCGCATCTGTAATTTGAGTTTGATCAACAACTATGTCAATTGCGGATACGCTACGCGCAAAAGCAACGCCATTTATATCGGTAATCTCTCCACGCGGTGCTGGTATTGCTTTGGTAGATTGCATCTCACTTACCGCTTTACTACGGTAATCATCTGCTTGTACCGCTTGGATTTGAACCAAACGAGCTGCAAAGAATGCAAAAAATATCGCGATAAAAACTATTAGGACTTTGATTCTCTTAGCCGCCATATTTAGATTACCCACGCTTGGACCCCAGACCGTTCGCAACTTTTACGGTCTCATCTAAGTTAAGAAATACTGGGGATTCCGACGGGCGCATCCCCAGCTCTTTTGCTTGCCTTGCTAAAGCAGATGGGGAGGAGACTGCTTCGATTTGCCGGTTGATCGCCTCACGTTGATCCGCGACAATCTTTGCCTCAGTCTTTAATTCAGAAAGTGTGAATGCATCTTGCGCCAAGAGAATATTGATTGCCAAAAGAACTAAGAAACCTATACCTGTGAGAATTGATACAAAAATCGCGAAGAAGCGATGGGTCTCTTGTGCTTTAGTTGAAATACTTGGTACTAATTTAAGTAATACTCCTGTTGATTTCTCTACCAACTTCACTCTAGAGCTACGAGAAGATGCACGAGAAGGTGCAATTGAATTTAACGCCGCCATCTATGCAGCCAATCTTTCGATCGCGCGCAACCTCACAGAGGCCGAACGCGGATTGTTAGCCAGCTCTAGCTCACTTGGAGTTTCACCAGACTTAGAGACGGGAGTAAATTTCGCGGCAAATTCTGGAAGCTCAACGGGAAGATTCCGCGGGGTCTTAGAAGTCGTTCGATCCACAAATATTTCTTTCACGATGCGATCTTCCAAAGATTGGAACGAGAGAACAACTAATCGGCCACCGACAGATAGCAAGTCAAGAGCGATTGGCAGCGCACGAGAAATCGCGCCAAGCTCATCATTTGCTTCAATGCGTAGCGCTTGGAATGTGCGCTTTGATGGGTTGCCTCCGGTACGTCGCGTAGCAGCAGGGATACTCTCTTTCACCAAAGCGGCCAGAGCTTTGGTCGAGTTAAGGGGAGCTATCGCACGTGCTTTAACAATATTTTCCACAATTCTGGTGGCAAATTTCTCTTCACCAAAGTTACGGAGAATTTTTACCAAGGCACCTGGCGAATAGGTATTAACAATTTCTGCAGCTGTAATCCCACGGCTGCGATCCATGCGCATATCTAGTGGTGCATCTTGCGAATAGGAAAAACCACGCTCGGCCTCATCTAATTGAATAGATGAGACCCCTAGGTCGAAGAGCGCACCGTTGATTTTCTCAAATCCAAAAGATTTAGCGACTTCGCCGATTTGATCAAAAATTGCATGCGCGCTCTTAAATCTACCTCCAAAATGAGACAGGCGTGCATTAGCTCGTTCTAAAGCAATGTGATCGCGATCTATTCCGATAACAGTCAAAGTTGGAAATTTCTCTAAAAGCGCTTCGGTGTGGCCACCAAGACCTAAAGTGCAATCAAAAATTACTGGTTTTTCATTTAATAAAATAGCTGGAGTGAGCAGTTCGATACAGCGATCTAACATGACAGAAACATGTTGCGAACTTGCATCGTTCATCTACTCCCCCGTTTCTCTTATTTTCAATTTAATAAGTTATTAAAGTAAAATATGTCTCTCATCTCTGGTCACCGCCGGCCGACGGATCTAACGAAAGTGACACCGGGGAAGGGGTGTCACTGCCGGCTTAAGGTCGGCGGTGGCCACAAATGAGAGCGCTATTTAGTTTTTATTAAGTTTTTATTTCTCTCAGAAGAGACCAGGAAAAATCTCCTCTGATACTTCGGCGAAACCTTTTTCGCGATCGGAAAGATATGTATTCCATGCCGAGTGATCCCAAATTTCAACGCGCGTATTTGCGCCGATAACTACGCAATCTTTTTCAAGTCCGGCATATGTTCGAAGTCCTGCTGGAATGGTTACGCGACCTTGACGATCAGGAATTTCATCGTGCGCTCCAGCAAACATAACGCGCATGTAGTCACGTGCATTCTTAGATGTAACAGGTGCCTGGCGCAGAGTTTCAGTAATAGTTGAAAATTCCGTAGAAGGGAAGACGTATAAGCAACGCTCTTGTCCTTTAGTAATTACTAGTCCTGCAGATAGCTCTTCGCGAAATTTCGCAGGAAGGATTAGGCGACCCTTCTCATCAAGGCGTGGCTCGTGGGTACCGAGAAACATCTTTCGCTACCCCCCTTCCCCAGGTTCGGCGAGCGGGGTTTCCCGCTTAATCCCCCACTTTACTCCACTTTCCTCCTTTTTCAACCACCCTAAGCCACTATCTCCCCTAATTCACCCCTAGCCTGCCCAGCCTTGAGGGAGTTTTTGGGAAAAGAAAAAGCCCCCGCATAGTTGCGAGGGCTTAAGTAAAAATCAGAGGATAATTTAACCGTTATTACGCTGGTCCCAACGATCTTCCATACCTTTGGTAAAACCCTGCGTAAATGAGCCGCGAGCGCGCTTGGCTCCCCCGGATTGACGACCGAGCTTTCGCCCTTGTGAGTTGATGGCGTTGATCACTAGAACAACCCCAACGAGGGCGATTAAGAATCCGCCGACTCCGACAATAGTCATCTGCGCTATTAGGCCACCGAATAAAATACCAAAGCCGAGCAGGGTTGCAGCTATTCCAATTCCTAACCCCTGAGGCAGAGCGCTACGGGCGCTGCCATTAAGGGTCGAAACCAAACGTGGGTCATCGGCAGAGAGCGCCTCTTCCATCTCGGCAAGGAGGCGTTGTTCGCGTTCAGAAAGTGCCATAGGCCCACAATAGAACATCTTTTCCTGCGGGGCTAGTTATGGCCTATTCGCCGTGGCGCCTCTCTTCATCTCCTGGCTTAATTAACCTGCCAGGACGGACGCTGCCGCGCCCAAACCGGGCTTTAGCTCTATCTATAGCGCTATCGGCTTCACGCCAGCCTTTCTCGCGTGCCCCAAGTACCAACTGCTCGGCTGGCGCCTGCGTCAAATTCTCTAACGAGACCCCTACCAAACGCAGCCGAGCGCGCTCGATCTGCAACGCCAGGTAGAGCGATTTTACGACTTCGTAAACTTCATGCGTACTATCAATGGCAAGTGGCAGAGTTTTGGAACGGTTGATAGTTGAGAAGTCAGCAAAGCGCACTTTGATGGAGATCGTTTTAGCAAATAACTCTTTCTCACGTAATCGGGCAGTTGATCTCTCTGTCATACGTAGAAACTCTTGCAGAATTTCAGTTGGGTTATCTAAATCATTGGGAAAAGTTTCAGCGGCAGAGATGCTCTTATCTGGTTCTTCTGGGGTTACATCACGGTAATCGCGCCCCCATGCTAATTCATATAACGATGCTCCAGCAGCATCTCCTAGCGCGCGAATTAAAGTTGCCCGTGGAGTATTTGCGATATCAGAAACTGTATGAAGTCCCAGGCGTTGCAGTTGCTCAGCTGTCTTTGGCCCTACTCCCCAGATAGCGGCTACTGGAAGTGGATGTAGAAATGTAAGTATGCGATCACTAGTAATCTCTAACATTCCATCTGGTTTACAGTGCTGTGATGCTAGCTTGGCAATGAATTTAGATGACGCAATTCCCACCGAACAGGTTATCCCTTCTTCTTTCTCAATGCGCGCTCTTATTGCAGTTGCTATCTCTCTGCCGGTTCCCATCAACTTGCGGGCACCAGTTACATCTAGGAAAGCTTCATCGAGTGAAATTGGTTCAACTAGCGGCGTGTAGGAAGCAAATATCTCCATAACGCGTTCTGATATTTCAGAGTAGCGATGGTGATCCGGTGCGATAAAAATTGCTTGCGGCGCCATTCGTTGTGCGCGCCCAACTGGCATAGCTGCGCGGATACCAAATTTTCGCGCTGCATAATTGGCAGATAAGACAACGCCACGCGCGCCTGCCCCGACTACTACTGCTTTACCGCGCAGCTCTGGATGATCTAGCTCGGCAACGGAGGCATAGAAGGCATCCATATCTACATGCAAGATTGTAGATTCAGCACTCTGGCTCATTTCGTGATCGCTTCTTCTATTAATTGTCGCGACCATTTTTCATAAGCGCTACGTAGATCCCATGCCCCACTTGCATTGATGGAGATACCACGTTCGCCGGTCCTGCGAGTTTTGCCACGGACTAACAATAAGGATGTTGTGTAGAGAGTGGAAGCAAATCCCTCTTGCGCATCGCTAAAGAATGTCGAATCTGTGCAACCGTAGCCATCATCGAGAGTTAGGAAGATAACGCGCCGCCCAGATCGTACCGGCGGAGTCTGCATAGCGACCTTAACACCAGCGACTAATACATTACTTTGCGAGCGCAGCGAGAGTAAATCTGATGACTTGACTGCGCCAATTGCATTTAGAAAGGGCGCGTAAAACTCGAGCATATGATGGCTTATATCCATACCTAAACGCTCTACCTCATTGCGTACCTTTTCGGCAGCGCCCATGGCAGGAAGGCCGCTATTTAACAAATCAGGGGGCGTAAAGCCAAAGACCATCTGCGCACCGCTGATATTGGAAACTGGAGAGCGAGCTAAATCAGATAGGTGCAGCAGTAAATCACGGTGGTTTAGCACACCGCTAGTTAACGAATGAACTCGATCAAAAGCACCTGTCATAATTAAAGTTTCGATAACTGGTTGTGATGCGCCAGATCTACGATAGAAATCGGCTAGATCGATATATGGTCGCCCTGCAATTATTGAAATGACTTCTCTTTTACTAATACCTGATACTGATGTGAGCGCTATGCGCACGCTCTGGCCCTTTGCTGGTTCTTCTGAAGCTGGTTCTTCAACTAAATACCGATCACCCGAAAAGTTAATATCTAAGGGCGCTAGACCAACTCCTAATTGGCGAGCTTCATCAATCATTAAGCGCTTTGGATACATGCCTGGATCATGGGTCAAGATGCCTGCAATAAAAGCTGCTGGATGATGTGTCTTTAAATAAGCTGATTGATAGGTAGGTAGCGCAAAAGCTGCCGCATGCGCTTTGCAGAAACCAAAAGATGCAAATGCGCGCAAGACATCCCAGATTTGTGTAATGACGGCTAGCTCATAACCGCGCGCTGTAGCGGCAGGGAAGAACCAATCGCAGACCTCTTGTTGGCCAGCGCTACTGCCTAAGGCGCGCCGTTTCTCATCAGCTGCTGCAAGTGAGATACCGGTAAGAGTTGCGATGATCGAAATAACTTGTTCGTGAAATACAACCACGCCTTCAGTCTGCACCAAGATCTCATAGAGATCAGGATGAATTATCTGCGCTGGAGTAAAGCCATGGCGGGCGTTTAGAAAGGGGCGGATCATGTCGCTTTTAACTGGCCCAGGACGAAAGAGCGAGATATCAATAATCAAATCTGCAAAAGTCTGGGGGGCTAATTTTCCAACTAGCTCGCGTTGTCCTGGGCTCTCCACTTGGAAGATGCCTAAGGTGCGAGTTGATTGAATCAACTTATAAGTGGCTTCATCATCTAGCGGTATCGCATCAATATCGAGTTCGATATTTTCAACTCGCTTTATCTCGTGCACTGCGTGGGCGATAGTTGATTGCATCCGCACACCCAAAATATCTAACTTAAGTAGGCCAATTTCTTCTACATCATCTTTATCAAATTCCACCATTGGGTACCCGCTCGCATTTAGCTGGACTGGGGCGCGATCTAGTAGACCGGCATCAGATAGAACAACTGCACATGGATGCATCGCTAGATGCCTTGGTAATCCATCTAGGCGTTGCGCTAATGAGATCACCATGGCGGTAAGTGGCGCCGATAAATTAAGCGAGTGCAGCTCTGGAAGAGATTTCAAGGTAGCCTCAATATTGCGGGCGCGCACATGCGGCAGCGATTTAGCGATTAGATCGATCTCCATAGAGGCAAGTCCCAGAGCTGCCCCGGTATCGCGGATAGCGTTACGTGCGCGATAAGTATCGACCATGGCAACTGTGGCACAGCGTGATAGCGCGCTAGGTGATTGCCAATCAGTATCGCCATAACGTTTGAAGACAAGATCATAAATTTCTAGCCTCCGTGCAGATTCAACATCGATATCAATATCTGGAAGTGCCCGCCGCAGAGGCGAGCAGAAACGCTCCATTAATAAACCGTGGCGCATTGGATCTACACCTGAGATTCCAAGTAAGTGGCAGATCAATGAACCGGCACCACTGCCTCGCGCTGCTACGCGGATATTACAATCGCGCGCCATATCGGTGATATCGGCAACTGTTAAGAAGTAAGACTCATAACCAAGGGTTGCCACAGTTGCTAGCTCGTCATCTAAACGGGCCCGCGCTTTATTAATATTTTCTGCATCGTTATAGCGCCAATTAATTCCTGATTCGCAGCGCGTGCGCAGCAAGGTGCGCATTTGGTTAGCTGAATCTGCGCCAACTACATGCGCTTCGGGTAAATGAATGCCGCCTAAGCCAAGGTCACGTTGTGGTGATAATAAAGCGCGCTCTGCCCATTGGCGAGTGGTCTGTAAAAGTGCGCGTGGAGTTCGCTCTCCGGCGGCGCGCGCGATTTCAGCAGCGAGGCAGATCATCTGATCGCTTGGCTTGAGATAAGCCTCTGCATTGCGACGTTCTAGGTGGCGCGGATGTAACGGTACTAACTGGCGAGCGCAATCGAGAATATCGGCAACTGGTCCATCTGCTGCATCACGCATCCGTGCTGCATTGGTAATTACTGCATCAATGTCGTGATCGCGCGCAAATATAAGAGAGCGCGCAGCATGTGCAGTTGAGAATGGACCTGCGCCTGCAACTAAATGTGAGACGCAATCAATGGCATGGTCACCGAAGAAAGGGCGAGTCTTATTAAATATCTGATAGGCAATATCTGTGCGGTGCAGAGCTAAAGCTTGGCTAACCGGTGATTCGGGTCCATGTAGTAGATGTAGCTGCGTTGCGTATTGGCTAAAGCGTTGCAAAAAATCTAAAGTCAGAATCGGCGTACGATCTGTGGAGTTCATATTAAGGCCGCTTAATAAACGCACTAGTGCGCGCCATCCTCCATCGCCATGAGCCAAGATAGTCACGCGTGGTAAATTTTTAGCGGGCACACTTTTTATATTTGGGTCTGCTAATAAATCGATAGCAAGGTTGACTCCTATTATCGGTGCAACGCCAAATTCCAAACAGGCGCGGGCAAAGCGGATCGCACCATATAGACCGTCACGATCGGTTAAAGCGAGCGCTGGTGATTCAAATTGGGCAGCGCGTTCGACAAGATCGCGCGGCTGGGTTGTTCCGTATTTGAGCGAGAAGGCACTTGATGTGCGTAGGTGGATAAAACTCATCTTTAAATCAGACCTGCTTAACTATCCAGGAACCTGTGATCTCATCACGCTCGAGTTGAAAGGTATTAAGTGCACCGATCGGGGCAGCTTCTACAGTCCATAGCGCGCGAGCTCCATCATCAGGGCGATAGATGCCATCGCTAACTCGGTTCCACCAACCGCCTGCTTCACACCAACGCGAGAGCACGGCGTGGATGCGAAAGCGTTTACCGCGAAAGGTAAATTCGATCGGAGTAGCTGAGCCATCTACGATGACATCATGGGATGGGTTGATCTCTGGGAGTGACATTTTTTACCGCCTTAAGCCTTCCTGTGAATTTTCGAACAAGTGTTCGAAAACTATCTCAACTACCTGACATAGGCAAGGCGCGCATGTCGTCTCGTATATCTCGCACATATAGTTGAACTTTCAACTATATTTAAAGGTATCGAGGCACAGCCTCGCCAAAATAGCGCAAATAAGGAGAACCATGGATGCAGTACTCGTAATAGGGCGAATTCTCTTCGCCTTTATCTTTATCACTTCCGGAATCGCACACTTCGCCAAACTGGAAGCAATGACTGGCTATGCCAAATATAAGAAACTTCCTGCTGCAAAGTTGGGTGTTCTAGTTAGCGGGCTCTTCTTCTTACTGGGCGGAATCTATATCGCACTCGGCATCTGGGTTGATCTTGGTGCGCTGCTACTTGCAATCAACCTTATTTTGACTGCAGTTATTTTTCATAACTTCTGGAAAGAGACAGATCCAACTGCCAAGCAGAATGAGATGCTTGCCTTTAATAAGGATCTCGCTCTCGCTGGAGCTGCGCTAATTATCTTTGCCCTTATATATAGCGGATCAATATCGGCAGATGCCTTTGGACCACATATTGGAAATATCGCCTTCTTTAAATAAGAAATATAAAATAATAAAGAAACGGCTCTCAGCGATGAGGGTCGTTTCTCTTTTTCCATCTGCTAATGAGAGAATTCTTTAATGGAGACGTTACTGGCGCTAACAGCTGGTGGGTTTATCGGAGCCACCTTAGGTCTAGTCGGCGCCGGCGGAGCGATGCTCGCTGTGCCAATTCTTATGTATGGCTTTGCCTTTGCGCCAAAGGAGGCAACTACTGCTGCGATAGCTGTTGTCTTCTTAGCCGCGTTATCAGGTGTCATTCCTAAAGCGCGGAAGAAGCAAATTCTCTATCGCGATGCATTCATTATTTGGAGCTTTGGTTTAGTTACCAATATCGGGTTTTCATCGATAGTTGGTCAAATTCCAGATGTAGTAATTACTGCTGGTTTTGCCGCAATCTTATCTCTGGCCGGAGTTAGCATGCTGCGCCCTCCTAAACTTGATCACCAGAAGAGAATGCCCTTTCCAATATTAGTTTTAATGTCGCTCTTAATTGGTTCTGTTACAGGATTATTTGGAATTGGTGGAGGCTTTATAGCCATACCTGTACTAGTTCTCTACTTTGGAACTCCACAAATTATCGCTGCAGGAACATCTCTTTTAATAATCTCCATTAACTCTCTTACCGCCTTGTTAGGGCGTAGCTCGCAGTGGTCTGATGTGCAATGGCATATTCCAATTTTAATGGGAATAGCTGCTGTAATAGTGGCTCAGATAGCCTCACACCTTGCCCATAAAACATCTCCGCGTTTGCTTAAGCAACTCTTTGCATACTTGCTATTTATGATCTCGGCGCTAACTTTGCTAGAGACTTTAAATAGACTTTAAAACCTTATTTTCGAACCGACTTAATTGCTTTAGAGAGATATCCAGATAAGAGCAACATTGCAACTGGATACATAATTGCGATAGAAAGACTTGTATATTCAGCGATAACTCCAGTAACGGTTGGGCCAAAGAAGAAGCCAGCGATTCCAATTACGCCAACGCGCGAAATTGCCACCGCTGGAGCAATACCAGGGGTTTTACTTGCTGCCAGAATAAATGCTGGAAACATCGGACCTATTCCTAATCCAGCTGCGGCGAATCCAATATTTACAATTATCAACGCAAGTATCGGATGAGATGCAGATAATGGAATCGCAATCATCATAGATACCCCCCAGATAGCCCCTCCCAGATAGCCGCCCAGTTTTACCAAGCGCGCCGGCCCAAAGTAATCAAGCGCGCGATCACCTAGAAAGCGGCTAATTATCATTGCCAGTGCAAATGAGGCAAAGGCTGATGCGTAAACGCCTTTGCCATAACCCATCTCATCGCGCAATAAAATTGCTGCCCAGTCACTTGCCGCACCTTCACCAACTAGACTGGCTAATAATCCAAAACCTAACCACCATAGCGGGATAACGCTCTTATCAAATAATGGAATTTTTGCAGCATGTTCTTCCTCACCTTTATGGCCATCGACTTCAGACGGAAGTAAAAATCTGGCAGCAATTAAATATGCGACTAAAGAGACTGCGGCGATGGCGAGTAAGTTAACCCGTGGTGAAACATGGCGAGTGATGGCTCCCCCAATGATCGTGGTCAGAAATGCCCCACTGCTCCACATCGCATGAAAAGAAGACATGTAACGTCTTGCCAGAATCTTTTCGATCACCGTTCCTTGAAAGTTGTAACACATATCAATTAACGCATAGCCCAGGCCCATAGTAAATAAGGTTAGAAAGAGTGAGAGCGCATTAGTTGATAAGGCCATACCTGCTAAGCCAGCGGGCATAATAAATACGCCTACAAAAATAACTTTTTGCGAACCATAAGTGTGTACATAGCGCCCGGCTAATTGCGCTCCCGCAACTGCGCCAAAGGTACTGCCCAACAAAGTAAATCCAAATGCGCCATTTGATAAACCGATGGCATCTTTAATTTCTGGGATTCGCGGTACCCACCCCATTGAGACCATGCCAAGTAATAAAAATGAAACCCAAAGGGAATTACGGGCGCGCTGGGCCTGTCGTAGCGCACTCTGGTTGCTCATAGTGCGCTAACGCTAACGTATATCGGAGTCAAAGCTTTGAGTATCCTTACGGGATGGATGGGATTCTTCAAAAGGCTGCAGTCAAAAGATTTATTCAGGCAGCGGTTGAACTTGGCGCAAAAGGTGAGGTAACAATCCTTTCCGATACCGCTCGAACTGCTATTGATGCTGCAAACGGACTTGGTATTGAAGTCGGCCAAATCGCCTCATCTTTAATATTTAAACTCCCATCTGGCAATCCCCTGTTAATAATTACCAGCGGACGCCATCGCGTAAATACTGAAATGGTCGCCCATAATTTAAATATTCCCGAACTTGGACGAGCTGATGCAAACTATGTAAAGGAAGTCTCGGGTTACTCCGTTGGTGGCGTCTCCCCCATTGGGTGGATATCTAAACCAGAAATGACTTTAATTGATGTTGCGCTCAATGAATATAACGTTGTTTGGGCTGCGTCTGGCCATCCACATGCTGTCTACCCAACTTCATTTAACGAGCTAATCGAATGCACCGAAGCAACACCTATGGTTGTTGGAGATTAGAGAAGTAAATCTGCTAATAGTTTTTCAACTCGGACTTTAATATCATCGCGGATAAGACGCACGGATTCGATCCCCTGTCCAGCAGGATCATCTAGGACCCAGTCTTCGTAACGCTTTCCAGGATAGAAGGGACAAGCGTCTCCGCAACCCATTGTGATTACGGCATCTGATGCCTGCACCGCCTCTGGAGTTAAAATCTTGGGCGTGTTATTTGCAATATCGATTCCGAGTTCGGCCATCGCTGCAACTGCGACTGGATTTATGGAATCTTTTGGCGCAGAACCAGCAGAGAGTACTTCAACGCGATCGGCACCGAGTTCGCGCATAAAACCCGCCGCCATCTGCGAACGTCCCGCGTTATGAACGCAAACAAATAAGACAGATGGTTTTCTCATTTCTTATCTCCCGACTTAGAAGTTAGCCCCTGTGTTATCGCATATCCCAAAGTAGCTCCGATAATTTGGGCTGCGATAAATGCAGTAATAGATTCTGGCGCAATACCTGAAAAAGTATCGGTAAAGGCCCGCGCCACGGTTACCGCTGGATTAGCAAATGATGTTGAAGATGTGAAGAAATAACCAGCGCCTATCCATGTTGCAACAAGGGCTGGGATTTTCTTCTCTCGCCCCTGATTAACAGCCATAAAGATAATGCCTACCAATCCAGCGGTGGCAATAATTTCGCTCAGAAATAGATTGCTTCCGCTACGAACATTTGTGGAAGTCGTATAAACTGGCAGATCAAACATTAAATTCGCTAAGCCTGTGCCGATTAAAGCCCCAAAAAATTGAGCAACTAAGTAGGCCATTGCCTCTTTAGCCTTAATCTTTCTCTTAAAAAGAAATACTCCAGTTACTACGGGGTTGAAATGGGCGCCACTGATACTAGATAAGGTAGTTATTAATAAATATAAGATTGCCGCTGTTGCAGCTGAATTGATTACAAGCTGAAGACCAATATCGTTACTTAAGTTCTGTGCCATTTTGCCTGATCCGACAACGCTCATCACCAGGATTGCCGTTCCCAGGCCCTCAGCGCTGACTTTACGAAGATTCATTGCTCTATAGTGCAGTAAAAATGGGCGCGAAATCGCCAGAGCCACAGAGTAATATCTGAATTTAAGATGAACCTTTCCATAAAGCAATTAACCTCAAATAGTACGGTTGCGCCTAATTTGGTCTTTGTGCATGGTTTGGGTTCAGCTGCTACCGCATGGAAGCCATTGGAGCCGCTATTAATAGATTGCTTTAACTTAATTACGGTAGATCTACCGGGCCATGGATATTCACCATACTCTGATGGCGATGAAATGGATCCGCTATCGCTAGCAAAGGCAATAACGCGCGAGCTTTCAGAACAGTTAGGTATAGAAGAGTTTCACTTAGTTGGTAATTCATTAGGTGGGTGGATAGCTTTAGAGATAGCCGCGGCATACCCTGAGAAAGTTAAAAGCGTTACGGCCCTGGCCCCAGCGGGACTATGGCTAGCAACATTTGTCCAGAGACTTTCAGGTACCGTAGCGCTCCGCGCTTTTACTAAGAATTTTGCAGCTCTAGCTCCATTGATGTTAAAGAATGAATGGGCGCGCAAAATTGGTTTCTCCGATGTCAGCCCTCTCTGGCGAAATTTTTCATATGAACTATGCCTAGATGCAATAAATGCCATGATCCACTCACCGGGTTACTTTCCTGCATGGGATGGCATGTTAAAGAAACGCTTTGCCGCAAAAATTAGTGCAGAAATTCCAGTTAAAATTATTTTTGGAGATTCAGATAACACTTTGCCAGCTAGAAATTGTCAAGAGCGCGCCATGGTTCCAGCACATGCGCAATGGATAACGATTGCTCAATCTGGACATGCCCCAATGTGGGATCACCCAACCGAAGTAGCAAGCTATATTTTACAGAGTGCAGGTATTCTCAATTGAGCAAAGAAAAAGTGACGGTAGTTTATTTTTGGAAAATTAAGGGTAAATCATTGGGCTTTGCCCTGTTGCAGATGGCCCTTGGTCGCATCGCACTGCGCAGATTCTCTGGTGTTAGCTTTGCCAAAATGCTAGGTACCGGTAAAGGAGAAACGTTTACTCCGCGCGATGCTGATCCATATCGTTGGGGCGCACTCGTGGTTATCGAATTAGAAAAATTGTCTGAGTTAGATAGTTCAATATTGATAACGAGCTGGCGCAAACGCTCATTTGAAGAAGTTAGGTACTTATTAGACCCAAGTTCATCACATGGCCTGTGGGCAAGGCGTAATCCATTCGATTACTCGATTACTCCGGGCCACGGCGAAATAGTTGCTATTACCCGAGCTCGGATTAAGTGGGTGCAAAACTTTCGTTTCTGGCGCGCAGTCCCACCTGTAACAGAGAGCCTGCATTCTTCAAATGGATTGATTACAACTATTGGAATCGGTGAAGCCCCGATTGGCTTACAGGGAACTTTTTCCCACTGGGAGAGCGCAGCAGATTTAAGGAACTTTGCCTACAAGGGGGCAGCACATCAAGGCGCAATCGCGGCAACTGAGCGCTATAGCTGGTATGCCGAAGAACTATTTGCGCGCTTTGCAGTACGCGAGATTCGCAGATAAATTTCTAGTAATTAGGTAAATAGGGCAGACTTAGCCCCATGTCGATTCGCCACTATTCACCTCGTCGCGGACTGCGCCGAGGAATCTCGAATCGTTCTCGCATTCTCTTGATGGCAACTTTGGCTATTGCAATTCTTTTACAAGTTAGCTACCCACTGCTAGATGGTGAGCCGCTGCGAATAGTTACTATCGCAACGGTCTATTGGGGTGCAGGTGCCATGGCGCTCCATGCTTTGTTGGCATTTGGAGCTCGCTATGCCTTCTCTCTTTTAGGTATAGCCCTCACCTTTGGTTTCATTATTGAATTAATTGGTGTCAAGACTGGCTGGCCATTTGGAGTTTATGAATATGACACTTCACTTGGGCTGCAAATCTTTGATGTTCCATTAGTTGTTCCCTTTGCTTGGGCGATGATTGCCCATCCAATTCTCTGCGCAGCGCGACGAGTAGCCGGCAATTGGGTCTTCCTATATGGCGGTTTTGGCCTAATGGCATATGACTTATTTCTAGATCCACAAATGGTCTCAGCCGGTCGCTGGAAATGGGAAGTAACTGGAGCTCATGTTCCATTTACACCTGATGTTCCGCTCTCAAATGCATTTGGTTGGTTGCTCTCTGGAATGGCGTTAATAGCGCTAATGCATCTGGCGCTACCACGCGAGCGACGCAAGCAGAGCGCCAGTTTTGCCGCCGTAGACATATTTCTAATTTGGACTTGGTTTGCAGGCATAATCTCAAATCTATTCTTCTTCGACCGACCAGGAGTTGCCTTTATTTTCGGTGCCACTTTCGGTGCAGTTTTAGCGCCATTTTTCTTCTCCCGCTGGCTCGGCCGCCCATAAATTCTAAATGTCAATCGCAATATTTCTCTTAACTTTAATTCTATTGACTTTTGCTACTGCTAATTTTTTAACAATTCGAAGAGCTAAAAATTCAACCTTAATAACCGATTCGATCTCCATTCTCATCCCCGTTCGTAATGAGGCCGAAAATGTGGCGGACTTAGTCGAAAGCTTGATTAATCAGAAGAATTTAAGCGCACTAGAGATCATTTTTATCGATGATTCATCAGAAGATCAAACACGATCAATGCTGACTCAAGCTAAGTCCGCTGGCGCTAATATCGAAATCATAATTGCGCCGTCCCTTGCGCAGGGATGGCTCGGTAAGCCATGGGCCTTGCAACATGGATTAGCCCGCGCGCGCGGAGAAATTATCGTTACCTTAGATGCAGATGTTCGCATATCTCCCACTGCCCTCTCACAATCCGTGGCGATGTTAGGTAAACGCGATTTTATTTCACCATATCCAAGACAGATTGCCGTCTCCTTCGCAGAGCGCCTAGTACAACCACTTTTACAGTGGTCATGGATGACGACCGTCCCATTGCGTCTAGCCGAGCGATCTAGCCTGACTTCACTTGCTGTTGCAAATGGACAATTATTTTTAGTAAAAAAGAGCGCTTTAGCCAAAATAGATGGGTTTACTCCCATTGCCGGTCAAGTACTAGATGACATTGAACTCGCCCGTGCGCTGATCAAATCAGGATTCCATGGGGGCGTTGCCGATGGCTCAAATTTGGCCGAGACTCGAATGTATAAAAATTTTGCAGAGATAAAGGCAGGATATGGAAAATCACTTTGGAAGGCCTTTGCTAATCCGCTGGGCGCACTATTTGCAGCTCTCTTTATCTTTGCCACTGGCATTCTTCCGGTAATTCTCTGGCTAATGGGCGATACCTTTGGTTTGTTGGCATATATAGCAATGGTGATCTCGCGCATGATCAGCGCAAAAAGTTCACGTGGCCGAGTCGTAGATTCTTTTCTCCACCCCATCTCATCTTTGGTAATAATTTATTTAATTTTCTATAGTTGGCGCATGCGTGGTCAGGTCAAATGGAAGGGCCGTACCGTATGAGTACAACGAAAGAATCGGTGGTAATTATCGGAGCCGGAATGGCCGGAATGGCCACTGCTGCTCGCCTTGCCAAAGCTGGTCATCAGGTAAGCGTTTATGAGGCATCTAATCGCCATGGCGGTAAGTGCCGTACCGAGTGGATTGGAAATTACGCATTCGATACTGGTCCATCGTTATTAACACTTCCTGCTGTTTACCGTGACCTATTCCAGCGGACCGGCGATGTAATGGGGCGCGTCTTAGAACTGCAACCCGTAAATCCATCATTTGATTATCGCTTTAGCGATGGCAGCGCTGTGCAATTTGCCAATCTCTCGCGGAGACAAACTTTAACAGCAATCGAAAATTCATTAGGTGGCAATGCTGCCCTTGAATGGAGCCAGATTATGGAGACTGCCGAGTCGATGTGGGATGTATCGCGCGAGCCATTTATAGAATCTGAACTTCGTTCAATCACCACTTTACTGCGACGGCCAAAACTTCTCAGAGATCTACGCGTTATCGCGCCTTGGAAATCACTGCGTGATCTTCGAGTTAAAGATGCTCGATTGCGGAACATATTAGATCGCTACGCCACATATAGCGGCTCAGATCCACGAGTTGCCCCTGCGGTATTAGCTTCAATCGCCTTTGTAGAGGAGGCATTCGGAGCCTGGCATATCAAAGGTGGAGTTGGAAAATTGGCAGATGCAATTTATCAACGCTGCTTGGATAAAGGCGTTAGTTTTGAATTTAATATTAAAGTTACTGAAATAACTCATAATGGAGATAAGGTTTCGGGCATTGTTCTAGCAGATGGTCGAATAATTAAATCCAAAATTGTTATTGCAAATGCTGATTCATCTGCTGTCTACAATAAATTAATCAAAGGCAAGGTAGCCAAGTTAGCCAAGGTACGCAGGAACTTAGCGAAATCTGATCCATCACTTGCCGGCTTCTCGCTTTTGCTGGGATTGCGCTCCACCGATAATAAAACTAATTTGTCCCACCATAATATTTTCTTCCCTAAAAATTATAACCAAGAGTTTATAGATATCTTCGATCGCAAAAAGCCAGTTGCTGATCCCACAATCTATCTCTGCGCTCCACGTGATGAATCAATGGTTCGCCAAGCTGGCCATGAATCTTGGTTTGTCCTTGTAAATGCCCCTCGCCATGATGTAACAGGTGAGAATGGATTTGATTGGAGTGATGATGATTTCAAACAAAACTATGCAATGCAGATTATTGACACTCTAGAAGCGCGTGGAATCGCTATTCGTGATCGGCTAGATCTGCTCGAGATTCGCACACCCGCTGATCTCGAGAAATCGGTACTAGCCCCCGGAGGTTCTATTTATGGAACATCTAGTAACGGTCCGCGTTCTGCCTTCCTACGTGCTAAAAATCGTTCTCCACTAAAAGGTTTATACCTCGCCGGTGGTTCTGCCCACCCTGGTGGAGGTTTGCCTTTGGTCGGATTAAGCGCTGAAATTGTCGCGCAAGCGGTGATAGGCCCAGCGCAACACTAAGTAAAAACTGATTATTTGGAGCAGTAAGAGTGCGCCAATAACCACAGCAGATATTTCTAAACCGATTGCACTTGCAATTAGTGCAACAAAGATAAAACTTGCTCGAACAGGTCGCTCGGCTGGAGTTACGACTCCAACGTCGCTTACACCTAAACCAGCTATACGAGCCCGGGCATACTCTTGCGTTGTCGCGATGACAAAGGCACCTAACGCAATCCAAGCAGGTGCGCCAAGTTGATATGTAACATAGAACCAGAGCGCCTCGCTAATTCGATCAGCAACTGCATCAAGAACGGCTCCCCAGGCACTTACCTTAGCTTGCACAATTGCAACGCTGCCATCGATGCCATCGGCGAAGAGCGAGATTACCAACAGTGGAATACACCAAATAGAAGTTGGATTTAGCGCCATCGCTATCGCAAATACCACTCCAATAATTGTTAAGAAATTTGGAGTTACGCGCAAAGTCGTTGCTAACTTTGCTGACCTAAATGAAATAGCCAGCCAAGCTTTAACTATCCCTTTTATCTCAGCGCCGCCGTGTAGAGCGCTCCAACGGTTGGTAAATTCACTCTGATTCATGAACGTTTCTTATCTTTAATCTGCTCAAAAATTTCGCGAGTAGCAGATGATGTATTCATTGTGTAAAAATGAAGACCAGGTACTCCAGCTGATAATAAATCTTCGCAAAGTTGGGTTGCTATCTCAACACCCAACTTGTGAACATCTTGAGCGTTATCTTTAACAGCGTCGAATGCCTGAGAAATTACATCCGGAATTGGAGTTCCACTTAATTCGGCCATCCGATTTAGCTGACTTACGCTGGTCACTGGCAAGATTCCGGCAATTATTGGCAGTGCTGAGCCACGCGCTGCTAATCGGTCAACAAGGATTTTCCATTTATCGACTTCGAAGAAGAACTGAGTAGTCGCAAATGATGCTCCCGCAGATTCTTTACGCAATAGCACTTTGATGTCAGTATCAAAATTAGCACCCGATGCCGGATGACCATCTGGGAATGCGGCAACTCCGATTGTAAATCCACCCACCTCGACCGCTAGTTCCACTAACTCATCCGCATGATTTAACCCGCCAGCAGTAGCCGACCAAGGTGCACGTGGACCGCCGATGGGATCACCGCGTAGCGCCAAAATATTATGAATTCCTGCGCTCTTATAGCGCTCCAAGATTTCAATAAGTTCTGCGCGAGTTGAGCCAACGCAGGTTAGATGCGCCACTGTTGGGATACTGGTGCGAGCGGTGATCTCTGAAGTAATGCGAATCGTACGATCACGAGTAGAGCCGCCTGCTCCGTAAGTGACCGAAATAAAATCTGGCGCGATTGCTTCTAGAGTAGATACTGCGCTCCATAGGCGATCTTCGCCTGCCGTATCTTTTGGAGGGAAGAATTCAAAGGAGTAGGTGACTCCATCACCGAGCTTCTGCATGCGCATCTCCACGCGGTCAGGGTACCGTTGCGCCGTGGGTAACGATGCACGAGGCACGCTTATAAAAGTGCGAGAGCAGGTTCAGAGCGAGCTATCGGCTTATCTCACCTTACAACGCGAATATTTAAGTTCGATCGGTTCTGAATTAATCCCAGTTTGCGATGCGCTGGAAACATTTCTCCTTGAGGGTGGCAAGCGGTTACGCCCGCTCTTTGCTTATGCAGGTTTTGCCGCAACAGGTAAGTCACCCAGCGCTGCAGATATTCGCGCCTTTACTAGCCTTGAACTCTTACAGGCATGCGCTTTGATTCATGATGACCTGATGGATCGTTCAGATACCAGGCGTGGTAAACCTGCCATTCATCGCCACTTCGAAAATTTACATCAGATCTATGCCATGGATGGATTAGCCGAACAATTTGGTGAAGCTGCTGCTGTATTGCTCGGAGATTTGGCTCTCGTCTGGTCCGATCATCTACTACATACGTCTGGCGTTTCTGATGCGGCTTTACTTTCTGCTCTTGTCGTACATGATGAGATGCGCATCGAGTTGATGGCAGGACAATATTTAGATGTCCGTGAAGCAGGTGAACGCACACCGAGTGTAGATCGTTCACTAAGAATCGCCCGTTACAAATCAGGTAAATACACAATCGAACGTCCACTGCATTTAGGCGCATCGCTTGCGATAGCAGATCGCAACGAGAGGCAAGATTTAGTTAACATTTTGAGCGCTTATGGATTACCACTAGGCGAAGCATTCCAGTTACGCGATGATTTATTAGGAATTTTTGGCGATCCAAATATCACCGGAAAACCTGCTGGCGACGATATTCGCGAGGGTAAGCGAACCGTATTGATGGCGATGACATTTGAGCGCGCAGATCAGGAAAGTGCAGCAAAAATTAGATCTGTGCTCGGTAAAGATGACTTATCTGAAGCAGAAATTGAAGAAATTCGCTCACTAATTACTGCAACTGGTGCGGTCAAAGATGTGGAAGATCTCATCGATGGGTTGCTTTCCAACGCGCTAACTGCGGCAAATTCTGATGTAATTGCGCCATCGGCGCGCGAGTTGTTCATTGAACTTGCCACAAGTGCAACCCGTAGGAGCCATTAAATGTCTGCCAGAGTAAAAGGTCCGACCGATCATGTTGTTGTAGTCGGAGCGGGACTGGGTGGACTTAGCGCTGCCCTACGTTTAGCTGGGGCTGGACGTAAAGTTACAGTGATCGAGCGAGAAGGCGTGCCTGGCGGGCGCAATGGGCTACTTCAAAAAGATGGTTACTCCTTTGATACTGGTCCAAGCGTATTAACAATGCCATCTTTAATTCAAGATGCCTTCGCCTGCGTTGGCGAAGATATGAAAGATTGGCTAGAACTTTCACCTCTTAAGCCTTTATACCGCGCATTTTATGCAGATGGATCGCAAATCGATGTTCATGCCAATACTGCAGAGATGGAAGAGGAGATCCGTAAAACTGTCAGCGCAGAAGAGGCGCTTGGTTATCGAAGATATGTAGAGTTTGTAACAAAGCTCTATAAGTATGAGATGAATGACTTTATCGATCGCAATATCGACTCACCTTTTAATTTACTGACTCCTAATTTGGCGCGTTTAATTGCACTGGGTGGTTTCCGAAAACTATCTCCCAAGGTAAATCAATTCTTAAAAGATCCCCGACTGCAGAAGGTTTATTCATTTCAAGCAATGTATGCCGGCGTTAGCCCACAACAGGCCCTTGCCATCTATGCCGTTATTGCATATATGGATTCAGTAAATGGCGTCTTCTTCCCGAAAGGTGGAATGCATGCAGTCCCGCGTGCGCTAGCTGCTGCGGCAGAAAAGCACGGGGTCACTTTCAAATACAACACCAGTGTTACTCGCCTTGAGGTGGAAAATTCTCGCGCAAAGGCGGTTATCACCGATACAGGCGAGCGGGTTGAATGTGATGTCGTAGTTATGAACCCTGATCTACCAGTAGTTTGGCGTGATTTGCTTGGAAAAGTTCCGCTCTCTGTAAAACGCCTTAAATATTCACCTTCCTGTGCGACTCTGCTCGTGGGTTCATCAAAGAAATATGACCATGTGGCCCATCACAATATTCACTTTGGCCAATCTTGGGATGGCGTTTTTGATGAACTGATAAATAAGAAAATTTTAATGACTGATCCATCAGTTCTCGTGACCATTCCGACTCATGATGATCCTTCACTTGCACCAGTTGGCAAAGAGAGTTATTACATCTTGTATCCGACTCCTAACTTAGATGCCAAAATTGATTGGAAAACGCAGGCTCGTCCATATCGTGATCAGATGATTCAAACTCTTGAAGATCGTGGGTACACCGGATTTGGTGACGCAATTGAAACAGAAGTTATGACTACGCCTTTAGATTGGCAAGCGCAAGGTATGGAACGCGGTGCGCCATTTGCTAGCGCCCACACCTTCTTCCAGACTGGACCATTCCGTCCGCGAAATATGGCGGCAGGTTTTGAGAATGTGGTCTTTGCGGGATCGGGTACCCAACCAGGAGTCGGCGTTCCTATGGTTCTAATTTCTGGACGATTGGCAGCAGAGCGAATAGTAGGCCCGGTTAAATAAGTGAGTGAGCTTGATGCAGCCGGTATATTTGATCCAGAACTTCGCGCCTCTTATGCTGAATGTAAAAGATTAAATTCACTTCACGGTAAGACTTACTACTTAGCTACGCTACTACTGCCTGCTGCTAAACGTCCCTTTGTGCATGCTCTCTACGGTTTTGCGCGATATGCCGATGAAATTGTCGATGACTTAGCATCAACCTTGTCACCTGCTGAGAAGGCAGATGTTCTAAAGAAGTGGAGCTCTGAGGTTTTAAAGGGGTTGGAGACGGGAATAACAAGTGATGCTGTTGGCCGCGCGCTTATCGATACAGTTTCACGTTTTAATATCCCGCACCAACATTTTAAAGACTTTCTACACTCTATGGAGATGGATTTAACTGTCACCGAATATCAGAGCTTTGATGATCTTTATGAATATGTCTATGGTTCCGCTGCAGTAATTGGCTTGGAGATGGTCCCAATTTTGGGCGGCGATACTTTTAATTCACTTGAAGCGGCGAAGAATCTTGGCGTAGCTTTTCAATTAGCTAATTTTATTCGTGATGTCGGTGAAGATTTGGAACGGGGTCGCGTCTATCTACCAATGCAGGAACTTGCCGAATACGGTGTTAATCGCCAGATGTTGGAGGCGCGAAAATTGACCCCTGAAATAGTCAGCGCACTGAAGTTCCAAATAGCTCGAGTTAGAAAGCTGCAGAAGGCGGCCGAGCCAGGAATTGCGCTGCTAGATAAGAGAAGTCAGCCTTGTATTCGAGCGGCCAGTGAACTCTATTGCGGAATAGTTGATGAAGTAGAAAAGATTGGTTATGACGTATTTAATAAGCGCGCTAAGACTTCCACAGCTAGACGCGCGCGAGTTGCAGCGCGCGCTTACATCTTTGCAATTAGGGCAAGATCTCCGATACGATAACGATTGCGGGAGCCGCTTAAACGGCTGAGAGGATCTGAAATCCAGATCGACCGCTTGACCCGTCCGGTAATGCGGATGCGGAAAGGTATTAATAATGGCATCTGCTTTTAATTTCTTCTCTGAAAATATTGCGACAATCCTTGGGTACGAGCTCTCATATCTAGAATTCATTGCCACAATTATCGCTTTCGTTGGCGTAGCACTTGGAATTACTGGCAAGCGAATCACCTGGCCCTGGTGGGCACTTGGTTCTGTCCTATATGGATTTCTCTTTATTCAGTGGGAACTATATGCCAGCGCAGCACTTCAAATTGTATTTATCATCGCCGCTGCTATCGGATGGTTCGGCTGGGAGCCAACTGGTGCAAAACCTGGGCCGCTCAAGAACTCCTACCGCAGCTATACATGCATCGCCATAATTCTGGCAACTTTGGCCCTTGCCCCACTCTTAAAATCTATGGGGGCCGCTTCCACTTATGTAGACGCGCTTTTATTCTTTGGATCTCTTGCTGCTCAAATTTTAATGGTCTATGAGAAGTATGAGAGCTGGCCTCTTTGGTTGGTAGTTGATGCTGGATACACTGCCTTATACGCATCACAAGGTCTGCTCTTTACCTCTTTGCTATATGCGATATTCACAGTGCTAGCGGCTGTGGGATGGAGTAGATGGTATGCAGCTCATCGCAGCGCTATCCGATCTTTGTAACCGAAATCCGCGTCCCATCATTGCAATAGATGGACCAGCGGGGGCAGGCAAAACCACCCTTGCAAAAGAAATTTTTTTAGCTCTCTCATTGAATTTTTCAGTAACAGTTATTCATATGGATGATCTATATGATGGTTGGGAGAATGCCTTAACAGCAGATCTAACGCTGGTGCTACAACGGATCGTAAAAGATCATCAGATGCTTCAACCAATAAAAATTCGGCGCTATAACTGGGCAGATGAGAGTTTCGGTGAGATCGAACTAATTGAAAGTACAGATTTACTGATTTTGGAAGGCGTCGGAAGTGGAGATAGCGCGATACAAGATCAATTGGCAGTC
Organism: Candidatus Planktophila sp.; assembly: GCA_037620605.1. GTDB lineage: Bacteria > Actinomycetota > Actinomycetes > Nanopelagicales > Nanopelagicaceae > Planktophila. Next base: position 67,745 of record JASJLO010000024.1, read on the forward strand.
TTGATTTGGATCGATATCGAGCCAGAAATCGGAGTTAAACGCGCAATAGAGCGAGATGGGCCGGAATTGGCAGCCCAGTTGGAAAAGTGGCTTGGCACACAAATGCAATATTTCCTACAACACTCAACGCGTGAAAAGGCAGATTTCGTACTAACTACCTAAAATTGCCAACATGTCTGACCTAACTGGCGAATTAATTGATGGGCGTTATCAGCTCATCCGTCATATGGCAGCTGGCGGGATGGCTGCCATCTATGAAGCTTTGGATATTCGATTAGACCGAAAAGTTGCGGTCAAGATTATGCACTCTCATCTTGCACAAGATGAGCAATTTGTAGAACGCTTCATACGAGAAGCAAAGGCCGCAGCAGCGCTATCACACCCAAATATCGTTGCGGTACAAGATCAAGGATGGAACCAGAATGGTTCCCCCGCGGTATTTCTAGTAATGGAAATTGTAGAAGGCCATAGCTTGCGTGAATATTTAAATGAGCAAGGTGCTCTAGATGTTGCAGTTGGGATTAAATTTTTATTGCCAGTACTCAGCGCATTGGCAGCCGCTCATAAAATTGGGATAGTCCACCGCGATATAAAACCAGATAATATTTTGATATCGAAAGAGGGCCGGATAAAGGTCGCCGACTTTGGTTTAGCTAAAGGGGCTTTCTTGGGCTCTTCAATGACTGCTGAATCTAGCGTTGTCCTAGGAAGTGTCTCTTACCTATCCCCCGAACAAGTGCAGCGCGGGATAGCCGATGCGCGCAGCGATGTCTACTCTGCCGGAATTACCGCCTTTGAAATATTTACGGGTGAGAAACCGTTCGCAGGTGGCGAACCTATTCAGATTGCTTACATGCATGTAAATGAGCGAGTCCCCATGATGAGCAGTAAACGTGATGGCATACCGGCAGATTTAGATCAGCTGATCCATCGTGCGACAAATGTAGATCCCGATTCCCGCCCACGCGATGCCGGTGAATTCCATTCAGCACTTCTTGCTATCGCCCATTCTCTTGATCCCAATCAAAAGCAGATGAGTTTAGAACTAGATATACCAATTGAACCGATGCGCCCGGCATCAAAAAAATCAAGTCGCCGTGATCGGGCGCGAATCGAAAAGGATAAAACCATGGCTATTAAGAAGAGCTCACCAGCTGAATCAACGTCACAGGTAGCCAAGAGAAGAAAGGTGAGCAAGCGGGTGCAACGCAATCGCTTTATCGCTGCAGGTCTAGCTATGGCTTTAGGTTTCCTCGGTTGGTATGCAATGGTTGGACCAGGCTCAAAGATTGTCGTGCCCTCTATTGTTGGAGCTACTGAGAGCGAAGCCAAGGCAGCCCTCTCCCCGCTTGGCTTAACTTTAATTATTTCGGCCAAAGAATTTAGCGAAGATATCGCCGATGGGAAAATCATAAAATCTGATCCTGCAGGTGGTAGGAGAGTCGACACCGGCGGAGAAATTAAAACTATTTTCTCTAAAGGTCCCGAACGTTTTATCCTACCGATGATTAAAGGTCTAACGCCAGAGGCTGCCATTAATTTATTGGCTAAATCACCGATAGAAATTGGTACTTTAACTGAAGTATTCGATGAGAAAGTGCCCAATGGTTTTGTGATTTCATCGAGCCCTGCGGTAGGCAAGAAGGTTAAGCGAAATGCCGTAGTAAATTTATTAATAAGCAAAGGGGTTGAAACTTCTAATACGCAATCTTATGTCGGTAAATCTGCAGATCAGGGGCTAAATGAGTTAACCGATGCCGGATTTGATGTCGATGTTGTAGAACAATTTAGCGAGACAGAATTAGCCGGAACTGTTATTTCACAAATTCCATCTGGCGGAACTGCTTTAGAGAAAGGCGAAAAAATTCTTTTAAATATTTCTAAGGGGTCAGAGTTTGTCTACATCCCGAATTTATTCTCACTCTCGGAGTCTAAAGCTGGAGATGCGCTATCTGATCTCGAATTAAAAGTTGCCGTAAAGACGATCGGTGCCAAGAAGGTCAAATCTGTAACCAATATTGCACCTGGTGTTGGCACTAAGGTAAAACGTGGCAGTACGGTGACGATCACAGTAGGGTAGGCCGATGCCAAAAAGGATCCCGCGTATCGGCGCTCATACACCTACCAGCGGTGGAATGGCTAAGCGTTCTATCGCCTATGCCGAAACTATTAAAGCCGAGGCGATTCAAGTTTTTACCTCAAATCCGCGTGGCTGGGCGATGCCTGAGACTAATCATGAGGCAGATGCTATTTTTCGCGAAAAGGCGCAAGCGCTAGATATCCAAACTTATGTACATGCGCCATTCTTAATCAATCTCGGATCTCCGACTGAAGCCACCTACTTGAACTCATTGGCTTCTACCGAATACTCACTAAAGCGTGGCAAAGAGATTGGCGCACTTGGAGTCGTAGTTCATACTGGCTCAGCAGTTAATGAAGATTTCATTGATAAAGCTTGGAAGCAGATCAATAAAGGAATGATGCCTATTCTTAACGCGCTAAGTGATGATGCGCCAATGTTGTTACTGGAACCAACTGCTGGCCAAGGACAATCTCTAGTTAAGCGTCTAGAAGATCTGGAGTACTACCTAAAGGCACTGGAATATCATCCTAAAGTTGGTATTTGCCTAGATACCTGCCATGTTTTTGCGGCCGGACATGACATAGCAATAAAGGGTGGGATGAAAGAAACTTTAGATTTACTTGTAGAAATAGTTGGAATTGAAAGAATCCGATTAATACATGCCAATGATTCTATGGATGTCTGCGGGGCCTTAAAAGATCGCCATCAAAATATCGGCGATGGATTTATCGGAGTAGATCCTTTCCAGGAGCTGCTTAAACATCCCGCTGTGGCGAATGCTCCCCTAATTTTGGAGACTCCTGGAATGGAGCCAGAACACGGTAAAGAGGTTGCCTTGCTTAAGAAGTTGCGTGGATGAACACCCGCCATCAAATGCAGTTAAAAGTTGCACCCTGGGCTTTACTTGCCATCTCCATCTCATGGGGTGCAGCCTTTGTTCTTATGAAACCAGCGATAGAACGGCAAGCCGTTAATAGTTTTCTCGCTACCCGCTTTCTAGTTGCAGTTATCGTGATGGTTGCAATACGCCCCAGTGTTTTACGGATGATAAATAAGGAGTTAGCGCTAAAGGGTTCTTTGGCCGGAATTTTTCTTGGCGCAGGTTACATTTTCCAAACTCTAGGACTAGCTCGTACCGGCGCTGCCATTACTGGCTTTATAACCGGGCTTTACGTTGTGCTCACTCCCTTGTTTGCGGCAATTATTCTCAGAGAGCGGATCTCCACTTTTACCTGGTTCTGCGTAACACTTGCCACAATTGGGTTAGCGCTACTCTCTCTTCGCGGCTGGTCAATTGGAATCGGTGAGCTCTTCGTTCTGATAAGTGCCATTTTATTTGCTGCTCATATCGTGACTTTAAGTAAATGGAGTTTGGGGCTAGATGCCTATGCCCTGACAATTGTTCAGCTATCTATCTGTGCGCTAATGACTGGGCTGATTTCAATTGGGCAAGGGTATGAAAAACCGACAGATAGTGGTGTCTGGGGTGTAGTTATTTTTACAGCTGTAGTTTGTACCTCGATCGCATTTATAGTACAAACTTGGTCTCAGGCTTATATAAGTTCAAGCAAAGTTGCCGTTATTCTAACTATGGAAGTTGTTTTTGCAGCCTTATTTGCAGTTCTCTTTGGCGGGGAATCTCTTACTCTGCAAATTTCAATAGGCGGGATTTTGATGATTGCTGCGATGTATTTGATCGTTACGAAGCAGGCGTGAGAGGCTTGCCTTATGGATACACCAATTGATCTTCGCTCAGATACGGTAACGCGCCCTTCTATTGCGATGCGAGAAGCGATGGCGTCGGCTCCCGTAGGAGATGATGTCTACGGTGATGATCCAACTGTTAATTCACTTGAAGAGCGAGTGGCCGAACTTTTTGGCCACGAAGCAGGCGTCTTTACACCAACAGGCTCGCTAGCCAACCAACTTGCAATCCGTATGTTGGTGGCACCTGGCGAAGAGTTACTAGCAGAATCTAATTCCCATATAGTCCGCGCCGAACTTGGCGCAGCTGCGGTCTTTAGCGGAATTACAACACGCACATGGCCAGCCGTTAATGGTCTCTTGGTAGCAAGTGATGCCCTCAACTTAGCGCGCCCGGATTCTGGCCCTTACCTAGTTTCAACTACTGCTATCGCAGTTGAAAATACCCATAACTTTGGTGGCGGCACTGTTCAACCACTCGATGAAATAAAAGCGCTACGTAAGGGTGCAGATGAATTAGGTCTTGCGCTACATCTCGATGGTGCGCGCATCTGGAATGCTCATATTGCATCTGGTGTCGCACTTAGTGAATATGGAAGATATTTTGAGACAGTAAGCGTTTGTCTATCTAAGGGATTAGGGGCGCCAGTCGGTTCGGTAATGCTCGGCAGTAAAGAGCGCGTAATGAAAGCGCGTATCTGGCGCAAGCGCTATGGCGCAGGAATGCGGCAAGTTGGCCTACTAGCTGGTGCTGCGCATTACGCACTCGATAACAACATCGCCCGACTAACCGAAGACCATCGACGAGCTAAAGAGATAGCAACAGCAATTGCCAGCATAAATAAATCGTATATTGATCCTGCATCTGTACAAACAAATATAGTTGGATTGGACCTTGCATCTGCGCCATTTACCGCCGCTGACCTAGCTGCAAGATGTCGAGATGCTGGCTTATGGATTAGCGCACTTGGTCCAAATTATGCAAGATTAGTTACCCACTTAGATTTTGATGACGAACAGTGCGCCAGGGCAATTGAAATATTAAAGCGCGCCCTCGTGGCGTAATAGCCACTCTTTCTTACTTAAACCATAGGCATAATTTCCCAGCGCTCCCCCGGTTTTCACGATGCGATGACATGGAACAACAAGTGCGATTGCATTCTTAGCGCAGGCCGAACCCGCCGCACGTACAGCGGCAAAGCTGCCGGCGTGCTCTGCCAAATCGGCATATGAAATCACCTTCCCCGGTTTCACCTTACGCATCGCCTTCCAGGCTGCTTGAGAAAATGTTGCTCCAGGTTGGCGCACTGAAATTGCATTTATCGCAGCGATATCACCTGCAAAGTAATCTTCAAGTAAGTCAGAAATTACCGCAATCTTGGCTACCTCTTTAAAGCCTTTTTCATAATCGCTCTTATCTAGCGAGTCTTTTAAAGCTTTGAAATTTGAGAGATTTAACCCTAATAAAATGCGGTCATCAGCGATAAAATTGATCTGACCAATCGGAGTTTCTATCCTCGATATTTGTAGCGGCACTAGGCTAAATTAGCGATCTCGCAACATTTCAGCAACCAGGAAAGCTAACTCGAGTGATTGTGAATGATTCAACCTTGGGTCACAGGCGCTTTCATAGCGCGTAGCTAAATCGGCTTCAGAGATTTGCTCACCACCGCCGAGGCACTCGGTCACATCATCACCAGTTAATTCGATATGGATGCCACCTGGATGAGTACCAAGGCCTTTATGAACTTCAAAGAATCCTTTAACTTCATCCATTACATCATCAAAGCGACGAGTTTTATAGCCTGTCGCTGCCTCAAAGGTATTGCCATGCATGGGATCACATACCCAGAGCACCTGTGAGCCTGACTTGGTCACTCCATCGACTAGGGCTGGTAGAGCTTGTCGAATATGGCCTGCCCCCATGCGAGTTATGAAAGTTAATCGTCCTGGTTCGCGCTCAGGGTCTAGCTTATCGATTAGACCAAGCGCATCATCAACGGTGGATTTAGGCCCAAGCTTTACACCGATTGGATTTCTTACCTTTGCCGCAAAATCGACATGTGCGCCATCTAATTGGCGAGTGCGTTCGCCGATCCAAAGAAAATGTGCTGAAACATCATAAGGAAGCTGAGTACGTGAATCGATACGAGTTAGCGCCTTTTCATACTCCATGATTAGCGCCTCATGGCTTGAGTAGAAGTCAACTGATTTAAATGAGTCAGGGTCTACTCCAGCAGATTTCATAAAATCCAATGCACGGCCAATTTCACGTGCCATCTGCTCATATCTATCACCTACTGATGAGTCACGAATAAAACCTTTATTCCATTCGTGAACTTGGCGCAGATCAGCAAACCCGCCTTGTGTAAATGCGCGAACTAAATTCAGCGTTGCCGCCGAAGTGTTATAAACCCGAACCATTCTCTGTGGATCTGGAGTTCGCGAACTCTGCGTAAATTCAAGATCATTTACTGCATCACCACGATAAGCAGGAAGCGTTATCTCACCGCGCGTCTCAAAATCATTTGATCGAGGCTTAGCGAATTGACCGGCCATGCGACCAACTTTTATGACCGGCAGACTCGAGTAATACTGAAGTACAGCAGCCATCTGCAAAATAGTCTTGATTCGATTGCGGATCGAATCTGCAGTAGCTGCGGCGAAAGTTTCGGCACAATCTCCACCTTGCAACCAGAAAGCTCTACCCGCTGCCGCCTCTGCCACCTTCGCCTTTAAATCATCGCACTCACCCGCAAATACCAGCGGTGGGAAAGATTTAAGTTCGGCAACCGCGCTCTGAACTGGTGCGCCATCTACCCCGCCTGGCCAGAGCGGCTGTTGCGCCGCGACAAGTTCTGAGTTGAATAAGTTCTCCAGTGAAGTAGTCATAAGGACAAGAGTAGTTTGCTCAGCACAATTCTCGGGTGAGAATTATCCGAAGAAGATCTCTGACTCCTTGTAACGCTCGATCGGGACAGTCTTAAGCTTTTCAGTCGCAGTCGCTAATGGAACGCGGACGATATCTGTTCCGTGCAGGGCTACCATCTTGCCCCAATCGCCCTCAGATGCAGCAGTAATCGCCTGTAACCCAAAACGTGTAGCTAGTACGCGATCAAATGCTGTCGGCGTTCCGCCTCGTTGAATATGTCCCAGCACTGATGTGCGCGCCTCCTTGCCGGTCTTGGCCTCAATCTGCTTAGCCAGCCATTCGCCAATACCTGAGAGCTTTACATGGCCAAAAGCATCTAGCTGCGAATCCTTGGTAACCATGTCACCATCTTGCGGAATAGCGCCCTCGGCAATCACAATTATTGGAGCGAAATCACTCTTGAAGCGAGATTCCACCCATTCGCAGACTTGATCAACTGAGAATTTAACTTCTGGGATCAAAATACATGACGCGCCACCGGCGATTCCAGAATGCAGTGCGATCCATCCTGCATGGCGACCCATCACTTCTACGATTAGAGCGCGGTGGTGAGATTCTGCAGTTGTATGTAGGCGATCGATTGCCTCCATTGCAATATTTACTGAAGTATCAAATCCAAATGTGTAATCGGTGTTATTTAGATCATTATCAATAGTCTTTGGAACTCCGATGACTTTTACACCCAGTGCATCTAATTTAGTTGCCACCCCAAGAGTATCTTCGCCACCAATTGCAATCAGCGCATCGATTCCTTGATCAGATAAATTCTGTTTAATGCGTTCAACGCCGTTTTCTATTTTGAAGGGATTTGTGCGAGATGATCCAAGAATCGTTCCACCGCGGGTTAATATTCCGCGAGTAGTCTCCATATTTAGTTCTGTCGTGTAATTCTCAAGCGGGCCTTTCCAACCATCACGGAAACCAACAAACTCGTGGCCATACTCTTTAACGCCCTTTCGGACTACAGCGCGGATTACCGCATTTAAGCCTGGGCAATCTCCACCACCAGTTAAGACTCCTATACGCATCAATATCTCCAGTTCAAAAAATAATGAGAAAAGTCAATCCGCAGAAACGACTTAATCGAAAATCTGCGAAATAGTGGTCAACGTTGACTAACACAGTCTAGCCTTGCCCTATGGCTAACCGAAAACTCGTCGCAGGCGTGGATTCTTCGACACAATCGTGCAAAGTTGTCATCCGTGATGCCAATACTGGGGAACTACTCCGAGAAGGCCGCGCGCCGCATCCAGATGGAACTGAGGTAGCTCCAAAGCATTGGGTAAGCGCGCTAGATAATGCGATCAAAGATGCCGGCGGAATTAGCGATATTTCGGCTATCTCAATCGCTGGACAACAACATGGGATGGTGGCCCTGGATAGTTCGGGCGCAGTGATTCGTGATGCGCTTTTATGGAATGACACGCGATCTGCTGATGCCGCCGAAGAACTTAATATAGAAATCGGTGGCTCAGTTGATATGGCTAATAAAGTTGGTTCGCGCTTAGTGGCATCTTTTACAGCTTCAAAATTACGTTGGTTAGCCGATCATGAGCCTAATAATTCAAAACGAGTTGCTGGCGTTGCGTTGCCTCATGATTGGCTTTCTTGGCAACTGCAATTTAACGAAGGCGAAGCAAGGGATTTTCAGAAACTTTTTACAGATCGTAGTGAAGCATCTGGTACCGGATACTTTGACCCAACAACTTCAACATATCGTCGAGAAATTTTAGCTACCGCGCTACGGCGCGATACAGATATTTATCTCCCAAAAATTATTGCTCCAGCTAGCTTTGGTGGAATGACTCCATCTGGTATTCAGATTGCACCTGGCGCAGGTGATAATGCAGCTGCAGCCTTAGGGATCCAGGCAGAAGCAGGTGATGTAGTTGTATCTCTGGGCACCAGCGGAACTGCATTTGCTGTCTCAGATACTGCAACTAACGATCCATCAGGAGAAGTCGCCGGATTTGCTGATGCAACTGGTCGATATTTGCCGCTGGTCTGCACCCTAAATGCGGCGCGCATTCTCGATGCGGCAACCAAAATTCTAGGTAAGAGCCATAGCGAAGTTTCCGATCTGGCGTTATCTGCTGCCGCAGGTGCAAATGGACTCACTCTGCTGCCGTACTTTGAAGGTGAGCGAACTCCTAATCGCCCTAACGCTACTGGTGTATTTAGCGGTATGAATTTAAATAACTCAAATCCATCAGATATTGCGCGAGCCATGGTTGAGGGAATGCTCTGCGCAATGGTCGATGCGGTAGCCGCCCTGGAAAAATTAGGTGTAGATGTTAAGCGAATAATTCTTATTGGCGGTGCTGCTAAAAATCCTGCTGTATCACAGATTGCTGCTGCGCTATTTGGCAGAGAAGTACTTCTTCCTCCACCAGGTGAGTACGTTGCAAATGGGGCAGCGCGCCAAGCGGCATGGGCCCTATTGGGTAGCCAGAGCGCACCGGTCTGGGATCTTGGTGCGATAGAAAAAGTTAAGGCAGCCCCAACTCCGCAAGTAGTTGAGAAATATCGTGAACTACGCGATCGCACAGAAAGTTGGAAGTAAATGTCACTAGCGCCAGAAATAATTAAGCAGCTAGCTGATCAGCAAGCTGCTGGCTTGCCACAGGTTTGGCAGGCACCCTTGGCAATTATTCGCGAACAGACACAGAGTCGAGTTGCCTTTGCAGGAGTTCCTGAGCCAATCTTTGAGGTCACAAATAGATTTATCCCTGGCCCAACTGCAGATCTACCGATTCGCATATATAGACCAAGTGATAAGAAGAATTTGCCTGCCATTGTCTTCTTTCATGGAGGCGGATGGGTGTTGAATTTCTTAGATATCTACGATGCCGCGCTTCATCGCCTGGCAAATCAAAGTGGGGCGGTAATAGTTAGCGTTAATTATCAAAAAGCGCCAGAGCATCCCTTCCCCACTCCATTTGATGATTGTTTTGCAACGCTGCAATGGGTTAAAACCCATGCCAATGAAATCGGAGTTGCACCTGGTCAAATCGGTGTCGCAGGTGATAGCGCCGGAGGTAACCTCGCTGCTGCGGTTGCGCTAAAGGCGCGTGATCTAAATATTGATCTAAGTTTCCAGTTACTCGTTTATCCATGCACTGAAAGTAATTTTGATACCCCTTCGTATCGCGATTTTGCCAATGACTATGGGCTAACCACCCAGGCGATGCAATGGTTCTGGCAACAATATTTAGCTGGTGACGAATTTGAATTAAATGCCTACGCCCAACCAGCCAGAGCAAATTCATTTGAAGACTTAGCCCCGGCGCTAATAATTACTGCGCAATATGACCCATTGCTAAGCGACTCGATAACTTATGCAGAAAAGCTCGCCTCAGCAGGTGTATCTCTGACCTATAAAGAATATCCTGGCATGATTCATGGTTTCTTTGCCAACGTTGCTGCTACCCCCGCTTCGCGCGCTGCAATTGATTTCGCTGCTGCGCAAATAGTTGCCCTTACTCGCTAGCGTCAGGCGCTAGCATTGCCTCCTGATGCGGCCGTAGCTGCAACTTAAATCCACAAACACTGGGGTTAACTCAATAATGTCGCGGCGCAACTTAATTCTCTTCATACTTGCTGGCTTCCTTTGGGGAGTTCCCTACCTATTTATTAAGTTAGCAGTCGATCGCGATAACGGATTCTCACCTGCAATCGTTGTATTCGGCCGTGTTTTAATTGGCTCTTTCATTTTGATACCGATAGCAATTTATGACAAATCATTCTTTACCGCCATCAAAGGCTATAAATATATCGCCGTATATGCCTTATCTGAGATGATCATTCCCTGGGTACTAATTGGTACTGCTGAACAATCAATTACTTCGGGCTTAGCTGGATTACTAATAGCCACAGTTCCTATTTTCTCAACTTTATTAGCATCTTGGTATGGAGATAAGAGCGTCTGGCAACCGCGGCGCCTATTTGGCATGACAGTTGGGTTTCTCGGCGTATTTCTGTTGGTGGGAATTGAAAGCATCTTAGGATCTTCAGATCCACTATCAATTCTTATGATTCTAGGTGCCGCATTTGGATATGCCTATGCCGTTATCTTCATAACTCGCAAAATGCCAGGAGTATCGGGAGTTGCCATAAATGGAATTGCTATGGCGATGACGGCGATCTTTTATCTTCCAGCAACTTTCTTGCTTTGGCCAAAACATACGATCTCCGTTACGGCGATCTACAGCGTAATAGCCCTAGGTATATTCTCGACTGGAATAGCGTTCGCAGTCTTTTTTATTGTTCTGGCCGAGATTGGTCCTACTCGCGCTTCACTAGTTACTTATATGAATACTGCATTTGCGGTTACCTTGGGGATCATAGTTTTAAATGAACCGATTACTTTAGGAATAATAGTTGGGCTGCCACTGGTATTAATGGGATCTTATCTAGCTAGCAGAAAAGATAAAGTTTAGTTTTCGCCAAACCCTAACCTTTGCAGCAACTTAGGATCGCGCTGCCACTCTTTAGAGACTTTTACATGCAGGCCGAGAAAGATGCGAGCACCAAGCTCGCGTTCGATATCGGCGCGGGCGCGCATTCCAATATCTTTTAGCCGCTCACCTTTATGGCCCAGCAATATTCCAGTCTGTGAATCACGTTCTACATGGATCGTGGCATGAATATCAAAGAATGGGCGAGATCCCTTCTCTTCCCGTTCGGACATCTCATCAATAGTCACCATTATGGAGTGAGGTAACTCTTCTCGAGCATCGCGCATCGCCGCTTCACGAATTAGCTCGCAGATCAATTGATCCTGGCCCTGGTCACTTGTCATATCTTCGGGATAGAAAGCCGGTCCAATTGGTAGCGCCTTACCGATTAATTCAGAGAGTAGATCAATCTGCTCATGGATTGCCGCGGATACAGGAACAAATTCATCCCATATGAAACCCTTAGCTAGCGCGCTGATTCCGGTAAGGCGCAGCGCCAACTTATCTTTAGAGATTAAATCTGTCTTTGTAATAAGTGCAAACTTCTTTGCCTTTGGATGTTTAGCGATTTCCTGCGCCAAGAAGATATCTCCCCCACCTGAAGTTTCATCAGCTGGCAAGCACATCATTACAATATCAACTGAATCTAAGCTCTGACCCACAACGGCATTTAGGCGATGGCCGAGTAAAGTTTTTGGTTTATGAATACCCGGTGTATCTACTAGAACAGCTTGGAAAGTGGGCGTATTTACGATTCCACGTATGGCATGGCGCGTGGTGTTGGGATGCGGAGAAGTAATGGCAATTTTGCGACCAACTAAGGCGTTAATGAGGGTTGATTTTCCAGTATTTGGGCGGCCGACTATTGCGACAAAGCCGGACCGAAATTCACTCACGCACTAAGTCTCTCACTTACCGTGATCATTACCTAAAGCGCGCTGATTAATTCCAAAGCATCGTTAATAGATGTAACTAACTCTGCCGCTCTCTCTCCAATTAAGCGGTGGCACCCCTCAGATGTTGGCGCGTTAATTGGCCCTGGAATTGCCATAACTGGTCGCATTAATTCGGCCGCATCCCGTGCCGTTCGTAGTGAGCCCGAACGAAAGGCAGCTTCTACTACCAGCGTTGATCTAGAGAGTGCGGCGATAATTCTATTACGGGTTAGAAATCGCGAAGGAAAAGCTTGTGCTCCGGGTAGTACTTCAGAGATTAGGGCACCATTTTCAGATATTTCAGTAAATAGTCGAGCATTTCCAGCTGGGTATGCCACATCGATACCTGTGGCAAGTACAGCGATTGTTGCACCTTCGGCTATCAACGCCCCTTTATGCGCTGCAGAATCGATTCCATAAGCGCCACCACTGATGATATTCCATTCACGATCTACAAATCCTGCTGCAAATTCACCTGCAATTCGTACTCCATAGGGAGTTGGGTTACGTGTTCCTACAATTGCAAGAGCGCGTTCTGTCAAAGCTTTAACATCGCCTTTAACTACCAATCCAATCGGAGGCGCGGCTAAATCATCGAGCAGCTCGGGCCAATCACTTGATTCTGGAGTTAGAAATATTGCCCCACTGCGAAAAATTGATTCCTCAATTGCTAGCGGATCTACACCTTTTAATTTTTCGATCATCTTTCCATATTTAATTGAGTCATAACCTCCGCTAACTAACTTCTCATAAACATACTCTGTGCCTGATTCCAAAATCTGACTACTCCAAAAAACCTGTCCTCCTTCTATCGCCGAAAATAGCGCTAATCGTGCTCGATCTTTTTTCAAAATTCCGAACCTTCTCTTAATTGATGAGCCAGATGAATATCTTTCAGCGTGGGAATCGGATGGGCATTTAAATCTGCCAGCGTCCATGAGAGGCGAATTATTTTGTGAAAGCCGCGTGCTGTCAGCCGTTCCTTATCAAGTTCATCATGGAGAAAGTTCATGGCAGCTCTTTCTGGCTGGTAAGTAGTACGTAGCGCACGAGATGGAATCTCTGAATTAAGGTGCCAACTCTCTTTGGCATATCTAGCCTTTGCTCTTGCGCGTGCCGCAACTACTCGCTGGGCTATCGCCTGGCTACTCTCCCCCAATTCCACTTGCGCCATATCTAGCCGCCCAACTGGTTCAACCTGAACACGCATATCTATGCGATCCATAAGCGGGCCAGATAGCTTTCCCAGATATCGCCGAACTTGTAGAGAAGAACATGTACAGGCGCGACCTCGTCCCGAAAATCTGCCGCAAGGGCAAGGATTGGCGGCAAGAACTAGCAAGAAACGAGCTGGAAAAGTTAGACTGCCGATGCTACGCGCGATCGTTACATCTCCTGATTCCAGCGGTTGGCGAAGTGCATCTAAAACTCCAATTGCACATTCAGGGGCCTCATCGATAAATAAGACGCCATGATGGGCCAAGGAGCAAGCGCCAGGTTTAATAGTCGATGAACCCCCACCAACCATGGCAACTCGCGAAGCGCTGTGATGTGGCGCCACTATGGGAGCTAGGGTGGACATAGGAGATCTACTACCTAGTGTTCCTGCAATTGAATGCAACGCTGTTACTTCTAACGCTTGCTCAACTGTTAAGGCAGGCAAAATTGTGGGTAAGCGATTGGCAATCATAGTTTTACCAGCACCAGGGGGGCCGATTAATAACAAGTGATGTCCTCCGCTTGCTGCTACCTCCGCTGCAAATCGGGCTTGGCGCTGTCCTGCCACATCCGAGAAATTTGAGTTATCGGAGTTATCAGAAGAATATGAGCGTTCTCCTTTCGAATTTATTTCAATATCTAGTTCTAAATCTTGGTCTAGCTCACCGGTACGAAGAAAATGTATAACTTGCTGCAAAGATTTAAAACCTATTATCTGCATTTGGCTCATAAGCGATGCCTCGGCCAAATTTTCATGCGGCACAAATGCTCGTGTGATGCCAGATTTATATGCAGCAATTAGCGCCGGCAAAACTCCACGAACTGAACGAATTTTTCCATCTAGCGCCAACTCACCTAAAACTAATGTTCCTAGCAATGGCTGCTGCGCAATCCTTTGATGGGCAACTAAAATCGCAAGTGCAATGGAGAGATCAAAACTTGAGCCGCTCTTGGGTAACCAAGCAGGCGAGAGCGAGACTGTGACTTTCCGATTCGGCCAACTCTCATTGGTATTAACTAGCGCCGCACGAACGCGATCGCGGGACTCATTTAGCGCTGCATCAGGCAGTCCGAGCAGTGAGTACGTTGGAATTCCATCGGCAATATCTACCTCAACGGTAACTATCACACCATCTAATCCATGTAAGGCCACACTCTGCGTTAACCCTAATGTCATAAAATTCCACCACGAAACTCAATGCTGTGGCTACCGTCTGCGCCAATTAATATTGCACAAATATCGATAGCGTATTCGCAACCTAAACAACCATGAGTAGCCAGCCAAGCCAAACCTAAACGTTGCATCCGATGGGCCTTATCCACATTTATCGCCTCAAAGGGGTGGCCAAAGGCTAGTGATGATCGAGTTTTAACTTCAACAAAGTGAAATACCCCATTGGTACTCATACTGACGATATCTATCTCGCCCTCACGAATGCGCCAATTACGATCAAGAATTTCATCACCGCGTGCGCTCAGGTAGCGAGTGGCGATATCTTCACCAAATGCTCCTATCTTTTGATTGCTCTTTTTAGAACCTACTTTGCTCATACTGCGCAGAGTAGGTAGGTATATATCCCTAAAGGCAGTAGGAGGATCTGCTGTGTGTAACTATCAGCCTTACTCTAAATTGCTATGCAAGTAACGCTGCAATATTTGAAAATGAGCGCCGATGTTCTATACACGGACCATACAACTCTAGGGCCTCTGAATGAAATTTAGTGATATAGCCTTTATGTTTTGCAAATCCGTAATTGCTGAATTTGTCATCTAATTCACGCATAATTCTATCTCTAGTGACTTTAGCGATAATTGAGGCAGCACTAATGCAAGTAACGACCTGATCGCCTTTCCAAACTGCAATATTAGGAATGGCTAGCCCTGCTATCGCATATCCATCAGTTAGCACATAACTTGGCAAAACTTTTAACCCTTGTACCGCCCGCCGCATGCCATCAAGATTTGCAGCATGCACTCCACGTGAATCCACTTCTGCAGCAGGAACAATAATCACACTGACAGATTGTGCACTGCTGGTAACTAGTTCAAAGAGTTTCTCTCGCTCGCCCTCCGAAACATCTTTCGAGTCACGAACTTTGGCTAACTCTGGTGCGAAAGGATCAGATAAAATAACTGCCGCGATAACTAGTGGACCGGCACAGGCGCCTCGTCCTGCCTCATCAACCCCAGCAAGTGGCGATATTCCAGCTTCAATTAGCAGTGATTCGATAACTTTCATCGCGAAATAATCAATACTTTATTCTAGGGATGAGAAAGAACTAACAATTCCAAAATTCTTAAATGGCCAGATTATGCCGACGACTCTACCCGTGACTTTACCGATTGGCACCATTCCGTTATTGATATCTTCCTGATGAAAACGTGAATCAGCACTTGCGCTGCGGTGATCTCCCATTACCCAGACTTTGCCATCGGGAACTGTGACATTGAATTTAGAATCGCTAGGGGAATTTCCTGCAAAAATATACGGCTCATCAATTTCAACACCATTAATCATCAATTTCTTTCCTTTGGAGCAGCATTCCACCGTGTCTCCAGCAATGCCTATAACTCGCTTTACTAGATATTGCTTGGCTGGATTTGGTAGGACGCCAACAGCGACTAAGGCTTCTCTAATTTTTGAGAAATATACATTTTGGTCACCGTTATAAGGCTCCGGTAGCCAATTGTCAGGGTCACGAAAAACGACTACATCACCACGATTTATAGATTTACCGAGGAAAGGAATCTTATTAACTGCAACTCGATCATTAACTTGGAGAGTATTTTCCATAGAGCCAGATGGAATATAGAAAAACTGCACTAAGAAAGTTTTTATAACTAGGGAGACAATAAGGGCAACTACAACGAGAAGGGGGAGCTCGCGAAGAAGCGTGCCCTTACGTGGCATATTGAATGAAATTACTTATTCAGCAGGTTTATCTTCAGCTACAGCAACTTCTTCAGCTACAGCAACTTCAGGTGCAACTTCTGCTGCGGCTTCAACAACAGTTTCAACAACTGCTGTCTCAACAGCAGCTACCTCTTCAGCAACAACTGCCTCAACCGGAACCTCTTCAACCAGAGCAATCGGAGTAGAGAGAATTCCATCGCCGTAGCCTTCGATGCCATCGCGCTTTTCGCGAATCTTGGCGGCCTTGCCACGAAGATCACGGAGGTAGTAAAGCTTGGCGCGACGTACATCGCCCTTCTTTACTAATTCAATTTTTTCAATAACAGGTGTATGCACTGGGAAGGTACGTTCTACGCCGACCCCGTATGAGATTTTACGGATAGTAAAAGTCTCGCGTACGCCATCGCCTTGGCGACGGATGACGATTCCTTGGAAGACCTGGATACGGCTCTTTGAGCCCTCGATAACGCGAACATGGATCTTGAGTTCATCGCCAGCGCGAAATTGTGGGATGTCATGGCGAAGTGATTTCGCATCAACGGCGTCAAGAACGTTCATTTTTTGGTCCTCATCTAATTAATCTGATTTGAGCACAGCCATGAAAGCCGTGCAGACCGCCTATCTTGCCACAGAACAGGCTCCGAGCGTAAATCGAGAAATGGGCCCGCTCAGTCCAGCCCTAATATGGCGGTGAGTTCAGCGTGCAGACTCGCACCGGCAAGGATTGAAAGCTGGACTGGGGCCTGACCGTGCTGAGTAAATTTTGCTCCGGCCTCAACGGCAATTAACCCGCCAGCTGCCCAATCCCATTCTTTTAACCCAGATTCATAGAACCCATCGACTGCGCCCATAGCAACATGGCATAGACCGACAGCTGCTGCACCATTGTGACGTACGTCGCGAGCTATTAAAACTAACTTAGCTAAATCTTCCATCTGAGAAACACGGTGTGCAACATCGTATTGGAAACCAGTTGCAATTAAGGCACGATTCAGCGGCACGGGTTCGTTGCAAAATATTTTATGGCCGTTATAAAAGGCTCCACCGCCACGTAGCGCCCACCAAGTGGAATTAATAGTCGGAGCGGTAACAACACCGACGATTACGCCCTGGCTATCTTTGGCCGCTATCGAGACATTCCAGCCTGGTAAACCATAAACATAGTTAACGGTTCCATCCAGTGGATCGATTACCCAAGTGATTCCAGATTTGCTTGGGATATCTGATCCTTCTTCGCCAACAATTCCATCATCTGGGCGAATCGAGAGAATACCTTTGACTATAAATTCTTCCGCTGCCACATCCATCTGGGTTGCAATATCAATTGCAGTAGATTTTGAAGAGATTTCGAAGGCGGGCGGGCGCTGCATAAGCAGCGCACCTGCCTGAGCGCCCAATTTTTTCGCTAGTTCAAGCAAATCTTCATACATAACTCAATTCTAGGGGCCTAGCTATCCAATTTTCACTGGCTCATCAGTTATTCTCAGCCTCATGAGTGAGCTTCGCTTAAATGGCAAGAGCCCAGATGGGTCGCACCTGACCCTCACTGACAGCTCCGGCGGTGCGTACACCTTAAGGATAAGTGACACTCTTCGGGCAACAGTCAATCAGCCCCGACTTGCTTCGGTGTCAGTTACAGGTGATAACGAACCTATGGGCATTAAAGAGCTGCAACGAAGATTGCGCGCTGGCGAATCGATGGATGCTATCGCGCGTGAAGGAAATATTTCTATTGAAAAAGTTGAGAGATTTGCGGGGCCAATTTTACAAGAGCGATTATTTATAATTGATCAAGTTCACTCCCTAACTCCGCGGCGCGATAGTAAGGAAAATGGACGAGATGCGCTGACTCTTCTCGATATTGTCAATTCAAAATTAGCTCCACGTGGTGTGGATATAGATTCACTTGATTGGAAAACTTGGCGCCTAGAGGATGCAACTTGGAATATTGAACTACGTTATCCAAATCGCGATGGCCAAGGAGTCGCGCACTTTAGTTTCGATACACAACGTCGCACCTTAACTCCCCTAGAAGAGAATGCCGCTTGGATGTTAGGTGAGGACTCTCCAGCTCGTCGCGTCGATGCCGGATTGATCTACTCTCCAGCTAACCACCCTTCGCGAAATGAAGAAGCTAGCGAATATAAGGGGACCATTCGTATAGATAGCGCACCCATCCGCAGTATCTCCTCGATTTTAGATGAGTTGCCCGATAATGATCCAACGGATGAGGAATTTGAGGCTGAGGTTACCCGCGAAACACCGCGCCTTGTCTCTATCCGCGAAAACGCATCACCTGGAGATAAGGAAGATGGAATCACAGCGCGCGCCAAAGTTCCATCTTGGGATGAAATAATGTTTGGACATAAAGCTGATAATTCGAAGGCTACGAGCGCAGATAAAGATGGCGAATTAGATTTAGATCCAAAAGAGTGAAGATAGGCTTACTTGGTTAATTAATTATTCAACTACCGCAGTTAAAAGCGGCACGTAACTTTCAATATCACTTGCTCCACCGTGATGGCCAACCATCGCACTTTCTTGTTTTTCGCGCTCGCCTTCGATCAAGATTAAATCACCATGTGCAATCGCAATTACATCGCCCATGCGATCGGCGGCATCGGCAGATACTGAATTTCCAAATAAATCAGCTGCAACTGCTGCATCGCGTGTATAGATGCTCGCCTTCTCCCCCAGAAAATCTTCCCAGCGTGATGCCACATCGGCAATTGCAGATGCACTTGCACCATCGCTCAAATAAAGGTGGCGCGCCCGTGGTTCACCGGCAATGGTGGCGATATTTTCAGCCAAATTATTTCCTTGCCCAATCACGATCTTTTCGCCAACGTTAATCATGCCGTGATCTGCTGTAAGCCATAAGCGGGTTTGGCGCGGCAGCTTTTGTAGCAAAGTAGCAACTAGCGCATCAATACCCGCAAGAGCGGCGAGCCATTTATCAGATCCAACTCCATCGCTATGGCCGGCCACATCTAAATCATTGACATATAGGTAGACAAAGGCTGGAGTATCTTTTAACGCCACGATTGTTTCGCTGACTAGATCTGCATGGGTATTTGCACCACGGTATTTAGCACCACGAAAAACTGCACGAGTAAAACCAGTATCTTCATAGCGCTTGGCCGCTACATGTGTCACGTTGATACTTTGAGCAACAGCACGCTCAAATAAAGTTGTAACCGGTTGCCAAATATATGGATCTACTCGCTCATCCCATTTCAGGGAATTTAAAATCCGCCCGCCGCTTCTGGGGACTTGCACTGTGTATCCGAGCATCCCGTGTTGACCGGGATTTACACCTGTTGTAAGCGTTGCCAAACTAGTTGCAGTAGTCGATGGCAATGATGTCTTTACCTCTCCGTGGCGGATTAAAGCCGATAGCGTTGGAATATAACTGGCATATTTGGCGATCGCATCAGCGCCTAAACCATCCACCAAGAATAAGAGTTCGCGTCCTGCTGGACTCGGGCCGCATTGGATCTCATCGGTTGTATCTGATAACCCTAGGGTTGAAAATATCGAAGGAGTAATTTGCGACAAATGCACAGCGCTATCTTCTCACGGGTAAGGTTGGGGACATGAGCCAGCCCTTGCCATTTAAGCCATCACCAGAAGTTGCTAGCGCAATATCGCAAGGAAAGCCGATAGTTGCACTTGAATCAACAATTATTAGCCATGGACTTCCTCGCCCACAGAATCTAGAAGTTGCTCGCGAGGTAGAGGAAATCGTGCGCAGCCATGGAGCGGTACCGGCCACGATTGCGATGATAGATGGGATCGCACATATCGGACTTACCGACGCCGAACTTATCGCCATCGCAAACCGAGATGATATTGCCAAAGCCTCTAGTCGTGACTTAGCCATTATTGCGGCATCAGGTAAATCTGCTGCCACCACAGTAGCAGCTACTGCTCATCTGGCTGCCTTGGCTGGAATTCGAGTATTTGCAACTGGTGGCTTGGGCGGAGTTCATCGCGATGCCAATGAAACTTTTGACGAATCAGCTGACTTAACTGCACTCTCCCAATTAGATATCACGATTGTTTGTGCGGGAGTTAAATCGATACTTGATGTTGCTGCCACATTAGAGCGTCTGGAGACTCTAGCAATAGGTGTGGTTGGGTATAAAACAAATGCATTCCCTGGATTTTATTTAACTGACTCTGGTTTCACTCTGGAACATCGAGTTGAGAACGCTACAGAAATTGCCGACATAATTCGTGCTCGCCAGCTACTCAAGACAAATAAAAGCGCGCTAGTAGTTGCAAATCCAGTGGTTATCGAGATGAATCGCCAGCGCCATGATGAAATTCTAAAGAGCGGGTTGGCCAGAGCTCAAGAAGCAGGAATTATCGGTAAAGCAGTTACCCCCTTCCTGCTAGAACATTTTCATACTGCCAGCGCAGGCGAATCGCTCTCAGTTAATATCGAAATAATTAAATCCAACTCCGCCCTAGCAGCAGATATTGCTGTGGCAAAATGAATTCAAAATGAAAATAAATGTGCTCTGTATAGGTGATGTCATGCTCGATGTCATTGTTCAGATCGATGTTGCACCACAGCAGATTAACTACGGCAGTGATACTGCCGCCCAAATAAGCACTGGTAGCGGTGGCGCAGCAGGCAATGTGGCGGCGTGGTTAACTCGCACACCTGCTCGGAGCACAATTGTTAGCCGTGTCGGCGATGATCCTGCCGGAGCTGCGATTATTACCGAATTTGATGAACTGGGAGTATCCCATTCTGACTTAACAACCAAAGGTAAATCTTCAGGAGTTGTCATTGTCCTGGTTGATTCATCGGGTGAACGAACGATGTTTCCTGATAAAGGCGCTAACTCCCTTTTAGAGATCACAGATATGCCCGATTTAGCAGATTTTCAGGCGGCTTACATCTCAGGTTATGCGCTATTAAATCCCCTCGCTCGGCCATCTGTTTTATCAATGATTGAGAAGATTAAAGCTAACGGGATAGATATCTATTTCGACCCAGCTTCAGTTGGAGCGATGAAAGATGTATCCGATCCAGAGTTACATAGCTGGCTATCTCTTATGGATATTATTTTACTCAATGAAGAGGAAGCGATATTTATTACTGGTTTCGTTGAAATAGAACGAGCGCTAGATTATTTACTCAAATTTTCAGCAACCGTGGTAATTAAGCGGGGCTCACAAGGTGCAACAGCTAAGGCGCGCGGCTATGACTCAATAACCGTGGCCGCTCTAGCGACAACCGTTACCGATTCAACTGGCGCTGGCGATAGTTTTGCCGCAGGGTTTATCGCCGCATTTGTAGAAAAACGTGATCTAACGGCCGCCCTAGTGGCAGGTAGCGAATTGGCCGCCGGATGTGTTGCAATCGTCGGTGGCAGACCGCGTGTAGGTACCGCGATTTAACCAATTGACTTGGCAGAATGCCCGCATGGCCACAGTAAAGAAGAGCGCAGCAAGTACCAAGGCGAAGAAGCCGGTTGGTCCTAAGCCTGGTGAATATCCTGGCAAAATTGTTGATATCGATGTCTCTTCCGAAATGTCAGAATCTTTTCTGGAATACGCATACTCGGTTATCTACTCACGAGCGCTACCTGACGCGCGCGATGGTTTGAAGCCAGTTCATCGCCGAATATTGCATCAGATGGCTGATATGGGTCTACGCCCAGAACGTGGACATGTAAAGAGCGCACGTGTTGTTGGTGAAGTAATGGGTAAATTGCACCCGCACGGTGATTCTGCAATCTATGACGCACTTGTCCGAATGTCGCAATCATTTTCGATGCAGGTCCCGCTGATCGATGGCCATGGAAACTTTGGCTCATTGGACTCTGGTCCGGCGGCGATGCGTTATACCGAAGCGCGTCTGGCGCCGGCGGCTATGGCGATGGTTGCCGAAACCGATGAAGATACCGTTGATTTTGGTCCGAATTATGATGGACAGATTTTAGAGCCAACTGTATTACCGGCGGCATATCCAAACTTACTTGTTAATGGTGGCTCTGGAATCGCAGTTGGTATGGCTACAAATATGGCTCCACATAATTTAGGTGAAGTAATTGCCGCAACAAAATTCTTAATTGCTAATCCAAAGGCGACGCTTAATCAATTAATGAAACATATCCCCGGTCCCGATTTTCCGACCGGTGGTGAATTAGTTGGCGTTGAGGGTGTTCGTGAGGCGTATGCCACTGGTAAAGGTTCATTTAAAGTACGCGCCACGATAGAAATTAGTAAGGTCACCTCGCGCAAGATGGGTATAACCATTAGAGAGCTCCCCTTTAATATTGGCCCAGAGAAGGTTGTAGAGAGAATTGCTGACTTAGCTAAAGCGAAGAAAATCCAGGGTATATCTGACATCATTGATTTAACCGACGGTCAGACCGGCACAAATGTTGTAATTGAACTCAAAAATGGCTTTGAGCCAGAGCGGGTTTTAGAACAGTTATACAAATTGACCCCTATGGAAGATGCATTTGCCATTAACGCAGTTGCCCTTGTCAAGGGGCGCCCCCAGACCTTAGGTCTGAAGGAGCTACTGCAAGTATTTATTGACCATCGCATCGAAGTTGTCCGTCGTCGCTCAGAATATCGTAAGGCAAAGGCAGAGGGACGCCTCTCCATGGTCGATGGTTTGCTAAAGGCAATAATCGATATCGATAAGGTAATTAAAATTATCCGCGGCAGCGATGATGCCTCTGCTGCAAAAGAGAAATTAATTAAAGTTTTCAAATTAAATGATGAACAGGCCACTTATATCTTAGATATGCCATTGCGCCGTCTGACCAAGATGAGCAAACTTGAACTAGAGACAGAGCAGAAGGAATTAAAGACCACGATCGCTCAATTAGCAGCTCTTTTAAAGTCTGAAGCGAGCGTTAAGGCGCAGGTTGCGATAGAGCTGAGCGCAGTAGGCAAAGCATTTGCTACCCGACGACGGACTCGAATCGGCGCTGCTTAATTTCATTTAAAGCAAGCGCTGTGGGAGACTTCGCCAAATGATCTCGACGAATGCTCTTGAACTGCGCGCGGGCGCGCGCCTTTTAGTATCAGGAGTAACAGTTCGCATCAATCACGGTGATCGCATTGGATTTGTTGGTCGAAATGGCGCCGGTAAATCTACTCTGGCAAAGGTACTAGCTGGCGAAACTCTGCCTGCAGGCGGAGCGGTGCAACGTACTGGCAAGATTGGCTATCTCCCCCAAGATCCGCGCACTGGTGAAGATCAAGGAACGGTGATCGAGAGAATTCTCTCCGCTCGAGATTTAGATCAAATTGCGGCTCGCATGTCCCAAGTTGAAGAAGAGATGGCCACAACTGAAGGTGCAGCCCTTGAGAAAGCAATGGAGCGCTATACGCGAGTTGATGCAGAGTTCCAGGCAGCGGGTGGATATGCCGCAACTGCAGAAGCTGAGGCGATTGCTACTTCACTTGGTGTAACTGAGGCGGTATTTGGAAATCAACTCGGTACCTTATCTGGCGGACAACGTCGCCGCATCGAGTTAGCGCGCATCCTATTTTCTGGCGCCGAAACCTTGCTTCTCGATGAGCCCACCAACCACTTGGATGCCGATTCCATTATCTGGCTCCGCAATTATTTAAGCACCTACTCAGGCGGCCTAGTAATCATTTCTCACAATGTAAATTTGATTGAGCAAGTAGTTAATAAGGTTTTCTATATCGATGGAAATCGTAACGTTATAGATGTGTATAACTTGGGCTGGCGACAGTATTTGATTCAACGCGAACAAGATGAACATCGCCGTAAGAAAGAGCGGGCTAATGCCGAAAAGAAGGCGGAGATTCTGCAGAAGCAAGGCGAGAAAATGCGCGCCAAAGCCAGCAAGGCAACCGCTGCTCAAGGAATGCTACGTCGTGCTGAAAAACTGCGCTCTTCTTTGGAAGATGTACGAATCAAGGACAAAGTCGCTAAGTTGCGCTTTCCTACCCCTGCTCCTTGTGGCAAAACGCCACTATCTGGTGAGGAGCTCTCCAAGAATTATGGCTCGC
This sequence comes from Candidatus Planktophila sp., assembly GCA_037620605.1. Classification (GTDB taxonomy): domain Bacteria; phylum Actinomycetota; class Actinomycetes; order Nanopelagicales; family Nanopelagicaceae; genus Planktophila. Next base: position 92,007 of record JASJLO010000024.1, read on the forward strand.
TAGAAATCTTTACTGATGTATCTTGCGTAATTGATAAAGGCTCACGAGTTGTAATTCTGGGTCTAAATGGTGCCGGTAAAACCACTCTCTTAAAGATTTTAGCTAACCAACTGGAATCTGATACTGGAAAAGTCGAACATGGCCATGGTTTAAAACTTGGTTACTACGCGCAAGAGCATGAAATGTTAGATTTCGAAAGAACGATTCTCGAAAATATGATGTCCTCTAAAGATGATCTCCGTGAGCCAGAGGCGCGCAATGTTCTCGGTTCTTTTCTCTTTGTAGGAGATGACGTCCATAAGCCGGTAAAAGTTTTATCAGGTGGTGAACGAACTCGGTTAGCACTAGCCACCCTAGTAGTCTCAGCTGCCAATGTGCTTTTACTTGATGAGCCAACAAATAACTTAGATCCAGCATCTCGACAGGAAATTTTGGGAGCGCTCTCCGAGTATCAGGGAGCTGTAATAATGGTCTCTCACGACGAAGGCGCTGTGCAGGCGTTAAAGCCAGAACGCGTAATTTTATTGCCAGATGGTGATGAAGATATTTGGAAAGATGAATATTTCGACCTTGTTGCGATCGATTAAAGAATCCACTTTAGAATTTCAGTCACCAATTCACCAACTGGGGCGGTTCCATCTAACTTCAAATCAGGGTTAAGCGGTCGTTCGTAATTTTGACCAACGCCCGTGAAGTTAGGAATCTCTCCAGCCGCGGCTTTCTTGTAAAGCCCTTTGGGATCACGCGCCTGGCAGATTTCTACTGGGGTATCGATAAATACCTCCACAAATTCGCCACTTTCAAACCTAGATCGCGCATCATTGCGATCTGATTCAAAGGGGCTAACCAAGGCAGAGATAACAATGAGTCCAGAATCAACCATCAACTTAGAAATCTCAGAGACGCGACGTACATTTTCAGCACGATCACCTGGAGTAAAGCCTAAATCTGAATTTATACCGTGCCTTAAATTATCTCCATCGAGAACATATGCATGTAGGCCCATTTGGAATAACTTATTGGCTAACGCATTTGCCACAGTTGATTTACCTGAACCCGATAAGCCTGTCAGCCAGATCGCCTTAGGCTTCTGATTCTTCTGAGCGCCCCGCATCACTTTATCAACTTCATAACTTTGGTTTGAGACATTACTTGACCTGCGTAAAGAGAAATTAATCATGCCAGCGCCGAGAGTTTTGAAATTCTGACGATCGACTAGAACAAAATTTCCATACTCACGTGAAGCTTGGTAAGCAAGCATATAGATCGGCGAATCCGTTACAACCTCCACGTTTGCAATCTCATTAACTTGCAACTCTGTTGCGGGAAGTTGCGTACCAGTATTTACATCAAGTTTATATTTAATTTTCGCGATCGTAGCTGGTACTTGTATGGGACCTGCCACCAACATATAGGAGCGGCTATGAATCAGCGGCTCTTCATTTAGCCAGACAATATTGGCCGAATAGCGATCTGCCGCCTCCATATTATTTTCTGCCAGAATAAGCGTATCTCCACGTGTGGCATCTACCTCTGGTTCAAGTACAAAGGTAACTGCATCCATATTGCCAGCGCTCTGTAAATTATCTTTATATAAATTAATACTAGCAATCTTGGCCTGCTGTCCGCTCGGCAAAATCTTTACATCATCGCCGACCTTAAATTGCCCACCACTTACAGTTCCGGATACGCCACGGAAATCTGTTGCGCGAGTGATCAATTGGACGCGCATCTTGGCATCGCTAGCGGCGATGTCAGCTGGAGCAAAATCTTGAATTGCGCTTAAAAGGGTGACGCCTTTATACCAAGGCATATTATCTGTTGCGAAGACGACGTTATCACCGGCTAGGGCGCTGATCGGGATTATCGCGGTGTCTTTAAGCTTGTGGTGCTCAAGCGATTTTGTAATCTCTTTGGAGATTTCATTAAAAATTTCTTCAGAGTAGCCCTTAGCATCTAACTTATTAATGGTAACGATAACTTTGCTAACTCCCATGAGCGCACAGATAGTTAAGTGGCGCAGCGTCTGAGTGCGAATACCTTTGGTGGCATCAACTAAGACCAACGCTATATCGGCCCTTGAGGCAGCAACTGCCATATTTCTGGTGTACTGCTCGTGGCCTGGCGCATCAGAGATGATTAAACGCGCCCCATTTAGTAAGGACATTGAACGATAAGCAACATCAATTGTTATGCCTTGCTCTCGTTCTGCCTCTAAACCATCAGTTAAGAGCGAGAAATCAATCTCTCCCGAGGCCACGGTAGATCCGCTGCGACGAACGGTGCGCGCTGATGCAATAGTGTCGTGTGGAACGCTATCGGTCTCAACTAGTAAGCGACCGATCAGCGTGCTCTTGCCATCATCAACGCTGCCACAAGTGAGCAGTCGAACAACTGGGTGCTTCATTAGAAGTACCCCTCTGTCTTCTTCTTCTCCATGGAGTCTTCTTTTTCACCATCAATTAAACGTGTTGCCCGCTCGCTGAGTTTTACTTGTAGAACTTCTTCTACAACCTCAGAAATTGTGACTGCCGAAGACTCAACCGCTGCAGTTAATGGATAACAGCCCAAGGTCCTAAAGCGAACTAACTTCTCTTGTGCCACCTCACCATTTAGAAGTGGATAGCGATCATCATCGACCATGATTAATTGATCTCCGCGGCTAACAACTGGTCGCTTTTTCGCAAAGTAGAGTGGATTTACCTCAATATTTTCTTGCAGGATGTACTGCCAGATGTCCGCCTCGGTCCAATCTGATAGCGGAAATACCCGCATCGATTGGCCATCGGTGATGCGCGTATTGTAGGTATTCCAAAGTTCAGGGCGTTGATTTCGGGGATCCCACTTATGTCCGGCTTCACGCAGACTAAAGATTCTCTCTTTGGCGCGAGATTTCTCTTCATCGCGGCGCGATCCCCCGATTGCAGCATCGAATTTATGCAAATCCAGCGCCTCACGTAGGCCAACAGTCTTCATTACTCGTGTGTACTCAGAAATTCCAGTATTAAATGGGTTTACATTGGCCGCAACCCCTGCTTGATTGGTATGTACGATCAGATCAAAATCTTCTTTCGCAGCTAGTTCATCTCTAAAACTAATCATCTCTCTAAATTTCCAGGTGGTATCAATATGAAGTAGCGGAAAGGGAATACGCCCAGGATAAAAAGCCTTCTTGGCCAGGTGCAGTAGAACCGAAGAATCTTTGCCGATGGAATACATCATTACTGGCTTGCGGAAAGCCGAAGCGGTCTCTCTAAAAATCGCTATCGATTCATTTTCGAGATGGCGCAGTATCTCTTGGGAAACCTTCATGGCTCTAAATTAAACCGTATCGCTGAGAAAATACAATTAGGCAGGCTTGGTGCATTACTTTTCTACCCATTTTCTCAGAAAGTTTGTAGCAATTTTTAGGCATCGATTCGGTCGCGGTCAATCTCAGCGGTAGAGATGAACTCTTTACGTGGAGCAACATCATTGCCCATCAGGAGTTCGAACATTGCCTCCGCTGCAGCAGCATCTGAGATGGTAATGCGCCGTAAGGTACGAGCTTGTGGATCCATCGTAGTCTCACGGAGCTGGTCCGCATCCATCTCGCCTAAACCTTTATAGCGCTGAATTGGCTCTTTCCACTTCTTACCCGCCTTCTTTAGATCAGCGGTTAATTTCTTCATCTCATCATCGGAGTAGGTGTAGATAAATTCACCTTTTTTGCCACCGCCACCCATTAGCTCGATGCGGTGAAGTGGTGGAATTGCAGCAAAGACGCGACCATCATCGATCATGGGTTTCATATATCTGTATAGCAAAGTGAGTAGTAAGCAGCGGATATGTGCACCGTCAACATCTGCATCACACATCAGAATAATTCGACCATACCTGGCATCGGCCAGCTCGAAAGATTTACCTGAACCCGCCCCGATAACCTGGATGATTGAGGCGCATTCTGAGTTATCTAACATCTGAGATAGCGATGCTTTCTGAACATTTAGGATTTTTCCGCGAATCGGCAAGATGGCTTGGAACTCTGAATTACGCGCCGCCTTAGTTGTACCAAGTGCGGAATCACCTTCTACGATTAATAGCTCGGTGCGAGTTACATCTTCAGAGCGACAATCCGATAATTTAGTTGGCAGCGCAGATGATTCGAGGGCATTTTTGCGACGCTGCAAGTCTTTATGAGTACGCGCTGAAATTCGAGTACGCGCTGCTGCCGCTACCTTCTCAAGAATCAGCCTGCCATTGGCCTTATCAATTCGGCGCGTAGTGTTAAAAAACTCTTTCAGCTTATCTGCAACAACCGCTGAGACGATGCGAGTTGCCGCAGCAGTACCTAGGACTTCTTTAGTCTGTCCCTCAAACTGTGGTTCAGACATACGGACAGTGACTACCGCCGTTAAGCCTTCCATTATGTCATCTTTAATAACGTCGATCTCATTCTTCTTTAAAGTTCCACTGCTCCGTAGCGCCTCATTGAAAGCCTTTGTAATTGCACGTTCAAAGCCCTGTACGTGAGTTCCGCCCTTTGGTGTGGCGATAATATTTACAAAGGAGTGAATGGTGGCATCAAAGCCATTGCCCCACTTCATTGCGATATCGACCTCCATATCGCGCTCTACATCAGTAGAGACCATATGGCCTTTATCGTCTAGGACTGGAACTGTCTCTTGGTAATGGCCAGTTCCATAAATTCTGATTACTTCACCTACTGGTTCATCTGGTTGCAAGAATTCACAGAATTCAGAGATGCCCCCTTTGTGATAGAAAGTCTCGGTAGTCGCTGACTTGGTGCGATTATCGTTAACGATCAGGGTTAAACCGGGAACTAAAAATGAGGTCTGGCGAGCTCGAGCATAGATCTCTTCAATATCAAGGGCTGCCTCTTTTAAGAAAATTTGGCGATCGCACCACCACTTAATGCGAGTACCGGTTACTTTGGCAGAGACTTTGCCGATCGTGCGCAACCCAGATTGTGGAGTGAACTCAGCCTTGGGACCATCCCCATCGAATATTCCTGCTACACCGCGTTTAAATGACATCCAGTAGATCTTCCCGTTGCGATCTACTTCAGCATCTAACCGCTCAGCTAACGCATTTACAACAGATGCACCGACGCCATGGAGTCCACCTGATGCGGCATAGGAACCGCCGCCAAATTTTCCACCAGCATGTAATTTAGTTAAGACAACTTCAACGCCAGTTAGACCCGTTTTCGGTTCTTTATCAACTGGTATTCCACGACCATCATCGTGCACCTCAACTGAACCATCTGCCTCTAAATTTATTTCAATCTTCTTGCAATGCCCGGCTAGTGATTCATCAACAGAGTTATCAATGATCTCCCATAAACAATGCATCAACCCGCGAGAATCTGTGGAGCCGATATACATTCCAGGTCGTTTACGAACCGCATCTAAGCCCTCAAGAACTGCTAAATCTTTGGCAGTATATGAACCTGGGGCGTCGCCAATTGCAGAGAGATCTAATTGATCTCCAGCATCTGCAGAGCTATTCTTTGCGGCCACGGGGGCAAAGGCTATCGCCGTGATTGCGAAGTGCTTGCGCTAACGCGCCGTATCGACCTCAAATATTGGTAATTACCCAACTTCCACTCCCCAGGAGTGTTTTGCAGCACAAAAACTAGAAAAATCCACCCTAATCTCCTGCGGGGAATATCTAGACATGGTTTGATGTTCCATAAGAAGTAGTACTTCCCACCTAATTAATTGGAGAGCGCGATGACCGAGCAAGTAATCCTCGAATCCACACCTCTTAACGCTTTGGACCGCTGCGATCGTTGCGGCGCTCAGGCGTATGTGCGAGCTACTCTCGCAACTGGTGGAGAGTTAATGTTCTGTGCCCATCATGGCAAGGAATATGCTGAAAAGCTAAAGGCGGTTGCAGTTGCGATTCAAGATGAATCAGAACGTCTGGTCGAATCAAAAAACTAACGCTCTTTAAAAAATAACTTTTAAAAAGTTACTTTTCTAGGATAAGACCCTTATGCGAGCCATCGCAGAAGGGCTTTTCTTTTGATTGACCACAGCCACAGAATTTAGGATTTATCAAAGTCTCCAAAGAATTACCGTCACCATCAATTAACTCAACTTCACCGGTTATTCTGATGGAGCCACTCTTTGGATTGATAAAAATCCTTGCTTTTTCAGACATTGCCGCCTACCTATTTTTAATCTAGATAATCGCGGAGTGATTGCGAGCGTGATGGGTGGCGCAATTTAGACATTGTCTTAGATTCGATTTGGCGGATACGTTCACGAGTTACTCCGTGGACCTTTCCAATCTCATCTAAAGTCTTTGGTTGTCCATCGGTTAGGCCATAACGAGCCTTAATAACATCAGCTTCACGATTTGTAAGTCCACCAAGAACTTGCATCAGTTGTTCCTGCAAGATAGTGAAAGTCACGGATTCTTCTGGTTTAACCGCTTCAGAATCTTCGATGAGATCACCGAATTCAGAGTCTCCCTCTTCACCCAGCGGTGTATGCAGCGAAATTGGTTCACGGCCGTACTTTTGAACTTCGACAACCTTTTCAGGTGTCATATCTAACTCTTTGGCTAGCTCTTCGGGAGTTGGTTCGCGCCCGAGATCTTGCAACATCTGACGTTGTACGCGGGCAAGCTTGTTGATGACTTCAACCATATGTACTGGAATACGAATTGTGCGCGCTTGATCTGCCATCGCACGTGTAATGGCCTGGCGAATCCACCATGTGGCATATGTCGAGAATTTATATCCCTTGGTGTAGTCAAATTTTTCAACTGCACGAATAAGACCTAAATTTCCTTCTTGAATCAAATCAAGGAAGAGCATGCCGCGACCGGTGTAACGCTTTGCCAAAGAAACAACCAGACGTAAATTCGCTTCTAGCAAGTGATTCTTGGCGCGCTTACCGTCTTCCACAATCCACTCAAGTTCGCGCTTTAACTTCTTCTCAATCTTCTTCTCTTCCTTGAGCGCCTCTTCTGCAAAGAGACCGGCCTCAATTCGAGTTGCCAACTCAACTTCTAGCTCAGCGTTTAGAAGCGCTACGCGGCCAATCTGTTTTAGATAATCCTTTACCGGATCGGCAGTAGCACCAGCTGTCATAACAGTCTGGGCCGGAGCATCGTCTTCTTCCGATGCCTTTAGCGTAAAAGCATTCTCTTGAGTACCTGAGGCTTCCTCGGCTAGATTAACTACACGAGGTTGGTTTGTTTTATCTTCAGCTTCACTGTCAATTATTTCAGATGCTGCAGCAATTAGCGTTTCAGCATCTTCTAGTTCAACTTCTTCAACAATAATTTCATTACCTTGATCATCTAAGACGACAGCTGCTTTACCAGCTTTACTTGCTGCACCTGTAGTAGATGCGGCCACCGGCTCAGGGGTGGGCGCAATTAGCGCCAACTGCGCCTTGGTCAGAGCGCGCTTGGGAGTACCTAGACCTGCTTTATGAGCCTTCTCGGTGGCATCAGGAATAACTAAATCAAGTTTGCGCGCCTCAAGGGCCAACTCCATAAATTCTTTCTTCATCGCTTTGCGATAATTATCAATTCCACTAGCTGCCAGCACATCCACAATCTCTTTATGGCGCGCTACCTGCTCTTTAAGATCAACCAACTGTTGAATCTCTTTAACCGAAAGATCTTTCTTCATCACTATTTTTATAGGAGCTACTTTTTTAACAACTGCTTTCTTGGCTGGAGCTTTCTTAAGAGCGGCTTTCTTCGCCGGCGCAATTTTTTTAGCAGCCGCTTTCTTTGCCGGTGCTTTTTTGGCGGACGCTGCCTTCTTGCTGGCAGCCTTACCTGTCTTCACCTTGTTTTTGAGCGCACTAATAGCAGCCACAATTATCCTTTTGTTTTTTCGAACTACCTTCGAAACTTTTGTTTCGAACTGCTCGAAGCGATGGCTATATTATACTCAGCGATTGGACGATTGCCGCGCCAACTGCCTCAGATTCCACCAAAAAACCGTCGTGTCCGAACTCTGACGAGATAGTTATGAGCGCAGCAGCCTTTGGCACCAGCTCAGCAACCTCAACCTGAAGTCGAGGTGGGAATAGTCGATCGGTATCAATTGAGACAACCACCACTGGAATCTTGATCGATTCCAGAGCTTTAACGACTCCACCACGCTCGCGGCCGACATCGTGTGAGGCCATGGCCTCAGTTAAGGCGATATAGGTATTGGCATCAAAGCGCTTCGCCAATTTCACGGCTTGATGATCTAAATAGGATTCCACTGCATACCGCCCTGTCTCATCTCCCTGCATCTGGCGTCCAAAGCGCACATCCATCTCAGATTCAGTCCGATATGTCAGATGAGCAATTCGTCGGGCAATACCGAGCCCCTCTATTGGACCCTGCGCGCCATCGTAATAATCTCCACCGTGAAAATTTGGATCGCTCTTAATCGCTCGAATCTGCACCGAGAATCCACCAATTTGATCACCGGTGGCAACAGCTGAAGAGCCGATTGTGCAGATTACTCCGACTCTCTCTGGGTGTTCGATAGCCCACTCCAGCGAGCGCATTCCGCCAAGTGATGGGCCAACTGCCAAGCGATACTTTGCGATTCCAATTGCATCGGTAAATAAAACTTCTGCTTCTGTCATATCTCGCACTGTCACCGTTGGGAAACGTGATCCATAACGTTTGCCATCTGGTGCGATGCTAGATGGACCAGTACTTCCCTGACATCCCCCAATTACATTTGGACAGATAATGAAATATTTATCAGTATCAAATGGCAACCCTGGCCCGACCATATTTGGCCACCAGCCAGTTACATCAGACCAACCAGTCATCGCATGGTTAATTAAAATAGCGTTATCTTTATTCACGTTTAAAATTCCCCAGCTTTGATAGGCGATAGTTATATCAGAGAGCGTCTCGCCATTTTCTAAAGTTAAGGAACCAATATTTATAAATTCACGATCACCTGGCTCATGTGTCTCTAACCATGCGCCAGTTGTATTGGTAGTTACCTCATCTGCCATCTAAGTATCCTTCACGCACTTGCTAGCGTCCCAAGACGCTAGCCTGGTCGTCACCCGGAGCACCCCACCGCGGCGGAGGGTTGCCGTCTAATCAGCCGGGGCTATTGATTAGAACTCGTGACCTGGGGGCAAGTCTAACCTAAAAAACTATTGCACCCTTTCCCTTCTCAGCTAAGTGTTTTACTCTAGCCAGATGAGCCTTGAGTTCCCAGAGCGCAGCCGCAGATGCTAATCGGAGTTGACTGGGGTGGCACCAAAATTGAAGTAGTGGCGTTGGAGCCAGATGGGACTGAACTTCTACGCATTCGCCGTGATACACCACGGGGTGATTACGATGCCTGTCTAAAGATTGTCGCTGAATTAATTAATGAGGCAGAAACCACTACGGGCCGCACAGGTTCAATTGGTATTGGAATACCTGGTTCGCTCGAACCATTGAGTCGCCTCGGAAAAGGCGGTAGCTCTACCTGGATTAACGGCCAACCAGTTGAAGCAGATCTCTTACGAATTATTAAACGCCCACTTCGTGTGGTAAATGATGCTGATTGCTTTGCCGCCTCTGAGGCTACTGATGGCGCAGGCGCAGGATACGCGGTTGTCTTCGGTGTAATTATTGCAAGTGGCACCGGTGCAGGTGTTGCCATAAATGGGCGGGCCCATCACGGACCAAATAACAGCGCTGGTGACTGGGGACATAATCCCTTGCCGATGGCCAGCGCTGACGAGTTACCAGGAGATCCTTGCTATTGTGGAAAGTCTGGTTGTATTGAAACCTGGCTCTCTGGTTATAACTTTACCCGCGACTTTCTTCGACATGGTGGCGCTGAATTAAAACCAGCAGAGATTTTAAAGTTGAAACGCAATGGAGATCTGCGGGCCATTGCTAATTACGAGCGATGGATAGATCGAGTAGGGCGCGGGCTATCGGTGGTAGTAAACACCCTTGATCCAGATATCTTTGTAATGGGTGGCGGTATGAGCAATATTGATGAACTATATGAAGATCTACCAGAAAAAATTGCTCAATATACATTTTCTCCGGTCTTTGCAACGCCAATTGTTCGCTCAAAACATGGCGATTCAAGTGGCGTCCGTGGCGCAGCGTGGTTATGGCGCGAATAATAACTAACCGACGGCAATAGAATATCTCTATGACGCTGACAGATCAGGAAATAGACCTTCGCTTTGAATTTGGTAAAGAGCTGATTCTCAAAGCAGGAGAACTCGCCAGCACTTACTTCGACAAGCTAGAGACTTTAGATATCAAGAGCAAGGGCCCGCAGGATTTTGTCAGTGAAGCCGACTACAACACAGAAATTCTAATTAAGAACGCCATAAAAGAAAAATTTCCAGAAGATGCGTTCTTTGGCGAGGAGACAGGACCTACCGGACTTGATGGCGCAGAAGGAATCTGGGTGGTAGATCCGATCGATGGTACACAGCCATTTTTGATGGGTATGCGAAGCTGGTGCGTTTCGATTTCCTTCATTAGCGGCGAAGAAATGTTGATCGGCCTGGTCTATAGCCCAGCTGGTGAAGAGTTCTTTGCTGCTCGAAAAGGTAAGGGCGCCACCCTCAATGGAAAGGTTATTCACGCGCGCGATGCAAAAACTCTCAACGATGGAATCGTCAGCGTTGGATATTCAAACCGCACAACGCCAAAGCAGCTTGTACACATAATGACCGGGCTATTGGAAAATGGGGGGATGTACCATCGCAATGGTTCTGGTGCCCTTGGTATTTGCTACGTTGCAAGTGGCTCTCTCATTGGCTACATCGAATACCATATAAATTCTTGGGATTGCTTAGCTGCTTTGCTGATTGTGAAAGAGGCAGGTGGAGTAATTAATGATTTCATCATAGAAAACGGTTTACATAGCGGTGGCAGAATTGTTGCGGCATCCCCTGCGCTATTTGATCAACTGGAAAGTTTTCTACCGGTTTAACCTGCTTGATCAGACAAGTAAAGGGATCTACGTTTTTAGATCTGGATAGGTCTGCTCTCCAAATATTCCAGTGCAGACTTTCGGATGAAGCTCTCGCCGCATAGCTGCAAAAGATTCAGGTGGCCAGCCGGCAGTAAAGACGCGGCGCAAGAGCAGCGCTAGCGAGTAGCCATGAATATCGGCCAAGGCGCGATCGAGTGCTCGGTGCGCAAGTGCTCCATCACCGCCCTCATAGGCCAGCGCAGCAAATAGCGATGCAACCGGGGCAACCTGGCCAACCGGCGCCATCTTCATTAACTGCCGCCACATTTGAAAGAAATTATCGTGGCTATCTTCATTATGGCTACCGAGTGCGAAATCTCGTACTTGAATATCGCCGAGCCGGCCAATAACACGAGCAGTTAGCTCTAGATCCTCAGTCCCGCGGCCCAAGGCAAATTCTCCGGCTAAGTCGATTACTGCGGTGGCGCCATCGCGTTGTAACTGTATTAAATTTTTCGCCTGCTCACTAATTGTGAAATTTGCAACTGCTTCAATCCATTTATCTTCTGTGGCAATTGCGATTGGAGCTATTGAATCTGCCAGTGCTGCAATATTTGCATATGGCATGGAATGGCCTGCTAGAACATGCTCTGCCGCAATTCGAGAGCTCTCGTGTGCGGGAATTTCTCGTCCCTCTGATGGACAACATTGCAAATCTATACAAAGAATTGACTTAAAACGTCCATTCTCAATCAAAACTGATTCATCGGTGGCAATAGCAATACGTGCCAGCGCCCCCGATAGCTCTGCTAGAACATCTGGACCATCGCTGCGATCGCTAGGTGCATATGCAACTAAGAGCGCACTAGTTGCGCCTTCACGTTCTAGATGTGATGCGAGTAAATCATATGCAGCAGTGGGTAGTTGCGTTGGGTAATCAACTCGCAGCGCCATACCAATCGCGCTATCTTTAATTGCAACTACAACTAGTGAGCTCTCTGGGTGATATCCAATTAAAAAAGGAATTGCTGCCAACAAGTCGTGTGGTGAAGTTAGCGTGGTCATAGCTCTCAATTCATGAAGCGGGTAGGGGCGGCAACTACTTTGATAGTTAGCGCGGCGGTCTTTTTTATCTCTCCGGTTATCGCTCTTTCGACTCCGTTATGTGTGAAACTTCCACCCCATGTTGTGATTAAGAGAACTGGGAATGTGCCAGCATTTGAATAAATATGAGTGACTTTGCCACTTGGATAAGGACCGCCCGGATTGGTTGTACTGGCAAAGGATCCATCTCCGTAAGCCCAAGTAAATGATGGACGCATAACGACATCAATTGCCTCACCTAGCAGAGTAACTTTGGTACGAAATATCGACGGCAAATCATTCCAGAAATAAACCGGCACATTTATTAGTGGTTGAAAATTTGGTTGATAAGAGATGCCACCTGTAGGCAGTGACTTACTAATTCGATCACTTAACGAAGTTGGTGCAACCGTTATCGGCATTACCTGCTTTGTCACGGGTTTCTTGGTAACTACGGGTTTCTTGGTAACTACGGGTTTTGGAGCAACTGGCTTAGCTGGCGCTGCAGTAGGTGGCACTTGCTTTGGTACCGGCTTCTTTGTCACTATCGGCTTTGGAGTTGCTTTAGGAGTTGCCGCCTTAGGCGTTTTTGCAGCCTTCGGCCCGCTACCTTTACGCGCTTCGAAGATCAGTTGGCCATCTTGGGTATAGACATCAACGCAGGTAACTTGGCAATTAGCTGCCATTGCCGGGGTTGCTATAGTCAAAATTAATAGGGTAAATAAAATTATCGGCATCTTCATGTGCGCGAAGGTAGAACTTTTTGAGCTGCCTTTTCTGATTTAACTCGAGAACTGTGGATAGGTGTGGGAAGGTAGCGTTATGGCAGCGCGCGATGGTGACGGATGGGTGGAGTGCTCCTGTGGCAGTAAACATTGGGGTTTAAATGGCGCCGCTGGACTTTTAATTTTTCGCGCCGGATCAATTTTGTTACAACATCGCGCACCATGGGTCCACAATGGCGATACCTGGGGAATTCCAGGTGGGGCGCGCGATTCACATGAGAGCACGATTGAGGGCGCAATACGTGAGGCTATAGAAGAGACGGGGATAAATCCCGAAAATATAACTGCGCTAGAAACACATTTAGATGATCATGGAATTTGGAGCTATGAGACTGTGATTGCGCAAGCAGATGATCTATTGGAGGCGCATGAATTAAATGATGAATCGCACGAAGTTAAATGGGTCTTATTTGATGATGTAACGCGCCTGCCGCTACATCCAAGCTTCGCAAAATCTTGGCCTTTACTGCGTACCCAGATCGAAGATTTGATCACACCAAGATAGTTCGCTCTTATCGCTATGTGTAACTAATAAAATTGTTTTTCCGCGCATCCGTAATTTCTTCAAAATATCTATAAGTACATCTTTACTTCTGGAATCTTGCGCCGAAAATGGCTCATCAAAGAGATAAATATCCGAATCTCTAACCAGTGCTCGTGCGATATCAACGCGCTGCGCTTGGCCACCAGAGAGCGTTGTAACGCTCTGCCTAGCGAATTCCTTCATATCTAAGGCCGCCATAACTGAATCTATTCTGCTAATTTCAGCCACGCCTTGGCCCATAGCAATAACTTCACGTACCGAATATGACAACCAATAATTCCTACTCTGGGCAACAACGCTGCGCTTGGCCGCTTGGGTTTGCAGATTAATTTGCGCTAGATCAATGCCATCTAATGTGATTGACCCACTAGATAATTTCAAGTCTCCTGCAATGGCAGATAGCAAAGAACTTTTGCCACAACCATTTGGCCCGATTACTGCGGTAATTGTGCCAGGCCTTAGTTTGGCGCTAAATCTATCAACAACCTGGTGGCTACCTTGCGCGATGGATGCTTCATTAATCTCAACTAACGCCATACCTGGCCTCCTCGCTTTAGAGTTGCAATAAGAATTGGTGCACCAATTAGAGACGTTAGTAACCCAATTGGTAGCTCGTTTGGCGGAAAGAGAGCACGTGCTGCTGTATCTGCGATTAGTAATATCAGTGCGCCAATTGTTGCAGCATAAATAAGTAAGGATCGCGTTCTAGGACCATTTATATATCGAGCAATATGTGGCGCAGCTAGCGCTAAAAACGCGATTGAGCCGACAATAGATACTGATACTGCAACCAAAGTGGATAGAACTACAAAGGCGCGCAGGCGAATTTGTTGTGGATTGTGGCCAATGTGGCGCACAGATGCATCTCCTAGCGAGAGCAGATCAAGTAATGGCGCCATTTTCCAAGCAATAGCGGAGGTAACCAATAACACTGGCAGCATAATCCAAAGCCCATCGCTGGTAACTAGCGCCATTGATCCAAGTGACCAGAAAGTAATTGACCTCGCATCTGGCCTGGCCAATATCGTGATAGCCAGCCCCACTATTGCAGTAAGAATTGCTGACACACCGATTCCAATCGTTATCAACTGCAGAGCCGATCGTGCCAATGAAAATGTCAGCAAAGTAGCCAATAAAGCCCCAAATGTTGCAAAGATAACTGCGCCAACGGATCCAATATCTACTAAATTAAAAATTACTCCAATTAGTACACCGAGTGCCGCTCCTGCCGATGTACCAAGAATCGCTGGGTCAGCTATTGGATTATTTGTAGAACCTTGCGCCATTACGCCAGCTACACCTAAAGATGCTCCAACTAAAATCGCAGCTGCTACGCGTGGCGCTCTTATATCCCAAATGATCTGATGGGCAGCGCTTTGCATGTCTAAGAATGGGTTAAGCACATAGCTCCATGGGTTGCTAATCTCAGCTGCTCCCCAGATTAGGGAGATAGTTGCAAAGGTAAGTAAAAATAATAAAAGCAGAGCTAATTTTCTCATTGCCTAGCCAACTTTAGTATCGCTGCTTGTAGTTGCAAAAGCAGATCAGGGGTACGCGGACCAAATGAAAGAAGGAGTGAATCATCGACTGCAATGATTTTCTTCTCCCGACCCGCTAATGTCTGAGCAATTCCGGGAAGCGCCACGAGTCCATCTACTCCCCCAACTGATGCCAAGCCATTTGTCATCACCAAGATGATCTCGGGGTTTAGCGTGGCCATTACCTCGCTAGAGAGTGCGTTAAAGGGATTTGCCAGTTCTTCTGCGCCCACATCGAGAGCGCCTATCGCCTTAATAAGTGAATCTGCCCCTGATCCCTTTCCACCGATCAAATAGATTGCCGAACCACCACGTAGATAGAGAAAGATGATTCGAGTTCTGGCAGTTGATTTGCGCAACTTAACTATTTGAGACTGCATGGCTACATTTAATTGCCGCCCCAGATCTGGTGCACCTATGGCGGTGGCCACGCTATTTACCTTTTCTGGAATTTGGTTGAGCTGCCAGACTTCAGGAATTTCTACTACCGATATTCCAGCGCTACGAATCGTATCTAGAGCTTGCGCTGGACCAGTTGTCTTATCAATTAATAGCAAGTCAGGGCCTAGCGCAATTATTTTTTCTGCAACAACTTGATGCCCAGATGTAACAATCGGAATATCCTTTAAGTCGCTATCGGTACTAGCAATATCGCGACCAATTAAAATAGATTTTAATCCAAGAGCAGAAATGATTTCGGCTGATCCATTGGCTAAAGCAATAACGCTCTTTGCACTCGATAGCCCACTCACATCTAGCGATATAGCTACTGCAGAGTTAATCTCTAAATTTGTAGAAGACTGTGAGGTACAACCGGTTAACGTCGCGAAAGTGATAGAGGCAACAATAAATGCTGCTAATTTCTCTCTTTTGCGCATGGGGATATCCTCTCAAATTTCTTCCCGACATATTTATCCATGTTGTCGGATAAGCAAATCCTTAGATAACTTTAGGATTATCAGATGGATCAGCGTGTGGTGCTAATACAGAGCAGACGGCTCGCTGGAATATTTCTAGCAAGTGTAATTCTTGGCACTGGCATCAATAGCGCTGGAATAAATGCTGCAATCGCCGCAACTTCAAAGTCAGTTACTGGCGCCTTTGGACAAGTAGTTAGCGTTCCAAAAGTAAAAGTATCAGGCAAGGCTCAATTACTTGTAACAGGGAAGGGCTTTGATGAAACTATTGGAATTTATCTGGCTTACTGTCTCTTGCCCAAAAAAGGTACCGCTCCCACACCATGCGGTGGAGGAGCCAATAAAGATGGAGTGGGTGAAGCCTCTTATTGGATTTCATCTAACGCTCCACCATATGCCAGTGGTTTAGCTATCCCCTTTCAGGCAGGCGGTCGCTTTGCCCAGACTCTGGCTATAACCAAGAAAATTGGAGATGTAAATTGCACCAAAGTTAGATGCGCAATTGCCGTTAGATCTGATCATCTACATGAAGGAGATCGTACAAATGATCTCTTCATTCCAATTAAATTTGTAAAGAAATTGTCAATTAAAAAAAGTTAATCTAAAAAGGAGCAAAATGTTTAAATCACTAAAGACAAAGTTCGCTGCAGTGCTATCGGTTGCGATCCTTGTACCATTTATCTCGGCTGCGCCATCACAGGCTGAAACTTTCAAATTCATGAGTGGCCCAACAGAAAATCTCGATCCAGCAGGCGCCAAGGTCAACGGTGGTTTTGCTTCCTTCCCTAAAGGCGCTGGAATGTATATGCAACAGTGCATCGCTCCTGTCGCAGATAACCGCCCGGTTACCTGCGATGACATAAATTCTCTATGGGTAACTGCCTCTGGTGAGGCAGGATCGTTAGTCGCAACAGGCCCAATAAGTATGCCAATCTCAGCGAAAATCACAGGAAAAGGCGTGAGCGTAGATTGTACAGTCGCGCAATGTGGAATCTTCTTTAGGTTAGATCGCACGGCTGGCGAAGATAAATCAGAAGATAAGTTCATTCCAATTACCTTCAGAAAAGGTGCAGCCGCTGCCGCTCTACCCGCCGATGAAGTTACTGTCGCACTAGCTAAGAAGACACTAGTGCGTAATGTGCCCACCAACTTAAGTTACAGAGGTCCGGGCAAGATTGTGGCTAGCTCTAAATCTGGATTACCAATTATCTTCGAATCACTTACTCCAGATTGCACCTACTCCAAAGGAACCTTTAAAGCGCTAAAGGGTGCAGGAGAATGTGCTCTAGCTTATTCAACGGCTGGAAATGAAAGCTTCGCTGCCTCCAGAGGTAACTTCCCCTTCATATTGGTACCCGGTGTGCAGAAGATTTCTAGGATGCCTAAGGGCTTGGTAAAAAACAAACCAAAGGCGCTGCCATATGAAACCAACTTCGGTACCCAAATTAAATATAAGTCACTCAGTAAAAATTGCGCAATTGAACTTAACTTAATTCAGCTTCGCAATTCGGGTAAATGTAAAGTCCAAGCAACCGCTGCCGCCAAAGAGGGAATGTGGCAGAAGCTCTCGATAACTTTTAGCCTGCCAGCTAAATCTGCCAGCTAGATAAGGGCGCGAATTCCCGCTAGAGAAAATGCGGTGGTAGTAACGATCTCGGATTCGGGATCGTTACTACTTTCGATCCGTCTAGTTGCAACATCTGTCGCAGATTGCAGTAGCGCTAGTGCTCGTTCGGTGTCGGTAATGCCGATTAGTAACAACCTATCTTGCAGGGGGGCAAGCAGCGCCCGGTGTGCTGCGCCAATGGCGGCGCCACGCTCGCGCGGTAGATCAACAGCATTTAACGCTTTGGCCAGCAGATGGCGGCCGTCAGCAATATAAATAAGTGAAGTCCGAATCCATGCCGCGATCCCTTGATATGGGTCGCTCTCTTTCGATACCGCATCCTTTAGATTATGAGCAAAATTTTCTAACTCATCTATTACTAAATCAGCAACCAAATCTGCGCTACTAGCAAAATACTCATAAACCGATGTACGAGAGAGACCAGCGCGTTGGGCCACCGCAGCCACTGTTACTGCCTCGCCACCTGATTCCAGAGCGATTGCTGCGGCTGCCTCGATCAGTTGATTGCGCCGCCAATCGCGATGTGCTGCGATCGAATCAGTTTGAATACGTGGCATGGCCTTATTCTTGCACGCCTTGCGAAAGCCGTCTCAGTGAATCACGCACGATCGCACCATCGGAGGTGCGCCAAAGGGGTGGCATTGAGTTAAGTAACACACTGCCATAGCGCTTATTGACGATACGTGAATCCAAGATTGCTACAACTCCCCGATCATCAACGCTACGAATTAGACGACCAGTCCCCTGCGCAAGCAATAAAGCAGCGCGCGGAAGTGATACCTGCATAAAGCCACTGCCTCCTGCGGCATCTGCCAATGATGCGCGAGCTGACATAACAGGTTCATCTGGCCGCGGAAAAGGAATGCGATCAATTGCTACCAAGATACAAGAGCTACCAGGAACATCGACACCTTGCCAGAGCGAGATTGTGCCGAGCAATATCGAAGTCTCATCTTTGGCAAAACGTTCAACTAGTGGGCCAACGGCATCGCCACGTTTCTGAGTGATTATTGTTATCGGCAACTCTTTTAAAACTTCACGTAGATGCGCATCGGCTGCCTCGACGCCGCGCCAAGAGCTAAAGAGCGCCAAGGTGCGCCCACCTGCGGCATCAATTAGTTCGCCAAGTTCGGTGAGAACTTCCACACTTGGTCCATCTCTGCCTGGTTCAGGAAGGTTTTTCGGCATATATAAAACGCCTTGATTGGCAAAATCAAAGGGAGAGCCCACATCTAGCATCTGCACATTTGCGGGGTCAATATCTCCATCATCGCCTTGTGCATCCTCTTGTGCATCGGCCGCATCGCCAACGACAAAACCGATACTGCGCGCCATCGCATCAAAGCCATTTCCCACAGTTAACGTGGCAGATGTTGCAATAACCGGTGTCTTGGTCAGCAAGTTTGCACGTAAAACTTCAGAGACGGAAAGCGGTGCTAGATGTAAGGTCGAAAAAGTTGGTTCATACCAGAGAACGTGCGAGCCACCCATCTTTAATAACTTGCCACAAGTTGTATTGATTTCGCTGACCGCACCTTTGACCCGCGCTCTTTCAGCCACCGCATCAGAGTCGATAATTTCATCATCGGCATTAATTATCTGCACGATCGCAGCCGCAGCATCTTTGACTTTACGAATCGGCGCTTCTAGTGATGAGGGAATTTCTTCTAGGCGACCTTGGGCAGAGAAATCACCGCGGATCTGATCACCGTAATCGGCCATAGCATCATGAAAATTATCTGCTGCTTTAGTAAGTGCATCAGATAATTTGCCCGGCATATGTTTGCGCGCCATCGCAGCTGCCCTAATAACCCTCGCCGATGTGAGCTCTTCGGTAACTGCCTGCGTAGTACGGTCCATAAATTCATGGGCCTCATCTAAAATCACGGCATCGCGTTCGGGCAAGATGGGATGTGAATCAACGATTTCAATTGCTAGCAAAGTGTGATTTGTAATTACTACATCGGCTGATTGCGCCTTTAACTTTGCCTTGGCGGCAAAACATTGCGGCCCATAATTACAGACATCAGCGCCAACACATTCACGGCCAGATAATGAATTTGCCGCCCAAACCCTGCGATCAACATCAGGGGCATCATCGCGATCACCTGATACGCCAGGAGTCTTAGCCCAAGCATGTAGCCGCTGGGCATCTTTACCGAGGTGGCTAACTTCTAATAAGACTTCGCCATCAGGATCAGGCTCTTCGCTATTCATCTTCTGTAGGCAGACATAATTGCCAACGCCTTTATAAATTCCATAGGTAATTTCGCGGCCCAGCACTTTTTCTAACGCCGGGACAACTGCCGGTAGATCGCGTTCGACCAACTGACGCTGTAGCGCCAGCGTTGCAGTTGCCACCAAAACTTTTCGCCCATGTACCAGTGCCGGCACTAAATAAGCCAAGGATTTTCCTGTGCCGGTGCCTGCTTGCACCATTAAATGATGGCGATCGGTGAGCGCGTTGGCGACCGCTTCTGCCATCTCGATCTGGCCTTCGCGTGGTGCCCCGCCAATTGCAGCAACTGCTGCATCTAGCGCAGCGCGCACCTGTGCCGAGAGATCACTCATTGGGTGACTCTATCTGAATTGAACAATCTATTTTTTATAAGCTACACAATTACTTTGCATCTGCCCGATGCCTTCAATTCCGCTACGGACCTTCTGTCCCTCGTGCAAATAAATAGGGGGGTTAAATCCGAGTCCTACTCCGAAAGGAGTTCCTGTATTAATAACATCGCCAGGGAAGAGCTCCATGCACTGGCTGAGATACCAGACAATGTGGTCTATCCCGAAAAGTAAATCGTTAGTGTTGGAATCTTGCTTCATTACGCCATCTACTTCACACCAGAGCCTAAGGTTGTGAGCATTAATCGCATCTCCAGAGACTATGACAGGACCGATTGGATTAAAGGTTGGGAAAGATTTTCCTTTTACCCATTGCCCGGAACGCTCAATCTGCCAATGGCGCTCTGAAACATCTTGTGAAATTGTGTAGCCCAAAATATGCGCCGCAGCATCCTTAGGTGAATCTAAGTAGAGCGCGCGCTTTCCAATAATGATTGCCAGCTCAACTTCGTAATCCGTTGCCACGCTACCAGGTGGAATTACAATGTCATCATCTGCCCCTACTACAGAATCTGGTGCCTTCATAAAGATAACTGGCTCTTTAGGTGTATCGGCAGCTATTTCTGCAATGTGGCCCACGTAGTTAAGCCCAACGCAAACAACCTTGGTAGGACGAGAAATTGGCGATCCGTATCTAACTCCGGCAAGAGAGATGCGAGGCAGTGAAGATAGATCTGCCTGGGCTACCTTCTCATAACCCCCAGATTCGAGTTCGCTGCGATTCCAGTCACTGACTAGCGAAGATACATCTACGGCGTTCTCTCCATCTATAACGACTGGCTTCTCGTTGTCTACGGATCCGATACGTGCGATCTTCATATATTTCCTCCAAGTTATTTCATTTGGACAATACCTTATTTAACGGCAGATTAAGTAGCCATTTTAAATATTAGTTTACGGCGCTAGAAAATCTTAGGTGAGAATTAAGAAACCCGCCACCAATTGGCGACGGGTTTCTTAATGCGATTAGTTACAATTTATGAACAACCTGATGTGTTGCCGCAACCTTCACAGACAAAGCAAGCGCCAGACATACGCATCTTGACGCCACACGTCATACAAAGTGGTGCATCTGATTTGATTCCCATTGATTCTAGGAGATCAGATGATGAACCAATTGTTTTGGCAAGCGGTGCTGCTTCGATCTTTACCTCAACTGCTTTTGGAGCAGCCACAGGAGCCACCGCAGCTACAACCGCTTTTGGGGTATCAGCACTCGCAGGTGTTGCATCTTGGGTGTACTCGCCTGTCTCGAGTGCACGTGCACGTTCTGAAGCTGTAAATAGCCCCATCTCGCTACGTGCTTCAAATGGCATGTAATCAAGTGCTAAGCGTCGGAAGATGTAATCCATAATAGATTGCGCCATGCGGATATCGGCATCATCTGTCATACCTGCTGGCTCAAAGCGCAAGTTAGTAAACTTCTCTACAAATGTTTCTAGCGGAACGCCGTACTGAAGTCCGATCGATACTGCGATTGAGAATGCATCCATTACACCGGCCAAGGTTGAACCTTGCTTGCCCAGCTTTAGGAATACTTCACCAAGTGCGCCATCAGCGTACGCACCTGAGGTCATATAACCCTCGGCACCGCCGACTGAAAATGATGTAGTTGTTGCAGGACGTGCCTTAGGAAGGCGCTTGCGAACTGGCGCTGCTGCAACTTCTACAGGAGCATCCTTCTTCTTCGCTTTGCCATCAGAGAGTGGCTGACCGACCTTGCAGTTATCGCGATAGACAGCAAGTGCCTTGATGCCCATACGCCATGCTTCTAAGTGAACTTCTTCAACTTCTTCAACAGTTGCATCTTCTGGAAGGTTAACTGTCTTTGAAATCGCACCTGATAGGAATGGCTGGCAAGCAGCCATCATGCGCACGTGGCCCATTGGAGCAATTGAACGCGCACCTAGTGCACAGTCAAATACTTCATAGTGCTCGGGCTTAAGTCCTGGAGCATCGATCACGTGGCCATTTGCAGCGATAAATTCTACGATCGCCTCGATGGTCTCTTCGGTATAGCCGAGCTTGCGAAGGGCTGCTGGAACCGTCTGGTTAACGATCTGCATTGAGCCGCCGCCGACTAGCTTCTTGAACTTAACGAGTGAGAAGTCAGGTTCGATACCTGTTGTATCGCAATCCATCATCAAGCCGATTGTTCCGGTTGGAGCAAGCACAGAGATCTGCGCGTTACGCCAGCCGTTCTTATCGCCAGTTGATAGACATGCATCCCATGCCTTATTTGCCTCTGTCCAGACATCCATATCAAGAGTTGATATTGACTTGGCAGCAGATGAAGCCGCTGCATGCTTGCGCATTACGCGTGCATGTGGCTTAGCATTTTGTGCGAAGCCATCGTATGCACCAACAATGCCAGCGAGTTCTGCTGAGCGCTTGTAGGTAATACCTGACATAAGGGAAGTGATCGCACCGGCAAGAGCGCGTCCGCCTTCTGAGTCATAGGCAAGACCTGATGCCATAAGAAGTGCACCTAAGTTGGCATATCCAATACCAAGCTGACGGTATGAGCGAGTTGTATCGCCGATCGCTTGAGTTGGGAAATCTGCAAAACAGATTGAGATATCCATTGCAGTGATGATCATCTCAGCTGCGCGAGCAAATGTCTTAGCATCGAATGAGCCATCTGATTTTAGGAACTTCATCAGGTTAAGTGATGCCAAGTTACATGATGAGTTATCAAGTGACATGTACTCAGAGCAAGGGTTTGACGCGTTGATGCGACCTGTCTCTGGAGTTGTGTGCCAATCATTGATGGTGTCATCAAATTGAACTCCTGGATCAGCACATGCCCAAGCAGCTTGTGCGATCTTTGTGAAGAGTTCACGCGCATCAACAGTGTCAATAACTTCACCAGTTGAGCGAGCTGTTAAACCAAATTGCTCTCCGTTTTCAACCGCTGTCATGAACTTATCTGAGAGTCGGACTGAGTTATTTGCATTCTGATATTGAACAGAGATGATGTCTTTTCCACCGAGGTCCATATCAAAGCCAGCATCGCGAAGGGCGCGAATCTTGTCCTCTTCTTTGACCTTGGTCTCGATAAATTCTTCGATATCTGGATGATCAACATCTAGAACAACCATCTTGGCTGCGCGACGGGTTGCACCACCAGATTTGATTGTTCCAGCGGATGCGTCAGCACCGCGCATAAATGAAACTGGACCAGATGCTGTTCCACCTGATTTTAGAAGTTCCTTTGATGAGCGAATACGTGAAAGGTTTAGACCAGCACCGGAACCGCCTTTGAAGATCATTCCTTCTTCGCGGTACCAGTTAAGGATGCTATCCATCGTGTCATCAACCGACAAGATGAAGCATGCGCTTACTTGCTGTGGTGCTGCTGTTCCGACGTTAAACCAAACTGGTGAGTTAAATGAGAAGATCTGGTGCAAGAGCATATGTGTTAGCTCGTGCTCGAAGATCTCGGCATCTTTATCTGTTGCAAAGTAACCAAATTCTTTTCCGGCTTTTGTATATGTAAGAACTACGCGATCGATAACTTGCTTAAGTGACCATTCGCGATTTTCTGCTCCTACTGCCCCACGGAAATATTTCGTTGTAACAATTGTTGATGCATTCACTGACCAAAAGTCAGGGTACTCAACACCGTGTTGTTCAAATACTGTCTCACCGGTTTTCCAGTTAGACTGAACAACGTCACGACGCTCCCACTTAACTTCGTCGTAAGGGTGGATCCCTTCATTTGTATAAATGCGTTCCATAGAAAGACCCTTGCCTGGTTGGCCGGATTTTCCTTTAGCTGGTCGGTTGATGACCGTATCTGACATTTTATACTTCCCGTCTTCTCTTTTATTTAACGATTGCTCGTTGCTGATTGGTTAACTTTTAACGATGGGGCATCGCTTTTTTCATTTGCTTGGGAATCTGCACGAGTTGGTTTTGCTCCAACTACGTTTGCGCTGTGGGAATTCGCGCTCGATGGCAGAGCTCGCAGTAACGCGATCTCGCCTTCGAAATCTTCTAGGGAGGCAAAGTTACGGTATACCGAGGCATATCGCAGGTAGGCGACCTCATCGAGTTCGCGAAGTGGCGCCAAGATGGCCAAGCCAACTTCTTGAGCTTCAAGTTCAGCCTTGCCGGTACGGCGCAGAGTCTCTTCAACACGCTGTGCCAGCAGAACTAGATCATCTTCGCCAACTGGGCGGCCTTGACAGGCCTTGCGCACACCGACGAGAACTTTTTCACGAGCAAATGGCTCGGTGGCGCCGCTTCTCTTGATGATATTTAGCAGGGCAACTTCTTGAGTTGAGAATCGCTCGCCGCACTCTGGGCATTCACGACGACGACGAATCTGGGTGCCATCTTCAATTGGACGAGAGTCAACGACGCGTGAATCATCGTGGCTGCAAAACGGGCAAATCATCTCGGCGTGTCTCCCTTCGAAATACTCGATATTCCCAAATTTAGCTGTATTGGCGAACCTGTAAAACTACCCTAAAAACACTACTTATGGAAGTTTTTACCGCTTCGACCCCTACATATAGTGGGAACTATAAAGCAAATCTTGAGAGTTTGCCTCTTCAGTAGCAAGTTCACGCCTGCGCGGCGTGTCGCAGCCAGGCAAGCTTTAGTGAAGCGGGATGCGGATCTTCTGGCCAGCTTGGACTTCAGCTGATGCCAATGAGTTAACTGATGTGATCTCGTGAACGAACGAGCGCACATCACCGCCATCGGTCAAACGTGTAGCAAGTGACCAGAGGGTATCGCCAGGGGCCACGGTGACCTCAATAAATGAAGTCGGCGCCCCTATGAGATCAGTGGTGCCCGCCCCAGCTTTAATGCCAAAGGCGCTGGCTAGAACGACAGCTAGTGAGAGAACCAAGAGCGTACGCGCTAGGCGACCACGGCGAGTTAAGACAAGGCCGGACGGATTGGTCGAATTGCTAACCTTAAATTGTCCTTGATTTATAAGGGCTTTAGCGTTTACTGCATTTAGCGAAATAGTGCTCATGGTTTTCTCCTGCTGGTACTACCTTGGGGAAGGTATTCGAACAGTTGTTCGAACAAGGACTATTAAACCTCATACCACCGACATCGGCAAGTATTTTTCGAACATATGTTTGATTTTTTTAATTACCTGTGCCACCCTGTATCCATGAGCAAAAAACCAACCTCCAAGGTCACCGAACTCCCCGACACAGCCGGTGGCCAAAACGGCTTAACTGCCCGCCAGCTCAAGATTTTGCAGGTCATTAAGGCCAGTATGGATGAACAGGGCTTTCCTCCTTCCATGCGGGCAATCGCAGCAGCCGCAGGCCTGAGCTCGCCCGCATCGGTTAAATACCAGCTCGAGATCTTGCAGGAGAAGGGCTTTATCACCGCCCACCCAACCCGTGGCGGCGTACTTGAGGTTCTGATGCCGGGCGAAAAGAGCGAACTCGAGGTTGAAGCAACAAAGCAGGTGCCACTTCTCGGTCGTATCGCAGCCGGTGGCCCAATTACTGCAGAACAAAATATTGAATCAACTTTCGCACTTCCTCAAACCCTCGTCGGCAAAGGCAACTTATACATGTTGCAGGTCGTTGGCGAATCAATGATCGATGCGGCAATCTGCGATGGCGATTACGTGGTTATCCGCGAACAGAAAGATTGCAATAACGGCGAGATCGTGGCCGCGATGATCGATGGTGAAGCAACCGTTAAGATCTTCCAGCGCAAAGACGGACATATCTGGCTACTGCCGGCTAACCCAGCATTCCAACCAATCAATGGCGATAACTGCGAGATCTTAGGCAAAGTAACCGCTGTAATGCGTAGCCTTCGTTAATTAAAAATATTAAAAAATATAGATAACTACCGCACCCAAAGTAGTTAGGGCAGCTGCCACCAGCGCCGAATTTCGCTTTCCGATGCGCTGTGGCAATCCGCCTATTGCGCTTAAGCGATCTTGCTCCATATCTTTTATAACATTTATAAAGTGGGCTGCAGTTCCCAAGATCGCACCACCTAACCACATCCAGACTGGTGGATCTATATTCTTAGAAATTACGATACAAGATGGCAGCGCCGCAAAAGCCAGCGCATATGGCAGCCACGAAAATACGTTGTACTTAAAGTAAAAGTTATATAAAACACCCATAAAAATTCCAAACATATATACCAACCCGCCTTTAAACCCGAGCGGGCCAAGTAAATTTGCCGCAAATGAGAAGGGCACCATAAATCGCAACCACTTCATTAAATAGCTATGTGAGATCACATTCGATACCAGCGGCTTATTTAGGCGGTCATGTTTTAGATCATCTTCAAAGTCATAAAGATCATTACTCCAGCCCACTACCAGCTGCCCAGTAAATACCCCGAAGGCAATCACAAAGGCTGGGCCTTGCCACCAGTAATAGGCGGAGAAGAACCACGAAATCGTTGTAACTAAAACTGTTGGCCCAAAGTGCGATGCCTTAAGTAACCCGCGAAATTTTGCCATGGCATCAGCGTATGGCATTGGCGTAAATCAACCCTTAACAACGACCCGCACAACAGTCTTTAGGCCCTGCCCGATCTAAAATTGATTGCGCCTGCGCAAGGCGCGCATCCGAAAACTTCTCCGCACCATCGCGATCATCGGCCACCAGAGATAACAAATTTCTATTCATTAATTGAAATAAAAAACTGACCCGGGATCTTGGCGAACCCGGGTCAGTTTCTTTCTTTTATTTACTTCTTGTGAGGAGTTTTTCCGCCATTAAGTGCCCAGTAGGCAACGCCTGCTACTAGAACACCCAAAAACCAACCATATGGAGAGAACTTGTCATATGAGGCTGGTCCCCAGATTGGGAGGAAACTCGAGAAGACTGATCCAATAAGTGCGGCAGCAATTGCAATCATGTTGAATCCGGACTGGAAGAAGTATGGTCCGCTCTTGTCTTCTGTATAAAGTGCATCGACATCTACTTGTGCTTTACGAAGCAAGTAGTAATCAACCATGATGATTCCAAATAGTGGTCCCATAGTTGAGCCGATTGCATTTACGAATGCAGGTGCATTGTCCCAAGGGTGGAGTGGATAAAGCAAAAGTGCAATACCTGCAGCTATGTAGCCACCCTTCTTGAAGTCAATCTTGTTTGGAGCGACATTGGCAAAGTCATAAGCAGGTGAAACAAAGTTTGCTACGACGTTAATTCCAAGTGTTGCAACTGCAAAGGTCAACATTGCAAGCAAAGCCAAGAAGACAGAGTCAAACTTAGCGGCAATTGCGCCTGGCTCTAGGAGAACTTCACCATAGACCTTATAAGCAGAGGCAGTTGTTAAGGCTGCTACAACTGAGAAGAGGATTAGGTTTACTGGAAGGCCCCATAGGTTGCCCTTCTTGAGCGACTCTTTACTTGGACTAAAGCGGGAGAAATCGCAGAAGTTTAGATAAAGGGCAGCAAAGTAAGTAACCCATGTAGCAGCAACTGCAAACATCGCAGCGATGCTACCTGGAGTTACTGAAAAGCCAGTCTGATTCTTTGCAAGATCGGCCAAAGCTTGTGGATCCATGTCTACATTAAATGAAATAGTGCCAGCTTTAATTGATAGACCGACAGCCAACAGCAACATCATTGCCCATACAGCAGGTCCAGCAAAATCCATAAAGCGACGAACTGTTTCCATACCCTTGCTGATAATCAAGAGTTGGGCTGCCCACACGCCGAGATAGCAAACCACCTCAAGCGGTGTGTGATCTAGCCATGTTCCACTTTCATTAAATGACTTCATCCCTTCATAGCGAACAAGGAAGGAAACTATTGCGCCAGCTGCAGCACTTGTCTGTGCACCGTACCAAAATGTTGCAACTACAGCACGAACAAGCGCCGGAATATTTGCGCCGAATACACCAAAAGATGCACGCGCAAGCACTGGATAAGGAACACCGGTTTTAACACCAGCATTTCCCACCATTGTCATCAAGAAATAAACCACAGTTGATCCAACAGCAATCGAAAATAAGAACTTAAGTCCACCGCCTGCAACTAAGAAAAGACTTGCTGCGAGGAAGTATCCATAAAGGCTGTGAACATCTGAAGTCCACACATTGAATATGCTAAATGCACCCCAGTTGCGCTCTTTTGCAGGTGCCAGGTCTTCATTATGAAGCCGTGGCGACACTTGATATGCCATGTTTCTCCCATCCAAATTTGGCGTAGAGAACAAATTGAAAAAGATGTTCGTCATTGAACCCTGCGCGAAGACCCCTATTGGAGTTCCTTCTAGTTCAAACGGTAAACCTGGGAATAGCCGAGTACAAGTACATTCTGGGATTTTTCTGAGAGCAACTAACTTACTCATTGGTAGAAAAGCACTGATTTTAATCCATAATTCCGCATTGCGAAATTTAGATGGGTTTTCTTACGATTCCAAGGATTACTTAGCCAACGGCAAATTCTTGAGCTAACTCGCTGGCATATTCAAGCAAAAGCGGTGAGTACTTAGCAATAAAAGCATCCGTGACTCTTGTAGCTGGACCACTAATTGATATTGCCGTAGGGGATGCAACACCAACTAGTGCCGCTGAAATACACCTCACGCCCACTTCTTGCTCACCCTCATCAATTGCATATCCCCGAGATTTGATTGCTTCTAAGTCTTTTTGCAGGGACTTCCACGTCGTGTGAGTAGTTTCGGTGTATTTAGGCATTCCAGAATGAGAGATTATTTCTTTTGCTTTGGCCTCAGAGATGCCAGCCAAGATCGCTTTACCGACACCGCAGGCATGAGGCAGCACGCGCCTGCCTGCTTCAGTGAACATACGCATACTGTGCTTTGATGGAGATTGCGCGATATACACAATGCGATCGCCTTCAAGGGTTGCCAAGTTAACGGTTTCACCACATGAGTTTGCTAATGCCAACAAAGAAGGCTTTGCCCACGAAGCCATGCCTCTTGAAGCCGCTTCACCTAAATAAAGCAGTGATGCACCTAGCGTGTACTTACGCGTTCCATTTCTCTTTGCATAACCTAAATTAACAAGCGTTTGCATTGCACGGTGCACTGTTGGAACCGGCAAATCCAATTCGTTGGCTAACTCTGTTAATCCGATCTCGCCCCCATTGCGTGCCATCTCTTCCAAAATTGCAAAGGCGCGATCTACCGACTGAACGCTAGAAACTTTCCGTGGCATAGGTGGTGGCCTTTCATTCAAAATGAGGTTATCATAAATTTCATTGTATGAAAATAATATTTCACACAGTGAAATATGAAATGGAGGTGATCTTTGAGCACAACTAGCCCAGGATATGGAATTACGATCCGAGTGGAAGCGACAACGCACTCCTCCCCCACCTCACTTATCACATCAGCAATAGTCAGCACTGGGGCGACCCTGACAGCCTTGGACGTTGTCGAGTCTCACCATGATCGAGTCGTTGTAGATATCACCTGCGATACACGAGATGCCGAACATGCAAGTGAGATTAGTGCAGCAATTACTGCGGCATCGCCTGACTTTAATGTCAAGAAAATAAGCGATAGAACATTTTTAATGCACTTGGGTGGCAAACTAGAAGTTGCCTCTCGAGTTCCACTAAAAAATCGCGATGATCTCTCGCGCGCTTATACGCCAGGTGTTGCCCGCATTTGTCTTGCAATCGCAGCTGACAAATCTGATGCACGCAGACTCACAATCAAGCGAAATACCGTGGCGGTAGTCTCTGATGGTTCAGCTGTTTTAGGGCTTGGAAATCTTGGCCCAGAAGCAGCTATGCCCGTTATGGAAGGTAAGGCAGTTTTATTCAAGCGTTTTGCAAATGTGGATGCATGGCCGATCTGTCTAGATACCCAGGACACTGAAGAAATTATTCGCACTGTGCAGCTCATCGCTCCTGGTTTTGGTGGAATTAACCTGGAAGATATTTCAGCGCCCCGTTGCTTTGAAATTGAAGCGCGGCTGAAAGAACTCCTTGATATTCCCGTCTTTCACGATGATCAGCATGGAACAGCCATTGTCGTTCTGGCTGCACTATTGAATTCGTTGCGCATTGTTAAAAAGGATATCGGGAAAATTCGAGTAGTTCTGATGGGCGCTGGAGCCGCTGGAACAGCGATTCTCAAACTGCTATTTCTATCTGGCTTAGAGCACGCAGTTGCATTTGATTCAAAAGGCATTTTGCATAAAGAATCACCATCTGAAAATCCAATGCGCGCATGGTTAATTGAGAACACAAACCATGAAAATAAGCATTACTCAATCTCTGAGGCGATGAAGGGCGCTGATGTTTTCATTGGTGTAAGTGCACCAAATATCATCACGGAAGCAGATGTGCAATCAATGGCAAGTAACTCCATTGTCTTTGCTATGTCGAACCCAGATCCAGAGATTGACCCTGCCCTGGCACATAAGCATGCTCGCATCGTGGCAACTGGTAGAAGTGATTACCCAAACCAAATCAATAACGTTCTGGCTTTCCCTGGACTTTTCAGAGGCTTGCTCGATGCCGGAGTTTCAAAAATTACAGATGAGATGCTGGCGGCGGCGGCTCGAGCAATATCTGAATGCGTAAGCACCGAGCAGCTCAATGAGAATTACATCGTCCCTAGCGTTTTTGATCCAGCCGTCTCACCAGCCGTCTCTGATGCAGTTTTTGCAATTGCGACCCAAAGAAAATAAGGAGTAGAGAAATGTCTGAGATCCGTGTTGCGCCTTCTGCAATTGTTGGAAGTGAAAAGGTTTTAACGAAGGAAGCTATTGATTTTGTCGTTCACCTAGATCAGCTTTTTCACGCAGAACGTGATCAACGGTTGGCGGCAAGAAAAGAGCAGCGTCAAATGATTGCTAATGGTGGCAGCTTAGATTTCTTGCCCAGCACACGGGCCATGAGAGAGTCAGAATGGCAAGTTGCCCCAGCGCCTGCCGACTTATGCGATCGACGAGTAGAGATCACTGGCCCAACAGATCCTAAAATGGCAATTAATGCGCTGAACTCCGGAGCAAAAGTTTGGCTTGCAGATTTGGAAGACTCGAACACACCCCACTGGTCTAATGTCGTTGAAGGTCAACTCACTCTCCAAGGTGTTGCCCGTCGAAACTTAAGTTTCACATCCCCCGAAGGAAAACTCTACAAATTAAATGAAGGTCCGCTTGCCACATTAATTGTGAGACCACGGGGCTGGCATTTGCTCGAGCGCAATGTGACCATCGATGGAAAACCTATTGTTGGCGCAATCTTTGATGCTGGCATGCATCTTTTCCATAATGCAAAGGAACTTACTGCACGTGGTTCTGGGCCATATTTCTACTTAGCTAAAAATGAAGGTCACCTTGAGGCGCGCCTTTGGAATGAAATATTCGTTGAAGCGCAACGCTTTCTAGATATCCCGCAGGGCACTGTGCGCGCAACCGTCTTAGTTGAAACAATCCCTGCCGCATTCGAAATGGAAGAGATTTTATATGAGTTGAAAGATCATATGAGCGGGCTTAATGCTGGTCGATGGGATTATCTATTCTCAATGATTAAGGTCTTCAGAGATCGCGGTAGCGAATTTCTTATTCCTGATCGTGGTCAAGTTGCTATGACTGCACCAATGATGCGGGCCTACACAGACTTACTTGTTCAAACGTGTCATAAGCGTGGCGCCTTTGCAATCGGGGGCATGGCCGCATTTGTACCAAGCCGTAAAGATGAAAATATAAATAAGATCGCATTTGAAAAAGTGCGTGCCGATAAAATCCGCGAAGCGGGAGATGGCTTTGATGGATCCTGGGTTGCACACCCAGACTTAGTACCAGTATGTAAAGTAGTTTTTGATGGCGTGCTAGGCGATAAACCAAATCAACTACAAAAAATGCGCTCAGAAGTGAAAGTACAAGCAAGTGATTTGCTGGCGGTATCTAAAACTCCTGGGGTAATAACCCAAGAAGGTCTGCGCCTAAATATCGATGTATCGCTTCAGTATTTGGCGGCATGGCTAGCGGGTAACGGAGCTGTTGCTATTCATAATTTGATGGAAGATGCGGCAACTGTGGAAATATCCCGATCACAAATCTGGCAACAAGTTAGGAATAAAGTTGTCTACTCTGATACTTCAAAAGAGGCAACCGTAGATTTAGTACGCCAAATTTTGGCAGAGGAGTCTGAGCGGCTAATTGCGAGCGGTTGGGATAGAGCAAAAATCGCCCAGGCCGGAGAACTTTTTGAGCGAGTGAGCCTCGATAATGACTACGTAGACTTCCTAACTTTGCCCGCTCTTGAGATGATTGACTAATGGAGTTCGATCTAGTCATTCGCTCACAGCAAGTCATCACCGATATTGATGGCAGGCCAGCAGCTGTGTGCGTTAAAGATGGCAAGATTGTAAAAATTGCGGGCTTTAGCGATGTTGTGCAAGCCGCACAGGATTTAACCATTGCAGGCTCTTTAATTCCAGGCCTAGTTGATTCACATGTACACATCAATGAACCTGGAAGAACAGAATGGGAAGGTTTTGAATCAGCTACCAAAGCTGCTGCTGCTGGAGGAATTACAACGGTTATTGATATGCCACTCAATAGCATTCCGCCCACAGTAAATGTTGAATCACTAGCGATTAAAAAGGCAGCTGCGACAGGAAAATGCTCAATCGATGTTGGATTCTGGGGTGGATCAATCCCAGGCAATGTCACAGACCTGGAGCCGCTACTTAAAGAAGGAGTCTTTGGTTTTAAGTGTTTTCTACTCCATTCCGGCGTTGATGAATTCCCTGCATCTTCACTCGATGATTTATCTGCAGCACTTGAAGTGCTAGCAAAAAATGATGCATTGATGATTGTGCATGCCGAAGATTCAATTGCCATTGAGCGATCTACCAAACCGTCCTCACGCTCCTATGCAGAGTTCTTAGCTTCGCGACCAAAAGGTGCCGAAAATGTTGCCATCGCCCAACTAATCGAAGAAGCCCGACGCAATAACGCGAAGGTCCATGTTCTGCATTTATCTAGTGGCGATTCACTTTCATTAATTAGATCTGCAAAAACCGACGGTGTAAAAATCACCGCAGAGACTTGCCCACATTATCTCGCACTTACTTCTGAAGAAATTGTAGATGGGGCAACACAATACAAATGCTGTCCCCCTATACGAGAACAGCGTAATCAAGATGAGTTATGGCAAGGGTTGGAAGCTGGAATAATTGATCTAATAGTCTCTGATCACTCTCCATGCACGCAGGATTTAAAGATATTTGATGTTGGAGATTTCCAGCGGGCTTGGGGTGGAATATCTTCATTACAACTAGGAATTTCCATTATTTGGACTCAAGCCCTTGCGCGCGGAATCACGCTATGGCAACTCACAAAATGGATGGCTGAAAAACCAGCCCAGCTAGCCGGGCTCGCTCACAAAGGAGCAATAGCTGTGGGAATGGATGCCGATTTCGCGGAATTTGATACTGAAGAATTATTTAGAGTAGAGCCAGCCGAACTATTTCACAAAAACCAATTTACGCCATACCAAGGAAAGATTTTAAAGGGGAAAGTAAAACAAACATGGTTAGGTGGTGAACTCATTTATAAAGATGGGGTCATGATAAATTCACCTCAAGGAAGATTTTTGATACGAGGAGAAAATTGAACGGTTTCCAAAACTTGCCAGATTTAGCCGATCGGGAAAGTGGCGCTGGAGTTGTTTATGCAAATGATGAATTTTTCGCTGAAAAAGAAAATCTATTAAACCCAGGCCGAGCTGAGTTTTCGTCACATACTTTTGGCCACAAGGGTCAGATCTATGATGGTTGGGAAACCCGTCGGCGTAGAAATGAACCTGGCAATGACTTTGCAATTGTGAGATTAGGACACGCTGGAGTTATAAAAGGTGTAAATATCGATACTGGTAACTTCACCGGCAATTATCCGCCACATGCTTCAGTAGAGGCCACCCACATCAGCCACATTCCAACAGTTGCCGAACTTCTTGCAGCACCGTGGACAACTATCCTTGAAAGATCTGCACTTACTGGTGACTCCGAAAATCTTTTTCCGGTTGTAAGCGATCAGCAATGGACCCATGTACGCTTAACAATGCATCCAGACGGTGGTATAGCCCGCTTTAGAGTTCATGGCGATCCAGTACCTGATGCGGATTGGTTAGCAGCTTCCGGTCCAAAGAACCTTGCAGCTCTTGATAATGGAGCACAACTTATAGGCTCAAGTGATGATTTTTATTCTTCCGCAAAAAATACTCTTCAATCGGGTCGACCAAAGAATCAAGGCGATGGTTGGGAAAATAAAAGACGCCGGGGTCAAGGAAATGATTATTTTGTGGTCCAACTTTGTGCGCCAGGAACAATTAATTCCCTCGAAATTGATACCACCCACTACAAGGGAAATGCACCTGCGGAAGTAATGGTAACTGCGGGTTCCTCTCTCGAATTACTTAAGGCACCAGGAGCAATTAAATTATTGGCACGGCAAGTAGTTCAACCTGATACACCTCACAGATACATCACTTCATGTAAGCAGATAGTAGAGGCGGTGCGCGTTGATGTTTTTCCTGATGGTGGCATGGGTCGCTTTCGAGTATGGGGAGAAGAGGTAAAGCCACAGTGAGTTTAGATAAGAGTTTTTTTAATAAGGCATCTAAGGCGCTAGCCCAAGCAGATGAGTTGCTTGCCAAGAAATATCGTGGCGACTTTGGCGGTAGGCAACCTATCCACACATGCTATGTGCCAGCAGATAAGTTGAGTGCAACAACTCCCGCAGATTGGGGTGCAGCGGGTTTAGCAGTCATGGATGAACACACTCCAACGGCAGCGTCATTCGCCAAAGCAGTTGGTTGCCATGAGGACTCAGCCTCTGAAATCTTTGATCGAATAAAAGAAAAATTAGCCAGGCAACCAATTGAGGATTTGCGTATAGATTTTGAAGATGGTTACGGACGTAGAGGTGATGAGCAAGAGGAAAAGCATATTGAAAGCGCTTTGCAAGCTGTGCCATCTTTAAAAGTTCCCTTTATTGGAATACGTATGAAGGCTATGGAAGAGGTAACCAGAGTCCGAGGTCTGAAGACTCTCGATAGGTTTATTACAGGTTTACTCGAACAAGGAAAATACCCGGAAAACTTCATCGTCACGCTGCCCAAAGTTACTTTTCCTGAGCAAGTCGATGTCATGGTGGCCGCCTGCGAAAAGATTGAAAGTGACCACGCTCTAGAACGTGGAATCATTCGCTTCGAGATTCAAATTGAAACTACACAAGCCATTTTGGATCAGCGAGGGCGAGCTACCGCGGCCCAATACATAGATCGAGCACAGGGCCGCTTAACTGGATTCCACTATGGCACTTATGACTATTCGGCTGCGGCAGGAATCTCATCTGCTTATCAAACCCTTGATCATCCAGCTGCAGACTTCGCAAAAACAATTCTGCAGGTAGCCATCGCGGGCACAACAGTGCGAATCTCAGATGGGTCTACCAATATCTTGCCAATCGGAACAGGCGATCAAGTGCATTCAGCTATGCACAACCACTATCGCCTGGTGCGCAGATCATTAGAGCGTGGAATCTATCAAGGTTGGGATTTGCACGGTTCACAACTGCCAACACGTATTGCCGCAACATGGATCTTCTATCGTGATGGACTTGCTGCTGCATCCCTTCGTCTCAAGAACTATTTAAACAGTGCTCATTCAGGCACGATGGATGAACCAGCTACCGCTTTGACTCTTGCCCGTTACTTCCTGCGAGGTTTAGATTGTGGTGCCATTCAATCGCACGAGGTTGAAGAATTAACTGGCCTTGATGAAGAAGGTTTAAGGAAAATAGTGATCAATAAGGGCAATATCTAAGTTACCAATTACTATTTAGCTAGCGGCCCCAAGAGATAACTTTTTAAGCGCGACTCAGGATTTTGCTGCCCTTGGTGCTGTACCGCAAATGCCGCACTTCCATCAAGGCCACAAAGTGATTTAATTGCGCTCGATCCACCTGGATGCTGATTAATCCAATTTGTTAAATCGTAGACATTCCCCTTTATTGCAGACCAACACTTAGCCGCGCTGGAATTAGACTTAACCTGCGTCATTGTGTAACCAGCTGCAACTGTTGCTGCCGCCGATGCGCTCGGTGCCGCCGATGCGCTGGGCGCAGCCGATGGTGCCTTCTTAACAGCCTTGCCCTTTTTCCAAACCAGCTTGCTTCCTTTTTTCACGCAGATGAATTTGCGGCTATCAACGACGCGGGTCTTGCCCGCCTTTTTACAGCTCGCACCTTTTTTAACAGCAGCAGTGGCATCAGGGACCACCGTAATTGCTAGAACTAAGGCCATAGCAAGGGCGCTAATTGATTTCTTCATTCCCGTAGATTAATAGATAACGCTAGCCAATCGTGACTCCACCATCGATAAAAATAGTCTGTCCGGTCACCATTGCTGATTCTGGCCCAAGTAAAAACAGTACGGACTGCGCAACATCTAGCTGCTCAGCCATTCTTCCCAGCGGAATCGTCGACATCTTGTCTTTCATAAATTCATCATCTACCAAAAGTGGCGCTGTCATATCACTTGGCACGATCGTTGGACCCACTGCATTTACCCGAATCCCATCAGCGGCCCATTCAAATGCTAGCGACTTGGCCATAAACATAACGCCTGCCTTGCTAGCCGAATAGCTAACGGTATTTAAGACCGCAGATTGGCCGCTAGTTGAGCCAATATTTACGATTGTGCCCTTTACCTTCTTAAGCTCTGGGTAGACAGCTTGGCTCATAAAGAATGTTCCGGTGAGGTTGATATCGATGACATCAGTGAAATCTTTCTCTGACATTTCACTGGCTTTTGCCCGGCGCGCAATGCCGGCATTATTTACTAGATGATCAAGACGTCCATGTTGGGCGATAACACCAGCCACTAAATCAACACACGATTGCTTAGAACGTACATCTAGATGATGGCGAGAATGCGGGCCGCCAAGTGAGCTACTCCACTCGGATTCTGGCAAAATATCTGCAGAGGCAACAATCGCCCCTCGCTTTGCCAGTTCCTGCGCAATCGTGGCGCCAATGCCACGGCCGGCACCAGTAACAATGGCAACTTTGCCTGCAAAGCCATCCGGCGCTGACAAGTTAATTAACTTCCAGCGAGATGGTCAGTCTCTCCCCAGAAAGCAAACTTACGTTGCAAAGCCCTAATTAGAATGTGAGCCAAAATTCCCATCATCGATAAGACCAACAAGACAGAGAACATGCCGGCAACATCGAAGCTGTACTGAAGAAGTTGGATCATATTTCCAAGACCAACTTGTGCTCCAAGGAATTCACCAACAACGGCGCCCAGAATCGCTAGCAATAAACCGACATCAAGGCCGGCAAAGAAGAAAGGCATAGAATTTGGCACTTGGACTTTGCGGAATATTTGAAATCTAGTCGCACCAAATACGCGCAACATTCTGATCTGCTCAGCATCAGCAGATCTGAGTCCCTCAATAATATTGATCAGGATTGGGAAGAAGGCGATAGTTGCTGCCATTACGACTTTGCTGGTCATTCCGAAGCCAAACCAGATAACAAATAACGGTCCTAGTGCGACTTTTGGAATAGCTTGGAAGCCTACTAAGTAAGGCATGGCTACCTTTTCGACAACCTTAACCTGCGAGATAAAAGTGCCTGCGATAATTGCAAAGATGGTTGCTGCTGCAAAACCAATTAGCGCCTCTTGGGTCGTTATCTTTACATTGTTCCAGAAGAAAGAAGTCTGTACCTGCGCCACCAAGGCGCTACCTATTTCACTCGGAGCCGGCAAAATAGATTTGCTGACTTCAAAGGTAATTACCAAATACTCCCAAATTGCAGTTACTACAACGAATGCAAGTGGAACCAAGTAAATCTCTGGCTTGTCTCTTAATAGCTTCATATCGATTCCTGACTACTCGATCACATTTGCAGCGTTAAAGTACTGGCGAATCTTCTGCACAAATACACCTGCAGCATCACTGCTCATCATCTCAAGTGTTCTTGGGCGTGGCAGATCAATTTTAATGATCTCTGCAATTCTGCCCGGACGTGGGCTCATCACGATCACACGATCTGAGAGAAATACCGCCTCGGTAATCGAGTGAGTTACAAGAGCAATTGTTTGATTGCTCTCTCTCCAGATTCTAAGTAACTCTAAATTCATATATTCACGAGTCATTGCATCAAGTGCGCCGAATGGCTCATCCATCAATAAAACAGATGGTGAATGAACTAGCGCACGACAGATACCGGCGCGCTGTTGCATGCCGCCGCTAAGCTCATTTGGATACTTGTCCTCAAAGCCTTTCAGTCCTGCCAGCTCGAGTAACTCGTTAGCTTTTGCTAGCCCTTTTTTCTTATCACTTTTCTGTACTTCAATCGGGATCATCACATTTTCCAGGACGGTGCGCCAAGGCAGAAGTGTGGGTGCTTGAAAGACCATTCCTATCTCAGAAAGCGGCTTGGTGACTTCACTACCAGAGATAGTTGCGCTGCCCTCAGTCTTAGAAATTAGCCCAGCAAGGATATTTAAGAGTGTGGTTTTACCGCAGCCAGATGGCCCAACGATCGAGATGAATTCACCCCGTTTAACACTGAAATTGATATCAGAAAGAGCATGTGTCTTTCCACCAGTTCTCGTGTTATAAATTTTATGTAGACCCTCAACGTTAATCCAGGACGCCTCTTTCGAGGCGTCCTGGATTAATGAGTCGTTATTAGATATCAACTAATATCTCTTTTTAGATATCAGATTTACTTTGGCGCTTTGTTGGCCGCAGCCACGATTGGCTCGCGGTCAAATGTGTTTGCTCGAGCCAAATTGCTTCCGTCGAAGTACTTAGCACGTGAAACACCGGTAGTGATAGTTCCGGCCGCTTTCGCATATGCCTGATTGATTACCCACTCGCGTGTATTAATGGAACCTAGAGTGTTCCAAGTTGCTGGCGCACCCGTCAACGGAGTCGCTGACTCAAGCCAAGCCTTCAGGGAAGCCATAGCGCTACCAATTTTTGAATCTACTGTTGCACCAGCAAGAACTGCCGGTAGCTCTGTAAATCCAAGAGTTGTAGCAGATTTTAGGTTAGTTGATGAATATGTTAGGCCCTTAAATGCAGCGCGAAGGAAGCGCTCGTAGATCTCTGGGTTTTCAGCATATTTATCAGCATTTACAATCCATGAAAGTGATCGAACCGGTATAAGTGCTTGAGGAGTTTCAAGGTAATTAAACTTTGTTCCAAGAAATTCTTCTCCAGCATATCCTGCCGTGTAGTAGGCAATTGCATCTACTGATCCGTTAAACAACGCAACCTTTGCAGGTCCAATTGATCCTCCAAGTGAAACAAACTTATTACCTGAGTAGCTAATGCCATGGCCAGTTAGCCAAGCCTTAGCAAATGGCCAACTTCCAGAACCAGTAGAGATGATACCGATCGTCTTACCCTTTAGATCAGCAGGCTTCTTGATACTTGAACTTGGATCAGTTGCCATCTTCCATGGGAAGTTCATTACCAAACCACCAATGACTTTAATGTTGGCGCCTTTTTGAATTCCGCTAAGAGCGCTACCGAGGTCTGCACCAGTGATATCAACGCGACCAACGCTAACTAGGTTAACGGCATCGACTGATCCACCAGATGGCACGATTGAAACAGTTAGCTTCTCATTTTTGAAATAACCGAGTTGCTGTGGAACTGAGTAAACTGCAAACTCTTCCTTAGCGCCATAAGATGATGATGTTGCTGCGTAAACTAGCGACGCTGACTCATATCTAGTCCACTTGCCGCTTTTACAAGCAAGGGTCTGACCTTTTTTGGCTTGCGCAACAGTATCTTCTGTCTGGCTGCAAGCTTTTCCAGCTTTGACTGGCCCAGCAGCATTAGAAGCTGGTGAAGTTACAACTAAAATCGAGCCAATCAACATGGTTGCTAATACAGCAGCCTGTGATTTCTTTACTCGCTGAGATGTTGAAAATTTCATGCATTTTCTCCTTATGTGCTTCGACAGTTGCATGCCCGCTAAATCAATAACAAGCAAACTCTTAGTGTTAAAAGCCTAGAACGAACATCGTTTACGGTCAATTCCACAGCGCAATATCCCTTTGAGAGTTATCAAAACGTTATACTAATTAATTAACTGGGCCGCCACAGATTTCGCTGCCAGATACGAGAACCCAAAGGCCGGCAGCAGCCCATTTCCTGCCAGATATCCATCTGAGCCATGGCCTGAGATACCAACAGCTGCCCCACCTGCGGCATATAGCCCTGAGATCGCTGCACCATCTTCTTTCAAAACCTGAGCATCACCATTTACCATCAAGCCGCCCTGGGTATGAAAGAGTGCCGGGCGAACTTTGATCGCCCCAAAGGGTGATTGCAACGCCTTTTCAAATACCTTGCGCCCCAAGTGATCAACTGCGCTACCGGCATTTACCGCAGCGGCGTTAACTATCTCCGCCGTTAACTTATCTACCGGAACCGATATCGCAGCTGCCAGCTCTTCGATCGTATCTGCCCAAACAATTGCCCCACTGGCCGCTGTGTATTCGTACTCTTTAAATAGCAGTGAGCCTTCGTGAATACCTTTATCAATAATGATCCAGCCGGTATTTCCTTTTTGCTCATTTAATATCGCGGCATATTCCGAGTAACCAGCTGACTCATCGCCAAAGCGCTCGCCACTGGTATTAACAATAAATCCGCCCTGCATAATCGTGGTCCATCCCACCAAAGTTTTTGCATGAGATGAAATAGCAGCATGGCCCTGATAGGCATCTAAGAATCCATAAGCTGCGCCATGTTTGATACCGATCTGCAGCGCCTCGCCCTTGGAATACCTAGAGCCGTGATAATAAATATAAGAGACTTCTTCGTTGTGTTCGGCCAATAACTTTGGATTGGCCCCATAACCATTAGTTGCCATCAAAACGTTATCGGTGGCAATCTCTTCTTGGCTGCCATCGGCCTTCTCAACCACCGCAGCCACCACCCGCCCATCTTTAATCACCACATCTACCAGCCGTGTGCTCTCTCTAAAATCAAAGAGCTTTTTTTCCGATGCCGCTTTCCAGATCGGCCCCAAAACCAACTGCCCCATGCGCCCTGGCACAGATAGGCAACGATCAACCGAGTGCCCTGGGTAATGAAAATCTGTCACTAGCTCCCATGGCACATCTAGGCAATCAGCCATCCACTCAAAGACCTCGACGCTGACATCAGTTAGCGCCTTGGTTGCAACCGCATCCGCGGAATTCTTAGTCTTTTTCATAATATCTTTAGTAAAAATCTCGGCTGAATCTACGATGCCTTGCTCGCTCTGCCATCTTGAACCACTAGCCGGAAACATCCCCGATGTCATAGAGGTATTGCAGGTATTTAAAAAATCAGGGGATGCATCAATTAACAAAACCTTGGCGCCCAAATGCGCAGCCTTAATGGCCCCGACTAAACCGCCACCCGCGCCTGCAACAACTAGATCATATTTTTCCATGGCTATCCCCCTGATTACTTAAACCCATGACTTACTTGCTACTTAGCGCT
This sequence comes from Candidatus Planktophila sp., assembly GCA_037620605.1. Lineage (GTDB taxonomy): Bacteria > Actinomycetota > Actinomycetes > Nanopelagicales > Nanopelagicaceae > Planktophila. The sequence continues at coordinate 133,527 of JASJLO010000024.1, forward strand.
TTGCTCTTCTCTTCCAGAATCAATTTCAGCGCCATCTCTGCAGGATCAACCACCTCAATACTTAACTGTGACTGATCTACATTTACCGCAGAGCAACCATTGATAACCACAGTTGCACCCTTCGCAACTAATTTATCCACACCGATTTTTAGCGCAGCATGCCATAGCTCTTCATCGTTAATAGCATCAAAAGTTAAGTTAAGAACTTCCAGCCCCGCAAAGTCTCCTGCAAATCCATACTCGCCCACGCGACGTACAAGTTCAGTACCAATAGTCTGGTTACGAGTTACCGCACCGACCTTATGTCCCTGCTTAACCAAGTGCGCAACCACGCTCTCGAGCATTCCCACAATCGCACCATTCTTACCTGGGCGAAATCCGGGATCCAAAACGCAGTCAGGCAAAATCACATCAAAGGTATCTTCCTTCACATGGCACATGTCATCCATCAACGCTGCATCACTAGAGAGAACATCGGTCTGCTCATCTAGTGCAACCGGGCTCTGCTTTGTCAGATTGCGAAGCTCGACCGTCACACCTTCTGGCGCAAGTCGGCTATAGCGCTCTTGCCTACGCGCTAGCTCTTCATCGGTTACATGTATTGGTGTAATCGCAACTACTCGCATCTGATCTCTCCCCCACTAATTACCCGCAAATATAAGTGCAGTATCCCCCAAAAGAAAGCCTTACGCTCAAGGAACTGCGTCACATCCCGAAACGTCAGTGCCAACCAAAAATCGATAACCCCCATCCTCGACCTCGCCCACGAACTCTTCGGGTATGACTCTCTCGGCAAGTAGACTCACCTCGTGATTATCCAAGCCACATCTGCAGTAGTTGCTGGTCGGATGGTTGGCCAAACGTGGGTAGAAGTCTCTGAAAACCTGATCAGATCTGTGAATTCGGGAGTAAATCCCCTGTCTGACCAATCAATCGATGGTGTACTAATTCCTGGATTTGTAGATATACATTGCCATGGCGGCGGCGGCAAGTATTTTTCAGCCCTTACTCCAGGAGAAATACATTCAGTTATCGAAACCCACCGTGGGCATGGCACAACTTCGTTATTTGCATCTTTGGTGAGCGAATCGCTTGAAACTCTCAAAGAACAAATACAACAACTAAAACCTTTTGTAACCTCAGGTCAAATTACCGGAATCCACCTAGAAGGACCTTATTTATCTCATGCAAAATGTGGTGCACATGATCCTCTACTTCTTATCAACCCAGAAGTTTCTGACATAAAAGAGATATTAGAAGTTGCACAGGGCGCAATCTCGATGATCACCATCGCGCCGGAGCTTCCAGGAAGCATAGAAGCGATTACTTATCTGAGCGCCGCAGGGGTAACGGTGGCTCTTGGTCACACGGATGGCGGATTCAAAGATGCCACTGCGGGAACTAAAGCAGGTGCAACTATCGTTACCCACTTTATGAATGCAATGAATAAAAATATAACTCCCGATTCATTTGCCTCATTCGTCATGGCAGATGAGAGATTATCCTTAGAACTTATTCTTGATGGGCACCATGTAACTTTCGCAGCCGCCAAGGAGATATATGCCGCAGTTGGAGCACGACTGATCTTTATTACAGATGCCATGGCCGCAGCAGGTGCCACAGATGGCAAGTACACAATTGGAAATCTGCCAGTTAATGTTAAGGATGGCGTTGCGCGACTTGATTCAAATGGTGCTCTCGCCGGTAGTACCTTGACCATGGAAAGGGTTTTCTTGAATGCAATCAATGAATTAGGTCTATCAATTATTGAAGCTGTTGCAGCGACCTCAACTCGGGCTGCAGAGCGCATGGGATTGAGTGATCGAGGAGAAATTGCCGTTGGAAATCGGGCTGACTTGTTGAGTTATCACGCAGGACAAAAAACCATCACACTAATTAATTCGCATGGGTAGTTTTAAGAAGCCGCTGCACAGCAGATTTGAAGAATACAAATAATAAGATCAAAGTTATCTAGACACTTGAATTTACGGACTAACGCAACTTATGTTCACTGCTCTAATTAGTTTGTCAGAGTTACCTTAGATAAGCCTTCAGGTGCATCTGGGTTGTAACCCGATGCTACAGCAAATTCCATAGCAAAGCGCTGCAATACAATCGCATCAACAATATTTGAAGTAATTTCATCTTCACAATTTGAACCGCGTAACACAATGTCATTACCTTCGGGGATGCCGCCATTGCCTATCCAGAAGATGCGAGATTTAACGGCGCGAATTTTCTCTAGCGCTTCAGTGATCAATATTGACGGCATGTGCGCTGGAGCAAGAATAAATACTTGAGTGTCGGCAGTAAGTGCTGAAATTGGACCATGCAAATAATCAGCTGTTGAAAGTCCTTGAACCGATATCTTGCTTATTTCTTGAATCTTCAATGCAGCCTCTCGTGCATTGCAATAGGAGAAGCCACGGCCAAGAACGACAATCTCGTTGTTACGAGAAACCGCAGCAACAGCTTCTGCTACAAGGCCCGGTGTCTCGGCTAGTCGAGCGGCTTCACTAACAATTAGTTGCTCATTAATCTCTTTCCCTGACCAGGCGGCAACCAATAAGTACGAGGTCAATAGCTGTGCGCTATATGACTTAGTAGCAGCAACTGCTAATTCAGGACCAGCAAGAAGTGAAAAATGTTGGTGTGAAACTTTAGCCAAAGGCGATGAGTCATCATTGGTCATTGAAATAACGTATGCGCTTGCCTCACGCGCTGCTGTGGCAAATTTTACTAAGTCAGGTGACTGCCCACTCTGACTGATCGCAATTATTAATGTCTTTGAATACTTCAGATCCGAATTATAAGCTGTTACAGATGATGGAGATGCGAGCCCTACAGGCAATCCGAGCTGTGTTTCAATCAGATACTTCAAAAAATAAGCTGCATTATCTGAAGTTCCACGAGCTAAAATAACAATTGAGGAAATCTCTTTACTTTGCAAAATATCCTTGGCTGAATTTATTGCAGCCTTATTTTTGAGGATAGCCTTGAAAACGCTCGGAGTTTGTGAAATTTCTGAGGCTGTAATAGATCCCAATGTGCCCATGTCCTTATACTCCCATACCTATTCGTGTGCCCTTTCGATCAATGGCTCTTGTAGTTGCCAACCAAAGATCCACACCTGTGGTTTTTAGTTATGGCCTAACTCCAACGCGAGCGTGCCAATGGGGCCAAACTGAGCCCGATGTGCGGGTTCACCCGTGCGTTGCTGTGGGAGAATTACGGCTATGACAGAGGCCCCGAAGAAACATAAGCACGTTGAAATTCGGGAAAAACTACAGACGAAATTTGCCCGCCTGAAGCCAGATTCGAAAATTCAATCTGCCCGCGAAATGGCTGCTCTCTACGGCGTATCAACCATGACTATCCGTCAAGCGCTCGCTGCCCTGCAAGCCGATGGCCTGATCTACACAATTCCTGGTTCTGGTACCTATGTTGCTG
>JASJLO010000025.1:0-3420 GCA_037620605.1 Candidatus Planktophila sp.
GTTTTGATTACGACGGAGGCTGGGCTGAGTACGTTGTAACAAAGGCTGAACTAGTAGTGACAATTCCTGATTGGTTTCCTTTTGAGCAGGCTGCGATTATTCCTGATGCGGTCTCTACGCCATGGGCTGCGATTACATCAACGGCAAAGGTGCAGGCAGGGGAGAAGGTTGCAGTCTTTGGTGTTGGTGGATTAGGGATTCATGCGGTGCAATTGTTGAAAATAATTGGTTGTGGCACAGTAATTGCTATTGACCCTCGTGAGGATGCACGGTCAAATGCGATACTTCGTGGTGCAGATTTCGCATACGCTCCTGAAGATCCCGCGATTAAGAATCACCGCGGATTGCATGTGGCCTTCGATTTTGCTGGCGTTTCATCAGTTCGCAAGCAAGCTTTGTCGTTGCTGGGCGAACAAGGTCGTTTGGTTATTATCGGAATAGCTAACGAACCTATCGTTATTCCAAGTGATATGGCATTCACATATATGCGCACACAAATCATGGGTCATTACGGCTCTGATGCACATCATGTGCGTGAGTTGATTGAATTTGTGCGGCAAGGACGATTGGATTTGTCGCAATCAGTTACCGAGGTTCTGCCCTTGGAGAAGGCAGCCGAGGCGCTAAATACCTTGGCGCTGAAGATCGACAATCCGATTCGAATTGTCTTAAAACCTTGACTCTTCGAATTTGACAACATTTATGCATTACATACTTTATGAATGTGTTGCCCGTGGTCTTGAGTTAGAAATTTCTGATACAGAACAAATTTTTATTTTGCGGTTACATATATGTGTTTAGTAAAAATTCATAGCAGTATTTAGTTTAGACAAAACGTTAACCCCTTGACTAGTTATCCTAAGACCGTCGCGGAGTGCTGTAGAAATTTATCCAGCCGTGCCAGATGAAGAGACTAAAACGTAACTTTCCTGAGAACTTGCGCCCTAGAGCCATGGATTTATAACTACTTTGCCTGACTGCGGTGACATCGACATCTGCATCGCCTCATCCGCTTGGTCTAACCCAAACTCATGAGTTACCAAATCGGCAAAAGGATACTGCTTTGCATATTTATCAAAGAGCTTCAGAGATGGACCATAGGCGTTTATTGGGTGGTTGGAGAGCCCTATGAGTCTGAGATTTTTGCTGAGGACGTGGCGGTGCATACTTATTGAGACATCTCCAGTGTCTGCAAAGTTGCCCATCTCAAGCAGTGTGCCACCACGACGGAGCATCTCAATTCCCTCGATAACTGGTTCTGGACGATTAGTCATATGCAGGACTACATCAGCGCCAATTCCACCAGTTAGTGAATGGATTAACTTAAGACGCTCGCTTTGAGTTGATTTATCTACGTTGATTGTTAAATCCGCCCCAAACTTCTTGGCAAGCTCTAAGCGGTATTCCGATTTATCAATACAAATAATCTTGCCCGCTCCCATAATCCCGAGTTTGGCAAGGTGTAATAAGCCAAGTGGACCAACGCCGAAAACAACAACAGTGTCACCAGTTGTAAAGCCTTCGATCGAATAAGAACTGAAATCCTTTAATTTATCCAGGGAGGCAGCACAGGCCATTAACTCAGCAAGAACTGCCACCTTTGGCGGGATATTTTCTGGAACTTTATAAAAGAAAGTGCCAGGCTTGAAATACATATATTCTGCCCAACCTCCTAGTAGATATGGCCACTGCTCACTTGTAAAACTATTTCCATAGCATTGCGATTTTGAGCACCAGGTATATCCCTGGATATGAGTGCAGTAGAAGCATTTGCCACAGACCATATCGGGGCACATCACGATTCGGTCACCAACTTTTACCGGCACCTGGTAGAAATCACCTGACTCTTCAATACTTGGAGTTAACTCTTCAATAATTCCAACATTTTCATGTCCTTGAATTATTGGAAAAGGCGTGTCGGTCTCGGATTCGGTCCCCGCATATTGTTTGGTCTCGCCTTGATAGGTGTGCTTGTCGGTGCCACAGATTCCAGAAAGCTCAACGCGCATCAAGAGCGCCCCATCTTCTAGCTTGGGGCGTTCAAATGTTTGAACTTCATAACGTCCAGGGGCAACGAGCACTGCTGCGCGAATCTTCATATAGATAAGTTAGACCCTTAAGCGTTCGGTTACCACCTTTAGGCGTCCGCGTGGGTTCTCGCAAACTCCCCGAGTCCGAGCGGACGAACTATGCCCAGATTAAGGCCGTAATAGATTCTCAGATGATAAAAATGCAGCAGAGACAAGATCGCTTAACCGCAGTAAAGGCCCGTATTGCAGCTGGCAGAGTTGAGTAAATAGAGCAAAGCTCGCACTGCCTCAGCCTTATGCCATTGGAGAAATCAAGATTCAGAGGCTTTATCAAGTAATTGAGTGTGAATCTTCGAGCGAAGAGCGCACACGAACGGCAACATACTTAACAACAGATCAACGCCAGACCGACGGATCTAATTTGTTCGCTGGTTGTAATAGAACACAATGTGATCGAACTATGATTTATGCCAAAGCAGGTCAGACATTTACACTTGATGGAATTAGGGTTTCGCTCATCAAATCGGGGGTTAATGACGAGATTCTCCGAGAGAAAATCTCATGAAATGTGAACGTGAGGCTAGAAAATAATGAGGACTAATAAAGGTAAATTGGCTAAGAGTTAGGGAAAAGATAAAAACTACATAATTAGACCACGTAAGTATTGTAAAAATCTTTGTCGTAAGCGTGGACGATACTGGGATCGAACCAGTGACCATATAGATCATGTTCCACAACTAGTAGAAATTCCTACTTGGACTGACCACCTTTGGCTCTGGCAAATCAGCGGCATTTTTCTTATTTTTAGGACCTTATTTGCACATTGGTGGCACAGTCTAGTCGTGAGAAGAATTATCTAGAACGACCTGAGTAAGCAACAAAGAATGCTACTTGTTCTGCTCGTGATTGCATGTATTATTTTTAGCCGTTCTCGGCCTTTATGTTTCTTGGTATTTGGGCCTGGCCATGGTTTAAGAATAAAAATAACTAATTTTAACCCTTCACCCTTAACTTTTAGGGGTGTATGGTCAAGATATGAAGTTACGCTTAATAGGAGTTCTGACCATTCTCGTCTTGTCCGTAAGTGCGACGGCTGTGCCGGTAAGCGCTGCGGTTAAAGCTGGAGCTAAATGCAAAGTAGTTGGACAGATAAAAGTTAAGAAGAATAAGCAATTTACTTGCATAGCCAAAGGCAAGAAGTTGGTATGGCGCAAAGAGGCAAAAGTAGTCACGGCCTCAGGTGTAAAAAATAACGCTTCGGAAAAAGAAAATAGCTCTGATTCAGCACAAAAACCAGTCGTAATCCCAACTTTTGAGGCTAAAAGTTTTGCTTCAGGAATTACGAGCAACGAACTATTAGCCTGGACTAAAGCCGCTATCGCTGAAATGA
>JASJLO010000026.1:0-40699 GCA_037620605.1 Candidatus Planktophila sp.
GGTGAGAGCTCTATGGCGCGCTGGCTATCTTTTGAAGCTACGGCATAGATTTCACCATCGTTTGAATTGAGCAAGGCTGGATAGAGAGCGAGCTTGGCTATATATCCGGCGCCGATAAATCCCCAGCGTACTTTTTCCATAGTAGCGAGAGTACTTGTATAACGAGTAATGGCCAATTAGATAAAGGGGAATTAGGACTAGTATGGATAATATGAAGAGCCAAAAATGGAGCGCGCGCGAGGCTAGAAAATTTTTAGTAATCCCGAGCGAGTTAGACCATAAGTATTCACGCGGAACTCTTGGAGTGATTACTGGCTCAGCCAAATTCCCGGGGGCTGCTGTTTTAACAACGCGCGCGGCTATGGCAACTGGACTCGGAATTCTTCGTTTTCATAGTTCATCGGGCTTGGCGCATCTCGTATTACACGCCAGCCCAGAGGTAATCGTTCAGCCAGGAAAGGTAGATGTCTGGCTGGCTGGGTCGGGAATTGATGGAGCAAAATACGGTGACATATCTACCTGGTTACGTCATCGCTGGTTTAACTTAATGAAGGCACAGAGCGTTCCTACAATTCTCGATGCTGGAGCTCTTAACTGGGCAGGCAAACTGAATCAGCCAACTTTGATCACCCCACACGCAGGTGAATTGGCAAAACTACTTAAGAAATGGGGAATAACTGTTTCGGCTGAGGCGCTAGAGGCTGATTCTGGTAAGTGGGCAGTCAAGGCAAGTGAACTTCTAGGAGTTACCGTCTTACTAAAAGGGGCTACCACTTTTATTGCAGATGGAAGTGGCTTAATAGAATTGCCGAAGGCGACGCCTTGGCTGGCCACAGCAGGTTCTGGCGATGTATTAGCGGGAATAATCGGGGCTTTAGTTGCTAGTAATTACGTTGAAATTTTAAATCAACCAAAAAGATTGGCGAAAGTTGCTGCAACTGGAGCGCTAATACATAACTTTGCAGCTAAGGCTGCATCCGATGGTGGACCAATTTACGCAACGAACATTATCGAAAAAATTCCAGAAATTATTCGAAAAATATTAAAATAGGGCTACCCCTTCATTTTTTACTTTTGTATCACTCGAGCACTTATTCTGGGTTACGTTAAGGGGTGATAACTTCCCCGACTGTTCTTGTCGCCAGCGACGATTCTTTCGAACTGTCTACCCTAAGTGCTGCGCTACGTTTGCACTCTATAAATGTTGTGGCAGAAGCTCACACAGAAAAGATTGCAGAAAATTTATACAAGTTTCTCTCTCCTCAAGTTGTAATAATTGATCTGCAATTTGCTAGCGCAGAGGCGTTGGCTCTAGTAAATAAATTTCGCAAAGTTAACCCGGTCCTAGGTGTGGTTCTCATGACTGCTTGCCCAGATCTTCGTTTACTTGGACTATCTGAAAAGCAAATTCCAAGTGGCTCACAAGTTGTTCTGAAAAAATCTGTCGCAGATCTGGTAGTTGTCAGCCATGCAATAGACAATTCAATTGCAGCCATCTCTGATAAAAAGAAGATGAGCTGGGTCGATAGCCATGGTTCGATACATGAGAACTCATTTAAATCTATTCTGCAAGATTTTACCGATATCCAAATTGAGACATTTCGGTTGCTGGCCAAAGGGCTAAGTAACTCAGAAATCGCAAAGGTACGCTTTGTAAGCGAGAAATCGGTCGAACAAATTGTGGCCCGAATTGCGCAACATTTACGCATACTCCCCGATAGATCACGGAATTTACGAGTCGTATTAACGGGAGAATATTTTAAGTGGATCGGCTCACCGCGCCATTAGGGCTAACAAAATTAGTTGATCTACTAAAGTAGTCCATATGAGTGCACCCAGTGATATTTCAGAGCTGCGCGCGCGTTGGAATGATGTTCTCGACCATTTAGAAAGTCATGATCGCATAGCCTGGATCTCCTATTTTGATGCGCGTTTAGCAAGCTTGGAAGGCGCAAAAATCACACTTGATTTCTCTGACGCGCGAAAATTATCTGGTGGCCATGAATATTCACCAACTCGCGAGAAGCTTAAGAACTCTTTAATTTCTGCAATCAGAGATGTGCTTGGTTTTGATGCAGAAATTGACGAACTTCCATGAAGCGCTTAGCGTCGGTAATTGTCTTATGTTTACTCTTATCTTCAATTAATTCAACTTCATCACAAGCTGTAGCCTCTAAGTTAACAATCTCGTTAAAACAAACGCCTGCGGGCGCAGAACCAGTAGTTACTCTATATGGGTTACTAAAACCTGCTAAGTCAGGGATAAAAATTTCTGTACAAATCAAACTAGATGGTAGATGGCAGGCTACGAGGTTTTCTACCAGAACTACTCGAGTTGGTACTTGGCAGGTAGTTGCCGTTGCAACTGCACTTAATGCATCAGTGAAGTATCGTGCTAGCGCTATAGTCGCCGGAAAGAAGATTTATTCTCGCAAAAAGGCAATTAAAGTGCGTGAGTTGCCAGAAATATCAGAAGCCAATTCTCTCGTAGAAGTTGATCAATTAGGTCCTGGTGGAAGAATTCACGGCGCAGATATTAGTCGCTGGCAACATCCTAATGATGCTCAGATTGATTTTGAAAAGATGCACTCGGCAGGCGTTAGATTTGTGATGATCAAGGCATCCGACACTAGAGATGATGCCGATAAACTTGCGCTCAAATATATAATTATGGATCGATCTGCAGCACAAGCTGCTGGTATCTATACCGGCTTTTATCACTACACGGTATTGCCTGATGTTAAAACTAATGCAGAAGTAATTCTAGATGCTAAAACTCAAGCACAGAAGGTGCTATGGCGGCTAGCTTCGCTAGGTGGTTATAACGATCGCGATCTACCGTATGCCCTTGATCTAGAGAATAAATGTGTTCGCCTATCCGGAAGTACTTGTGCCAGATATCTACCTAATTCACAAATTACGCTATGGGCAAAGACTTTTTTGCAGATTGTAAAGAATAAAACTGCGCGCACTCCAATTATTTACTCATATCCAAGTTTTCTAGAAGGCTCGATGGTCAGAGATAAAGAGCTGAGCCAATATCCGTTGTGGCTAGCGCAATATGCCATCAATCCTGCAGACCCTCTAGCTCAGCCTGGGCTCAAAGACGGTGGGTGCTATGTGCATTCATGGACTGCCGCTAACTGTTCGTCTACCTGGACTATATGGCAGTACACCTCATGCGGTATCGCACCAAAATACGGAGTGCCAGGAAGCCGATTAGATCTAAACGTTTTTCGTGGTACGCCATCAATTTTTCTAGATTTACTGAAAGGAAGCTGGGTTCCTGAAGAGATTGATCTAATGCCTAAGGATGAAGCAACTTCTTTGATTTATAAGAATCTTAAAGCCACAACTAGCGCCAAAGCAGTCTCAGTGGAGGTAGATGTGGCGCGACCTGATGGAACTCCGGTTGTAACGGGCACTGTCCGCTTTATAGTTGATCCCGCAACTCCAATAGAGCCTAAGCCAACTCAGGCGGTAGTGCGATCAACTAGTGGATCTTGGAAGTTAACTATCAAAGGAATTCCGGCAGGGAGTTGGAGTGGGAAAATTAAATTTGTTGATGCAACTGGTACACATGCTGTCAGCAAGGAGCCAATCGAATTTACTATTTCCGAAGTCCCTGTGGCCAAACCCTCACCTACGCTTACCGCAAAGCCAACTGTTGCACCAAGTAAGAAACCCGCTATCGATGGATGTAAAAATCAGATTAAGAATTAAGAAAATGTAGATAGAAGCTCTTCTAGAGACTTTCTATCGCGAGCAAGTGAATTTAAATAATCTGAAATCGACTTTGACTTCATTTCATCAGTCCAACTCAATATTGGAGCGATTAAATCTGCCACTACATTAATAATTTCGGCGCCCCCATCAATAGATTCAAAGGCAATTCTGGTCCGCCTTGAAATCACATCCTCGATGCTTAAAGCCCCTTCGTGACTTGCCGCGTATACAATTTCAGCCTTAATATATGGCAAATCGCCGGTCAAATGCTCACCTAATTCATTATCTGCATCAACTAATTCAATTACTTCATTGATTAGAGACCCATAACGATTCAGCAGGGAAGTTACCACCGCTTCACTCAATCCACTATTTCCTGAAATTTGTTTGATTTATTGCATGAGTGCGAAATAACCATCAGCACCAATTGCAGGAAGTTTATGAGTAATTGACTTGGGAATATTGCCTTTAAGTTCTTTCACAGCCACATCAATAACATCTTTTGCCATAATTCTATAAGTCGTATATTTTCCACCAGCGATACTTATAAATCCCGGCACAGCACTATCGATAACGTGCTCTCTGGAAAGGTCTGTCGTTGTGGAGCTCTTTGAGAAACCAGAAGCTCTCGTTCGTGGAGCGCTTTGCAAACTAATTTAAAATTATACTGCTCTAAGTACCTTAAACCGCCATGAATTAACTTGCTAGAACGGCTGGATGTACCAGAGACTAGATCTTGACTCTCAACTAGAGCAACTTTTAAGCCTCGTGAGGCCGCATCAAGAGCTGTACCAACTCCAGTGATTCCGCCAGCAATGACTATGACATCAAATTCATCTCTACCTAGGGCCTTCACATGCTCTGTTCACTGTATCGGATTTAGCTGCGACTCGAACATCTCTTTTTAACCCCTTGATCGATTGATTAAGTTCAGTAGGCTTAATGATATGGCCTATATAGCAAGTCTAGACCAGGGAACTAGTAGTACTCGCTGCCTGATATTTGATAAAAATGGCGAAATCGTCGGAAGAGCGCAATCAGAACATGAGCAAATCTTTCCGCAAGCCGGTTGGGTAGAACATGATGCCAACGAAATTTGGGAAAATACTCAAAAGGTAATTGTAAGTGCTCTAGAAATTGCTGGGATAAATGGATCTGATATTGCAGCGGTTGGCATAACTAATCAACGAGAGACAGTCGTTGCTTGGGATTCTCAAACTGGTGAGCCGGTAGCCAACGCCATAGTTTGGCAAGATACAAGAACTTCGGATTTTTTTGATTTGCTAACCGATCGACAGAAGACTGACTTGCTCTACAAAACTGGGTTAGCGATAGCCCCATATTTTTCAGCCAGTAAAATGAATTGGCTGCTTACCAATGTTCCAGAGGTCGCCCTAACCAGCGAAAGGGGCTCTCTGCTTTTTGGAACTATAGACTCTTGGTTAACTTGGAAATTGACCGGTGGCTTACATATAACCGATGTAACTAATGCCTCCCGCACGATGCTAATGGATCTTGATACGCTAAACTGGAGTTCAGATTTAGTAGAAATATTTGCGATCCCACCTGAAACTCTTCCCGAGATTAAATCTTCTTCGGAAATCTTTGGTCAAACACTGCTTAATGGGCCTTTCGGGGCAGTTATACCTATCTCCGGAATACTTGGTGATCAGCATGCGGCAATGGTCGGTCAGGCTTGCTTTGAAAAAGGTGACTCTAAAACAACTTATGGGACTGGCAATTTTGCACTTTTAAACACTGGAACAGAAATTGTTAGATCTAAACATGGTTTATTAACTACAGTTTGCTTTAAATTTGGGGCGGAGCCAGCAAGATTCGCTTTGGAGGGTTCGATCGCGGTAACAGGTTCAGCTATACAGTGGCTTCGTGATCAATTAGGCGTGATTACCAAAGCATCCGATATCGATTCTTTGGCAATTTCGGTTCAAGATTCGGCGGGTGTTTATTTTGTGCCCGCATTTTCCGGATTATTTGCCCCTTATTGGCGCAATGATGCTCGCGGAGTAATTACTGGATTAACCCGCGCTGTTACGAAAGCCCATTTAGCAAGGGCTACTTTAGAAGCAATTTGTTACCAAACTATGGAAATTATGGATGCTATGGCAGCAGATAGTGGACTCTTGTTAACTGAGATGCGAGTTGATGGCGGTGTCACAGCTAGCGAATTGTGCATGCAGCTACAAGCAGATGTTACGGGTATACCCGTTGTTCTTCCACACATTACAGAGACTACGGCTTTGGGGGCTGCTTATGCCGCTGGGCTAGCAGTTGGATATTGGAAATCAACCGAAGAAGTCAAAGCGAATTGGCGAGAATCAAAACGATGGAATTCCCAGAGTACTGCCGAAAAGCGAGCAAAAGGTGCAAATCTTTGGAAACGTGCAGTGCGACAAACTTTTGATTCTGCTGATTAACCCTTAGAGTTAAACTATTATGAGTCAGCAAATTGGGGCAGGTGTATTTAGAACAGATTTAGTGATGGCCGATGGCCGCACAATTCGCTATTACGACACAAATAAAGACTCTCGCAGCGCTGTCGATAAGCGGCCGTCAGAGGATCAACCTGACATCGGAGAACTTCGCCTAGATCCATTACTCAATGAATGGGTAGTAATAGCCGCTCATCGTCAAGGGCGAATCTTTTTGCCGCCCAAGGAGTTATGCCCGCTCTGTCCAACGACAAGCGGATTACTAACTGAAATTCCTGATTCTAATTATGAAGTAGTGGTATTTGATAATCGCGCTCCATCTATGCGCCACCCAGATGGTGATTGGGCTATCCCCGATATGGTCGGAACTGAGACAGATGCTGGTACGGCTGCTGGTAAATGTGAAGTGATCTGTTTTACAGATAAACATGGATTATCTTTTAAAGATCTCACTCCACAACGTGTTCGTCTTTTATTAGAAGCTTGGTCTGATCGAGTTCGAGAGCTTTCTCAAGAGCCTTTTATTCATCACATTGCCCCTTTTGAAAATCGCGGTGAAGAAGTTGGTGTAACTCTCTCTCACCCGCATGGACAGATTTATGCCTATTCATACTTACCCTCACGAGTTCAAAAAATGTTGGCAGTTGCTAAATTACACTTTGAGAATACGGGAAGGATTTTATTCGACGACATCCTGGCACGTGAACTCAAAGATGGCGAACGTATAATTGCCAGAAATGAACATTGGGTGGCTTTTGTTCCATATGCCGCCCGTTATCCATTTGAAATTCATCTAGCTCCATTAGAGCCTGTCGCCGATTTAGCGGGCTTGTCTTGCGCGCAATCTGATGCATTCCCTGAGATTGCACTTGAAATTATGCGCAGACTCGATGGAGTCTTCGGAATTTCTATGGCCTACATTGCTACGTGGCATCAAGCACCTGTTAGAGAAGGGCGCGATTTACTGCGACTTCATTGGCAGATAACTAGCGTACGTCGCGCACCCGGCAAGCTAAAATATTTATCGGGTAGCGAATCTGCGATGGGCGCTTTTATTATGGACCTAAAGCCAGAGCAGTCTGCGGGTCAATTGCGAGATGTTCTTCTTTAGAATCCCATGCCAAGGCTCGAAGAACGCAATCTAGAAAACTACTATAAATTGGCAGATCTGGCATGGAAACCATCAGTTCGATTGACTATACGGCGGGTGCGCTACCAAGTGTGACTTTATAACTCTTAGTAGATCCATCTGGCAGAGTCATAACGACTGTTATTACCGAGCCAGGTGCATATGAGCGAATCTTTACGATCGCAACATCCCGATTAGGAATTTTAACGCCATCGATTGATTTGATAATTGAACCAACAACGATTCCAGCCTTTTCAGCTCCTTCTCCCGGAGTAAGTTGACTAATTTTGGCCTGCGAATCTGCTGTTACCTCATCAAAAATAACCCCCATGACAGGGCGCGTAGATGTTCCAGTCGAAATAATTTCATCGATTACTCGCTTTGCCTCGTTGATTGGAATCGAGAAGCCAAGACCGATGCTGCCACTGGTACCACCGCTGGTTAGAGTTGCAATCGCAGAATTTACTCCAATAATTCTTCCTTGTGCATCTACCAGCGCACCTCCAGAATTGCCAGGATTGATCGCCGCATCAGTTTGGATAGCGTTTACATAAGATGTGGAATCTAGGGTGCCAGCAGTCACTGGACGATTTAATGCTGAGATAATTCCTTGTGTAACCGTATTGGATAGTCCAAGAGGTGAGCCGATTGCAAGAACTTCATCACCGACGCTAATTTTAGATGAATCACCTAACGCAATCGCAGGTAGATTACCCTTTTTAACTAAAAGCACAGCAACGTCATACAGACGATCACGACCAACGATAGTGGCAGATATTTCGCTGCCATCTGCGAATTCAACATTAATAGTTCCGGAATTGATGGCGCTCTCGATGACATGGTTGTTTGTAATTATAAAACTTTGCGCCGAACCGCTCTTATAAATCGACCCCGAACCAGTACCACTTCCAGCGCTTGATTTAACTGAGATGGTAACCACAGAAGGTGTGACTAGAGCTGAAATTGATTTAGCATTTATTGAGTTGCTACCAATTTCAATTGCCGTCTTTTTGCCAGTACAAATCCCATTTGCCGCCAGAGTTAAACTCTGAGTGCGGTTATGCGCGCAGACTACAACGCTACTAACTGTGGAGTTGGTAGCTGCAGTTGCAACTGAGCCCGCCACAATAATTCCGGCGGCAAAGGCAGCGCTAACTTTCAAGGGTATGTATTTATTTCTCATATTTTGATTCTCTCTCAGCTTGCTTAACGTTTCCTGTGATTTTTCTGATAAAGCCATCAAATTTCTACAATCCAACTACCTTCAAGGGCAACCTTTAGTGTTGGAAGTGGCGTATTAGCGGGACCTTCCATCACTTTGGCTCCATTGAAGGGATCAAAAGCTGCGCCATGGCAACCGCATTGTAAATATTTTGAGGCAGGGTTGAATTCAACGGTGCAACCTTGGTGAGTGCAGACGGCAGAGTATGCAAAAATTCCAGTTTTAGTTCGGAATAGAACGGCAGGTGTACCCGCCCTTGATGTGAACTTTTGAACTGCTCCAACTTTGATTGCGGCATCTTTAGCGATTTTTTTAGCAGGTAAAGCAGCTGCAGAGCTGCTCACCTGAGAGAAAAGCTTTCCAACGCTCGCACCTACTATGGCGGTGCCTGCCACCAAAGAGATGCGAAAAAACCCACGGCGATCTAAAGGTAATTTACGCTTACTTCTTGCTCCATAAAGAAATAAAAAGTATGTCAACCATAAAACTGCATATGCAGAGTCACTGGCCAAGAAATATGGCTTGACATTCCAACTACTTGCCAGCCAAAGGCTAAGTGACATGGCAAATCCGCCGAAGGCGGCCCAAGTCGGTGCGATCCAGAGCAAAGTTGCAGCGCCAATTGCAAATTCAGCAAGCATCACAAATATTCCTATTTGAACTGAGTGCTCGAGCATCGCATCGATTAGAAAACCTACAGGTGAAGAAACTGAGTAGGCAGAGAGTTGTGTTCCGATGAAAGTTGCAGAACCGGTAGTCAAAAAGCCTGGATCACTAGCTTTATCCCATCCCGCATAAATCCAAGTGGCTCCCAACCAGATGCGAAGAATGCGCAGTGGCCAGAGTTGATTTCTCCAAGAGGCCTTTAAGTTCATGTGCAGAAAGTAACCTTTTTAGATGTGAATGTACCGATGACGCTCTGATCATTAGCTCGAAATTGGCATAATCTAAGGAAGCTGCCCCACCTGGCCTCGATCCAGGGACATCCGAATTAACAGTTCGGCGCTCTACCAACTGAGCTATGGGGCATTGATTTCAAACTGGTCTAGCAAGCGCACACTCTAGCGCACGCGGCGCACTGGGTCTAAATCGAACGAAGAGCTAGGTCATGCAGCCCGCGCCGTGTGGTTTCCAAGGCGACCAGGCTGGCGAATGCGGCGTTATATTCCCGCTCATTTTCAACAGGATTAAGGCGCTGCAGTGATGATTTCAAATCTGCCAGGGAACGTGAGATCGCTACTTCGCGCAATCTGGCAACAATGCTCTCTACATAGTGGCCAGTGACTTCTCCATCGGCGCGAATCGGCTCGACAATTAATTCTGTGAAGAGTGAACGCATATTTTCATCCGTTATCTGATCAACTTCTACTGCGCCACCTTCAACTTGGGTGCTAATTAAATCGGCCAGCAACTTATATGCCGGATGAGTAAAAGCATTTACTTCAATCTCTTTCCAATTTTTTATCAAGGTCGGCATCTGCAGACGAGATTTTAGAACTTCGCGTTCGAGTATTAAGCGGGGCTCTTGCGGATTTGGTCGCCATTGCAGATTCTCTTCGGCCACCTGAACTGCAATAGCCCCACCTTGAGCAGAACTCTGCTTCCTTAAACCTTGATTTACCGCAGCTGTTACCAACTCGACTTCAACGCCGAGCCAACCTGCCAATAAACGTGTGTATTCAGGGCGCAGAGATTTATCGCGGATTTGGGCAACTAGCGGCGCTGTTGCATTAAGTGCATTTACGCGACCTTCAGCGCTATCTAACTTATGTAGACCCAGCTCTGTTCTGATAGCAAACTCAAATAGTGGTACTCGCTTTGCGATCAAATCACGGAGCGCTAAATCTCCCTTTTGTTGACGTAAATCACTCGGGTCAAGGCCATCTGGTTCAACCGCAACAAAAGTTTGAGTGACAAATTTTTGATCTTCGCTAAATGCGCGAAGTGCCGCTTTCTGCCCTGCTGCATCGCCATCAAAGGTAAAGATAACTTCACCACGGAAGGCATCATCATCCATTAATAGGCGACGAATGATCCGAATATGGTCAGCCCCAAAAGCAGTTCCGCAAGTGGCAACTGCTGTCGGAATACCAGCGAGGTGCGCGGCCATAACATCTGTGTAGCCCTCGACAATTACTACTTGTCGCTTCTTGGCAATCTCTTTCTTTGACATATCTAGACCATATAAAACTTGGCTCTTTTTATAGATGGGGGTCTCAGATGTATTTAGATACTTGGGCCCTTGATCCTCGGCATCACTTGCCAATTTACGCGCACCAAATCCCACTACATCACCTGAAATATCTTTGATGGGCCAAATTAAGCGGTTGCGGAATTTATCGATTGGTCCGCGCTGTCCCATCTTTGAAAGCCCTGCCGTCTCTAGCTCATCAATCGTAAATTCTTGAGCCCGTAAAAATTTAGTTAGCCCATCCCATTCGTCTGGCGCATATCCAACTCCAAAAGTTTCACATGCTGCTTTGTCGAATCCGCGCTTAGTCATGAGTTCACGGGCATGAGCGGCATCGATTGAAGTATTTAACTGTTCTTGATAGAACTTTGCAGCTGCAGCATTTGCAGCGATTAACCGAGAGCGATTGCCAGCAGGTGCCGGGGTAAAATTACCTTCTTCATATCGAAGTTGGTAGCCAATTCGATCAGCCAGGCGCTCAATTGTTTCGGTAAAACTTAAATGATCCATCTTCATTACAAAAGAGATGACATCTCCGCTGGTTTGGCAACCAAAACAATGAAAGAAACCTTTACTTGGCGTTACGTGAAAAGAGGGGGATTTCTCATCATGGAAAGGACACAGACCCTTCTTCTGGCCACCACCGGCTGATTTAAGTTGTACATAATCTGCCACAACCTCATCAATCGGTGAGCGCTCTCTGATGTAGGTGACATCTTCTTCTTTAATACGCCCGCTCATATATCCATCTTATCTAAATCTCTATTTACCAATAGAGCTCAGGCGGGCATGCAGCGCATAAGCACCAGGATCGGTAAGGCTGGCAATTTGGTCTACAACTATGCGCATCCGCTCCGTCTCATTCGTGGCAACTTGCCAATCTTTGGCAAATATTGAATCTAAATCTGTCGCAGCATGAGTATGTAGCATTTCCACTAGTTCTCTAATCACAATTTGCTGCTTGGCATAACGCTCTTGCGATGCCGCAGCATTTATCAAATAGTGGCCCGCTACGGACTTAAGAAAATCTACCTCTACAACTTGTTCACGCGGAATAATTAAATCTGCGTGATAGCGCATAAGCGGTCCATCTCCGAACTTTTCCCGAGTCGCTAACTCGGCTGCCATTACAAAGCGACCAATTAGCTGTGAAGTTGAATCTTTTAAGCGTGCTAGTGAGCGATGTGAGCCATCGTAATAACGCGGCCAGCAAGATAGCTCCTGTAATCTCTCCAGCGCTGCCACTGCCTCTTCTTTGGTTGCTGTTGAACCGTAACCGTTCTTCATCTGCGCATATAAAATCTCAAAATCGTCTGCAAAATTAATAACTTTTACCTGTCCCACAAATATGGCATCTTCTAAGTCATGAACAGAATATGCGCAATCATCAGACCAATCCATGATTTGCGCCTCAATACATTTACGGCTATCCGGAGCCCCTTGCCGCATCCAGTTGAAGATTTCAACATCATCTTCGTAGACACCAAATTTTCTTGGGTTAGTTGCGCGCGGCCAAGGATATTTAGTTCCGGCATCAAGTGATGCGCGAGTTAAATTAAGACCCACCGATCTACCATCTTCATCTACCGTTTTGGCTTCTATGCGAGTTAGCAATCTAAAGCTCTGCGCATTGCCTTCAAAGCCACCAAAATCTTTCGTAACTTCTGCTAAAGCTTCTTCACCATTATGTCCAAAAGGTGGATGGCCTAAATCATGCGATAGGCAAGCTGTCTCTAAGAGATCAGGATCCGCCCCTAGCGATTCACCTAGCTCACGTCCTATCTGCGCGCACTCCATCGAATGTGAAAGGCGAGTGCGTTGAAAATCATTCTCCCAAGGAACTGCTACCTGAGTCTTAGCAGCAAGTCTGCGCAAGGCGGCAGAGTGAATAATGCGGGCCCGATCTCGCATAAATTCGGTGCGGCCAGTGCGCTTAGCCGGTTCAAATAGAAAGCGTTCATTATCTGCTTCGCTGTAATTCATACTGGCAACCATGTCTCTACCCTAAATGATCGCTGATATGAATGCCGCGTCGGCCTAGGCTCACATAAGCTAAGTAAGCGCTAGCTTCGCGAATTAAATAGCGTTTTCCAGAATTTTCCAATGAATTAGGACCACCTTGAACTGGGGAGCAACTAGCCACCACTCCCAGATCATTTGCCATAGTCATCGAACGTCGACAATGAAATGGATCAGTAACAATAATTACATCTTTCATATCTTTAATCTTCATAAACTTTACATAATTTTCAGTAGATACCCAGGTATCGCGTCCTACTTCAAGTGATGTGATATTGATAGATTTAATACCGTTACTAACTAACCAAATCTTGCTCGCGGCAGCTTCTGTAGTACGATCACCTGGCGCACCTGCACCGACTGTGATTATCTTGCTCGCCAATCCCAACTCGTAAATTCGCTGTGCCTCAATCAAGCGCGCCTCTAAAACTTCACCTGGCCGGCCATCTAATTGCGCTGCACCTAAAACGACTATTACATCTGCATTTCGAATAAGTGGATAGTTGGCGGCCTGCCAGGTAATTGCCAAGCTATAAAGTGGAACCGAAATAACAATTAACACTAGCGCGGCGATTACACGTCTTATCAGTTTAAAAAAAATCATCCGCCGGAGAACGCATCTTCTAATTCGACTGAAACATTTTCGTCAGGATCATTTAACCAACCATCGGGCAAAGTTGGTGGACGGCCATGACTTACGCGACCACGCGGCTTTTCAGCGATATCAACGGGATATGGCTGATCAGTTAATTGATCTAATAATGAGCGCAGTTCGGCCAAGGTCGAGTGCATTCCAAATTGACGGCGCAGCTCACTCGGCACGCGGAAACCCTTTAAATACCAAGCCATATGTTTTCGTAAATCACGGCAGCCGCGGTCTTCAGATTCAAAGTAATCAACCATTAATTCTCCATGTCGATACATAACTTCACGTACCTCAAATAAAGTTGGTAGAACTTTCTTTTCGCCACCAGTTAAAGATTCTACTAAGTCAGCAAATAACCATGGACGGCCTAAACATCCCCGGCCCACCACAACACCTGCGCAACCAGTCTGCTCCATCATCGCTCTGCCATCAGAGCCCGACCAAATATCGCCATTACCTAATACCGGCACCCCGGTTGGCTTTAGGTGCTCAACTAAGCGAGCAATGGCAGACCAATCTGCCTTTCCCTCATACATCTGCGCGGCCGTTCTGGCATGGAGAGCAACCCATGCAACTCCACTTTCGGCGGCAGATTGGGCAGCCTCTAAATAAGTGTGGTGATCGGTATCAATTCCGATACGCATCTTTACAGTTACCGGAATTCCAAAGGGTTTGGCCGCCTGTACCGCTGCATCAACAATTGCAGAGAAGAGTTTGCGTTTATAAGGAAGGGCAGCTCCTCCACCTTTACGGGTTACCTTAGGGACAGGGCAACCGAAGTTCATATCAATATGATCAGCCAAATCTTCTTTGCCAATCATCGTTACTGCAGCTCGCATAGTTTGTGGATCCACGCTATAAAGTTGAACCGAACGAGGCCACTCTCCCGCGCCTGGAAGAATCATTCTCAGTGTTTCAGGACGCCGTTCTATGAGAGCGCGTGCCGTCACCATCTCTGAGACGAAGAGTCCCGCCCCTTGTTCGCGGCAGAGTTCACGAAACGGGGCATTGGTAATCCCTGCCATCGGTGCCAAAACTACTGGCGGATCGATCACATGATCACCGCTAGATAGCGGTAGCGTTAACGGCATTACAAACTCACTCAGTTATTAACAGCCGAGAAGTTTTGGGGCAAGCCAGGCTTCCACCTGATCTAGCGCGATACGCTCTTGGGCCATTGTGTCACGATCACGAATCGTAACAGCGTGATCTTCGAGAGTTTCAAAGTCAATGGTGATGCAATATGGAGTACCGATTTCATCTTGACGGCGATAACGACGCCCAATTGCACCAGAATCATCGAAATCAATATTCCAATTTTTTCTTAACTGCGCCGCAAGATCGCGCGCCTTGGGCGAAAGATCTGCATTACGTGAAAGAGGAAGTACCGCAACTTTTACTGGTGCTAGGCGGTAATCAAGTTTTAAAACTGCGCGCTTTTCCATCTCACCTTTAGCATTTGGAGCTTCATCTTCGGTGAAAGCATCCATTAAGAATGTGAGGGCGCATCGATCTACTCCAGCTGCAGGTTCTATTACAAATGGGGTCCAGCGCTCATTCTTCTCTTGATCAAAAAAAGAAAGATCTTTACCTGATGCCGCAGAGTGGGCCTTTAAGTCAAAATCTGTGCGGTTGGCAATACCCTCAAGCTCTCCCCATTGCGTTCCAGCAAATTCAAATTTGTATTCAATATCTGCAGTTCTCTTCGAATAGTGCGATAACTTCTCTTTTGGATGATCGTAGATACGTAAACGATCTGGATTAATACCTAAATCTTTATACCAAGCTAGGCGAGCATCAATCCAGTACTGGTGCCAATCTTCATCAGTTCCCGGTACAACGAAGAACTCCATCTCCATCTGTTCGAATTCACGAGTACGGAAGATGAAGTTTCCAGGAGTAATCTCATTGCGGAATGACTTACCAATTTGGCCGATACCAAATGGCGGCTTACGACGAGATGTTGTCATTACCTGATCAAAGTTAATAAAAATTCCTTGCGCTGTTTCGGGGCGAAGATATGCCAACCCTGACTCATCTTCAACGGGTCCTAGAAAAGTTTTTAGCAAACCAGAGAATTGCTTTGGGGTAGTAAACTGTCCCTTATTTCCACAAGCAGGACAGTTCATATCGCTAAGTGATTCTAGTTTCTTCTTATGCTTTGCCTCATACGCCTCTTCGAGATGGTCTGCGCGATAACGTTTATTGCACGCGGTACATTCGGTGAGCGGATCGCTAAATGTGGCGACGTGGCCAGATGCTTCCCAAACTTCGCGCGCTAAAATTACGCAAGAATCAAGACCAACAACATCTTCGCGTCCCATCACCATAGATTTCCACCATTGGCGCTTTACATTGTTCTTTAATTCAACTCCGAGCGGGCCGTAATCCCAAGAGGCGCGAAGTCCGCCATAAATCTCTGATGAGGGGTAAACAAATCCACGTCGCTTTGCAAGTGAAACAATATTTTCTAAACGATCTGCGGCCATTTTAAATTCCCATCCGGCTGGCTGTCGGCGAAGAGCAACGGGCGTTGCTCTTCGTGTGCTTAGTTTACTCGTAGGCTCATATCACTCATATGCTCCGGGCTCATCGATTGCTCTAGCAAGAACCGGAATCGCTTCTAACTTTGCACGCGTTGAACTAAGCGCCCTGCGATAGGAGCCAACGTTCTCCCACTCAGTAGTTAGTACCCAAAGAGTTGGTTCATCCAGGTTTTGAGCAACGATTCCTGTGATGAAGCCGCTAGCTTCTTCTAAAACAGCCCTAACTGCCTCGAGTTCTCCTCGAAAATTGGCTGCTTGGCTCAGCGCTAGCTCAAATCTTGCGATTGCGATCATAGAGGCAAGCCTAGGGCGCTAGGGTATGGAAATGGAAATCATTTTCATTTATGGTACGTTCTAACCATGAATACAGCAATTATCTTGGCAGCAGCGACTGCAATCGCGACAACTACAGGCGGATACTTGGCCATTAAATCCAAGGATCGCCTCCATCTGGTCTTGGGACTATCAGCCGGCCTCCTCTTGGGTCTTGTCGCCTTTGACCTTCTTCCTGAAATCTTTGAACTTAACACTCAAGAATTCCTTCATGCACCTGCTGCATCCATTGCACTAGTTTCAGGATTCTTACTCCTTCACTTCTATGAGCAGATCTTCGGATCTCACGAACCTGCTGAATCAGATTACGGCCACGAGCACGAGCACTCATCGAATATCGCTGGCGTTTTCGGTGCGATCGCAATGGGCGGCCATGTTTTTCTAGATGGTGTTGCCCTCGGTGTTGCGTTTTCAGTAAGTAATAACCTTGGCTTTGCCGTCTTCATCGCTTTACTTGTCCACGCATTCTCTGATGGACTTAACACTGTTTCATTCCTGATTAAGAACGGATCATGGGGCAAAAAAGGCATCTGGCTTCTTGGCGTAGATGCAATTGCACGCATCAGTGGTGCGGCGCTCGGTATTAGCTTTTCTGTCAACGACAACTTCGTGGGTCTTTATCTTGCATTCTTTGCTGGAATTGTTATCTATCTTGCGACTTCACATATCTTGCCTGAAGCCCATTCACGACATAAATCTCGTTATACAATAGCGGCAACAATAGTTGGCGTACTTGTCATGTGGTCACTTGTCGGATTCCTTCACGGAATGGGATAAAAGATGTCTCGTTCCAATCCAAGGGTTCTGAGCACCCTTGAGCGCGCTGGTGGATTTGCCAGTGCACAGGAAATTTATCGCTTGATGCAACGTGAAGGTCAAAGCATTGGCTTAACTACCGTTTATCGTGCACTACAGAGTTTAGTAAATGACAAGATTGTTGATGTGTTGCGCCGGGATGATGGCGAAGCTATTTATCGCCTCTGCGGAGAAGCGCATCATCACCACTTAGTCTGTAAAGGTTGTGGAGATACTGTGGAAATAGAAGGCGGCGCCATTGAAAAATGGGCTAAGACGATGGCGCAAGAACATGGCTTTCGCGAAGTTGGACATACTGCAGAAATTTTCGGCCTTTGTGCTAAGTGCTAGGACTTACGCTTTTCCGCAATCCCCACCGTTGGCAAGGTCAAGCCTTTCCAAACCTACGATCTCTCTGCGAATACTCTTCGATCGCTCTCCACAATAACTTTGGGGTCATATCTGGCCACAAGACATCCATGAATACGAACTCGGCGTAAACAGATTGCCAAGGTAAGAAATTACTGGTGCGTTGCTCCCCCGAAGATCTTAAGAAGAGATCAACATCGCGCATCTTCGGTGAGTAAAGGTATTTCTCTATAGTTTTCTCAGTGATTGCATCGGGTTTTAACTTGCCTCGCTTTACATCTCTGGCCAGTTGGGCTGTGGCATCGACGATTTCAGAGCGGCCACCGTAATTTACACACATATTTAAAGTCAGCGTTTTATTCTTCTTCGTTAAATCTTCCGCCTCTTCCAGCTCAGAAATTACCGATTTCCATAATCTCTGCGGGCGACCAATCCATTGAATCTTTACGCCCATATCGTTTAAGCGATCGCGCCGGCGGCGCAATACATCGCGGCTATATCCCATTAAAAATTTAACCTCCTCTGGAGTCCGCTTCCAGTTTTCAGTCGAGAATGCATATGCGCTAATTTCTTTAACGCCAAAGCCAATAGCAGCTTCTACTAAATCAAAGAGAACTTTCTCTCCTGCTTCATGGCCGGCGGTACGAGGTAGGCCGCGCTCTTTGGCCCATCGCCCATTACCATCCATCACGATTGCGATATGTGCGGGGGCTTCAATTTTCTTGTTCACTATTCTTTACACTCTCTCTACGATCGGCAGGCTGCGCAGCCCACGTTCGAGGTGCCATTGTAAATACGCAATAACTAATCCACTAGCTTCACGTCGATTTCGCACTTCGCTGGCTTGCGCAACTTCCCAGTCACCACTTAAAAGCGCACCCAAAAGTTGGAGTGTCTCGGGTGCGGGTGTGGCCGATGCCGAAGGTCGACACTCCATACAGACCGAACCGCCACCTACTAGCGAGAAATAACGGTGCGGGCCGGGTTTTTCACACCTGGAACAGTTAGAAGTTGATGGGGCGTAGCCACCTATCGCCAATGAGCGCAGTAAGAAAGCATCCAAGATAAGTGATGCGTCGTATCGGTTTTCAGACAGGGCCTTCATTCCACCAACGACCAATTGAAATTCTTGTAGCGCGGGTTCGTATTCTTGAGCAGTAAAGCGTTCTGCCGTCTCCAATATTGCAGATGCGATTGTCCATCGTTGGTAATCATCGGTAAGAGTTTCACCGTAATTATTTATTGCCTCAACCTGGGTAATCGTGTCAAAGGTGCGACCTTTATGAAGTTGAATATCTACATGGCTACCTGGTTCTAGTCGCGCACCAAACTTTGACATGGTTCGACGTACGCCTTTGGCTACACCACGCACCCGACCGTGTTCGCGGGTTAATAGAGTGATGATGCGATCTGCCTCGCCCAGCTTTTGGGTACGCAAGATAATTGCTTCGTCACGGTAAAGGCTCACAAAGGTAAAGGTAGTCAGCGAATAGCGCGATTTATGGCAGACACGACCGCTTTAAGTGAGGCAGTTGTGGTGTTGGGATCAATTCCGACTCCCCAGAAAACTTCGCTACCGATTGAGCACTCTAAATATGCCGCTGCAGATGCATCTCCGCCAGCAGAGAGCGCATGCTCGTAGTAATCCAGAACTCGAACATCCACCCCGTACTCCTGCAAAATATTGCAGAACGCGGCAATCGGGCCATTACCTTGACCGGTTAGCTCTTTAACTTCTCCCCGATCTAAAACAGTCACTGATAAGTGAACATCTTCATTAAGGACAGAGGTCTGAGAAAGACCCTTTAATCGAAATCTGCCCCAAGGAGCTGATTGAGTTGGCAGATATTCATCTTCAAAGATTTGCCAGAGAGCGACAGAAGTGATTTCTCCACCTTCTGAATCAGTCTTGGATTGCACGACTCGACTAAATTCGATCTGATGGCGGCGCGGCAGATCTAGATGGTGCTCATTCTTCATCAAATATGCAACGCCACCTTTACCGGATTGCGAGTTAACTCGAATCACAGCCTCATAGGTACGCCCGATATCTTTTGGATCTATTGGAAGATAAGGAATCGCCCAAGTAAAAGAATCTTTATCGACGCCGGCGGCCTTGGCATCTCTTTCTAGATGTTCAAAACCTTTCTTAATCGCATCTTGGTGCGAGCCAGAGAATGCGGTAAAGACCAGGTCTCCACCATATGGATGGCGTTCTGGAACGCGCAGTTGATTGGCATATTCAACGGTGCGGCGGACGCCATCAATATCTGAAAAATCAATCATTGGATCAATGCCATGTGAAACTAGATTGATGCCAAGAGTTACCAAACAAACGTTGCCAGTTCGCTCTCCATTTCCAAAGAGAGTTCCTTCAATTCGATCAGCGCCTGCCAAAAATCCCAATTCGGCAGCAGCGACGCCCGTGCCGCGATCATTATGCGGATGTAGTGAGACGATTACGCTGTCACGATTTTCTAGGTTGCGGCACATCCACTCAATTGAATCTGCATAGACATTTGGAGTAGCCATCTCAACTGTCGCCGGTAAATTCATAATTGTTTTCCATTGTGGCGTTGGCTTCCAAATTGCATTAACCGCATTACATACTTCGACAGCAAATTCGAGTTCGGTACCTGTGTAAGACTCAGGAGAATATTCGAATGATACTTTGGTCTCCGGAACGCTAGAAACTAACTCTAAACATAGTTGGGCACCATCGGTAGCAATTTTTTTGATCCCTGCTTTATCAAGCCCAAAGACGACCCGGCGCTGCAAGGTTGAGGTTGAGTTATATAGGTGGACAATCGCCTGTTTTGCTCCTTTAATCGATTCATAGGTACGTCTAATCAAAGGATCGCGCGCTTGAGTTAAAACTTGAATTACAACATCATCTGGGATTAAACCCTCATCAATAATTTTACGGACAAAGTCAAAATCAGTTTGTGAGGCGGATGGAAATCCCACTTCAATCTCTTTGTAACCCATCTCAACCAATAATTTGAACATGGCAAGCTTGCGCGGGGTATCCATTGGATCGATAAGGGCTTGATTACCATCACGAAGATCAACTGAACACCATTGCGGCGCCTTGGCCATCTGTTTAGTTGGCCAGGTGCGATCTTTCAGATCAACTGGAATAAAAGATGAATATCGGTCTACCGGCATCGCCGATGGCTTTTGATCAGGGAAATTCTTATCTGGTGACATTTGCTGCTCCTATTTTTTGGGTTTTGTCATTTATTTACCGGTGCGACAAACCCCGCGGCGAGGGGACCGGTTATTTGGCCCCGCCACGGCAGCTTAGGAGGAGGCTGCGCAATGTCATGGATAGATAGTAACGCGCCGAGTAAGTTCCAGGCAAGTGCAGGCTAGAAGACGTGAATCTGCTCCATGACTTGCATAATTTTCACCGTATCAGAAAGGCTCATTACGGGACTTTCTTTCAGCCCTTTTGCAACGCACTCTTCTAAGTGAATCGCCTGATACTGCATACCCCGACCACTGATCTTCTCGTCATAACTCTTGTTCAGTTTATGGTCATTGTCATATACCCGAAAAGTAGTTTGTTCGTAGAAGGATCCATCGATTTCTAACCGGCCTTTAGTTCCATGAACTGCGGCCGCAACTGTTCCGGCCATAGTCATACAAGAATTTATTACTGCAAGCGACCCGTCGTTATATTGCATAACGGCCGCAGTGGCAGCATCAACGCCAGTATCTGTCATCACAGATTTGCCGGCAACTGAATCTGGAAACCCAAGAACTCTAATTGCAAATGAAACTGGGTAGATACCTAAATCAAAATGTGCACCGCCGCCTTGTTCGCGATTCCAAAGTCGAGGAGCCCTTTCAATCGGCAAGAACTGGCTGTGATCGCCATACACATAATGTGGCTTTCCAATAAGCCCAGAATTTATGACTTCAAATACTGCATCCATAGTTGGCAAGAACCGTGTCCACATCGCCTCCATGACAAATACATTAGCTGCTTTAGCAGCATCGTAAATAGCCTGGGCATCGGCAGAGTTCATCGTAAATGGTTTTTCTAAAAGGACATGCTTGCCGGCTCTGATCGCAAGTAGGGCATGTTCTAAGTGCAATGTCTGCACAGTAGATATGTAGACAACGTCTACTTCAGGGTCAGCAACAAGAGATAAATAATCAGCATGTCGATTAGGGATATTAAACTTATCGGCAAAGGTATTAGTACGCGCTAGATCGCGGGTTGCTACCGCCTGAATCTTTAAGCCGGCAATTGCGAAATCTGCCGCGATGAGGTCAGCGATTCCACCTGCACCTAAATAACCCCAACGAAGTGCCATTTTATTCTCCCGCTCAACTAATGATTAAAATCTAAATTTACTCACTCTTTATGGAATAAGTGTATTGGCAAATATCTGCCAAGCAAGTAAAGATTTTGCAACAAGTGAGAGTGTTATGTAGGTGCGCTCTCCCCTTAGGTAATCCGCCCATTTGCCTATTTTCTTATATTGCACATATTGAACATATGCAAAGGAATTAAATAGGAGAAAGAGAGTAACGACAATTCCGTAAACAAAAGCTGGCGCTTTGGCATCTGATGGGCCGCCGATAGCAAAGATATTAAATACTAAGGCTAGCCAAGGCACCATTCCGGTAATACAACCAAATATAAATGGCAGCCAGCCACCGTCACCTGGCGTCTCATATTTTTCCTGCAGCCAGCCAAATAAAATCATTGAGGCATTTACGCCAAAGATGGAAATGATGGCAGTTATTTCAGTTACGCCAGTTACCTGGGCAATCAGAACGATCATTACCGATGATGAAATTGAATACTCCACCCAGCGGAAGTAATTTCGCTTCTCGGCAAGACCAGATATATACCTAGGGAAAAATTGTGGGCTGGCCACAATGAAGTGAGCCAGAGCCGATAGGCCAAGGAATACAGCAACTGCCAATCCAAGCGGTGTTTCAAAGAGAGTTATCGGATCGGCAAAGGTCGATCCCGGCGGGCCTGACATATATGTTGCCGTAATTGGTAAGGAGAAGTCACTGCTTAGCGCAATCACTGCCGCCATTTGTAGAAAATGAAATATGCCTGCGATTACATTTATGCGCCGCAGGCTATTACCAGTTACCTCTTGCTGATTTTTCATATAGAAAACGTAGCACTAGTAGCAAAAATCTGAGGGCTAGAGAACGGGTAAATACCTATCTAATTCATATGCGCTCACTTGTCGGCGGTAATCCTGCCATTCCGCGCGCTTATTGCGCAGAACGTACTCAAAGACATGCTCGCCTAAAGTTTCGCGGACCAGCTCGCTCTTCTCCATAATGGCTATCGCCTCATCTAAATTGGCAGGTAGCAATTCTGGCGCTTCATTTTCTGTTAATTGGTATCCCTCTTCTATGCCTTTCAAGCCAGCTGACAACATCACTGCATATGCCAGGTAAGGGTTACATGCCGAATCGGGAGATCGAAATTCAATGCGAGTTGAATTCTCTTTATTTGGCTTATGCATAGGAATTCTTACCAGAGCGCTGCGATTGTTATGACCCCAACTAATTAAAGCTGGCGCTTCTCCCCCACCTTGCAGGCGCTTATACGAGTTGACCCACTGATTTGTGATCGCAGTAATTTCTGAAGAATGTTTTAAAATCCCAGCGATAAAGGAGCGGGCGGTATTAGATAGATTAAATTCTGCCGAAGCATCGTAGAAGGCATTTTTCTCACCTTCAAAGAGTGATACGTGGGTATGCATTCCGCTACCAGGGTGATCGGTAAATGGCTTTGGCATAAATGAGGCATAGAAACCTTGCTCGAGAGCAACTTCTTTAATTACATGGCGGAAGGTCATGATGTTATCTGCCGTGCTTAAAGCATCGGCGTAACGAAGATCAATCTCTTGCTGACCAGGCGCACCTTCATGATGGCTAAATTCGACTGAGATTCCCATCGCCTCAAGCATTGTGATCGCCTGACGGCGGAAATCATGGCCAACTACAGCCGGAGTGTGATCAAAATACCCACCTTGGTCTACTGGAATTGGTTGCTCGCCTTTAACAGGCGATGATTTAAATAAGAAGAATTCAATTTCGGGATGGGTGTAACAGGTGTAACCCATCTCTGCCGCTTTATTTAAAGTACGTCGCAGAACATTACGTGGGTCAGCCGGTGATGGCGCACCATCTGGCATCGTGATATCGCAGAACATGCGGGCGGCACCTGGAGCTTCAGTGCGCCAAGGTAATATTGAAAAAGTTGCTGGATCAGGTTTGGCCAACATATCTGATTCAGAGATGCGCGCAAATCCCTCAATCGCAGATCCATCAAATCCGATTCCTTCTTCGAAGGCGTTAACTAACTCGGCTGGCGCTATTGCAACAGATTTTAAATAACCCAATACGTCGGTAAACCACAAACGTATAAAACGAATATTGCGCTCTTCGATGGTGCGCAGTACAAACTCTTGCTGCTTGCTCATCTGTGAATCACTCTGGGACATAGAGCAGATCTTGCCAAGTCGAAGTTACGGCTATGTTACGTAATATCTTCTTCTTGCCACCTACTGGTCATTGGCAGTCGGCGATCTTTTCCAAAAGCCCGCTTAGAGACCTTTGGTCCAGGCGGATACTGGCGACGCTTGTACTCGGCCTTATCAACCATCGCAATAACCCGGCGTACCAACGCCTCATCGAAGCCGGAGGCAATAAGTGCGGTCGATCCTTGATCTTCATCAACGTAGGCGGTTAATACGCGATCGAGTAATAAATAGTCAGGTAGTGAATCACTATCTTTTTGATCAGGGCGCAGCTCTGCGCTTGGCTCTTTATCAATTGAGTTTGTTGGAATTGGCTCAGCCTCACCGCGTTTGCGCGCAACTTCGTTGCGCCAAAGCGCCAACGCCCAAACATCGGTCTTATAAATATCCTTAATCGGCGCAAAGCCGCCAACGGCATCGCCATACAAAGTTGAGTAACCAACAGCCAGCTCTGATTTATTGCCAGTTGCCAAAACTAAATGTCCCTCTTGATTTGATATTCCCATCAAGGTCGTGCCTCGAACGCGGGCTTGCAAGTTCTCTTCAGCTAAACCTTTTAAAGTTAAATTATCCAGATAGGAATCGACCATTGGCGCGATTGCTACGGTGCGAAAATGTATTCCGGTGGCATCAGCCAAAGCTTGGGCGTCGGTAATTGAATGAGCAGAAGAGTATTTGCTAGGCATGGCAACGCCATTTACCCGCTTGGCCCCAAGTGCATCAATTGCTATAGCAGCTACTAAAGCTGAATCAATTCCACCTGATAGTCCGACAACGACGCTGCGGAAACCATTCTTCTCGACATAATCGCGCAGACCAATAACCAGCGCGCTCCAGATCTCTTCCATATCAGCTAAGCGCTCGGCAATATCTGCTTGATGTGGCTGGGCAATGCTCACTTCACTTTCGGAAATCACGACATCAGGAGTGCTGGAATTAGTTGTTAAATCTAAATCAACCAGAGTTAGCGCATCATTAAATTGTGGAGCCCGCGCAATTAATTTGCCAGTAGCGCCAACCACAATGCTGTCACCATCGAATACCAAATCATCTTGCCCACCTGTCATATTTACATAGATCAAAGGTGCCGCGCTTTCGCGAGCGCGCTTGGTAACAAGTGATAAGCGCAGATCATCTTTGGCACGTTCATATGGAGAGCCATTGGGGACAATTACTAAGCCAGGTTTGCGCTTTGCCAATTGCGAGGTGATCCCGCCGTCTATCCAGAGGTCTTCACAGATTGCGATACCAACATCGACTCCATGGATGCGGACAATTAAAGTTTTATCACCTGGGACAAAGTTGCGGAATTCATCAAAGACTCCGTAATTGGGCAGATGGCATTTGGCATAACGCGCCTTGATCATTCCGCCAGAAATTACCGCCACCATATTTTGGGGAGCCCCCGCCACTTGATCTAAGTAACCAACGATCGCCACTGCGCCGCCGGTTAATTCGCGCGCTAACTCTGTGATCGCACTCTGGCTCGCTACTTGAAATGATGGGCGCAGCGCTAAATCTTCAACTGGATACCCAGTTAAAACCATCTCAGGAAATACAACAATATGGGCACCGGCTCGGCTAGCCCTCTGAAAATTCTCGCGGACTAAGGCAGCATTTGCCGCCAGGTCACCAACAGTCGGGTTGACCTGGGCCAGCGCAATGCGCAACTTCATACTTCAAGAGTAATGGAATACCCTTATCTCTGTACCCGGGGACTTCTTCTGAAGCTTCGAGGCTGGAGGAATAATGAGCACTGATACGACATCCCTATATGGCGGTGCCACCCATCGCCGCGTCACAATTCTAGATCTGAAGAAGGCAAAGTTGGCAGGTGAGAAGTGGGCGATGCTGACATCTTATGAGCAGATGACCGCTGAGATTTTTGATCAGGCAGGAATACCTGTACTTCTGGTTGGAGATAGTGCCGGCAATAATTTCCTTGGTGAAGAGAACACAATCGCCGTTACAGTCGATGAGCTTTTGCCGCTAACTCGCGCCGTTGTCCGTGGCTCAAAGCGCGCGCTGGTAATAGCGGACCTACCTTTTGGATCCTATGAATTATCGCCTGAACAAGCTCTTGCAACATCAACGAGATTCTTTAAAGAAGCTGGGGCGATGGCGGTAAAACTTGAAGGCGCACATTTGGCAACAGTTGAAAAATTAATATCTGCTGGAATTCCTGTCATGGGCCACCTTGGCCTTACCCCGCAATCACTTCATCAATTAGGTGGATACCGAGTTCAGGGGCGAGAAGATGCAGAAGCAATCTTGGCCGCAGCCCATGCCCTGGAGAAAGCGGGCGCCTTTGCCATAGTCCTAGAACTTGTGCCGGCGGAATTGGCGGCACGGATTACTGCCGCGCTCACGATTCCCACAATTGGAATTGGCGCTGGCAAAGACTGCGATGCGCAGGTGCTTGTCTGGACAGACCTAGTTGGCCTAACTGCCAAGCCGCCGAAGTTGGCGAAGGCTTATCGCAACCTACGTGGTGAGATTTCGGCTGCGGCGCAAGAATTTGCCAGCGATGTGCGTGAGGGAACTTTCCCTGGCATCGAAAATACCTTTAACTAACCCCTGTGCCCGATAACACCCCAGCTCCTGGTAAAGCTCGCTCTAGATTTGCCATAGATCTAACCCCACTTAAAAAATACCCAGATTTTAGAAACCTTTGGTCAGCTGGGCTAATTACCTATCTCGGTTCGATGATCACTTACGTCGCCGTCCCCTTTCAAATCAAAGAGCTGACCAACTCTTACATCGCAGTTGGCCTCTCTGGCATTGTTGAAATTGTTCCCCTGATTATCTTTGGGTTATATGGCGGAGTTTTGGCCGACTACGTCGATCGCAAGCGGATGATCTGGATTACCGAATTTACCTCACTGCTCTTGGTCGCCATCTTGCTCGTCAACTCCTTCATGCCCGAGCCGAATTTAGTATTAATCTATGTAACCGTCGGCCTCTTTGCCGCAGTTAATGGGCTACAACGTCCGAGTATGGATGCAATCTTGCCGCGCTTAGTTGCGCATGCAGATTTACCAGCAGCAAGTGCGCTAATGAGTTTGCGTTGGCAGGTTGGAGTAGTCGTTGGTCCAACTATTGGTGGGATTTTAATTTCTACCTTCTCAATTTCAGTTGGATATATAGCTGATATGGCAACCTTTCTAATTTCCTTAGCTTTCTTAACACGAGTGCGGAAAGTGCCCGCTAGCCCAGAGGCCGAAAAGCCATCCCTGGCTGGGTTAATTGAAGGTGTGCGCTATGCCTTCAATCGCCAAGATTTACTCGGCACTTATCTAATTGATTTAGCTGCGATGTTCTTTGCAATGCCAACTGCGCTAATTCCTTTTTGGGCAGACCAACTTGGCGCGCCTTGGGCCCTTGGACTTCTCTATGCAGCAGGAACGGTTGGATCAATTGCAGTGACCTTGACTAGTGGATGGATAAAGCGGTACCGATTCCATGGCCGTGCCATCATTTTGGCAGCGCTCGGTTGGGGTGCAGCAATTGCCATCGCCGGATTATCTAATTCTCTAATCCTGGTACTCATATTTCTGGCAGCAGCAGGGGCAGCTGACATGGTCAGCGCTTTATTTCGCGGGACGATTTGGAATCAGACCATCCCGGATGGATTTCGGGGTCGCCTTGCCGGCATCGAATTGCTTTCATATTCCATTGGACCACTTGCAGGTCAGATGCGCGCAGCATCAATGGCGGCAGTTACCAGTTTGAACTTCTCGGTAACTTCCGGCGGGGTGCTTTGCATAATTTCGGTCTCAATATTGGCGATTTTTCTCCCAAAATTGCGAAAATATGATGTTGAAACCAACGAATATGCCGTTGAAATGCGGAAATTTCGGGCGCGAGATGAAAATTCTCCAGAAAATCGTCAAAATTCCGAAAAATAAATCCAAAATAACGAGTTTGAAGAATTTATTCGCCTAATTTCGCTGACAATTAGTAATACAAATCGGTAAATTTTTCTCAAATGCACAAAAAAATTAAAAAATAAATTGCGACACGCACTCCATTTTTTCGCGATATGTACTAGCAATATTTTGATATTTCCGTCAGACTTACCTACGAACAGGTTTGGGTGACGGATCCGAACCATTCCGATAGGAGAAGTACGTGGCCGCAGCTAAAAAAGCAGCACCAAAGAAGCGTCGCAAGAAGGCAGCAGCTCCAGCAGCAGCTCCAAAGAAGCGTCGCAAGAAAGCAGCCGTAAAGGCTGCAGCTCCAAAGCGTCGCAAGAAAGCAGCAGCTAAGAAGGCAGCTCCAAAGCGTCGCAAGAAAGCAGCCGCTAAGGCAGCTCCAAAGCGTCGCAAGAAAGCAGCAGCTAAGAAGGCAGCTCCAAAGCGTCGCAAGAAGGCAGCAGCTAAGAAGGCAGCTCCAAAGCGTCGCAAGAAGGCAGCAGCTAAGAAGGCGGCTCCAAAGAAGCGTCGCAAGAAGGCAGCAGCTAAGTAATCTATTTACTTAATAAAAAACCCGCCACTTTATGTGGCGGGTTTTTTATTTCCTCAAATTATTAATAACTAACTTCTTAGAGATAACCACCTAGTCATTTAAATCTTTCCGAAGTGGCTCGGAAACTCTCTCAAAAATTTGTGCAAGCACTGCTTGATCTGACTTTGATAGGTGATCGATAAAGCGAGCGCGCACGCTTTCCACATGATCGGGCGCCGCAGCAACAATTGCCCGCCAACCTTTCTCGGTCATAACAGCAAAATATCCGCGCTTATCATCAGAGCACTGTTCCCGTGCCACCCAGCCAGCTTTCTCCATCACCTTCATGCGATGAGAAAGACGCGAGCGCGAGAGCATCGCCACATCAGCTAGTTCAGCCATCCGCATCCGGCGGCCTGGGGCATCACTTAATTGGGCAAGGATTTCGTAATCCGGCATCGATAGTTCGTGATGGGCCAGATCTACATCAAGGGCTTCAATTAGACGCCTGCTGGCCACGATATATCTACGCCAAGCCTTCATTTCGACCGCATTTAACCAGCGAGGTGAGGTAGCGTTTTGCCGTGCCATTTTTAAAGCATACTTCAAATGGCTAATATGTTGAACTTTCAACTACTTTTAGAAGGCAAAGGTAAGCATGAGCTCTGCAGGAAATCCCATTATTAGCGGAATCGACCCATCATATATCGACCCATCATTTCGTCCGCAAGATGATCTCTATCGATACTTCAATGGGGCTTGGCTTGCCAACCATGAGATTCCGCAAGATCGCTCATCTGATGGAATTACCTACCAGTTATATCTAGAGGCCGAGGCCCAAGTCCGCGACATAATTGAAACAGCGACCGGTGGTGGCGATGCCCAAAAAATTCGCGACCTATACGATTGCTTTCTAGATACCGCAGCGATTTCAAAAGCTGGCATCACACCTTTGCAAGATGATTTAGCCGCTATCGATCGCATAACCAATCGCGCTGAATTTATAAAAACTTTAGCCGACCTAGAGATGCGCGGATTAGGTGGGGCCTTCGGTCTAGGAATTTATGGCGATGCCATGAATTCGCAAATGAATATTGTTTATCTCGGACAAGGTGGGCTATCGCTACCTGATGAGGCTTACTATCGCGAAGAGCAATACGAAGAAATTCGCCAGGCATTTAAAGTCCATGTTGCCAAGATGTTTGCATTGGCTGGAATTACAGATGGTGCCTCCTTGGCAGAACAGATCTACGAGTTAGAGCGCCAGATCGCCTCACACCATTTCGACCAAGTTAAAGATCGCGATGTCGAACTTACCTATAACAAGATGACTTTTGCCGAACTCTCTAAATTGGCGCCCAACTTTGATTGGGCGAGCTGGCTTGAATTTAGCCAGATTCCCAAGTCTGCCTTTGCTGAACTAGTAGTTCAGCAGCCCCCATTTTTTGCGGGGCTTTCAGAGATACTTGAAAATTTTAATCCGGCCCCATGGCAGGCGTGGATGAAGTGGCAGTTAATTTCTGGCGCCGCAGCCTACTTAACCGATGACTTTGTAAATCAGAACTTTGATTTCTATGCCAAGACGCTATCTGGCACCCCAGAAATCCGGGTTCGCTGGAAGCGCGCTATCTCTTTCGTAGAAGGCGCCTTAGGAGAAGCAATTGGCCGAATTTATGTAGAACGCCACTTTCCTGAAGCTGCCAAAGTTGCCATGCTTGAGCTAGTTGATAATTTAATTGAGGCTTATCGCATCAGTATCAACGAGCTGCCGTGGATGAGCCCGGAGACCAAAGCTAAGGCGCAAGATAAACTCGCTAAATTCACCCCCAAGATTGGCTACCCTGACAAATGGCGTGACTACTCAGCGCTGACAATCACGGGCGATGACCTCTTTGGAAATATCGGACGTATAACTAAGTTCTCTCGCGATATCGAGCTGGCCAAAATTGGTAAGCCCGTTGATAAGAGCGAGTGGTTAATGACCCCGCAAACCGTTAACGCCTACTACCACCCAATCCAAAATGAGATTGTCTTTCCTGCCGCCATTTTGCAACCGCCATTTTTCAATCTTGAATCCGATATTGCCGCCAATTACGGCGGCATTGGGGCCGTAATTGGCCACGAAATTGGCCACGGCTTTGATGATCAAGGCTCTAAGTTCGATGGTGATGGAAACATGATCGATTGGTGGACCGCTGCAGATCGAGTTGAGTTTGACAAGCGCGCTAATGAACTAATAAAACAATTCGATGCCTTATATCCGCAGGAGACTCCAGATATCCATGTAAATGGGGCTTTAACGGTCGGTGAGAACATTGGTGATTTAGGTGGGCTCGCTATTGGTTTTAAAGCCTATAAATTGGCTTTAAAAGGCCAGCCAGCGCCGGTTTTAGATGGTCTAACCGGTGAGCAACGTTTCTTCCTGTCTTGGGCGCAAGCTTGGCGCGGAAAAGTTCGAGCCGAAGAGTTGCGCCGTCGCATCGCAACAGATCCACACTCCCCTTATGAATTCCGTTGCAATGCCATTGTGCGCAATATCAGCGAATTCTATACAGCCTTTGATCTAACCGAGGGCGATAAGTTGTGGCTAGCCGAAAAGGATCGCGTAGAAATCTGGTAACTAGATTTAAGAGCTAGTAAAACTAGTTCTCGGGGAAGTGGCAGGCCACTTGTGAAGCACCGAGCTGTAACAACTGCGGAACTTCGGTGCGGCACTTATCTTGCGCCTTCCAGCAACGGGTATTAAAGACGCACCCTGATGGTGGATTAATTGGGCTTGGTAGATCACCAGTCAAGATGAAGCGTTCGCGGGTGCGTTCAGATCGTGGATCTGGCAGCGGCACCGCGGATAAAAGCGCTGTTGTGTATGGGTGGCGCGGCTTGGCATAGAGATCGGCTGTTGCTGCGATCTCCATTATCTTGCCCAAGTACATCACTGCTACTCGATCTGAAATGTGTTGCACCACAGATAAATCGTGGGCGATGAAGACCATGCTGATTTTTTCTTCTTCTTGCAGATCTTCTAGCAAGTTGATTACTTGGGCCTGAATAGAAACATCGAGTGCCGAAACTGGTTCGTCGGCAACGATAAAACGTGGCTTTAACGCGATGGCGCGTGCGATACCAATGCGCTGGCGCTGTCCACCAGAGAACTCATGCGGATAACGGTTGTAGTGCTCCGGGTTTAAGCCCACGCGTGCCATCAAATTTTGTACGGCGGTCTTTATTCCTTCAGGTGGAGTAACTCCTTGGATTTCAAATGGCGCAGAAATAATCTTGCCGATGGTCTGGCGCGGATTTAGCGCAGAGTATGGATCTTGAAAGATGATCTGCATCTGGGCGCGCAACTTTGTCATCTGACCAGTGCGGAAATCTGTGATGTCCTGCCCTTCAAAGATTAAACGCCCCGCCGTTGGCTCGATCAACTTGAGCAAGGTGCGCCCTGCTGTTGTCTTGCCGCAACCTGATTCACCCACGAGGCCAAGAGTTTCTCCAGCCTTTAGCTCAAAGGAGATTCCATCAACGGCCTTAACGACTTTCTTGTCACGGCCTTTTCCAACCGGAAAATGCTTGGTGAGGTTTTCAACCTTCAAAATTGAGGAGTTCGTCGTGGACTGGGTACTCATGCTCGAATCTCCCTTATTGCTGCGGCAAAGATTTCTTTGCGTGAACTTTCTGGGATATGGCAACGAGCTGTATGTAATGGAGAAGAACCGAGTAGTTCTGGCATCAGAGTTGCACAAGAGTTTGCATCGGCATGCTTGATATATTCACAGCGGGGTGCAAATGCACATCCCTTTGGCAGATTAATCAGCGATGGTGGCTGACCTGGAATTGCCTTCAGGCGTTCTCCACCCTGAACTGTAATTCGTGGGACAGATTGCAAGAGACCAAGAGCATATGGATGTGCTGGGTTGTAGAAGATGTCATCCACTGAAGCCTGCTCGACGACGCGGCCGGCGTACATAACATTTACACGGTCAGCAACCTGTGCGACAACACCGAGATCGTGAGTAATCAAAAGAATTCCCATATTGAACTCTTTCTGCAGATCGCTCAAGAGCGCCAAAATCTGGGCCTGAACGGTTACATCCAGCGCCGTCGTTGGTTCATCTGCAATCAACATCTGTGGTGAGTTCATCAAAGCCATAGCGATCATTACGCGCTGGCGCATTCCACCCGAGAACTGGTGTGGGTATTCATTAGCGCGCTGTAGCGGCTCAGGAATTCCTACGAGGTCGAGCATTTCGACTGCACGCTTCTTAGCTTCTTCCTTCTTGCCAGGGTTGTGTACCAAATAACCTTCTGCAAGTTGATTACCAATTCTAAAATATGGATGGAGAGCCGACATTGGATCTTGGAAAATCATCGCTACGGCCCTACCTCGAACATCAAGGATCTCTTCATCGGTTGCAGAGACGATGTCGAGCATGCTTTCTCCATCGCGAACCTTTATAGAGCCTGCTACTTGGGCGGAGCCGCGCTTATGAAGGCCCATTACAGAGAGGCTAGTAACTGTTTTACCTGATCCTGATTCACCGACTATGGCAACTGTCTCACCGCTATTAACGGTAAGAGATACGCCATCGACAGCCTTTACAACGCCGTCATCGGTCTTAAATGAAACCTTTAGATTATCAATCTTTAAAAGTTCGCTCATGACAATTTTCTCCTAATCAATTCTCACGCGTGGGTCTAAAACCGCATACAACATGTCAACGACTAGGTTCATTATGATAACTACGGATGCAGCCAGAATTGTTGTTGCTAAAACAACAGGTAGGTCGAATTCATAGACGGAGCGAAGTGTTAATCGACCGAGTCCTGGCAGATTAAAGATTGTTTCTGTAATTATTGCGCCGCCAATAAGGCCGGCGAAGTCAAGACCCGCTAGCGTGACAATCGGTGCCAAGATTGCTCGAAGGGTGTGCTTACGGAGAACGGTCTTTTCGTTAACTCCCTTTGCGCGAGCCGTACGAATGTAATCCTCGCCAAGCGTCTCTAGAACAGCAGCACGAGTAAAGCGTGTGTAGATCGCAGCGTAGGCGATCGCCAAAGTAATCCAAGGCAAGATGAAAAATTGGAAGAAGCCATATGGGTTGTTAAAAACCGACACATAACCCGATAGCGATAGTGGAACTATCTTCCACTTAATTGATACCCAGATCAGAAGTGCTAAACCGGTTACAAATGTTGGAAGTGATGTTGCGAGAAGAACGAATACTGAGCTGACGGTATCTGGCCACTTTCCCTTAAAGCGAGCGGCTATAACTCCCAGTGTCATACCTATTGTGAGCCAGAGAATAAGTGCTCCGATTGCAAGGCTGAGAGTCACAGGAAGAGCCTCAATCAACATATCTGTTACGCAGGCATTTTCATTAAATGAATATCCAAATGCCGGTGCAGAACATGAAAAGGCTGCATTACCAGTGCCATAAGTACGTCCTAAAAAGATTCCTGAAAGAAATAACCAGTACTGCTCCCAGATTGGCTTATCAAGGCCGAGCTTGATGCGGTTTCCTTCAATGATTTGGGGGGTGCATCGCTGACCACAGGTAAGAGATGCTGCATCAAAAGGTAGAAGCGAGAAAATCAAATAGACCACAATCGAGACAACCAAGATCGTAGCCACAGCGTAGGCTGCTCGTTTTCTTATGAAGTGAAACATCTCTTTAACTCTTTCTACTGTTTTCCTTGCTCAACTAATCACCACGGAAGTAAAGAAGTGCTCCTGGGGGGTTAACTCCCCAGGAGCACTCTACTTACATTTGGCTGTGCTCTCGCACTTTTACCAGCTATGCAAGATATGGATTACTTCTTAATCCAGATCTTTCCATAGGCAGGGTTGCCTTGTGGTACCCAGAAGAATACGTTCTGAAGGCCTGAGCCCCAGACTTCCTGAGCCTTACCGAACTTGGTTGGCAATGACCAGAAGTTTCTTGCAGCTTCTTTATCAAGTGCCTTCCACAACTTCGCCTGCTTTGCGCGATCTGTTTCAGAGATTGCTGCTTGGGCGCGCTTACTGAAGCCCTTTACAGCGGGATCTGCTTGGTTCTTTGAGAGGTTCCATCCACCGAATGATGCATAGAGCTCTGGAAGAACTGTCGATGCATTCGCCCAATCTGCTCCCCAACCACCTGAAGAAAGATCGTTCTGCTTATCAGTGTTGATTGTTGAGTAGTAACCAGATGCGATGATGTTGAAGTTCGCCTTAATTCCAACACGTGCATATGCAGCCTGCATGATTGGAATTGTGTCATTGAGAGTTGCTGACTGTGGAACGTCGATTGTTACACCTGTTGTTGTAACACGTGTGTACTCGGCCGCGCACTTTGTCTTTGCTGTGTCCATGTATGACTGTGCCTTCGCAACATTTCCTGACGCCTTGAAGTCTGGTGAACCTGGGCCGATGACTTTAGTTGGCGCGTAATCTGTTGCTAGAAGTGGACTTATTGTTCCGGTTGCATGTGAACCTGCGAACTTTGGGCCACCATCGTAGTCAAGCATTGCCTTGAAGTCGTATGAGAAGTACATCGCTGCACGAATCTCTAGACATGGCATCTTTGATACGTTAAATGCCCAGTAGCGTGTGTATGGATCAGAATTGTTCATTCTACGGTTCTTGAATTCAGAACTAGTGAAGAACTTTTGCTTGTTTGTTGGAAGTGGTCCGCCAAAGTTCATCGCGTTTGGCTCTGAATCTGCAAGCATGATCTGATCGATCACTTCTTCATCTAAACCAAACTTGATAATAACTTCATCTGGGTAAGGCGTACGGATTGGATCTGAAGCCTTTGACCATTTTTTGTTACGGACCATACGAAGCTGTGTCTTGTCATTCTGAACGATCTTGTATGGACCTGTTGCCTGTGGCTTGAGGTCGTACGCGTCGCCGGTGTCCTTGCTCTTCTGGATTGGAGAGATGATTCCGTATGTTGCAAGGTAGTTAAAGTCAGCAATTGACTTTGACAACTTGAACGTAATGGTGCGGTTATCTGAAGAACATGAAACGGCCTTGTTGTATGCCGCTACTCCTGCAGGTGTGTTTGTGTAAGGACCTGTGTAAATAGGATTTCCATCAACCTGTGGTATGTCTAGCCAGCTGAGCAAATATGCAGATGGTCCATCTGTGATTACATCAGTAGCGAATGCGCGTGAGACACCGTACTTAACGTCCTTACAAGTGATCTTTTTGCCATCTTGAAATGTTGTTCCTGGACGAAGTGTGAACTTCCAAGTCTTTGCTTTGTCACTTGGGATACCAGTGTTTGTTGCGAGGTCTGGGACAAGGTTTGCGCCTGCCTTACCTGGAACTGGATTGTATGCAGTTAGTGTGCGTGTGTGGAATGAGTTCATGAACGCAAGGTCGCGTCCTGTGTAGATACGGCTTGGATCTAGGTGATCAAGACGTGGTGTGTGCTCAAGAAAAGTGAGAATTCCACCTGTTTGAGGAGTTGCGGCTGTTGCTGACTGTGCGCCCACTACAACGAGTGTAGAGATCGCAAGTGAACCGACTGCTGCAACTGCAACGCTACGACGAAGAGTCGTGAATCTGCTCATTTATCTTCCTTATCATTTGAAGGGCGCGAGCTTGCTCCCGGGCAACTATTGAACCAGTAACGATCCATAAAAGACAAGGGAAAGCGGTCAAATTTCTACGGCAGATGCCTATCGATCCGAGCGTGGATCAAGCGCATCACGTAGCGCATCGCCAACTAAGTTGAAGGCAAGAACGACTATGACCAGGCTGCCTGCTGCGATGAGGAAGAAGCTCGGCATAATGGTGACATAACGGGTTGCATTTGAGAGGAGGATTCCCCAAGTCGATGCCGGTGGTTGAACGCCAATTCCAAGGTATGAGTAAACGGCTTCGGCTGCCAAGTAACCTGGCAGTGAGAGTGAAACGACGACAATAACTGGCGCCCAAAGATTTGGTAGGAGCTCTTTCAAAATAACACGAGTTCGGCTTGCGCCCATAGCCTGAGCAGCCGTGACATATTCGCGCTCGCGAATTGAGAGAACTTGCGAGCGAATCAAACGAGAGAACCCAGGCCAGCCAAAGAAGGAGAGAAAAATGATCAGGAAAAGAATTCGTGCTGCATTTCCTTGAGCTATTCCGGCACCCTCAATGCGCCTAACCATTGGTTCTGAAAGAGCCACGATCATAAAAAAGGCTGGAAATGCAAGCAAGAAGTCTGTAGTACGACCAAGGTAATTATCAATACGACCCCGGAAATATCCACCGATGATTCCGATAAAGAGTCCAATTGTTAGCGCAGTTATTGTTGTGAAAATTGCAACTAAAAATGAGATGCGCGAACCGTAGAGAAGCTGTGCTAAAAAGTCGCGCCCGGTGCCGGGAATAAGTCCCAGTGGATGCTCGAGGCTGTAGCCAACGGTTGGAATTCCTGAAACGTCGAGAAGATCGAGATTAAGTTCATCTTTATCTAGCCCAAGAATGCGCGTGACCAGTGGTGCCATCAACGAAAGGGAGAGAATGGTGACACTCAGAATTGCAGAAATCACCCCAACTTTATTGCGCTTAAAACGCAGCCAGGAGATTTGACGAGGGCTACGGCTTTGGATTTGAGTAGCAGTACTAGTTGACTCAATTTCCGAAGGGGTCGATTTCATACTGGGTACTCTATACTTCGCCGCATGGATAAGAAACTTACCGCAACAATTTTCGCAACCGTATTCGCTCTAACCCTCACAGCTTGCGGTGGGGGATCTGACTCAGTAGCCACAACCGCCGAAGAGGGCCGAGCGCTCGTTGAGGAAGTTGAAGAAGCAGTTCAAGCATCTGGTGGTTTTGATGTTCCAGTCGTAACGCCAGATAAGGTCAGTTACACGCTCTCATCGCCAGCGAACTTCACAGTTGGAAAATTTGCTTCTGGAATGTTGCCAGATCAGGTCAACCAACGATTCAACCTCACCGTATCTAACGGTTCTGCTACTGATCTCGATCTCGCGGTTTTGATTGTAAAAGGATCGACAACAACTGGTCCCTGCGTAGATATCTTCGATGGCGATAACAAAATGGAAGGTGCTCCGACAACACCTCTCGCAGCGGGCGCAACTGCCACATTTTCTTGGGGACTTTCTTGCCCTGGAAAAGCCGGTGAGGATATCTCAGTAATTCTTGCCAACGGCGAGACAAATGTTATTGAGGTAAACGGAAAGCTCGCTTAAATAATTAAAGAAAATAACCCGTTCACGCTATCTGCGTGGGCGGGTTATTTTTTGCTTCATCTGTAATGCGTTTTAAGTGGGTGAAAAATG
Organism: Candidatus Planktophila sp.; assembly: GCA_037620605.1. Taxonomy (GTDB): domain Bacteria; phylum Actinomycetota; class Actinomycetes; order Nanopelagicales; family Nanopelagicaceae; genus Planktophila. The sequence goes on from JASJLO010000026.1 coordinate 37,682, forward strand.
GCACTGGGATTAATACCCCAATAGCCATTAAGAGCACCCATAGCTGTTCTAGGTGTGCTCCAATCATGAGTCCGGCAATAGCCGGACCTGTGATTCCAGAGATTCCCCATTGCAAACTAATGAGCGCACTTGCGCGACCGCGGATATGTTCGGGGGTTAACTCTTGGAGTAGCGCCGGGCTAGTTGGTGCATGCACCATTTCGCCAAAGGCAAATATCAATTGACTGAGGCAGAGAGCGAGCCCGCTCATAAAGATTGGTAAATATGGGGAAATACCAACTGCTAGCCATGAGAGAGCCCAGATTAAACCGACTGAAATTAGCGCCGTATATTTTGAGTAACGCTCCAAAACCTTCAAAACAAAGGGTTGAAAAATAACGATTGAGATTGTATTTACGCCAAAGATCACACCAAGCCACTTGGGGGAAAGCTCAAGGTACTGAGTTGCATAAATTGGCAGCCCAGATTGCAAAGGACCATAACCGAAGGTCAGCAGAATTACGCCAGCAAAGGTCAAGATAGTTAATTCACGCCTTTTAAATAGCTCTAGATAACTACCTGAATTCGGTTCATTATCTTTAACAATGTATCTACCTGCATGCGGGGTATCTAATCCCAGAACGATTAGTAGATAAAGCAAATAAGTTGTGCAATCAACCCAATACATGATCTGAAAGGAAAAGAGCGAATCTTCCTGGATGATCAGTGAAGAAAGAAGGCCGCCGATGCCAAGGCCAAGATTTAATAGCATGAAATTGAAGCCAAATATCTTTGACCGATCAGCCTCGGGGGTAACTCGGGTCAAGATAACCATCTGCGCGGGCCAGACGCATTGGCCGCCAATAGAAAATAAAGTCATTGCGATAATTGCTTGGGGCTTAGATTCGACTACAGAAAATGAAAGCGCCGAAGTTGCCGCGATGGCCAGACCTGAAACTATGACGATCTTTGGCCCAATGCGATCGACAAGCGCACCGAGAGGGCCCATGAAGACAATTCCAACAAATGCGCCCCATGCCATTACTAGCCCGCTAAAGGTAGTTGTGAATCCGCGAATATCATGGAGATAGACCATTAATAGGGACAAGGTCATACCGCCGCCGATTGCATTAAGTGAAATGCCAATAACGATCCGGCGAGAATGTGGGTTGAGAATCGCGGTGAACTCTTTAAAAGGTGAGATCTTCGCGAGCATCGGGGCAGTCTATATCTGCGACAATAACTCCTGTGTCCAATGCATTTTCATTTGAGATTAAGAAGAGCGCTGAAAACTCGCTCGCTCGCGTTGGCACCATCTCTACCCCGCACGGTGAAATCCAGACTCCCGCCTTTATCCCGGTAGGCACAAAAGCAACTGTTAAATCAGTGTTGCCAGGTGCGATGGAAGATCTGGGAGCACAAGCGCTATTGGCAAATGCGTACCATCTATACCTTCAACCCGGCCCAGATGTATTAGATGAAGCAGGCGGGCTTGCCCAATTTATGAATTGGCCTGGCCCAACCATTACCGATAGTGGTGGCTTCCAAGTTTTATCTCTTGGCGTCGGATTTAAAAAAGTTCTTGCCATGGATGCTAAAACTTTTAGATCTGACCAGGTTATCGCAGGTAATAAAGAGCGGTTGGCACATGTAGATGATGATGGAGTTACATTTAAATCTCACCTAAATGGGTCTATGCATCGTTTTACCGCAGAGATATCAATGCAGATTCAACATAAAATCGGTGCGGATATTATTTTTGCCTTTGATGAGTGTACGACGTTGCATAACACTCGCCCGTATCAAGAGCTAGCCATGGAGCGCACCTATGATTGGGCTATCCGTTGTTTGGATGAACATAAGCGGTTAACTGATGAAAGAAGCGGGAGGCCATACCAGGCCCTCTTTGGTGTAATTCAGGGTGCGCAATATGAAGATCTACGGAAAAAGGCAGCAGCAGATCTCGGGGGCATGTCATCTTCTGGAATCGAATTTGATGGCTTCGGCATTGGTGGAGCTCTGGATAAGGATTCATTAGGGATAATCGTAGGCTGGGTTAATAGCGTGCTTCCTGAAAATAAACCGAAACATTTACTTGGGATTGGCGCTCCAGAGGATCTGTTTGTTGGCGTTGAAAATGGAATTGATACCTTTGACTGTGTTCTCGCCTCACGAATAGCTCGCAGCGGCGCTGTTTACACAATGCAGGGCCGCTTTAACATCGCTAATGCGCCATACATTAGAGATTTCAATCCCATCGATGATGAATGTGATTGCTACACCTGCACAAACTTCACCCGTGCATACATTTGTCATCTCTTTCGCGGCAAAGAGATGGTGGCAGCGACTTTAGCCACGATACATAATGAGAGATATATCGTGCGCCTTGTAGATCAAATGCGCCAAGCGTTAATCGATGGAAATTTTAAGGAGATGAAAGAAGATTTCTTGGGTCGATATAAACATCGATCAGGTCAAGCGCGCGACTAGTCTTTAACAGTCACACCCAATTTCTCCTTAAAATCTAGCGCAGCCATCTCATAGATATCTTCCGGACCATCGACTTCATCAATCTGTTGTCCTTTAAATTGAAATCCAAAATATTTAATAACTGCTATCGAAGCTCCATTCTCAGGCCCCACCGTGTAGCGAAGGAGCTTTACTTCTGGGTAGGTTAAAACCCAGCACCACATCGCCAATAGTGCTTCTTTGGCATATCCCTGGTTCTGATAGGCGCTTTCAATACCTAGGCCGATCTCCATCATCCCATCAGTATCTGGCGCGCCATGAAAGCTGGTGCTACCGATTACTTCTCGATTGGCTTTCAAGACAATCATTCGCACAAACCATTTATTGACTGTGGCATCTAACTTTATCTGCGGTACGCGCCAAGCCAACGGTCCTTGAAAATCGATTAAAACTCTAAGCGGGTTGGTGAAATTTGAATTTCGTAAGATTGCACTGTCGTCACGATTTTCAAATAGTTCAATTAACTGCGCTGCGCAAATGTGATGGAGCTCAAGGCGGGAAGTGTAAATT